>NZ_QLMG01000026.1:29408-62243 GCF_003259905.1 Salipiger aestuarii | reverse complement strand
GATCAAGGGTCTCAGTTCTCCTCCTTCGCCTGGACGGACCGCTTGCGCCGGACCGGCGTGCGCATCTCGATGGATGGGAAAGGCCGGTTCCTCGACAATATCTTCATCGAGCGGCTGTGGCGGACCCTGAAATACGAGTGCGTCTACCTGCATGCCTGGGAGACCGGGGCGGAAGCAAAGGCGGGCATTCGAAAATGGATGACCTTCTACAACCACCAACGCCCACACTCCGCCCTTGGCGGCAGACCGCCAGCCGTGGTCTATTGGCAGAGAAATGAAACAACCAACCCCGATCAGCAGGTGCAACGAGTAGCTTGAATTACGCCAGATCCTGTCCAACCGATGGGGAGTAGCTCAGATAAGCCCGACCGGGGAAAGGGGAAGTCCGGCCTTCAACCGATTTGTGCAACAAAGCGTCTCCCGGGATGTAACAGGGACCCGGCCCCGCCGCCTGCCCTTTCCTGCAGGTCGCGCAACACCTGCGGAATCGTGTCAGGCAGATCTTCGGCGATCAGGCCAGGGCCGAAGGCGCGGGCGGCACCGACATGCAACCAGACGCCGGCCCGAGCGGCATCGAACGGGGCAAACCCCCGCGCCATCAGCCCGGTAATCAGCCCGGCCAGAACATCGCCGGTTCCCGCCGTGGCAAGCCACGGTGCCGCGCGCGCGCCCACCGCCGCATGCACCGACGCCCGCCCGTCCGGCCCCGCGATCACCGTATCGGCCCCCTTGAGCAGCACGGTACAGCCCGCCCGGCGCGCCGCCTCACGCGTGGCATCGACGCGGCTGAAGGCGGGGCCGGTGTCGGGTGTTTCGGCCAGCCGGTCGCTCAGATCGGGAAACAATCGGGCAAATTCGCCCCCGTGCGGGGTCAGGACGGCGTCTTCGTGGATGAGATCGAACAGTTCCCGGGGGGCGTCGGCAAAGGCGCTGAGCGCATCCGCATCCAACACCGCAGCGCGCGTGGATTCAAGCGCGACCGGCACCAGCGCGCGGGCGCGATCCGCCCCCAGCCCCGGCCCGAGGCACAGCGCGTTCAGCCGTGTATCTGACAACAGGGCGGCCAGCGCCTCGGCGGTATCGGTCCGGCGCAGCATCAGCGCGGTGATCTGCGCCGCGATTTCCATCTGCGCCGACCCCGGCGCGGCCAGCGTGACCAGCCCGGCCCCGATCCTCAGCGCCGCGCGGGCCGCAAGGCGCGCCGCGCCGGTGCGTCCGAAACCGCCCGCGACCACCAGCGCATGGCCATGGTCGTACTTGTGCCCCGACTGTTTGGCCAGGCCGCGCGGCGCGGCCACCAGATCGGCCCGCTCGTTGCGCGGCCGCCGGTTGCGCCGCGCCTCCAGCCCGATGGGGCAGATCACCACATCGCCGCAATGGTCCGGCCCGTCGGCAAGCACATGGCCCAGCTTCATCGCGTGAAAGGTCACCGTCAGATCGGCCTTGGCCGCCGCCGCCTCCAACCGCTCGGGCAAGCCGCTGAACGCGTCATCGTGCAGCACCCGCCCGCTGTCGCTGCAAATCCCGCTTGGCAGGTCGACGGCCACGATCAGCGGGGTCCAGTCCGGGCGCTCTTCCGGGGAAATCGCAGCCCCCTGCCCGCGCATTTCGGCAAGGTCCAGCAACGTCAGTTCCAGCCCGCGAATGGGCCGGGTCAATCCGGTGCCGAACAGCGCATCGACCACCAGCGCCGCGCCGCGTGTCGAAGGTTCATAACCCGGTTCAAGCGGCTGCACCGCGCCGATGTCGCGCCAGGCGTCGAAATTGGCGCGCGCATCGGGCGGCAGGCGTGCGGGCGTGCCGAACAGGCGCAGCTCGATGTCCCAGCCGCGCTGTGCGAGCTGCCGGGCCACGACAAAGCCGTCCCCGCCGTTGTTACCCGGCCCGCACAGGACCACGGCTTTGTGCGGAGCTTGCGCAAGTTCCGGCCAGCGCGCAAGAACCGCCGCCACGACGCCCTTGCCCGCACGGTCCATCAGATCGGCCCCGGTGGTGTCGCCGGCGCGTATGGCCGCATCCTCGATCGCACGCATCTGTGATGCTGTCAGAAGTTCCGCCATGCCACCCTTTCCAAAGTTTTCATAACGCCTACTATTTGACCAATCTGCACATAAACAGTGCAGCAGATAGAAATCGCCCTATGCACGCCCTGCCCCGTTCCGCTATCAGATTGTGACGGTCCGGCAGAAATGATCTGGCAGGGTCCGACACGGGAACACGAGGAGAGACAGACCATGAAAAAGGTCGAGGCGATCATCAAGCCGTTCAAGCTCGACGAGGTCAAGGAAGCGCTTCAGGATGCGGGCATCCAGGGCCTTTCGGTCCTCGAAGTAAAGGGCTTCGGCCGCCAGAAGGGCCACACCGAGCTGTATCGCGGCGCGGAATACGTGGTCGACTTCCTGCCCAAGGTAAAGATCGAGGTCGTGCTGGACGATGACCAGGTCGATTCCGCCGTCGAGGCCATCATCGGCGCGGCCAAGACCGACAAGATCGGAGACGGAAAGATCTTCGTCAGCCCCGTGGAACAGGCCATCAGGATCCGCACAGGCGAATCCGGCTCTGACGCTCTGTAAGAGCGTCGGGCCACCAGACACACCGGACCCGGAAAATTACAGAAGAGGGAAGATGGGAATGAGCATCAAGGATGTCATCAAGCTGATGAAGGACGAGGAGGTCGCCTACGTCGACATCCGCTTCACCGATCCGCGCGGCGCGCTTCAGCACGTCACCGTGATCGCGGATGAAGTGGACGAAGACTTTCTTGAGGAAGGCTTCATGTTCGACGGTTCGTCCATCGCGGGATGGAAGTCGATCGAAGCGTCCGACATGAAATTGATGCCCGATCCCGACAGCGTCTACATCGACCCGTTCTATGCCGAGAAAACGCTTTGCGTGCACTGCTCGATCGTCGAGCCGGACACCGGCGAAGCCTATGACCGCGACCCGCGCGGCACCGCGCAGAAGGCCGAGGCCTACCTGATTTCCTCGGGTATCGGCGATGTTGCCTACATGGGCCCCGAGGCAGAGTTCTTTCTGTTCGACGACGTGAAATTCTCGGTTACGCCGAGCAAGGTGTCCTACGAGGTCGATGCAGACCACGGCGCATGGAACACCGACGCGGACTTCGAAATGGGCAACCTGGGCCACCGTCCGACCTACAAGGGCGGCTATTTCCCGGTGAACCCGATGGACGACGGCCAGGACATTCGATCCGAAATGCTGTCGACCATGAAGCGCATCGGCATGAAGGTCGACAAGCATCACCACGAGGTGGCGACCTCGCAGCATGAGCTGGGCCTGATCTTCGGCTCGCTCACCAAGCAGGCCGACGAGCTTCAGAAATACAAATACGTCATCCACAACGTCGCGCAGGCCTATGGCCGCACCGCGACCTTCATGCCCAAGCCCATCGCGGGCGACAACGGCTCGGGCATGCACGTCAACATGTCGATCTGGAAAGACGGCAAGCCGATCTTTGCGGGCGACAAATATGCCGACCTGTCGCAAGAGGCGCTGTATTTCATCGGCGGCATCCTCAAGCACGCCCAGACGCTGAACGCCTTCACCAACCCGTCGACCAACAGCTACAAGCGCCTGATCCCCGGCTTCGAAGCCCCGGTTCTGCGCGCCTATTCGGCCCGCAACCGGTCGGGCTGCGTGCGCATCCCGTGGACCGAATCGCCCAAGGCCAAGCGTGTCGAGGCCCGCTTCCCCGATCCGGCCGCCAACCCCTACCTGTGCTTCGCAGCTCTCATGATGGCCGGTCTGGACGGCATCAAGAACAAGATCGATCCGGGCGAAGCCATGGACAAGAACCTGTACGACCTGCCCCCCGAAGAGCTGGCCGACATCCCGACCGTCTGCGGCTCGCTGCGCGAAGCCATCGACTGCCTCAAGGCCGATCACGAATTCCTGCTGGCAGGCGACGTGTTCACCAAAAGCCAGATCGAGGGCTACATCGAGCTCAAGATGGAAGAGATCGTCGCGTACGAGCACACGCCGCACCCGGTCGAATACAAGATGTACTTCAGCTGCTGATCCTTCTCCCGCGGGACTGGATCACCAGGGGCGCCCCACCCGGGCGCCCCTTTTGCGTGTCGCAACGTCGCAACGTCACGAAATCCAGGTTTTACGCGGTTTTCCCAGCCGTTTCACGCGTACAGAGTTTCCCTTTGACGCCCAGAGACGACGCGCTACCGTCCCGAGACCAGATAAAAAACCGGAGAGACCCCGAATGCCTCGCTTCCTGTTCACCGCCGCCGCCGCGGCGGTTTCTGCCTGTCTGATCGCCGCGCCGGCCCAGGCGGCGGGCTGCGGCAACACCGCCGCCGGCTTCAACGCCTGGAAACAGGAATTTGCCGCCGAGGCGCAACAGGCCGGGGTCGGGCAGCGCGGCATTCAGGCGCTGATGAATGCCACCTACTCGACCGGCACCATCCGGGCCGATCGGTCACAGAAGGGCGTGAAATATCCGCTGGACGAATTCATCCGCATCCGCCTGGGTTCGGTCGACGGCTTCGCCGCGACGGGGCGCAAGCGCAAGGCCGCCAATGCCGCGTTCTACGCCGCCATCGAACAGCGCTACGGGGTGCCCGCCGGCATTCTGATCGCCATTCATGGCATGGAAACCGGGTTTGGCCGCAATATGGGATCGGTTCCGGTGGTCTCGTCGATCGCCACGGTGGCCTATGATTGCCGCCGGTCGTCGTTTTTCACCCCGCACGCCATCGCCGCGCTGCAAATGGTTGATCGCGGTATGCTCTCCGCCGGGCAGAACGGCGCCTTTCACGGCGAACTGGGGCACACGCAATTCCTTCCCGGCAATGCCATGCGCTACGGCGTGGACGGCAATGGCGACGGCAGAGTCGATTTCTACAATCAGGCCGACGCGCTTGCCTCGACCGCCAATTACCTGCGCCAGAAAGGCTGGCAGCCCGGCCAGCCCTATCAACAGGGTACGGCCAATTTCCGCGTGTTGAACGAATGGAACGCGGCAACGGTGTATCAGCGGGCCATCGCCCTTGTGGCCGCCAGGATCGACGGCTGACGCCGCCCCGCATGTGCAAGGCAGCAGCTTTGGCGCGTATATGGTTAATTTCCTGTTAAAGCCTTGGGGCCGACAAGGTTTCGCCCCAATCTTCGTCCAATCAAGGTTAACGAAAAGGGTCTAACTGGGATCGGGAAACAGGCAATGACGACCGACCGCACCATGCCATATGCGGGTCTTCGACTGGCCGATGGCGCGGGGTTCGACCTTGGCCTTGCTCTGGCGGACGCCGCAGCGGTGCTTGGCGATCTCGACTGCGCGTCGGGCAAGCCGGTGCGCCGTGCCCGAAAACGCGCCGCGGTCGTGGCCGACCGCTTTGCCGTGGCAATCCGGGCGCCCTGCGCGCAGGACAAGATGCCCCGTGCCTTGATCCGTGTCATCGCCCGTGATGGCGTTGGCCCGGATGACGAGGCGGCGACCGCGATCCTGGCCCGTACCGTACAGCTGGTGCTTGACCACACCGATGCCGCGCGCGTCGAGTGGTGCGCTCCGACCATGCGGCTGTCCCGCGACGGCTTTCGCGCGCTGCACGACCGCCTGACCAACAACAAATGCGCGCCCGCGCCCGACGAGCGCGACGAGGAACAGCGCCTGGCCGACAGCATTCGCGCCGCGCAGGAACAGGCCGATCTCATGATCGCCAAGGAAGCCGAATGGCGCGCCAGCCGTCAGATCGTCAGCACCGTCGAAGCGGCCGTCGTCACCGTTCGCGACCGCATCACCGAGCAGCCCCCGGAGGAGCGGCGTCTGTCGTTGGCCGCTTGGTTGATGACCGGCATGATCGGCCTGGTGCATCTGCCGATCGCCGTGATGCTCGGCATCATCGGCAGTGTGCGAGGGGTGAATTATCGCTCGGTCACGCGGGTGCTGACCGGCGTGGCGCTGGTCGTGGCCTGCCAGTCGCTGGGCCTGTTCGACACGGTCATGCCGGCGCTGCTGCGCTAAGCGCCAGGGCGCGTGCCCGTGCCAGCACATAGGTGTGGATCGAAAACAGCGCGGCCCCGGTTTCGGGCAGTTTCACGATGCACTGACGCTCGGTGCGAAAGAACGGGGCGGAAGCGGGGTCGGCGCGGTGCGAATTGTTCCGCCGGGGGCCGGGCTGGAACAGCGCCGGATCGTCGTGCCAAAGCCGATTGAAGCGCATCAGCGGATGGCCCGGCCGAACCCCGTCAAACAGCCGCTGTACCCGTTGTCCCAGCGTGTCGTCGTATTCCTGAATCGGGGTGTGAATGGCCGTCAGGGGGCGCATCATCTTGTCGGCCAACCTCCAGCCCGCGGGAAAGCACAGGACCGCGCCGGTCAGGACGTGTTCGTCTTCCCCGGCGGGCTTTTGCAGCAGGCACAGATCCTCCTGGACCAGCCGCCCCGCCGTGACCAGCGGATCGTCGCGATCCAGCGAAACGCTTACCCCGTCGGGGCGGATGACACGGGTCTCATCGCGCCGAAAGCTCTCCGGCAGCCAGCCAAGCATCAGATCAAGCAATTCCCGCGCCGCCGGACGTGCGCTGCCGGTCAGGGCGTGGACCGCATCGCGCCGGCCAAGGATCAGCCTGTCCCGTTCGGCCATCTGCCCGGCAAAGGCGCTGTCGATGTGCAGCCAGTCCGCCATGGGCACCGGCGAGACATTCGGCAGCGGCCGCGAGACAGTCAGATCAAAGGGAAGCGTTTCCTGCAGGATCATCGCCCATGGCTAGCGCACGCCCGGCCCGCGATCAATGCGGCACAAACGAAAAACGGCGCGGGATGAACCCGCGCCGTATCTGGTGATCGTCTGGCAGGCGTCAGCTTCGGGCGCGGCCCACCAGCTTCCACGCGGCGGGAAGAAGCAGCGCGGCCATCGCAAGCTTGAGAGCATCCCCCACCAGGAACGGCGTCAGCCCCCACTGCAGAATCGGCTTGTCCCAGCCGTAGAGCATGCCCAGCCAGATCAGCCCCGGTACATAGATCAGCACGTTGCCAAACAACATCGCACCGGCCATCTTCGGCGCGGACCGGTCCCAGCCCATGCGCGCCAGCGTTCCAAGCGCGAGCACGGCGAGCACATAGCCGACAAGATAGCCACCGGTGCCGCCCATCATGTAGGTCAGCCCGCTTGCTTCGGCGCTGCTGCCGGCGAAAACGTCGAACCCGAGCGCGCCGATCAGCATGTAGCCAAGGATCGTCACCAGGCCGAGGCGCGCGCCATAGGCGGCCCCCATCGCCAGCACGGCGAACGTGCCCATGGTGACAGGCACTGGCCACATTGGCACCTTGATCTGCGCGGCAACGGCCAGCAGCGCGATCCCGGCGATCACAAGCACGGCCTGCTTCGCGCGCAGCCCGACGCCTTCGGTGGCGCCGAAAGTGTCGACCAGCACGGACCGGTTCTGAGCGATGGTCATTGGGGGTCCCCCTTGTTTCATTAACTGTTCCCACCCGTTTTGCACCAAGCCCCTGCGCATCGCAAGCGATCAGGGCCGGCGGGGCGCTGCATAATTTGCAAACCCTGCGTTAGCCGCTGCAAATCCGGCAAACCCCGGTGGCCTGACGAAACGGCGCGGCGGTCCAGGCGCCTGCACCGTCCCGCGCAAACCGCGTGCGCGACCCGTCCGCGCCCGGCGCCTGTCACGCGAGGGCCCAGATCACGCGAGGGCCCAGAGCGAACCCACTGGTCTTGCCCAGCCGCGCAAGGACTGTCAGTGTTCCCGCCACTTGCCCACCCGCTTGCCCACCTACTTGCCCAGCGAAAGACATCCCGTGCCCAACCTGTCGACCCGCATCACAACGCTGAACGACGGCGGTTCCGACGGGTGGGAGGTATTTTACGCCGCCCGCCGCCTTGTTGCCCAAGGCGTGCGCGTCACCGAACTGACCATCGGCGAACACGAAACCCGCACCGATCCCGCGATCCTGGGCGCGATGCACAGCGCGGCGCTGGCCGGGCACACAGGCTATGCCGACATTCCCGGCATCCCCGCCCTGCGCGAGGAAATCGCGCGCCGGGTCTTCCAGCGCACCGGCGTGCCGACCGGCTCTGAAAACGTGATCGTCACACCCGGCGGACAGGCCGCCCTGTTCGCCGCCCATGTCGCCACCTGCAATCCTGGCGTCACGGCGCTGCACATCGACCCGTTCTATGCCACCTATCGCGGCACGATCCGGGCTGCGGGCGCGGTTCCGCATGCGGTTGACACCCGCCCCGAGACCGGTTTTCTGCCCGACCCCGAACGGGTGGCCCAGGCCGCGCGCGACACCCGCGCCGCATCGCTTCTGATCAACACACCCAACAACCCCACCGGGGCCGTTTACCCCCGTGCCACGCTGGACGGTCTGGCACAAACAGCACGCGCACAGGATTTCTGGGTGATCTCGGACGAGGTCTATGACACGCAGGTCTGGCAGGGCGCCCATCTGTCGATCCGCGCCCTGCCCGGCATGGCCGAACGCACGCTGGTGGTCGGATCGCTGTCCAAAAGCCACGCGATGACCGGCAGCCGCATCGGTTGGATCGTCGGGCCGCCATCCGCCATCGCACGGCTTTACGATCTGTCGGTGACCACGACCTACGGGGTCCCGGGCTACATTCAGGACGGAGCGCTGTTCGCACTGCGCCAGGGCATGGCGGCGGAAACCGCGGTTGCGGCCCCGTTCCGCCGGCGCCGGCAAATCGCAACCGATATACTGGGCGCGCAGCACGCGATTGCCATGGTGCCATCGGGCGGCGCGATGTACCTGTTTCTCGATGTGCGCGCCACCGGGCTGAGCGGCGTGGATTTTGCCAATGCCCTGCTGGACGCGCACCGCATCGCGGTGATGCCGGGCGAAAGCTTCGGCGCCTGCGCGGCGGGGTTCGTGCGCGTGGCGATGACCGTGCCGGACGCGAATTTCGACCGAGCGCTGCGCCGGCTTTGCGCCTTTGGCGCCGAACTGGCGCGGGCGCGCAAGGCGGCGGCGCGATGACTGGCACGCCCATATCGTCGATCCGCAACCTTGGTCCGGCGATCGAAAGCGCGTGCCACCGCGCCGGGATACCCGATGCCGAGACTCTGCGCGCGCTCGGCGCCGATACCGCCTACGCGCGGATGCTGGCGACCGGCACGAGACCGCATTTCGTCGGGTATTTCGTGCTGCACATGGCCTTGCAGGGGCGCCCGTGGAACGATTGCGTCGGCATGGAAAAGCAGAAACTGCGTCAGCGGTTCGATGCGTTGAAGGCGCGCCCCGTGCGCGTCGCGGATGGCGACATTCCGCTCGGCATCGAAACCATTCTGGACCGGATCGGTGTGCGCGCCCGCAGCTGATTGCCCCGGCATTACGGAACCAATCACGCGCCTGCGGTGTTGTAACGGTGAATATCAACGCATAACGGAGGCCCTGACCTTGGACCTGATCCGCATCATCGCCGCCATCATTCTGCCCCCGCTTGGAGTGTTTCTTCAGGTCGGGATCGGCAAGCATTTCTGGCTGAACATTCTTCTGACTCTTCTGGGTTACATTCCCGGCATCGTCCATGCCGTCTGGATCATTGCCCGCGAACCGCAGCGCGTGTGACGCCGATGCCGCAAGTAGATCCCTTTCGCAGGGTCGACCAGGTCGAGAGGGTGGCGCGGACAATGGACCGCGCCTTCCGCCTGCCGTTTACCCGCATCCGTCTGGGGTGGGATTCGATCATCGGGCTGGTGCCCGGCGTTGGCGACACGCTGGCACTGGCGCCTGCGGCCTGGATCGTTTCGCAAGCGCATCAGGCAGGCGCGCCCAGGCATATCCTTGGCCAGATGGGTGTGAACATCGGCATCGACTGGGTGATTGGGCTGCTGCCGCTGATTGGCGATCTGCTGGATGTCGGTTACAAGGCCAATACCAGGAACGCCGCACTGCTGCGCACTTGGGTCGAGGCCCGGCACCGTGACGCCGGGGGCGGCGTCGCCGAACCGGCTGACTATCGGTCCGCCACCAGCGTGTAGCGCCCCGCCAAAGACTCGTCCCGCATTCCCCGCCGCGCGTGGCAGGCAGGCGCGATGCTGTCACCATCGCCCGAGCGAACCGGCGCCTGAACGAACCATCGCCCGAGCGAACCGGCGCCTGAACGAAAAAGGGCCCCGCCATGCGGAACCCCTTTCCTGTGTCCGTGGACCGCCGAAATGGCGGGCGAACGCGTCTCAGCCGACCAGTTCGAGGCCGGAGAAATAATAGGCGATTTCGGCCGCCGCGGTTTCAGGGGCGTCCGACCCGTGCACCGAGTTTTCACCGACCGACTCGGCGAATTCGGCACGAATCGTGCCCTCGTCCGCATCGGCGGGGTTGGTCGCGCCCATGACTTCGCGGTTCTTGGCAATGGCACCTTCGCCTTCCAGAACCTGCACGACAACCGGCTCGGAAGCCATGAAGTCGCACAGCTCGTCGTAAAACGGGCGCTCGGCATGAACCTTGTAGAACTCGCCTGCCTGCGCCTTGGTCAGCTGGATGCGCTTCTGCGCGACGATGCGCAGGCCCGCTTCTTCGAACTTGGCATTGATCTTGCCGGTCAGGTTGCGGCGGGTGGCATCGGGCTTGATGATCGAAAGGGTGCGTTCGACGGCCATATTGGTCTCCATTGGAAATGGCCGGGCTCGGGCCCGGCCAGTCATCTCTGGCAGGGGCGTTAACATGACGCTGGCGGATTGGGAAGCCTCTAGCGGCACCCGGCCGCAGGGACGCCCGCGCTTTCGGATCGTCCGGTTGCGCAACCGGAGGCGCAGCCCCGTCACCGGCGCGCGGCAGTCGGGCGAAAAGGAAACACCGAAGAGGGATTTCCGCCGCCCGCGCGCTCTGCTATGGGCCGCACATGCTCAGGATCGACGACATCTCTTATTCCATCGAGGGGCGACCCCTCTTCGAAGGCGCAAGCGCCACCATTCCGGCCGGCCACAAGGTCGGGCTTGTCGGACCGAACGGCGCGGGCAAAACCACGCTGTTCCGGCTGATCCGGGGGCAGCTGACGCTGGACGGCGGTGAAATCACCCGCCCCGAGCGCGCCCGCATCGGCGGTGTTGCGCAAGAAGCCCCCGCCTCCGACAAGACGCTGGTCGAAACCGTGCTGGAGGCGGACACAGAACGTGCCGCCCTGATGATCGAGGCCGAGACCACGACCGACGCTCACCGCATCGCCGAAGTGCAGATGCGCCTTACCGACATCGACGCCTGGTCCGCCGAAGCGCGGGCTGCGACCATTCTGAAAGGCCTGGGCTTTGACGAGGCCGACCAGCAGCGCCCCAGCTCGGATTTCTCGGGCGGCTGGCGGATGCGGCTGGCGCTGGCGGGCGTGCTGTTCGCGCAACCCGATATTCTGCTGCTCGACGAACCGACCAACTACCTTGACCTTGAAGGCGCGCTCTGGCTGGAAACCTACCTTGCGAAATATCCCCATACGGTGATCGTGATCAGCCATGACCGCGGGCTGCTGAACCGTGCGGTGAACGCGATCCTACACGTCGAGGCGCGGCAGCTGACGCTGTATCAGGGCGGCTATGACACCTTTGCGCGCACCCGCGCCGAACGGCGTGCGGTTCAGGCGGCAGCAGCGCGCAAACAGGACGACCGGCGCGCCCATTTGCAGACCTTCGTCGACCGTTTCCGCGCCAAGGCATCCAAGGCCAAGCAGGCGCAGGCCCGCCTCAAGATGATCGAAAAGATGGAAACCATCACCGCACCCGAGGATGCGGCGGAACAGGTGTTTACCTTTCCACAGCCCGATCAGTTGTCGCCGCCCATTCTGGCGCTGGAAGGCGGGGTCACCGGCTATGGCGACCGCGCGGTCCTGCAACGGCTGACCCTGCGCATCGACCAGGACGACCGCATCGCGCTGCTGGGGCGCAACGGTCAGGGCAAATCGACCCTGTCAAAGCTGCTGGCGGGGCGTCTGTCGCTGATGGACGGCCGTCGCACGGTGTCGTCCAAACTGCGCATCGGCTATTTCGCCCAGCATCAGGTGGACGAACTGCACCTTGACGAAACGCCGCTGCAACACCTGCAACGTGAACGCCCCGACGTGATGCAATCGAAACTGCGCGCCCAGCTTGCGGGGTTCGGGTTGATGGCGGCGCAGGCGGAAACCGAGGTCGGGCGCCTGTCGGGCGGGCAAAAGGCGCGCCTGTCGCTGCTGCTGGCAACGCTTGACGCGCCGCACATGCTGATCCTCGACGAACCGACCAACCACCTGGATATCGAAAGCCGAGAGGCGCTTATTCAGGCGCTTGCCGCCTATTCCGGCGCGGTGATCCTGGTCAGCCACGACATGCACCTGCTCAGCCTCGTGGCCGACCGGCTGTGGCTGGTCAAGGATGGCACGGTCACGCCCTATGACGACGACCTTGACGCCTATCGGTCGTTGCTGCTGACGCAGGACAAACCCGCCAGGACCGAAAAGCCCAAACCCAAGGCGCCGCGCCCGACGCGCGACGCAATCCTGGCGCTGCGCTCGGATGTGCGCAAATGCGAGGCGCGCGTCGAAAAGATCGAAGAGATGCGCGAGAAGCTGGCGAAAAAGCTGGCCGATACAGCCCTTTACGAAGATGGCCGCGCCGGCGAACTCGCCACATGGAACCGGAAATACGCCGAAGTCATGGACGGGCTGCGCAAGGCCGAAGCCCTGTGGGAAGCCGCGCTTGAAAAGCTGGAAACGGCCGAGCGGGCCTGAACGCTTCTGCGCCTGTTGTGAAACGAGCCGCGAGGCGGGACACAGCGCCCCCCGGCCGGCTCAGTCCGGGGGCGTGCCGGTCATCACCTCGATATCGGGGGGCAAAGGGCGCCCCTGTCCGTCCACCGACACCGTTTCGCGCGTGCGCGGCAGCGCCTGCGGCATCTCCTGCTGGATCCAGGTGACCAGCTTTTCACGAATCTCGCAGCGCAAATCGTAGGTGCGCGAAGCATTGCGCGCCGAGGCCAGCACCCGCACCTCCATCACCCGCTCGCGAAAATCGCTCACCTGCACCGCAAAGACATTGCCGTCCCACAGCGCCGAGCTTTCGACCGCCCGCCGCGCCGCGACCCGCAGGCCGGCGATGTCGGTGGTGTGATCCAGATAGAACAGCACGGTCCCGATCAACGAAGACGTCTCGCGCGTCCAGTTCTGAAACGGCTGTTCGATAAAATAGCTCAGCGGCACCACAAGGCGGCGCCAGTCCCAGATCTTGATGACCACATAGGTGCCGGTGATTTCCTCGACCTGCCCCCATTCGCCCTCGACGATCACCGCGTCGTCGATGCGGATCGGCTGGGTGATCGCCAGTTGGATACCCGCGATCATGTTCTTGAGCACCGGCTGAAACGCAAACCCCACCACGATCCCGGCAGCGCCCCCGGCGGCAAGCAGCGACACCCCCCATTGTCGCACGCTTTCGAATGTCATCAGCATCGCCGCCACGGTGACGATCACGATGGTCCAGCTGGCCAGCCGCACCAGGATCCGGCTTTGCGTCACATGTTTGCGCGCAAGGTAATTGTCTTCGGCGTCCAGCGTGAACTTGCGCAGATGAACCGTGGTCCAGATGTGCAGCGCGGTATGAAGCACCCAGGCGACGAGCACCATGAAGGCGATCAGCAACGCATGCCGCGCAAGGTCCGCCCAGCCGTCGGACAGCGGCGCGACGGAAATCCCGATGGTCAGCGTCATGACCAGTACGCCAAGGCGCAGCGGGCGGCGCGTGCGCGACACAAGGCTGCGCCAGAACAGGTCTTTTTGCGCCACGATCCGGTTCAGGATCGCATAGATCGCGCGAAACACCAGCAGCCCGACCAGAAACGCGATTCCAAGCACCGCCACGGGCATGACCCAGTCCGGCAGTACCGGGATCAGCTGTTCAACCTCGTTCGCGATAACCTCGACCTGCTCTTCAAGTTGGCCCAGTTCTTCTTCCATGCGTGCTCCTTGCGGGCGCGCCTCCCCCTCGCGCCCGTTTGCTGCAACCTTTCCGCGCAACCTAGCTGCGGCGCGGCATTTGGCAAAGGCGGGATGCCCCCTGCCCGCCCCGTGCAAGTTTACATCCCCGGCGCGGGTGCTATAGCTCGTCGCAACCGATCCAGCACGGGGGGAACCCATCCCATGAGCACCATCATCGACATCTATGCCCGAGAGATCCTCGACAGTCGCGGCAATCCGACCGTCGAGGTCGACGTCACGCTTGAGGACGGCTCGACAGGCCGCGCCGCTGTGCCCTCGGGCGCCTCGACCGGCATCCACGAAGCGCATGAGCGCCGCGACGGCGACAAGGCACGCTACATGGGCAAGGGCGTGCTTGAGGCGGTCGCCGCCGTGAACGGCGAAATCGCCGAAGCCATCGTCGGGTTCGATGCCACCGAACAGGAAGCCATCGACGGCGCGATGATCGAACTGGACGGCACCGACAACAAGGGCCGCCTGGGCGCCAACGCCATCCTCGGCGTGTCGCTGGCCACCGCCAAGGCGGCGGCGGAATTCACCGGCCAACCGCTATTTCGCTATGTGGGCGGCACATCGGCGCGGGTTCTGCCGGTGCCCATGATGAACATCATCAACGGCGGCGAACATGCCGACAACCCCATCGACATCCAGGAATTCATGATCATGCCGGTGGCCGCGGAAAACATCCGCGAAGCCGTGCGCATGGGGTCCGAAGTGTTCCACACCCTCAAGAAAGAGCTGTCGGCGGCAGGCATGTCCACCGGGCTTGGCGACGAAGGCGGCTTTGCCCCCGAACTTGGCAGCACCCGCGACGCGCTCGATTTCATCCTGAAATCCATCGAAAAAGCCGGCTACACGCCCGGCGACGACATCATGCTCGCGCTCGATGCCGCGTCCACCGAATATTACAGCGGCGGCAAGTACGAGATGAAGGGCGAAGGTCTGTCGCTGACCTCGCAGGAAAACGTCGACTACCTTGCCAAGCTCTGCGCCGACTATCCCATCCTGTCGATCGAAGATGGCTGCGCCGAAGACGACTGGGACGGCTGGAAGCTGCTGACCGAAAAGCTGGGCGCGACGGTGCAGCTGGTCGGCGACGACCTGTTCGTGACCAACCCCGCCCGGCTGTCCATGGGCATCGAACAGGGCGTGGCGAATTCGATGCTGGTCAAGGTCAACCAGATCGGGTCCCTGTCCGAAACCCTGCGGGCGGTCGAAATGGGCCACCGCGCGCGTTACACCAATGTGATGTCGCACCGGTCGGGCGAAACCGAGGATGCGACCATCGCAGACCTTGCCGTCGCGACCAACTGCGGCCAGATCAAGACCGGCAGCCTGGCGCGGTCCGACCGGCTGGCCAAGTACAACCAGCTGATCCGTATCGAAGAGATCCTTGGCGACACGGCGATCTACGCGGGCAAATCGATCCTGCGCTGAACGGTCGGTCCTGGCGCCCTAAAATTTTTAGATAAAAATTTTAGGGCCGGCGGCGAGGTTGCAAAAAGCGGGGCGGTCGCCGGGTGGCGCCGCCCCTTTGCCTGTCCCGGATGCCGGGGTCAGGACGCCGCCTTTTCCTCGACCGTGTCCGCAAGCTGTTCGGCGCGCGCGGCCATTTCGGCCAGCGCCTCGGCCAGACCTTCGGGCAGCACGGGCACCTCGACTCTGACCTCGACAGGGACTTCAACGGGGACTTCAACGGGAACTTCGACCTCGACACGCTCGGGTTCCGGCGCGGTGGCCCCGGCGGCCACGGAACCGCTCCCGGATTTCGCGCGCAACTCTCCCAGCTCGTCGGTCAGCTCGCCGATGCGGTCGTCGGCGGCGCGCAGCCGGTCTTCCAGCCCTGCCGTCTTGTCGGCCAGCATCAACCCGGCCATCAACAGCATCCGCCCCTCGGGCATCCGTCCGATCTGGCTGACCAGCACATCCGCTTCGTTGTCGAGCATCCGCGCGGCGGTGAGAAGATATTGTTCCTCGCCCTGCTGGCAGGCCACGTCAAAGCTGCGCCCGCCGATCTTTATCTGTACCTCCATCTGGCTCATTGCACGGCCTCCTCGGGCATGGGAATCCCTGACACCTCGGACAGCACCGGTTCAATGGCGTCAAGCACGGCGCGGACCTCTGCCCGTTCGACCGAGCGGTCGGCGCGCAGCGATTCCAGTTCGGCCAGCATCGCCTGATTGATCAGATGCGGCTCGCCCAGCCCGGCCTGCAGCGCGGCACGCAGCTGTTCGCAGGTCTTGCGCAGCATGTCGTTGGACAGCCGCAGGCGCGACAGCTCGGCATCCAGATCGGCCATGCTTTCGCGTTGCGCGGCAAGCTGTTCTTGCAGCGCCGCATCGGGGACCGGCGCCGCCGGGGCTTCGGACAGGCGCGCGTTCAGGGTCCGGTTGCGCTCTTCAAGCTGGGCGTTGGCCAGCTTTTCCTCTTCGAGAAGTTCGCTGAGGCGCGCCACTTCGGCGGCGCTTGTGCCATCGTCCGCCGGGGCGGGGCCGGTATCCTGTGCTTGGGGCGTTTCAAGCTCCGGCTCTGGCACGGTCTCTGGCACGGAGTCCGGCTCAGGGTCTGGCACCTGCGCCGTCAGCGGGCCAAGCAGGTCTACCCCTTGCGCGATGCGGTCAAGGGCCCGCACCATACGCCCTTGCAACTCGTCGATTTCGGTCATCAAGCCCTCGTCTCGTTCTGCTCTCGGGGCCTTTTGCAAGCCGGCAGGCCAAGTGCCCGCGCGAATCGCGTTCGCCCCGTTTGGTCCTAGTCTAGCAAGCGGCAGGGGAAATTGCGCCCCTTTGATCCTTCGGGCTCCAGACCGGCGCCGCAGGCGCTCGAAAACCGCCGTTGGTGGCGCCAACACTTGCCATTCCGGGACACCCTGCCTATTCCCGAACCGCAATACTCCTGGGAGAGAGAGGACGCACCCCGTGGATATCAAGGCCCTATCCAAAGCCCATCCCGACCACTGGATGCGGGCAGCCGCCATCCGTGCCCTGACGCTTGACGCCGTTGCCGCCGCCAACAGCGGCCATTCGGGCATGCCCATCGGCATGGCGGATGTCGCCACAGTGCTGTGGTCGAAGCACATGAAATTCGACGCCGCCAACCCGACCTGGCCCGATCGCGACCGGTTCATCCTGTCGGCGGGCCATGGCTCGATGCTGCTCTATTCGCTGCTGTATCTCGTGGGCGATGCGCAGATCACGCTGGACGAGGTCAGGAACTTTCGCCAGTGGGGCGCGCGCACGGCCGGCCACCCGGAGAACTTCCACGCCGACGCCATCGAGATGACCACCGGCCCGCTGGGTCAGGGCATCGCGCATTCCGTCGGCTTTGCCATGGCCGAGGAAATCCTGCGCGCCCGTTTCGGCAAGCAGGCACAGGACCACCGCACCTGGGTGATTGCGGGCGACGGCTGCCTGATGGAGGGCGTCAGCCAGGAGGCGATCACGCTGGCGGGGCGGTACGAACTGAGCCGCCTGACGGTGTTCTGGGACAACAACGGCATCACCATCGACGGCAAGGTCTCGCTGTCGGATCGCACCGATCAGGTGGCACGCTTCAGGGCCGCGAACTGGCATGTTCAGGAAATCGACGGACACGACCCGGTGGCCATCGACGCCGCCATCGAAGCGGCCAAGGCGGTCACCGACAAACCGTCGATGATTGCGTGCAAGACCCACATCGCGCTGGGGCATGCGGCGCAGGATACGTCGAAGGGCCATGGCGCACTGACCAATGCCGAGCAGAACACCGCCGCCAGGGACGCCTGGGGCTGGGTCTGTGGCCCGTTCGAGGTGCCCGAAGACGTCAAGTCGTGGTGGGAAGCCGCCGGATCGCGCGGCGCCGCCGAGCGCGAGGCCTGGGAGGCCCGCATGGCCGGCATGTCAGAGCGCAAGCAGGCCGACCTGTCGCGCGTCTATGCGGGCGATGTGCCCAAGAAACTGTCGGCGGTGATCCGCGCGCTCAAGAAACAGAACTCGGAAGCGGCGCCCAATGTGGCGACCCGCAAGGCGTCCGAGATGGTGCTTGAGGTGGTGAACCCGGTGATGAGCGAAACCGTGGGCGGCTCTGCCGACCTTACGGGGTCGAACAACACCAAGACCGGGGACATGGGCGTCTTCGATATCGACAACCGCAAGGGGCGCTACGTCTATTGGGGCATCCGCGAACACGGCATGGCGTCGGCGATGAACGGCATGGCGCTGCATGGCGGCATCCGGCCCTATGGCGGGACCTTCATGGCGTTCACCGACTACGCCCGCCCCGCGATGCGTCTTGCCGCGCTTCAGCGAATCCCCACCGTGTTTGTCATGACCCATGACAGTATCGGCCTTGGCGAGGACGGCCCGACCCACCAGCCGGTCGAACATCTTGCGATTTCGCGCGCCACGCCGAACACCTTCGTGTTCCGTCCCGCCGACATCGTCGAGACCGCCGAAGCCTGGGAAATCGCGCTGAGCCAGAAAGCCACGCCGTCGGTGCTGTCGCTGACGCGTCAGAACCTGCCGACGCTGCGCACCCAGCACAAGACCAACAACCTGACGGAAAAAGGCGCCTATGTGCTGGCCGACTCGGACGGCAAGCGTCAGGTGATTTTGCTGGCGACGGGGTCCGAGGTCGAGATCGCCGTCGCCGCGCGCGACGTGTTGCAGGCCGAAGGCATCGGCACGCGGGTGGTGTCGATGCCCTGCTGGGAGCTGTTCGAGGCGCAGGACGAGGCCTATCGCCGCAAGGTGCTGCCTGCGGGTCCGGTGCGCGTGGGCATCGAGGCCGCCACCCGGTTCGGCTGGGATCGCTGGCTGATGGGCGAGCGTGGCAAGGAAGCCAAGGCGGCATTCGTCGGGATGACCGGCTTTGGCGCATCGGCCCCGGCGGAAACGCTGTATGAAAAGTTCGGCATCAGCTCCCAGGCCGTGGTCGCGGCGGCAAAGGGGCTTCTTTGATGTTATGCGCCAAGGCGGGGGCCAGCCCCCGCGCCCCCGGAGTTTAGGGGCAAGATGAAGGGAAGGCGGTGGCTCCGGGGGGCCGCCGCCTTTCTTTTTATGCGGGTGTCTTTTTGGTGAAGATACCGAAAAGCGGGATGAGCAGCTTTGTGGCGATCGGCACAAGGATCACGCCCCAGATCAACCCCAGTACGAAGTCGATGACGGCGGTGACCAGCCACAGCGCGCCGGCGGCCAGATTTTCCGGCACGGCATGCGCGACGGTTTCGGCAATATGGTGGATGGTTTCCTCGGGCATGTGCCAGCCCATCTGGGCCAGGGAATGCACGATGATCGACCCGCCCACCCAGAGCATTGCGGCCGTACCCACGATGGTGAGCGTCTTCATCACCCAAGGCATCGCCTTGACGATGAATCGTCCGGTTCGCCGCGTGGCGGCAAGGCGCCCGACACGGGCGAGCCAAAGCCCGACGTCGTCGGCTTTGACGATCAGCGCCACGGCGCCATAGACCAGCGCGGTGATGCCGACGCCGACCAGCACCAGGACCGCCGCCTGAATCCACACCTCGGGGGAGTCGATGGTCGACAGCGCAAGCGTCATGATCTCGGCCGAGAGGATGAAGTCGGTCTTGATCGCCCCCTTGACCTTTTGCTCTTCGAGGTGGGCCGGATCCTTGATGTCGTGGCTGCCGTCCGGCCCCGGCGTGTGATCGTCATGCGGCATCATCACATGCAGGATTTTCTCGGCGCCTTCGAAGCACAGATACGACCCGCCCATGATCAGCAGCGGCGGCACGACCCAAGGTGCGAAGGCGGCCATCAGCAGGGCGGCGGGCAGCAGGACAACGATCTTGTTGAAGAGCGAGCCGCGCGCGATCTTCCAGATGATCGGCAGTTCGCGCGCCGGCTGAAAGCCCTGAACGTATTTCGGTGTCACCGCCGCGTCATCGACCACGACGCCCACCGCCTTGGACCCGGCCTTGGCCGCGTTGCTTGCGATGTCGTCGACGGAGGCCGCCGCGACCTTGGCGATGCCCGCCACGTCATCCAATAGCGCCAGAAGCCCGCTCATGTGTCTCTCCGAAAATAGGGTCTGGCAGACAGTAGCGGGCCGGGGCGCATGATCAAGGCGCGCCAGGCACGTTCGTTGCTGCGCAGATGTTAGCGCAACCCAAAAGTTTATCGCTAACACTCTGTCACTGTTAGCGTTTTCGACCTTGGCAACCTTGCATACATCGGTATGCAGATCAAAGGTTTTGTCAGACAGGAGAGCCATTCAATGACCGTCACCGTGGGGATCAACGGTTTTGGCCGCATCGGCCGCTGCACGCTTGCCCATATCGCCGAAAGCGCGCGCAACGATGTGCAGGTCGTCAAGATCAACGCGACCGGGCCGATCGAAACCTCGGCCCATCTGCTGCGCTATGACAGCATACACGGACGTTTTGGCGGCACGGTCAAGGTGGTGGGCGGGTCCGCGCTGGATCTTGGGCGCGGGCCGATCGAGGTGATGTCGAGCTATGACGTGGGCGCGCTGGACTGGACCGGATGCGACGTGGTGCTGGAATGCACCGGCAAGTTCAATGACGGCGACACGGCGGTGCAGCATATCCAACGCGGCGCGAAATCGGTGCTGATCTCGGCGCCGGCCAGGAACGTGCAGAAGACCATCGTTTACGGCGTCAACCATCGCGATCTGGTGCCGGGCGACGTGATGATTTCCAACGGGTCCTGCACCACCAACGGGCTGGCCCCGCTGGCCAAGGTGCTGGACGAGGCGATCGGCATCGAATCGGGGATCATGACCACGATCCACAGCTATACCGGCGATCAGCCGACGCTGGACCGGCGTCACGACGATCTGTACCGCGCGCGGGCGGCAGCGATGGCGATGATTCCGACATCCACCGGCGCAGCGAAGGCGATTGGCGAAGTGCTGCCCAATCTCAAGGGCAAGCTGGATGGGTCGGCGATACGGGTTCCGACGCCGAATGTGTCTGCGGTGGACCTGACCTTTCAGGCCGCACGCGACGTCAGCGTGGCTGACGTAAACGAGATCGTGCGTGAAGCCGCCGCTGGACGGATGGGGAGCGTATTGGTATACGATCCCGAACCGAAGGTCTCTGTCGATTTCAACCATACGACAGCAAGTTCGATTTTTGCGCCCGAACAGACCAGAGTGGTTGGTAAACGCACAGTTCGTGTGCTTGCATGGTATGACAACGAGTGGGGCTTTTCCGCCCGTATGGCCGACGTGGCAGGAGCCATGGGCCGTCTGCACCACTGATCCACCGGATCACGAAAGCGGGCAACGGGCACACCCCACACGGAGGGGCGGCGGAGGGGAGACCGCCGCCTCTCGCTATCTGCACCGCGCCGCTTGTCGGACCCGCGCGGCTGCTTTTCCCGGGCTACGGCGATGCCGCTATGTCAGCTTGGCGATCCAGGCGGCAAACCCCGCCATGAAGCTTGCGAGAAACTTTTCGGTGCCGTCGTCGGCCAGCCTCCCCTGCCCGTCGAACAGATCGGCGATGCCGCCGATATAGGCCTCGGGCTGCTGCATCGGGGCGGCGTTGAGAAACACCAGGCACTGACGCAGGTGATGATTGGCACCAAAACCTCCGATGCCGCCGGGCGATCCGGTGACGATGGCGGTCGGCTTGCCATCCCAGATGCTGCTGCCATATGGGCGTGATCCGACGTCGAGCGCGTTCTTGAGGTTGCCGGGCACCGAGCGGTTGTATTCCGGCGTGACGAACAGAACCGCATCCGCGCGCGACACCGCCTTGCGAAACGCGGTCCAGGTCTCTGGCGGCGGGCCTTCATCCAGATCCGGATTGTAAAGCGGCAGATCACCGGTCTTGACGAAGCTGAATTCAAGCCCGTCCGGCGCGAGCCGCGCCAGCTCACAGGCGAGTTTGCGGTTGAACGATCCCTCTCTGAGGGAGCCGACGAGGACTGCAACGTGCTTGGACATGGGGGCCTCCAATCTGTATGCGCCTAAAGATAGGCTGCTCTCGATGACTGCGGGATACGCAAATCCGCACCGATACTGCGCGGCAACGGACAGAACCGCAGCGCTTGCCTGGTTCCGAACCGGAGCTGTTCCAACGCGCCGCCCAAAGTTGCCGTAACGTCACAGGTCGACACTCGCGCGATATGTGTGTATTTCTCCACCTCTTGTCCCTTCATACGAGCTCACCGTGATGCGCGCCTGTGTTGTTGCCTTGTCCATACTGCTTTTGCCCGCCGCGCTGCCCGCGCAGGCGCTGACCGTTGCGTCGATGACCCGCAATGACGAAATCCGGTATACGGTGAACGATGCGGCATCGACCACACTGACCTTCGAACTTCCCGACAGCACCGGCGGCTATGCAAATTTCGGCGGCTATGTGAAATGGTCGACGCTGGAAAACGGGCGCAAGGATGGTCGCGACGGCCTGGGCATCTGTCTGGAATGCGGCTACAGGGGCGGCGGGTGGTCGCTGGGCTCCTACATGTCGGAGGCGCAGACTGTCACCGTGAATTTCGGAGAGTTGCGCGACACGGTCCATGTCTGGGTCCGCGCGACCCATGGTCAGGGCACCGCAAGCTACGGATCGCTGCCCACGCTCCTCGCGGCCCCCGCAGTGGTGGCCACACCTGCCGCGGTGCCGGTCCCGGCCGCAGGGGCCTTGCTACTGGGCGCGCTGGCCCTGCTGGGCTTTGGCCTGCCGCGCCGCCGTTCGGCCTAAGGTTACCGATCTCACAAGTCCGCGACCAGGTGCGCAGTACGGCGTGGTGTACGGATGCGACAACCTTGTCGTCGCGCCTGTCGTATCGCCTGGCGGCCGCACGGACGTGCTTGCGTTTGTCAGGAAACCTCGCGACCTGATTGCGCGGCCTGCAAGTGGTCAGGTCGACCCCAGATATGTTGACCCGTTTCAGCGTCGGACGGATGTTGGCGATGGCATGGCGCGCGCTCAAAGCTTCACGCAGCGCGTCACAGTCATGAGCGCGGTCTGCCGACGGTGTCGGTTCTGCTGCCTCGCCGAGCGACCGTCGCGAGCCTGTCTTTCGGTCAGTCTCAACAAGATCGGACCGACGATCGCATCCACCAGCGCGTGGCTTTTGGGGTCACGCCAGCCCGCGCGACCGGATCGGCCTCCATTTTCCGGTCGTTGGTTCCGTGCTGGTGACCCCGGATGGATGCGCTGAAGTCACCATCATAATCCTCTGGGAAAGCTTGCAAAAGCATCGACCACGTTCCGACCCTGCGCCTTCGGTTGCAGCGGTTCGGACATGTTGTATGCGGGCCATATCGACCTGGAATGCTGGCCCAGGGCGCCCCCGTTCGAAGCCACCAAAAGAGTCCTTTCAGAACCCGCCGATCATCTGCGCGATTAGCGCCCCATGACGTCTGCGCCGGCATGGGCTGGATCACAACTCGGCGTTTCTGGGAATGCGGTCAATGGCTGTGTGACCCAAGCATCCGCCCGCAGGCACCAGCCCGCGGGACCAATGCGGCGGGCTCGGCGCGCCAGGTCGGCGACACTCTCCCTCGGGCATTTTGCGGTCCGAGGGACCCCGCCTAGCCGGCGCGGCGCAGCGCCAGAACCGCGTTGAGCCCCCCAAAGGCAAAGGCGTTCGACAGCACCGTGTCGACCTTTGCCTCGCGCGCCACGTTTGGCACCACGTCCAGCGCGCATTCCGCATCCGGTTCTTCGTAACCGATGGTCGGGGCGATGACCCCGTCGCGCAGCGCCATGATGCAGGCCAGCAATTCGACCGCGCCGGTGCCACCGATGCAATGGCCGTGCATCGCCTTGGTGGACGAGATCATCACCCGGTCGGCCTGCGCCCCCAGCGCATCGGCGACGGCGGCGCATTCGGTCTTGTCATTCGCTGCCGTGCCGGTGCCGTGGGCATTGATATAGCCGACGTCTTCGGGCGCGATCTGCCCGTCGCGCAGCGCACCGGTGATGGCCCGCGCCGCGCCCTGTTTCGATGGCATCACGATGTCGGACGCATCCGAGGTCATGGCGAACCCGACCACCTCGGCCAGTATCTCGGCGCCGCGCGCGCGCGCGTGTTCGTAATCCTCGAACACATAGACGCCCGCCCCCTCGCCCTGCACCATACCGTTGCGGTTGGCGGAGAACGGACGGCAGGCGTCCTTGGACATGACGCGCAGCCCTTCCCAGGCCTTTACCCCGCCGAAGCACAGCATGGATTCGGACCCGCCTGTCACCATCACCGTGGACGAGCCCGAGCGTACCATCTGAAACGCCAGCCCCATCGCGTGGTTCGACGACGCGCAGGCGGTGGCGACGGTAAAGGTGGGGCCGCGCAAGTTCATTTCCATGCTGACATGGCTGGCGGCGGCGTTGTTCATCAGCTTGGGCACAACAAGCGGGTGAACGCGGTTCTTGCCCTCTTCATAGACCGACCGGTAATTGTCGTCCTGCGTGTTCAGCCCGCCCCCCGAGGTGCCCAGCACCACCCCCGAGCGGTCGGCCAGATCGCCGTGAAATTGCAGCCCCGACTGCGCCACGGCTTCGCGCGCCGCCAGCAGCGCAAACTGGGTGAACCGATCATACAGCACCATCTGCTGGCGGTTGAACACGTCGTCGGGGCGATAGCCCTTGACCTGGCCCCCGATGCGGATCGCCAGACGCTCGACATCGCGGAATTCCAGCTCGGAGATGCCGCAACGGCCCTCGCGCATCGCCTCCAGCGTCTGGGCGACGTTCCGACCCAGCGCATTGATCGTTCCCGCGCCGGTGATGACGACGCGTTTCACGTTGCCTGCTCGGCGATCAGCGTTTGCACGCCCGCAATGATGCTGCCGACGTTCGAGATGTCGAAGTCGCTCTGGTCGGGTTCGTTGGCATTGAATGGCACAGAGATGTCGAAGGCTTCCTCGATGGCGAAGATGCATTCCACAAGGCCAAGGCTGTCAATGCCAAGATCCTCCAGCGTGCTGTCCAGCGTGACGTCCGACGGTTCAAGCACGGCCTGTTCCGCGATAATCGCGATGACACGGTCCTTGACACTCATGGCGCGGCGCTCCCTCTTCCTCGCATGTGCAGCGCCCGTTTACCGGCCCTCGACAAGCTTGGAAACCGCTTTCTTCAGCTCTGCAAACTCGCGCATCATGCGCGGCAGGCGGCGCACCGCCTTGTAGCTTTCCACATTGGCGTCCATCTTGGTGGCGGGGTAGCCCAGCATGGCGCGCCCCGCCGGCACATTGGCCATCAGCATCGTGCCCGCCCCGGTGATCACGCCATCGCCCACGGTGATGTTGTCGACCACGCCGGTCTGCCCGCCCAGCACGACGTTGTCGCCCAGCCGGGTCGATCCGGCGATGCCGACCTGACCGCACAGCAGACAGTTGCGCCCCACCACGACGTTGTGGCCGACCTGCACAAGGTTGTCGATCTTGGTCCCGGTGCCGATGACGGTGTCACGCACGGTGCCCCGGTCGATGCAGGCGTTGACGCCAATTTCCACATCATCGCCAATGGTCACCCCGCCCAGCGAATGGATGCGCGCCCAGGCCTGCGCGTCCGGGTCGCTTTCGCGACCCAGGGTTTCGCGCACCTTTTCCACGCCCGAGGGTTCCGGCGTGACATAGGAAAACCCGTCGCCCCCGATCACCGCGCCCGGCTGCGCGATAAAACCCGCGCCGATGGTGACCCGCGCGCCGATCCTGACACCGGCGTGCAGCAAGGCGCCCGGTCCGATCACCGCGCCTTGGCCGACGTGGCATTGCGGGCCGATCACCGATCCCGCACCGACGTGCGCCCCGGCCCCGATGACGGTAAACGGCCCGACCGACACAGCTTTGCCCAGTTCGGCACCGGGGTCGATCACGGTCAAGTCATGGATACCCCGGTGGTAGCCCTGCCCCGAATCCATCATCGCCGACAGCCCCGACAGCGCGTGGCGCGGGCGTGACGCCAAAATCGCCGCGCGCAGCCCAAAGGACCGCCAATCCGCCCCCTGCCAAAGCATCCCGGCCCGCGCGGACCCTTGCGGGATCTGCGCCGCAAAGTCCGGTTTCATCGCCAGGGCAAGCTGGTCCGCCCGCGCCAGCGCGGGTTCGTTCACGCCGCTGACAAGGATCGACGTGTCGCCGACAGCCTCAAGCCCAAGCGCGGCTGCGATCTGTGCGATGCTGTGTGACATTGGCCCTCCGGAATGGTCTGCCGCAGGGTTTAGCTTTGCACGCCCTCCAATGCCACCCCTGCCGCCGAAAGCGCACGCCACAGTTTTGCATCCCGCCCGTAGACATCTGCCCGATAATTTACATGCCCCCTGGCCTGGGTAAAGGCCGTGCGATAGATCAGATGCACCGGCACCGGCTGATCCAGATTGACCCGCGACTCGGCGCCGGTGCGCAGACGCTGTTCGAAATACCCCTGCGGGTCGTCGACCTGCGGGGCCAGCAGCGCATAGGCGAAATCCTTGGGGTCGCCAAGACGGATGCACCCGTGCGAGAACGCGCGGACGTTGCGCGCGAACAGATGCTTTGACGGCGTATCGTGCAGATAGATGTTGTATTTGTTGGGAAACATGAACTTGACCTGCCCCAGCGCGTTCTGAGGCCCCGGCGGCTGCCGCATGGCATAGGGAAAGCTGGCGGCGGAGAACTGCGAAAAACCCCGCCCGCGATTCACCCGCTGACCGCGGCTGTTGGTGATCTCGAGATGCGATACGGCGCCGGGATTGCGCCGCAGCAGCGGCAGGTATTCATTCACGATGATCGAGCGCGGCACATACCACGACGGGTTGATGACCATGAATTCCATCACGTCCGAAAACTCGGGCGTTTGCCGGTCGGGATCCTGGGCGCCAACGACCGAGCGCGTCTCGTAGCTGACCTTGCCACCGTCGACGATGCGCGCATGATAATCGGTAAGGTTCACGAGAACGTGCCGCTGTCCCAGCCCGTCGGGCAGGTTCATCCACCGCTCGCGCTCCATGGCCACAAGCACGGATTTCAGCCGCTCTTCGGGAGCGATATTGACCGCAGTCAGGGTCGACGCCCCGGCCACACCATCCGCTTCCAGCCCGTGATCGGACTGGAAGCGCACCACCGCCGCCGTCATGCGCGCATCATAGACCGCCGAAAGCGACGGCGCGAGATAGCCCATTCGGCTCAGCCGGTCACGCAGGGTCACGACCCCGGGGCCGGTCTGGCCCGGCTCCAGCTTGCCTTCGCGGATCGTGTCGCCCCACCCGCCGCGTGCAATGATGTGCTGCAGTTCGAACCTGGCGCGCATCAGCCGCGCATATTCCGGGCTTTGCGGCGCAAGCGACCCCAGGACGATACGCGGGTCTTCGGCCTCCAGTCGGTCTAGCAGAACGCGGGACGACAGGCGTTGCGGCCCGCGCTTGATGCCGCTGTCCACCTTGCGCCCGTCAATCAGCCCGCCGTTCAGCGCGTGCGCAAAATCAAGATATGCACGGCTGAGCGCGATTTCGGCAAGACCGCGCTCCCGATCCGTGCGCGCCGCGCGCAGTTGCGCCACAAGCGCAGATGGGGCAAAGCGCGCCCGCGGAAGCCCGTGATCCGACGCGCCTGCCAGTGCCTCGATCAGCGCGGCGCGCCGGATAGCGGCAGCCTCGCCCGGTGCAGTCCAGAGCGGTTCGAACCCGCGTTCGCGATAAAAGCGCGCCATTTCGGCATCGTCCGACAGCGATTCGGCGACAGCCTGCTTGTAAGCGGTCAAAGACAGCGTCTGCGCCTGGACCGGCGTGACCGAGCCCATCCATCCGGAAACAAGGGCAAGCGCCGCGCCGGTTTTCAGCATCCTCAGACAACGCTTGCGTGTCGAACCCATGTCCATGTCTCTAAACCATCTTGTAAAAGGTAACGAATTCAATGAATTTCATCCTCCAAGGGCGCCTGTCCATTCACATTTGGGCCAGCGTCGAATTTTGTCGGACCACGCGGCGTATCTGCATCGGCCCTGAAACCGATTGGCGCGAAAACGCCAAATGAGGCTCCGCTTTTGCGCGAAACTTCGCCGAAACTTCTTGTGTGTAACATGAGTGCAGAATTGCCACTTTTCGGATAACGCTTCGATATGGCATACGGTTCCTGCATCTGGGGAGATGGCAGAGCCGTCCAACGAGGCGGTAAAACAGGTACAGCGACTAACGGGACAGGCGCTTCACATGACTGGAACTTCCGCACGCGGCCTTACGCGCCGCGGCCTTCTTGGCGCATTTGCAGCAACGATCGCAACCGCGGCACCAACCTACGGCAATGCCGCGGGGTTTCTGCGCGGAGCAGGCGACATTCGCCGGATCAAGATGTATTCAAGCCGAACCGGTGAAAAGATCGATATGATCTACTGGATCGAAGGCGACTATATTCGGGAATCTCTCGACCAGATCAACTACTTCATGCGCGACTGGCGCACGAATGACGTGAAATCCATCGACGCACGCACGGTCGACATCATGACCGCCGCGCACAACCTGATGGATTGCACCGAACCCTATATGTTGATCTCGGGCTATCGCAGCCCCAAGACCAATGCCATGCTTCGATCGCGAAGCTCGGGCGTTGCGAAAAATTCGCGCCACCTGCGCGGCGAAGCCGCCGACCTTCACCTGAATTCGCGCTCAGTCAATCAGATCGCCAAGGCAGCCGCCGCTTGCCGTGCTGGCGGTGTCGGGCGCTACACCGGGTCAAGCTTTGTTCACATGGATTGCGGCCCGGTTCGCAACTGGGGAAGCTGACGGCACGACCGCATTTGCCGACGTTCAGATGCTCTTGGCGAGACAACGCAGATAAAGGCGCCCGGTTCCCGGACGCCTTTGCGTTTTTCGCACCCCGGCCCGCGGCGGCTCAGCGCATCCGGCGCAGATAGGTCCAGGTCGCGACCTTGGCATTGCGCGCCACGGAAAACGCCTCGGCATCGCCGATATATTCAAACCCCGCATTGGTCAGCACCCGCGCCGAGGCCGGGTTGTCCTGAAATACGCTTGCAAACATCGTCTCGGCCCTGAACGGATTGGCGTCGATAAGCACCTTCACCGTTTCGGACGCAAGCCCGGTGTTCCAATAGGGCGGCGCGACCCAATAGCCGATCTCGCACTGGGACGTGTCGACGGGCCTGATCGAGACCACGCCCATGACCTCGTCCGCCCCCTGCCCGGCGCCGTCCATCACCCACACATCCTCTTCGCGGTCGGGATCAGCGGCGCGGGCGATAAAGCTTTCGGTTGTTCCGGGCGGCAACGGGTGCGGAATCGACGTGGTCATGCGCGCGAGGCGCTCATCGCCCGAGTAAAGCGTGATCAGCCCGGCATCGGATCTGCGCAACGGGCGCAGCACAAGGCGGTCCGCTTCGATCACCTGCTGCGCGCGCGCATCCGACCCGGACTGCGCCCCGGCGGGCATTTTCAAACTGTCGAGACTCATGTGCACACTCCTCTGATGCACGTCGGGGGTGGCGCGTCCTCCTCCGAAACGCCGAAGGGGACCGGCTTGACGCCGATCCCCCAGATTTTGTCGTTCCGTGAGGTCGGCTTATTCAGCGGCCTCGGCCACCGGCAGAACGGACACGAAGGTGCGGCCCTTCAGGCCCTTGTGAAAGGTCACGGCCCCTTCGCCAGTTGCGAAGATGGTGTGATCCTTGCCCATACCGACGCCCGCGCCCGGCCAGTATTTGGTGCCGCGCTGACGAATGATGATGTTGCCCGGAATGGCCGCCTGGCCACCATAGAGCTTTACGCCGAGGCGGCGACCTGCGGAGTCGCGGCCGTTACGGGACGAACCGCCTGCTTTTTTATGTGCCATGGGTCAGTCTCCTTGAATCTCAGGCGAGGGATTTGGCTTGATCAACCCACTCGGGCTTCACCTTGACGGCCTCGAAAGTCTCGGGGTCGACAGCGGCGAGCGCGGCGTAGGTGGTGATGCCAGCATCGTTCAGCTTCTTGGCGGCGGCGGGGCCGACACCGGTGATCTGCGTCAGGTCGTCGCCAGCAGCGGCCGGAGCGGCCGAAACGCCGCCCGATCCGACGGCAGCCTTGACGCCGGTCGCATCCGCGCCCGAGGCGAGGATTTCGGTCACACGCACAAGCGTCAGCTTCTGGCGGTGGCCTTTGGTGCGCTGCGAGCTGTGCTTGCGGCGACGTTTGACGAAGTGGATGACCTTGTCACCCTTGATCTGATCGACGATCTCGGCCTGCACGGCGGCACCGGCCACCAGCGGCGCGCCGACGGTGACAGCATCACCCCCAAGCATCAGGATGTCGTTGAACTGTACGGTTTCACCCGCGTCTGCGGCCAGCTTTTCCACGCGCAGGATGTCACCTGCCTGGACCTTGTACTGCTTGCCGCCGGTTTTCATCACCGCGAACATTTTCGTCTTCCTTCGTTTGCCGCGTTCTTTGGCGCCCAAACCGGGCTTTCCGGGACATCCCGCCTTCGAACAGCGCGCCCTTCCGGGGCGGTCATTGTCACTGTGTCAGACATGTCTTCACGACATCTCAATGATCGGAAACCGGGCCACATGTGACCCGGTCGAGCCGGGCTTATGCGGGGTCGTGCGTCACTTGTCAACCCGCGCACGCAGGGCCGCGGCTGGCCGGCGCGACAACGCAGAGGCGCAAAGACGATTACAAATCCTGCCCCTTCATCTGCCCCGCAGCCGCCAGACCCAGGGCATAGGAGATCTGGGCATACATCCCGTTGAACCCCGCAAAAAGCGCCCGGGTCATCGCCTGCCCCTCCGGGGACGATGACAGGGCAACGTAATCGGCAAGCTCATCGTCCGACAGCGGACCGTAGGCCATCAACAGATAGGAATACAGCCATTCGCGGGAATCGGCTCGCGTCTCAGGCTCTTGCGACCAGACCTCCGAAACGATCTCGCTCTCGGTCATCTCGATCGCATCGCCGTCCGCAAGGCCAAGATAGAACGCATAGCTTGCGTTGAGCGCACCGACAACGTTGGATTCGACCAGATCGTTGCCGTCCACAAACCGCTCGATCAGCGCCAGGCGCGGGTCCGCCGCGCCGTCCAGACCGCGAAACGCATCGCGCGCCGCCTCCTCGACCGGATCCTCGATCATCGCGGCGCGCGCGGACAATTCCAAGGACACGACTTTCTCACCCGTCTCGCTGCCAAAGAACGCCAGCAGAGGCGCAGGATCGGTGGTGCCGAAGCTCGCGGCGAATCCGGCGCGCACCATGTCGGCCATGGCATCGGTGTCGTAGATGGTGCGCACGGCGGCGTCCCACGCAGGGCTGACGCCCCCCGGCAGCAGATCGACGCCCATTTCACGGCCATAGGCAATCCCCTCCTCACGCATGATCTGCACGATTTCGGACAGGCCAAGCCCCTCAAGCAGCGCCCCCACAGGTTCGAGCGGGTCCGCAGGCAGGCTCGTCGGGGCAAAGGCTGCGAGCAGCGCGGGCGCAACAAGGCGCAGGTGCATGAAAGATGTCCTCAGCGTGACACGGGTCATCGTAAGCCTAAGCCCGACGCGCGGATTTTCCAAGCCCGCAAGGGGCTTGGGTCGGGTTTTGCGCAACTCCGCGATTTTCTTTCAAATTCCCTGTTGCGCCTGCCCGACAGGAAAGCTAAACGGCGCTCCACGATCCCCGCGGAGAGGTGCCGGAGTGGTCGAACGGGGCGGTCTCGAAAACCGTTGACCCTGCAAGGGGTCCCAGGGTTCGAATCCCTGTCTCTCCGCCATTTAGCATTGATTTCAAATGGTAAATTGGCATTGAATGGCTCATACCCGCCAAACTACCCGCCAAGCTAGAAACGCTTGAACACAACAGTTTGCGACATGCCTCCCTGACAGGGGACACCCCCTGTTTTTGAGAGCTTATCGCACACGCAGGAAGTTGCGCGGTTTCCAGCCCTTAGATGTCAGAGATTTTAACCGCCCCCGGTTAAAATGCTGAACTGCGGACGCGCGCAAGAGAAGGGGTGTTCGGTTTGTCAGCGGCTTGGATGTCTAGTTTTGACTACCCTCCGATTAAAATGCGAGGGGGTGGTCGCGGGCAAACCTGACGGCCTCGTGCGTCTGCAACGTTAACACTGGCGCGATACCGGTACGGGTCAGCCTTGCCGCTCTGCCCGCCAACGCGCCCAACGTTTGTGCATGGCCTTAAGGATGCGCTCTTTACCTTCGAGAGTCGTCGGGCCGGTGGATACACCGCCATGCAGCCTTCACCGGCGTTTGCCCGGTTCGGATCTGGCGCGTTTGCGGATGTCTGCGAGGTCTTCGCCGCTCATGTAGTAGCGCCTCTTGGCTTATCGGCTGCGGAAAGCCGCGCGCCCGTAACCACCCCGAGATGACCCTACTGACACCCTGACAATACCTGACAAAAGGGGGCTTATGTCAGGTATTGTCAGGTCGTCGGGTGGTCACGTCGCCCGTGTCCTCGGGTTCACGTCACGGCATAGACAACCCTTGGCTTGCCGCCGGTTTCCTCGCGAAAGCGCATCACCCAGTCGGCCTGTTCCAGCACGTCGAGTGCCGCTTGCACCGCATTCGCCAGTTGCAGCCCCGCTAGCCCCCGGCGCTGGATGTCGCGCGCGGTGAAGCTCTGCCAGTCCTCGGACCGGATGACATCGGCAATGCGCCGTGCGTTGCGGATGTCGTCGGGCGGAGATGCCGCGCCATAGGCCCGGAAGGCGTGAAGCCGCAGGTGCCCGCCCACCAGGTGACAGGCGCGCGCGATGTGGCCCGAGCCGATCTTGTCAGGATAAGGCGCGCCCGCCTCTGCCGCCCAGTCGAGATGGGCGAGCACGCCCGCCACCCGCACCGCAAGCCCCGGCATCTTGCCGATATGCCCCTTGAACAAGCCGGTGGCCTCGGCTTCCCAAGCCCGGCATTGCTGGCGAAACCCTTGCAAGGCATCCGCCGCCGCATCGCTGAACACGATGTAGAACGGGCGTTTCACGCCGCTGTCATCCCGCGCCGCCCCAAGGCTGCGC
>NZ_QLMG01000026.1:0-29353 GCF_003259905.1 Salipiger aestuarii | reverse complement strand
CGCTGGCGCCGCTCACCTCTGGGGCGGTGTTCGGTTACGAGATCTGGGAAACCGCGTCGGCGCGGGTGTTCCTGACGGGCGAATTGCGCGTGAACCGCAGCCTGTCGTTCCCCACATGAACCGGCCCTTGAACAGCCCCTTCAACAAAACAGCGTTGCTGCAAGTTTGAGTGTCAAACACTGCAAAGCAATGTGTCACGCTACAGCGACACGCAGCCTGCTGCAGCACCTCGCGGAGAAAATCTCCTGCCCTTGAGAGCGGGACGTTGAACAGGCCCTTCGAGCGTCCTGTTCAGGAAATCGCGTTGCTGCAAGTTTGGCTGTCAAACACTGCAAAGCAACGTGTCACGCCACAGGGATAATGGCGGAGCAGGTGGGATTCGAACCCACGGGACCCTCTCGAGCCCGGCCGCTTTCAAGGCGGCAGCAATCGACCTCTCTGCCACTGCTCCCTCGTTCCGGTATCTACGTGCTACTTGAGAGTTTGCCAAGTGGCTAGGTCATGTTGACAAATGGCGTATACACAGGCGGATCGATGTGATGTCGATGAAGCTCAGGAAACCTGCGCGATCCGCTACCTGGTCACCTCCGAGCCCGCCGAGACCGGCCTGGTCGATGCGACATCGGTGCGGGCCGATGCCGAACGGCGTGAGCGGCAGGCGCTGGGGCTCTGGCGCCAAGGTCTGCCGATCAAGGACACGCTCGCAGAGCGCTATCTGTCCGGGCGACTGCTGACCTATCCGCTCCCGGACACGCTGCGGTTTCACCCGCCCTGCTGGCATCCGAGCGCGAAACGCTTTCCGGCGATGCTGGCGCGGGTGAGCATTACGCAAGCCTCCTGAGGCGCATCATCCACAGCGCCTTCAGTGAAACCCTTGCAAGGCATCCGCCGCCGCATCGCTGAACACGATGTAGAACGGGCGTTTCACGCCGCTGTCATCCCGCGCCGCCCCAAGGCTGCGCAAACGTTCCAGCGCCGCCCGCACCATCGCCGTGTCGATCTGCGTAGCAGGGCGCGACAGGGGAACGGGATCGGGGAACACGGTCAGGAAACGGGCAAGCAAGCCGTCATCGTCGGTGCTCACCAGCAGCCGCGCCAGCTTGTCAGGTTGCGTGCCGCCCAGCACCGCGACGGTCAGGTGATCCACGATGATCGGTTCGGGCGATGATTTGCGGTCCACCGGGTAGGATCTGCCGCCATAGGCTTCGAGCCAGAAAGGCCGGTCGCCCCCGCCGCTGTAACGGTCCATGCTCGCCAGCCAGCCCGACAGTTCATCCCGCGACATCAGCAGCCCGCGCCAAGTCTGCGCCAGCAGCTCGGCCACCTTTTCCGTGGTCGCGTCGGTGATGCCACGCGCCATCTTGTTGGCCAGCGCCGAGGCAGCCAACATCGGCGGCTTGCGCTGCAGCGTGCGCGCCAGCCAGGGATTGCTCGGTGCGCCATGGCGCAGCGCCCAGCGGATCACGGCCATCGCGCCGGTGATCAGTAGGCGGCGAATGTCACGCTGGCCCATCTTCGAGGTTTTCCCGAGCTTCTGCTTGCCGCCGGTCGAGGCCTGTCGCGGCACAAGCCCCAGCCAGGCCGCGAAGTCGCGACCGCGTTTGAACTGTTCCATCGGTGGCGCAAAAGTCTCGACGGCCAGGGCGCTGATTGGACCCACGCCCGGCATGGTCTGCAGGCGGCGGGAGGTCTCGCCCTCCCTGGCAATCGCGTCGATCCTCTTTTTCATGGCATTGATTCGGCCGGTCAGGTGCACGATCTGATCCAGCAACTCGCGACAGATTTCACGGGCGAGCGGCGGCATATCCGAGTTCGGATCTTCAAGGACGGCACCGAGCCGCGGGAGATAGCCGATCCCCACGGGGGCGACATGACCGAACTCGTACAGATGGGACCGGAGCGCGTTCACGCCTTCGGTGCGCTGCTTCACGAGCTGCTCGCGCGTGCGGAACGCGACCGCACGCGCCTGCTGGTCGGTCGATTTCGGTTCGACAAAACGCATGGTCGGCCGCAGCGCCGCCTCAACGATTGCCTCCGCGTCGGCAGCATCATTCTTTTGGCGCTTCACGAACGGCTTGACGTAATGCGGCGCGATCAGCCGAACCCGGTGCCCGTGGCCGGTCAGCTCTCGCGCCCAGTGATGCGCGCTGGGACACGCCTCCATCGCAATCTGGCACGGAGACTGCCCCGCCATGAACCTGGAAAATTGTGGTCGCGACAGCTTCTTGCGGAACACGACGGATCCGTCCGCCGCTGCTCCGTGCACTTGGAATACGTTCTTTGCCAGATCGACGCCGATAATGGTAACCTCTTCCATGGATGCCCTCTCTTTCAGCTTGTGTTTCAACACCACAAGCTTGGCACATTGTGATGCCGTATGGGGAGAGCGGCATCCACCCCATATCCAATTTAAGTTATTGATTTTATGCACTATTTCCGGCGACCGCACTGCTGACTCGGCACGGCCTCGCCTAGCCGACAGTAACACCAAAGATCATACCCACGGCAGCTGTCGCGGCCATGGCGAGAGCGCCCCAGAAGGTGACGCGAACGGCTCCCTTGACGATACCCGCACCTCCGGCTGAGGCCCCGAGTCCGCCCAGCACCGACAGCGCGACCAGAGTAGTTGCCGCGACGATGGGAGTGATCTGAGCGGCAGGCACGAGCGCCGCAATGATAAGCGGGATGACCGCCCCGACGGCGAAGGTCGCCGCCGACACGAGGGCAGCCTGGATCGGATGCGCGGTCACTGTTTCTGAAATGCCAAGTTCGTCACGCGAATGGGCGCCGAGTGCGTCCTTGGCGGTCAGCTGGATCGCAACCTGTCGGGCGAGCACCTCATCGAGCCCCCGCTCCATGTAGATGCGGGTTAGCTCGTCTAGCTCCGCCTCGGGCGTTTCTTTCAACTCCCGGGTCTCGCGCGCGATGTCGGCCTGCTCGGCGTCGGTTTGCGAACTGACCGAAACGTATTCGCCCGCCGCCATGGACATCGCGCCTGCCACAAGCCCGGCGAGCCCCGCGATCAATACCTCGGGCCGTCCGGAGCCAGCCGCTGCCACGCCTACAACCAGGCTCGCCGTCGAGACGAGGCCATCATTGGCGCCGAGTACGGCGGCTCGCAGCCAGCCGATGCGGTGAACCATGTGGATTTCGGAATGCGAGAGGCGGCTCACGGCGTGGCTCCTTGTGCGATGTCGGCCTGCCCGGTGGAGACAGCCTCTGTTTTCATTGTGGGTTGATGGGGCGCGATGCGCAGCGCGCGCAGGGCGTTGAGGATCACGGCGACGTCGATCACCTCCTGCAGGAGCGCACCTTGCACCGGCGTGAGATAGCCGAACGCGGCGGCGATCATGCCGAGGACGGAAAGACCGATACCGGCGACGACGCTTTCGACGGCGATCCGCCGCGAGGTCCGCGCGATCTCGATCCCTGGGCCCAGCCGGTCTATCCGGTCGACGAGCAGCACCACGTCGGCGGCCTCAGCGGAGGCCGCGGCGCCCCGTGCACCCATTGCAACGCCGACATCAGCTGCGGCCAGCGCGGGCGCGTCGTTGACACCGTCGCCCACCATCATCACCGGCCCGTGCTTGCGTTCGGAGAGAACGAGGAGAACCTTCTGATCCGGCGTCAGCCCGGCGCGCAGACCGTCGAGGCCCAGCCCCTCGGTCACGCGCTCGGCCACATCCGCACGGTCGCCGGTGGCCAGCAGTATGCGCGAGATGCCCTCGCGGCGCAGACCTTCCAGCATCGCGCCCGCGCCCTCGCGCAGCGGATCGGACATCACCAGATGCCCGGCCATGTGACCGTCGACCGCCACGGCGACGAGGACCGATCCGGCGCCCTTGGCGGGGTGATCGCCCACCATCCGCCCGCCCCGGGACGCCACGAAACCGTCGCCGCCGACGATCACGCTGCGGCCCTCGACATGGCCCACGAGCCCTTCGCCCGGAAACTCGGCGACCTCCGACGGCACGGGCAGTGAAAAGCCCTGCGCCTTTGCGGCGGCGACGATGGCTTGCGCCACTGGATGCTTCGATGCCTGGTCGAGCGATGCCGCGATGCGCAGGATATCGCCCTCTGCCATGCCATCGTGGCTGTCGATAGACACGATCTGCGGGCGGCCGTCCGTCAGGGTGCCGGTCTTGTCGAGGATCAGCGTGCGGATGCGCGCCATCGTCTCGAGCGGCCCCGCGCCCTTGATCAGCACGCCGAAATGCGCAGCGCGCGACAGACCGGCGACCAACGCGACCGGCACCGCCAGGATCAGCGGACAAGGCGTCGCGACCACAAGCACGGCGACGGCCCTGATCGGATCACCGGTGAACCACCAGGCGGCGAATGCGATGCTGACCGTAACCGCGAGGAAGCCCAACGACCAGCGGTCGGCAAGCCGCGACATCGGCGCCTTGGACGCCTGCGCCTCCTCCACCAGCCAGACGATCCCGGCATAGGTGCTGTCCTTGGCTTCGCGTGTCGCCGTCAGGTCGAAGGCCTCGCCCGCGTTGGTCGACCCGCTCATGGCGTCGGCACCGTGGGCAAGGCGCACCGGCAGGGACTCGCCGGTCAACGCGGAGGTGTCGACGAAGGCCGTGTCCGAGGCCACCGTGCCGTCCACCGGCACCACGTCGCCCTGCCGGATCAGCAGGCGATCACCGGAGGCGATCTCATCGAGCGGCACGTCCTCCAGCCCGCCGTTGCGATGCCGGGTCGCGGTCCGGGGCACGCGGGACAGGAGGTCATGCATCTCGCGCCGGGCGCGGCCCTCGGCAAAAGCCTCGAGGAAGGTACCACCAGAATACATCACCGCGACCACCGCCGCCGCCAGGGTCTCGCCGAAGACAAGCGCCGCCGACATGGACAGCGCGGCAACGATATCGAGGCCGACCTCGCCGCGCCCGATGCTGCGCAGGATCTCGACCACGAGCGCGGCGAGCGCCGGAACGACTCCGGCGATCCAGATGAGGTTCGCAAAATCGGGTTCGCCCGCGACGTAGAACGCAAGTCCGCCAGTCAAACCGGCCACGGCCGTCAGCAGAATGGCGGTCTTGAAGCGGTCGGTACGGTTCTGTTCCATGCGGCTCATCTTCCCCGGGCTGAGGCGATCGCCGCTGGTTCTTCGGAGAAAAGTCGCCCGACTCCCACGCCCCTTGCGTTCCCTTCATCATCGCGCAGGAGAAACAGGGCGCCGAGCCCGTGTTTTCTTGCGAGTGCCGCGCCTCTCTCCAGGCCGAGCACCATCAGCGCCGTCGCCCAGGCGTCGGCTTCGGCACAGGTGCGGGCGACGACGGTGACCGAGGCCGGCGATGCGATCAGCGGCGCGCCGCGTCTCGGATCCATGGTGTGCGAGAGGCGTCGTCCATGCACCTCGACCCAGTGGCGATAGTCGCCCGACGTCGCCACGGCGGCATCCTGCAGCGCGAGGATCGCATGCGGCGTCCGGCGCCCCGGGTCAGGCGCTTCCACCGCGATGGTCCATGCTTCTCCGTCCGGCCGAAGGCCGCTCGCGCGCATCTCGCCGTCGATCCCGACAAGGGCGGCTACGATCCCCTGGTCGCGCAGCGTCTCGGCCAGCCGGTCCACGCCATAGCCCTTGGCGATGCCGTTCAGATCCAGCGCGATGGGCGCCGTCTTGCGAAGGTGGTCGCCGTTGAGCTCCAGAACCTCATGCACCGGGCGGCGCAGGGCTTCCATTGCGGCACGGATGCCATCCGGCGCGGCGGATTTGGGCCCGAAGCCCCAGGCCGTCACCGCGTCGCCCATGCCGACATCGAAGGCCCCGTCCGATGCGCGCCCGATTTCGAGGCCGAGGCGCAGCACCTCAAGCAATCGCGCGGGCACTGGCACCCATTGGCCCACCGGCGCCGCGTTGATCCGCATCAGATCGCTGTCAGGCTTCCAGGTCGACATCTGGGCGTCCACCTCGTCCACGGCCGCCTGCAGCGCCGCGCGGATCGGGGCCGCGTCGAAGTCCGGCCGCGCGAAGAACAGCGCCGACCAGCGCGTGCCCATCGTGGGGCCGTTCAGGGCGACCCTAACCAGCTCAGTAGACATCTTCGACATACCGCCCCTCCGCCTTCAGGACTGCCGGCGTCAGCCCGGCCGGCGCGAGTATCTCGGCCAGCGCATCGGCCACGCCCGCGGCCATGTCGCGTCCGCCGCAGACCATCACACGCGCCCCATTGCGGATGAGCTCCGCGACCTGGGTGGCCTCGCCGCGCAGAGCGTCCTGCACGTAGTGAGGGCGCGCCCCGCGTGAGACGGCCGTGACCAAGCGGGTCAGACGCCCCTCGTTCTGCCACGTCGCCAGGTCCTCGCCGTAGAAGAAGTCGCTGTCGGGGTGGCGCATGCCGAAGAAGAGGTGGACCGGCCTGCGGCGTGCGTTGCCGCGGACAAGGCCCGCGAGCGGCCCGACGCCGGTCCCCGCGCCGATCAGGATCAGCGGCGCCCGGCTCCGGCCCGGACGGAAACCGGGGTTGCGGCGGAGAAAGGCAGCGACGGTATCACCCGGCTCCAGCGCCGTCAGCTGTCCCGAGCAGAGGCCGCCGGGATGCTTCTTGACCACGATCTCGATGAAGCCGTCGCGACGCCCGGACGCGAGCGAGTAGAGCCGCGGAACGGCGCCGCCCTCGGGCAGGATGCCGATCAGGTCGCCCGCCTGGAACCGGGCGAAGCCCGCCCCGGTCAGCCGCTGCCAGAGCGGGATGCGCGGCAGGGCGAAGCGGAGGATCGCGGTCGGGGCCTGCACCTCGGCGCCGTAGTCGCGGCGCGAGACGAGCGTCAGCGCCTCAGACTTCGGCAGGACGGGTTGGTGCGACAACTTCAGGGGGATCCCAAGCGCCTCGCCGAGCGCGCGGCCCCAGCGCGCGAAATCCTGTGGCGATTGGCGCTCGATCGTGTCGAGCGGCAGAAGCTCGGGCCAGCCCTTCGCCTGCGCCGCTGCTGCGACGTCCTTGGCGAAGCCGCACCAGGCCGGAAAGCTGCGGTCACCGAAGCCGAGCACGACCAGAGGGATTTCCGGCGCGCGCTCGAGCGTGCTCAGCCGGTCGAGAAAGCCCTTCGCCGAGGCGGGTGCTGCCCCGTCGCCATAGGTCGCGGCGAGCAGGATGATCCGCTCCGCCCGCGCATAGCGCTCCGGCGCGAAGCCCGACATCGGGCCGACATGGACGCTCCGCCTGGCCTCCGTCAGCGCGGCGTGAAGGGTCGCGGCGAAGCCCCAGGTACTGCCGCCCTCGCTGCCGACGAGCACGATGGTCTCGGCGCGCCCCGCGGGCTGGTTGCCCCGTATGCGCGGCCGCCCGCGCCGCCCGGCGAGCCAGATCAGCACACCCGTCGCGCCCATCGCGGGCACGCCGAGCGCCATAAGCCCGAGCACGAGGCCGAGCGTCGCCGCCCCCTGTCCGGTGTGCAGCATGTAGATGGTCTCCGAGACGCGCTCCCATCCCGTCAGGTCGGCCCAAGCCAGAAGCGCGCCGGTACCCTGGTCGAGATAGCCGGTGCCCCGGTCGGTCTTGACCGTGAACACGTCCGTCGCGTCGCCCGGATAGGGAAAGCTCAGCTCGCGCAACTCGGCGACGGGCGTCTGCAGGAGCGTGGCCATCTGGTCGAGCGCGAACCCCGTCTCTTCGCTCACCTCGGTCGGCGTGGCCGGGATGGCGCCGCCGTCCGGCAGGAGATCGAAGGCGGACGCCGTCATCCAGAGCGCGGTCGTGGAAGACAGAATGAGGCCGACGACGGCGATCCGGGCGATCTCGACGTGCAGCCGGCCCGCGAGCGGCCCTCGCAGAGGCGCGAACCAGTGCCGCCAGCCGCCCGCCCGCCGCGCGACCAGCGCCGCGCCGGAAAGGGAAAGGATCAGCATCGCGGCGGCCCCTGCGGCCATGGACATACGCCCGCCGTCCCCGAGGAACAGCGAACGGTGCAGGTTGGTGAGCCAGCGTTCGGCCTGGTTCGGGTCGGCCGAGGCCACGCCCTCACCAGTCGCTGGGTCGATCACGGCGGCACCCGGCGCGCCCTGATCGAACCAGTAGGCGGTGATCCGACCGGAGGGCGACCGGCGGATCTGCTCCACGCCCGGATAGACGGCCTGGATGCGGTCCGCGAGAGCGGCGACGGTCAACCCTGCCTCCGCCTGCGGCGCGGCGATGCGCTCGGCCGCAGGAAAGACCGACAGCGCCGCGCCGCTCAGGCTCAGGATGATGACGAGCGCGAGGGCCAGCAGACCCGGCCAACGATGGAGTGCACGGATCATGGCCCCGCTCCTCACATGTCGCAGTCGAAGCTGGCGATGTAGCGGCGGCCGGCCACCGGCGTGCCCGCGCCATCGGTCGTGAGCGGCACGGCCACCTCGTTCGGGCTGTCGCGCATGTCCTCGACGGCCGCGTCGATGTGGAGCGTGTAGCCCGCGTCGAAGAGCGCGTCGGCCAGGTCAAGCGTGATCTCAAGCGTGCGGCCCGCGCCGACGCTGGCGCCGGTAATGCCGTTGACCTGCCCGGTGTCGCCGCCCGTGGCGCGGTACCAGTCGCTCAGATGCTCGTAGTACTTGGATTTGCCGCCAGCCATCCACAGGCTGCCGACATAGGCGCCCGAGGCGTCGGTGACGTAGAGCGCGAGGTAGGCCCCGTCGCCGCCATAATTGTTGAGGGTCGTGGTGAGCGTCACCGACCGCGCCATGGCGAGGCCGGGAAGCGTCAGCGCCGTGGTCAGCGCGAGCGTTGCGAGAAGCGATTTCATCGTATGGATCCTTGTTCGGAGAGGGGCTGCGAAGCGGCTCAGTTCACCTGAACCTGCGGAGGGGCGCCGTTCCCGAAGAGGCCGTTCTGCGGAGGGGCGACCGTGCCCGCGCGCGCGGGATTGCGAGCGCCACCGCGGCAATCGTCGTCGTCGTCATCGTCGTCGCAGTCTTCGTCATCGTCGTCATCGTCGTCATCGTCACCGTCGTGGCGGCGATGCGAGCCGTCCCGCCAGCGGTTGTCGTCGCCATCATCGTCACTTGCGAGAACGAGCGGCATAGCTTGCGCGGCGTCATCGAAGAGCGCGGCGACCGGCCGAAGGACGCCGTCGGACGGGGCCTGCATCGCGCTCCAAGCGGGGACGCCGATCGCGACGGTCAGCGCCGTGGACGCGGCGAGAAATGTCAGGGTCTTCTTCATGGCAGGGTCTCCTTTCGTCTGCTGAAGACAATCTGGAGAACCGACCTGAGGGCTTGCTGACGGCGCAGCGATTTCCGCTTCAGGTTGCCGTCAGGAAGAAAAGGCCCCGCCGGTGAGAGCGGGGCCAAAAGGCGCAGGCGAGAGCCACACGGCTGGCGTGGCGATGTGACAGGGCCTTTTTCAGGCGAATTCGAACTGCTCGAAGCGGACCCGCCGCGGCATCTGGTCCTGTCTTTGAGGATCCCGTCCTTCAGGCCGGTCGGGCCGCAGAACCACAGATCTGCATCCTTGCCCGCGAACGGCGCCGCGCTGATCAGGCGCTCGGCCGTGAGCCGGCCATCGCGCGTCGTGACGACCACCTCGAAACTGAACCTCGGGTTGCGGGCGGCCGCAGCGCGCAGCGTCTCTAGCCCGATCGCTTGCTCTTGTGTCCAAACGCAGTGGACGAGATGAATGTCGCGCCTTTCGGCCTCGGTCAGGCTTTCCGCCCAGGCGAGGAAGGGCGTGATGCCGATGCCGTCGGCGAGCCAGATCTGGCGCGCACCACCCTTGCGGAAGTCGAACCGCCCATACGGGCCCTCGACCTGCACGCGCGTCCCGGTCCGCAAGGTCGCGGGAAGACTCCGCGTCCAGCCGCCCAGCGCCCGGATGGAGAACGTCAGGGCGCCGTCAGGACGCGGGGCGCTGGTGATCGTGAAAGGGTGCGGCTCGGACAGTCCAGCCTCCGGCGCGCGGACGAAGGCAAATTGCCCCGGACGCCACCGCATGGCCCGACCTTTCGGGCTGAGCTTCAGTGTGGTGGTGTCACCGGTATGGCTGATCTCGCTCACGGTGAATTCCCGACGCCGCAGCTGCGGGGCGACCAACTCGGTGAAGATCCACGCAGCGACTCCAGCGATGCCGAATGTGTTGAGAAGCATCGAGAGCGATGGATCTACCCCTGTCGGCATGTCGACGAAAAACTGGTGAAAGACCACGATGGCAAACAGGGCGCCCATGAAACGATGGCTGAACCGCCAGATCTGATAGGGGATTTCAAGCCCTATGAAGGGCAGCCGCCGGAACCAGCTGACAGCAATCAGCGCGAGAAGCGCGTTGAAGGCGAGCTCGCCCGCCTCCGCGCCGAGTCCTCCAAGGCCGGTTTCACGAACCGTCCGCTCGAAGTCCGGCTCGATCTGCTGATGCAAAATCATCAGGACCATCGCGGAGATGCCCAGCCATTTGTGGACCCGGTACATGCGGTCGAGTCCACCGAACAATGGCTCCACCAGAGGCGGCCGTGCGGCGAGGATCAAGGTCTGCGCCATTGCGACAACCGCCGCGGCCCCAACGGCAATGCCGAGCGCCGCATCCGCGCCATAGGGCGCATAGGTGTTGAACCCGAGCAGTGCCGCCAGCAGGCACGGCAGCGCCACCAGCAACGGGCCCATCATGGGCAGAGGCGACATGACGGGAAGCCGGGGCAGTGTCGGAAAGCCGGGCGCCGGGACATCACCGGCGCGGTGCACTGCATCAGTCATCGTCGCCTCCCTCTCGGTTCCGGTCGCGCCGATCGCCCTCGTCGTCCTCGTATTCGATCTCGAACACCTCCAGCGTGGCCGGGTGGACCGTCACCTCGATCGCGCGCCCTTCGGCATCCCTGCCGTCGATCTCGTAGCAGCCGTCGTCGATCTTGATGCGGCGCACCGTCCAGCCGTTGCCCTCGGCCAGCCGGGCGACGGCGTCGCGCGGCTGCCAATCGGCCATCGGCACGAAGCAGTCGTCGTCCGCCAGTGCGACGCCGGCCGGGAAGACGGCGAGAAAGCCAAGAATTGTCAATGTCTTCTTCATGGGCCAAACTCCTCGTCGCTCGCCTCTTGATGCACTTCATGCGCGGCGAAGCTGACGGCAGCCTGAAGGGGCTTGGCCCATCGGCTTCAGCTTAGCGTCAGTCAGACGGATCATGGAGGGTCATCGGGACAGGACGGGGACGACCATGCGCATACTGCTGATCGAGGACGACACGACACTCGGCGCGGCCGTGCGCGACCAGATCGCAGCCGATGGCCAGTCGGTGGACTGGGTCACGCGGCTCGATGAGGCGGGCGATGCGATGGGTGCAACCTCCTACGACCTGATTCTGCTCGACCTCATGCTGCCGGACGGGCGCGGCATCACCTTCCTCAAAGGCCGGCGCGCGAGGGGCGACGTGACCCCAGTCATCATTCTGACCGCACTCGACCAGGTGTCGGACAGGATCGAGGGGCTGAACGCGGGCGCTGACGACTACCTCGTGAAGCCCTTCGACCTCGCTGAGCTATCGGCCCGGATCGGCTCGGTCGCCCGACGCTACAGCGGCAACCCGAACCCGATCCTCACCCATGGGGCGCTAGACATCGATCTCGCCGCGCGCAGCGTGCACCGCGACGGCAAGCCGGTCCAACTAACGGCAAGGGAATGGGCGCTGTTCGAAGCCTTCCTCGCACGCCCCGGTCAGCTTCTGTCCAAGTCGCAGCTGGAGGAGAAGCTCTACGCCTTCGACGCCGAGGTGGAGAGCAACACCATAGAGGTCCATGTGAGCCGCCTGCGCAAGAAGCTCGGGACTTCGGTCATCGATACCGAGCGCGGCATGGGCTACAGGCTCGGCCGTCCATGAAATGGCCCACGAGCCTTCAGGGCCGACTCGGCCTGTCGCTTGGCCTCGCGCTGACGGTGCTGTGGCTGCTGGCGGCGACGGTGACGGCCGTGATCGTGCGGGGCGAGCTGGACGAGGTCTTCGACAGCGCCCTGCGGGAGACGGCGGAACGCATCCTGCCGCTTGCAGTGACCGACATCGTCGGGCGGGAAGATCAGGGGGTGACGCAGCGGCTCGCGCCCATCCGGGAGCATGACGAGCTCTTCACCTACATCGTCTGCGATGGCGAGGGACGCATCCTGCTGCAATCTCATGCGGCCGACCCTGCCGTGTTCCCGCCTTGGGACGGTCCGGGGTTTCGGCAGACCGCCACCCACCGGCTCTACAGCGACGCGGCGCTTCAGGACACGATCCGGATCACCGTGGCCGAGCCGCTGGCCCATCGCGCGTCGGTCGCGCGGGAGATCCGGATGGGCCTCGGCCTGCCCCTGCTGGTCGTCCTGCCGGTCGCGCTTGCGGCCATCATCCTGGCGGTCCGCTTCAGCCTCGATCCCCTGCGCCGGTTTCGGTCGCGTCTTGAAGCGCGCGGCGCCCGCGACCTGTCGGAGGTTCCCGCCGAAGGACTGCCGACGGAGATCGGCCCGCTGGCCGAAACCCTGAACAGCCTTCTGGCCAGACTTCGTGAGGCGTTCGAGGCCGAACGCAGCTTCGCCGCCAACGCCGCTCACGAGTTGCGGACACCGCTGGCAGGCGCCATCGCGCAGGCGCAGCGGCTTCGCTCCGAAACGAGCGAGCCCGTTACCGAAGCGCGCGCTGCAGAGATCGAGGCGACGCTCAAGCGCCTGACCCGGATTTCCGAACGCCTCATGCAGCTTGCACGGGCCGAAGGCGGGCGGCTGCGGATGGACCGGAGCGGGGACCTGAGGGCGGTCGCCCGCGTGGTGGTGGACGATCTTGAGCGCGCCAGCACGAAGGACCGCATCGCGCTGACGCTGCCGAGTACAGCCGTCATGTCCGACATCGACCCCGACGCCTTCGCCATCCTGTGCCGCAACCTCGTGGAAAACGCGCTCCGGCACGGAGCCGAGAATTCGACGGTCCAGGTTGCGTTGACCGCCGACGGGCTGCTTTCCGTCGCGAACGACGGGCCGGTCCTGCCACTCAACACTCTCGACCGCCTGACGGCGCGCTTCGAACGGGCGAACGCGAGTGCCGACGGCAGCGGGCTCGGGCTCGCCATCGTCGCCGCCATTGCGGACCGGATCGGTAGCTCGCTCGTTCTGGAGTCGCCGCGTCCGGGTGCATCTTCCGGTTTCCAGGCGTCGCTCAGGTTGCCGACCGATGGCCAGGACCCTCCTGCGAGGCGCGACGCGTAGTTGGAGGCAGGCGCCGAAACATCAGCACACCCGCGCCTGCTCCCGCATAACAGCGTAGTCACTCAGCATTTCCGCGATCGCCGAGTTCTCCGGCAACAAAGCCAGCTCGTCTGCTGCCTGCGCCTGGAACTCCCGGCTGTACTCGACGACCGGCGGACACGCCCCTGGCCCACCGCCGTCAGAAGCGCCCGTCGCGCAGCCGGTCAGCAAGCTCGTTTCGATCGCGAGGACGGCGAGCCGCCGCATCCAGCATCCGGCGTTGGACATCATTAGTCTTCTCCAAGGTTCCGAGACGTTCGGCGAGGCGTCCCGCTCGCTCCCCGGAGCGACGCAGGGCCAGCAGGAACAGAAGGATCGCGAGGGCGGTGACGCCGTAGCGCAGCGCCGCCCGCATCCACGGGCTCGTGGCGATCCCGGTGACCAGCCTGGCGATCACCGCCGCCCCCTGCGCCAGTCATCGAGACGCGCGTAGATCGTGACCGCGATGCCACCGAGTGCCACGACGATGAACACCCAGCGGAGCGTATCGAGATACGGCACCAGCGGCAGAATCGCGGTCTGGGTCTCGGCCAGAACGCTCTGCGCAACCTCCACCCCGGCAGCGCCCAGCGTGGCTACGCCTGCCGCGCCACCCCCCTTCATCGTGCGGCTGTCGGCCAGCACTTCGCGCGCGGGCGGCGTTTCTTCCGCGAAGGCAGTCGCCCGGACCGGGAACCGCTCGCCCCACTGACGTGCGGGCCCGAGATCGACATGGATGAACCCCGAGCGCGGGTAGAAACCGAAGCCGAGGAACCCGACCTCTCGCGCCGCCGCCTCGAAGGCCAGGGGGTCGTGGTTCGCCATGCCGATGTCGAAGGCGGCGCCGTCGAGGTGTTCCGATCAGTCGCCCGACGCGAAGTCGTTGGAGCCCATGGACCTCCTGCACATCGTCATCGAGCGAAACCTCGCGCTGGTCGAACGCATCCTGCGGGGCCTCTCGGGCGGCGAGGACACCCCCGAACCCGTCAGCCGTACGGGCCTCGCCGCACGGTTCGCCGCAGGCTACGCACTCAACGTGATACCGGCAGACGAATACGCCGCAGGGCACATTCCCGGCGCGCTGAACGCGACACTGGCGCAGCTGGAGGAGCTTCTCCCCTCACTTGCGCCGGACGTTGAGATCGTTGCCTAATGCCGCGGCCCCTATTGCGTCTTTGCCCACTAGGTCGTCGCTGCGCTCCGAAGGCATGGTCTCAATGCGCGTCGGCTCGAAGGGGGACTCCCGCAGGAAGGGCGCGAGGTCGCGCGCGTCAGCTGATCTCAGACCAGTTCCTCCGCTGGCTTTGTCACCTCATCTACCCACGCCATCAGCGCAGCATGTTCTGGCGGCAGCTGGATCGCCAGCCCTTCCGCGAAAGTCTCGAAGGCCGGTCGGTTGAGCGCGTTGAGGCCGACAAGAACGGGGATATCCATCGCGACCGCCTCGGCGATCACGTTGCGGAACCCTCGCCCCTCGGCCTCGTGTTTGCCGAACTTGTTGACGATCAGGAGGTCCGCCCCGGATGAGAGATCGGCCGCGACCAACCCGACCGCCGTTTCCAGCGCGGTTGGGTCGAGGCGACACCCCCGCGCCTGCGGGCCGAGGTCCTGACTGATGCGCAGAATGGCACCATCGGGCAACACTCGCACGTCCATGTCGCAGGGGCCGGCATCACAGCGCTCGCTGTTGATCTGGACAGTGCCGCAACATCTGAGACCGCGAGCCGCGAGGTCGGTTGCCAGCCGTTCAAGAACCAGGTCGGTATCGCCGCGCCCCGGCGCCATCGTGTAGGCAAGTTTCATATCTGGACTCCTCAGGATTGGCAGAACGGCTGGAATTCGACCAGCGCACCGGCTGGCAGGCTCTCGGCGTCGGCCGACAGGAACATCAACCCGTCGGCCAGGGAAAGCAGTCCGACACGAGCGGAATCCGTGGCATCCTCGAAACTGACGATCTCGCGACCATGGGCATCGAACCCTGCCAAAGTCGCGGGCCTGAGTTCGCAGCGCCCGGGCTTGCGGCGGATTGCACTCGCGGTCACGACGTGACGGCGGGTCGGGCCGCCAGTGCCCTCACCGGTCAGGGTGCGGATGAGCGCCATTCCGAATACCTGCCAGGTGACGAAGGCCGAAACCGGATTGCCTGGCAATCCAAGCCAATACGCCTTCCCGATGCGCCCGACCGACACCGGCTTGCCCGGTTTGATCGCCACGCCGCTGAACAGGACCTCGCCGCCCAATGCCGTGACGGTCGGCTTCACATGATCTTCTTCGCCCACCGATATGCCGCCCGTGGTGATGACAAGATCGGCCTGCGCCGCCATGTCGCCCAACTGGTCGACAAGACCTGCAAGGCTATCAACACCATGGGCTGAAGCAATGATTTCAACGCCAACAGATGCAAGGCTTGCCGTCAGCATCGGCGTATTGACGTCCCAGATCTGTGCGGCCTCGCGCGCGCCTCCGGCGCTGCGCACCTCGTCGCCCGTGACAAGCAAGGCCACGCGCAACCTCCGCCGGACGCGCAGGATGCCCGCGCCGGCAGCGGCACAGGCGGCGATCTCCCTCGGGCCGAGCTTGCGGCCCTTGTCCAGAACGGTCGCACCCTTGGTCATGTCGCTGCCCGCGCGGCGGATGTTCAAACCCGGTTCAGGTCGGCGCGACAGATGAATGACGTCCCCGTCACGCAGGACGTCCTCCTGCATCACGACAGCGTCCGCGCCACACGGGATTGATGCGCCCGTGAAAATCCGGGCCGCCACGGCTCCTGCAACCGGTATCGTCACCGCCTGTCCGGCAGGCACGCGCGCAACGACCGGCAGCACCCAGGGTCCGGCGCCAGTCAGGGCCGATGTCGCGATCGCATAGCCATCCATCGCCGCATTATCGAAAGCCGGTGCCATGGACCGGGACCGGACCGGCTGAGCGAGAATGCGGCCAAAGGCGCGGTCGAGCGACACGGCCTCGGTCCGACCGACCGGTGCAGTGTGCGCCACGATCCGGGCAAGCGCCTCGTCGATGCTGATCAGCGATTGAAGCATGTCCTGACTGTCACAGCCGCAGCCGGGTGACGCGATGGCTTGATGGACGGTCATTGTGCTGCCTCCTGTGTGGATTGGGCAGCCTGGAAGTGCCCGGGCCCAATGCTGCAATCGAGATCTCGCAGGCGCCCGTCCCTGAGCCCGTAGATCAGGCCGTGCACGCGGACATCGGCTCCGTGGCGCCATGCCCTCTGCAGGATCGGCGTTTCGCAGACGCGTCGCACGCCCTCGACCACATTGAGTTCGGCCAGCCGCTCGCGTTGTGCTTCGAGGTCGGGTTCTCGCCCCAGATCGACCGCATAGGCGCGGGCTAGGCGCCGGATCGGTTCCAGCCAATGATCGGCCAGACCATGGGGCAGATCCTCGGTCGCGGCCTTGACCCCGCCACAGCCATAGTGGCCGCAAACGATGATCTCGCGCACATGCAACGCATCGAGGGCAAATTCGAGCGCCGACAGCAGGTTCATGTCCGAGGAATGAACGATGTTGGCGACGTTGCGATGGACGAAGACCTCGCCCGGATCGAGACCCGCGACCACGTTGGCCGGAACCCGGCTGTCCGAACAGCCGATCCAGAAGAACTCGGGCGCCTGAAGCGCGGCAAGGCGCGTGAAATAGTCGGGTTCCTCGGCGTGACGTTGTTGCGACCAAGCCACGTTGCGCGCCAGAAGATCATTCAGCATTGGTCGTCTCCGTGGAATCTGGCAGCCCGCGCCGCGTTCGCATGTGTTTAGACAGGGTCTGCAGATCGGCCCGAGTCAGCCGGGCGCGGGCAATCGGCAGGAGGATCGCGTTTTCGGCAACGAGGTGGCGGCGCACGTGCCCCGCAAACCTGGACAACACGGCGCGCTCCTTGGCGGTCAGATCGGCCCCCCTGTCGAGGCAACCAGCCAGCATCGCACGCACTTCAGGCAACAGACGCATCGCCTCATCCTGATCAGCCCTGATCCGGTCGATCGCACCCTCGATCGCATCCTCCTCCGCGCAGCGCCGGGCAAGAAGCGGGAACAGATCTTCCATTTCGTCGCGCAGGTGGACGTTCAATTCCTCGTTCAGAAAGCGCAGCACCGTTGTCGCTGCCTGGCGATCGAGAGCGTCTGCCGATGCCAGCCCGTCGATCACTGCGCAAATCTGACGTTCGCGCAGGTGGTCTTCACTGATGAAATCCAGAGGATTTGCAAGCAGGCTCGGGCTTGTCGGTTTATCACCGCTCCCACGCAGCATTGGCTCTGACGGTTGCATGACACGTCCTTTCGCGTGGTTCAGATCGGCGCAAGACTTGCGCCGGTGATCTGTGCGCCCTGTGCCAGGGTTTCGACGAATTGCCGAGATGCCCTCGCCCAGGCTGCCTTCTCGAGGGCCTGCGCGATCTTGGGTCGGACGCTCTCAAACGGCAGAACCTGACCCGGTGCGATGGCGTTCAGGCGAATTATGTGCCATCCGTGCCGCGAGAGAACGGGGGCGGGGCTGATGCCGCCTTCAGCCAGGGTGCGCAGCGCCGTCTCGAACTCGGGCACGGTGTCGCCCGGGCCAAGCTGGCCCAGATGCCCAGCCGAAGCCTTGGAGCCGCAGTCGCTTTCACGCGCAGCGGCGGCGAACCCTTTGGCGTCGCCATCAAGCCGCGCCAGCAGAGCAACGGCCCGTGCCTCGGCCATGGCGCGTTCGGCGTCGTCGCGCGGATCGCAGGCACACAGGATATGCGAGACGTCCCAGAGCGGCGCGGATCGGTAACGGTCGGGGTCCTTTTGCCATTCCGCACGAACCGCGTCCTCGGCAATCGGCTCGATTTCCAGCGCTTCATCCAGAAGGGCACGGATCAGGGCGTCGTCTTCGGTCTCGAAGCGGCTTGGCGCCAGTTCCAGCGGGTCGGGCGTCAACCCCCGGCGCTTCGCCTCTTGCAACAGCAGTGCGCGGATGGCCAGCGCCTGCGCCGCCTTGCGCCATGCGATGCCCGGCTTGTCCTTCGGGCCAGTGTGGTTCTGGGCCTCGGCGGCGATTGCCGCCGAGGGGATGGTTTCGCCGTTCACGACGACATCGGGAAAGAGGGCCACATTCATCTGGCTCACTCCGCTGGCGTCGTGGCGGTGGGACCGCGCTTGGCTTGCACCTTGTCATAGGCGCGGCGGCGGTCTTCGAGCGGGCGATGCCGACGCGATCTTACGATCTGGTAACCCGGCCGCGTCAGCAGGTAGCGGAACGGAGCGGCAAATCCCGACCAGATGTGCACCAGCCGCGTGAAGGGAAACAGCGCCGTGATGATCAGGCCGAGGAAGATGTGCAGCTTGTAGAGCCAGTGCACGTCAACCACCGTGACCCAGGCGTTGATGTTCCAGCTGACCACGCTCTGCGACCAGGTCATGAAGCGGACCATTTCCGACCCGTCCATGTGTTGCAGCGTCTGGGTGATCGTCAGCAGGCCGATGGCCAGCTGCAGCCAGATCAGGACCATGATCAGGATGTCGGGAATGCTCGATGTCACCCGGATGCGCGGATCCACGAGTCGGCGGTGAAGCAGCATGGTCGATCCGATCAGGGCCGCGATGCCCGCCGGACCCCCGATGATGACCGCCATCCACTGCTTGAGGACATAGGGAATGCCGATCGCATCCAGCACCCAGACCGGTGTGAACAGACCGACGAGGTGGCCGAAGAATACCGTCAGGATGCCGACATGGAACAGGATCGAGCCCCAGATCAGCTGCTTGCGGCGCAAGAGCTGGCTCGAGGAACTTTTCCAGGTGAAGGGGTCCCGTTCATAGCGCACGATCGACCCCACGAGGAAGATCGTCAGCGCGACATAGGGCATGACCCCGAAGATGACGAAGTTGATGTCGAAGTCGCCGAACATGTCATGCGCTCCTGTTCAATGGTTTCGGGGTCGGTCTGTCCATCGCCGCGAGCATGTCGCGGACTTGCGGGCAACCTGCGTTCGGATCGGGGCCGAATGTAACCTCGGTTTCCTCCCAGACGGCATCAAGCGCCGCGAGGTCGGTCGGGTCATCATCGGGCTGGGCAAGCATATCGGCCACGGCTTCGGCGTCGGCCTGCATGTCGGCGAGCTGGGAAAGAGCGGCGAACGCGGCAGCATACCCGCTGTCGCGCCGGACAAGCCGGGCCGCGAGAGCATCAAGGATATGCGCCGCGTCCGCCAGAGTTTCCTGCACTTCTGCGAAGGGACGCGTCGACAGGAATTCCAGCAACACCGGCAGGTGGTCCGGCAGTTCCGAGGTGGCGGGTTCGAACCCGCCCGCCCGATAGGTCTCGATCAGGCTGACCATGGCGCCGCCCCTGTCACGGCTTTCGCCGTGAACATGCTCGAAGAGATTGAGCGACAGCGTCCGCGACCGGTCGAAGAGCATCACATAGCTTTCCTGCAGGTCGTAGAGGTCGGCCTTTGCGAAGCCGTCGGCCAACCTGCGCAGCGCAGCTCGTGTGTCGGCGGCGATGCGGGGATCGGCTGCGATGACGCCCCCGATTTCGGGCATGGCCTCCTGAAGCTCCCGCGAGGGATAGCTCAGGATCAGCGACAGGGCCTTGAGTGTGCGGTCCATCATCAGAAGGTCTCCTGCGGAAGGGCGAATTTCTTTTTCTTGCCGCCGAACAAAGTGGTCTTGCCGGCCTCACCGGTGGAACAGCCGTTGCCGTCGGTAAAGCCGCAGCCGCCCCGTATGTCGGCTCCATGTTCGTTCTGCTCGCGGTGCGCCGTGGGGATCGCGAAGCGGTCCTCGTAATCGGCGATGGCCATGATCTTGTACATGTCCTCGATCACCCGGCCCGACATGCCGACACGGGCGGCGATCGCCTCGTCCCGCACGCCATCCACGCTGAGCGCCCGCATATAGAGCCGCATCGCGGACATGCGTTCGAGGGCGTGCACGATGGGCTCCTCGTCCCCCGCCGTCAGCATGTTGGCGAGGTATCTGACGGGGATGCGCAGAGACCGCACGTCGGGCATCTGATCGCTCATCGCGATCTGCCCTGCTTGAGCGGCGTTCTGAATCGGCGACAACGGCGGGATGTACCAGACCATCGGCAACGTCCGGTATTCGGGATGCAGCGGGAAGGCGACCTTCCAGTCCATCGCCATCTTCCAGACCGGGCTGACCTTCGCCGCCTCGATCCAGTCCTCGGGCACACCGTCGCGGCGAGCCGCGGCGATCACCTCGGGGTCGTTTGGGTCGAGGAACACATCCAGTTGCGCGCCATAGAGATCGGTCTCACGCTCGGCACTGGCCGCCGCCTCGATCTTGTCGGCGTCATAAAGGATCACGCCCAGATAGCGGATACGGCCGACGCAGGTTTCCGAGCAAACCGTCGGCTGGCCGGACTCAATCCTCGGATAGCAGAAGGTGCATTTCTCGGATTTGCCAGTATCCCAGTTGTAATAGACCTTCTTGTAGGGGCAGCCTGAGATGCACATCCGCCAGCCGCGACATTTCTCCTGGTCGATCAGGACGATGCCGTCCTCCTCGCGCTTGTAGATGGCACCCGAGGGGCAGGAGGCCGAGCAGGTAGGGTTGAGGCAATGCTCGCAGAGCCGCGGCAGGTACATCATGAAGGTATTTTCGTACTCTCCATAGATCTCCTTCTGCACGTTCTCGAAGTTGTAGTCGGCCGACCGCTTCGAGAACTCACCGCCCAGAATTTCCTCCCAGTTCGGACCCTTCTCGATCTTCTCCATCCGCTCGCCGGTGATCTTGGATCGGGGGCGCGCGGTAGGGAACGCGGTCATGTCGGGGGCGGATTTCAGGTGGTCGTAGTCGAAATCGAATGGCTCATAGTAGTCGTCGATCTCGGGCATCGACGGGTTGGCGAAGATGTTCGCCAAAATCCGCCACTTCGATCCCTGCTTGGGATGCAGCTTGCCGCTGGCGGACCGTGCCCAGCCGCCGTTCCAGCGCTTCTGGTTTTCCCAGTCGGTCGGATAGCCGGTGCCGGGCTTGGTCTCGACGTTGTTGAACCACGCGTACTCAACGCCTTCGCGCGTCGTCCACACATTCTTGCAGGTAACCGAACAGGTGTGACAACCGATGCATTTGTCGAGGTTCAGGACCTTGCCGATTTGCGCACGAACTCTCATTCCGCTGCCTCCACGTTCTGGGTTGCGGACCGGCTTGCGGGTTTGTCGAGCCAGTCGATCTTCTTCATTTTCCGCACGATCACGAACTCGTCGCGGTTGCTGCCCACGGTGCCGTAGTAGTTGAACCCGTAGGACAGTTGCGCATAACCGCCGATCATGTGGGTTGGTTTGAGCGTTGCGCGGGTGACCGAATTGTGGATGCCACCGCGATTGCCCGTCTTTTCCGAGCCTGGCGTGTTCACGATCTTTTCCTGAGCGTGGTACATGAACAAAGTGCCCTGCTTGATCCGCTGGGACACCACCACCCGCGCGGTCAACGCGCCGTTGGTGTTGTAGGCCTCGACCCAGTCGTTATCGACAAGGCCCGCCTTCTGCGCGTCCACTTCGGACATCCAGACCACCGGTCCGCCCCTGTTCAGCGTCAGCATCAGCAGGTTGTCGGTATAGGTGCTGTGAATGCCCCATTTCTGGTGCGGTGTGATGAAGTTCAGCACCACGTGCGGGCTGCCCTCGGCCGCGTCGTTGTTGACGGCCGCGGTGATGGTCTTGAGGTCGACCGGCGGGCGGTAGCTGACGAAGCCCTCGCCAAAGGCGCGCATCCATTTATGATCCTGATAGAGCTGCTGGCGACCCGTCAGGGTGCGCCACGGGATCAACTCGTGGACGTTGGTGTAGCCCGCGTTGTAGCAGACCTCCTCGCTCTCGATCCCCGACCAGGTGGGCGACGAGATGATCTTGCGCGGTTGCGCCGCGATATCGCGGAAGCGGATCTTGGTATGGTGCGCGCCCTCGGCCAGGTGAGCATGATGGCGGCCGGTGGGTTTTTCGAGTTCCTCCCACGCCTTCACGGCCACTTCGCCGTTGGTCTCGGGCGCCAGCATCAGGATCATTTCCGCCGCGTCGATGGCGGTTTCCAGCTTCGCGTGCCCCTTCGAGACACCCTCGTCCTGCACCACGCCATTGAGGTCGCGCAGATGGCCGACCTCGACCTTGGTGTCCCAGGTGATCCCCTTGCCGCCGTTTCCGAGTTTCTCCAGCAGCGGACCGACCGAGGTGAACTTCTTGTAGAGGTTGGGATAATCCCGCTCGACCGCGATATAGTTCGGCGCGGTCTTGCCGGGGATCAGGTCGCATTCGCCCTTCTTCCAGTCCTTCACATGGGCCTGCGCCAGTTCGCCGGGCGTGTCGTGCAGCAGCGGAAGCTGGACGATGTCCGTTTCCACGCCGAGCACCTCGGGCGCGACCTCGGAGAACTTGCGGGCGATCGACTTGAAGATCTCCCAGTCCGACTTCGACTCGTAGGCCGGGTCCACCGCCGCCTGCAGCGGGTGGATGAACGGGTGCATGTCCGAGGTGTTGAGATCGTCCTTTTCGTACCAGCTGGCGGTCGGCAGGACGATGTCGGAATAGACCGCCGTCGTGGACATCCGGAAGTCGATGCAGACCAGCAGGTCGAGCTTGCCCTTCGGCGCCTCGTCATGCCAGACGGCTTCCTTCGGCATCACGCCGCCTTCCTCGCCCAGGTCCTTGCCCATCACGCCGTGATCGGTACCCAGGAGGTGCTTGAGGAAATACTCGTGTCCCTTGCCCGAAGACCCGAGCAGGTTCGAGCGCCAGACGAACAGGTTGCGCGGCCAGTTTTCCGGGGCGTCCGGATCCTGGCAGGACATTTCCAGATCGCCGGATTTCAGCTGTTCGGCGACGTAGTCCTTGATCTCCTTGCCGGCCTTCTTCGCCGCCTTCGAGACCTCCAGAGGGTTGGTCTTGAGCTGCGGGGCGGACGGGAGCCAGCCCATCCGCTCGGCCCGGATGTTGTAGTCGATCAGCGAAATGTCCCAGTCGCCTTCGGGTGCCGTCGGCGACAGGATTTCACCGGCGCGTAGGGTCTCGTAGCGCCATTGGTCGGTATGGGCATACCAGCAGGAGGTCGAATTCATGTGCCGCGGCGGGCGGTTCCAGTCGAGCGCGAAGGCCAGCGGCTGCCAGCCCGTCTGCGGGCGCAGTTTCTCCTGGCCCACGTAATGCGACCAGCCGCCGCCTTCCTGCCCGATGCAGCCGCACATCACCAGCATGTTGATGATGCCGCGGTAGTTCATGTCCATGTGGTACCAGTGGTTCAGACCGGCCCCGAGAATGACCATGGACTTGCCATGGGTCTTTTCGGCGTTGCCCGCGAATTCGCGAGCGACCGCGATGATCTTCTCCCGCGCAACGCCGGTGATCTTTTCGGCCCATGCGGGGGTATACGGGCTGTCGTCGTTGAAATCCTTGGCCACCCAGTCACCGCCAAGGCCCCGGTCGAGACCGTAATTGGCGCAGAACAGGTCGAACACGGTGGTAACCAGCGCTTCGGATCCGTCGGCCAGTTTCACGCGTCGCGCCGGAATGTTCCGGGTCAGTACCTCAGGGTGATCGCATTTCACGAAATCGCCCGTGGCAGCACCGCCGAAGTAAGGGAAATCGACGCCGACGACCTCGTCGTGGTCGCCATCCATGATCTGGCTCAGGCGCAGCTTGGCCGCTGTCCCTTTCGCCTGCTCTTCGAGGTTCCACTTGCCCTCTTCGCCCCAGCGGAAGCCGATCGAGCCATTTGGCGCCACGACCTTGCCGGAGGCCTCGTCATAGGCGACCGTCTTCCAGTCGGGGTTGTTGGTCTCGCCCAGCTTGCCGTCGAAATCGTCGGCGCGCAGCATGCGGCCCGGCACCAGATGCCCGTCCTTTTCATCCAGCCGCACCAGCATCGGCATGTCGGTGTACTTGCGCGCATACGCCTCGAAATACTCGGCCTGCCGGTCCAGATGGAATTCGCGCAGGATCACGTGGCCCATGGCCATCGCCAGCGCTGCGTCGGTGCCCGCCTGCGGATTCAGCCAGATATCGCCGAACTTGGCCGCCTCGGAATAGTCGGGGCTGACCACGGCGGATTTGGTGCCGCGATAGCGAACCTCGGTGTAGAAATGGGCGTCGGGCGTGCGGGTCTGCGGCACGTTCGAGCCCCATAGCATCAGGAAGCCGGCATTGTACCAGTCGGCCGATTCCGGCACGTCGGTCTGTTCACCCCAGGTCTGCGGCGAGGCCGGCGGCAGGTCGCAATACCAGTCGTAGAACGACATGCAGGTGCCGCCCAGAAGCGACAGGTAGCGCGAGCCGGCGGCGTAGCTGACCATCGACATGGCCGGGATCGGCGAGAAGCCGAACACCCGGTCGGGCCCCCAGGTTTTCGCGGTGTAGGCGTTGGCGGCGGCGACGATCTCGGTCGCCTCGTCCCAGCTTGCCCGCACGAACCCGCCCTTGCCGCGCGTCTTGGTATAGGAGGCACGCAGGATCGGATCGTTCTGGATCGCGGCCCAGGCCGCCACCGGCGTCATCGTCTCGCGCATCTTGCGCCAGGCGCGCATCAGGCTGCCCCGGATCAGCGGATTCTTCACCCGGTTCGCGGAATAGAGATACCAGCTGTAGGACGCGCCGCGCGCGCAACCCCGCGGCTCGTGGTTGGGCAGCCCCGCCCGGGTGCGTGGATAATCGGTCTGCTGCGTCTCCCAGGTGACGATACCGGACTTGACGTAAATCTTCCACGAACAGGACCCGGTGCAGTTCACCCCATGGGTCGAGCGGACGATCTTGTCGTGCCGCCAGCGGTTTCTGTAGGTGTCCTCCCAGTCGCGGTTCTCGCGGGTGGTCTGACCCCAACCGTCCGAGAATTGCTCCAGTTCCTTGCTCTGGAAGAAGTTCAGTTTGTCGAGCAGATGGGTCATTGGGCTGTCCTTTCGGGTGTCTGGGTGCGGGCGGCGGACTGCGCCGCCCGGGGATTCAATTGGATCATTCAGCGGGCTGGGCTGCGGTGCCCTGCGGTGTGCGGCCATGTTCGATGTCGTGGAGAAGCCCGCCGGGGCGCGTGTAGACCGCCCAGGTGATGACGACGCAGATGACGTAGAAGATCAGGAAGCCCCAGAGCGCCCCCACGGCGGACCCGGTTATCGCGATGGACGTCCCGTAGGCCTTGGGGATGAAGAAGGCGCCGTAAGCCGCGATCGCCGAGGTGAAGGCCACGATGGCCCCGGATTCCATCGCGATCTGCCGCTTGCGTTCCTCGACGCCCAACTGCGGCATCAGGCGCGGAATTTCACGTCCCATGATCACCGGGATCATCTGGAAGGTGGAGGCATTGCCAACACCGGTCAGGAAGAACAACGCCATGAAGCAGGCGAAGAAGCCGATGAACGATCCAAGCCCGAGGAAAGTGATCACGCCGAAGGTGGCCACAATCATCAGCGCGAAGGTCCAGAAGGTCACGCGACCACCGCCGAACTTGTCCGAGATCCAGCCGGTTCCGGCGCGGCTGAGCGCACCGACCAGCGGCCCAAGGAACACGTAGTTGAGCGCGTTCACATCCGGGAAGGCCAGCCGCGTCAGCAGCGGGAAGCCGGCTGAATACCCAATGAAGCTGCCAAAGGTGCCGGTGTAGAGGATGCACATCAGCCAGTTCTGCTTGCGTCCGAAGATCACCGCCTGGTCGGCAAAGCTGGCGCGTGCGTCCGCGATGTCGTTCATGCCCAGCCAAGCGGCGGCGGTGGCCGCAACGATGAAGGGCACCCAGACAAAGCCTGCGTTCTGCATCCAGAGCTGACCGCCATCGGACATGGTCACCGGCTGGCCGCCAAGCGCGCCGAACACGCCCGCCGTGATGACGATAGGCACGAGAAACTGCATGACCGAGACACCGAGGTTCCCAAGACCCGCGTTCAGCGCCAGCGCATTCCCCTTTTCGGCCTTGGGGAAGAAGTAGCCGATATTGGCCATCGAGGAGGCGAAGTTGCCGCCGCCTAAGCCGCAGAACAGCGCCAGCACGAGGAAGATCAGGTAGGGCGTCTCCGGGTTCCGCACAGCGTAACCAATACCCATGGCTGGAAGCAGCAAAGAGGCGGTCGATAGTGTCGTCCAGAGCCGCCCGCCGAAGATCGGCACCATGAAGCTGTAGAAGATGCGCAGCGTGGCCCCCGACAGCCCGGGCAGTGCCGCCAGCCAGAACAACTGACCAGGGGTGAAGTCGAATCCGATGGCAGGCAGGCGCGCCACGACGACCGACCAGACCATCCAGACCGAGAACGCCAGCAGCAGCGCCGGAATCGAGATCCAGAGGTTGCGGCGCGCAACGGCACGGCCCTTTTCGTCCCAGAATTGCGCGTCTTCGGGCCGCCAATCGTCTAGGACGCGTGCCACGGCCGTGTGCTCGGGGTGGTGAACCTCCTGCATCTCGGGCAGTTGCGGCAGTTGGTCGAGAACCTCGCCATGGGCTGCACGCTCCATCGCCCGTACCGAAAGGTGCATCCATGTCAGCGCGATGGCGACCAGCGCAAAGAGGAGCACAAAGCACGAGGTATAGATGCCCGTGAGGTCAAGCAGCGCGCCGAATCCGATGGGCAGAACAAAGCCGCCTAGGCCGCCGATCATGCCCACTAGGCCGCCGACTGCGCCGACATGGTTCGGATAGTAGACCGGAATATGCTTGAATACCGCCGCCTTGCCGAGGCTCATGAAAAAGCCCAAGCCGAAAAGCGTGGCGATGAAGGGCCACAGACCCATCTCGGTTGAGAAGGCAATGGCGCCATCTTTGCCCTGGATGACGTAATCCGTGGGCGGATAGCTCAGCATGAACAGGAACAGCAGCGAGAAGCCGAAGGTCCAGTACATGACCTTACGCGCCCCGAATTTGTCCGAGAGAACTCCGCCATAGGCCCGAAACAGTGAGGCCGAGAGGCTGAAGGACGCAGCCGCCATGCCCGCGAAGCGCACGTCGATGCCGTAGACGTCGATCAGGTAGTGCGGCAGCCAAAGCGCCAGCGCGACAAACGCGCCGAAGACGAAGAAGTAATAGAGCGAGAAGCGCCAAACCTGCAGGTTCTTGAGCGGTGCGAATTGCTGCGCGAGACTGGGTGCCTTGGCCCCGGACTTGCGCCGCGCGACCAGTTCCGGGTCGTCCTTGGCCAACAGAAAGAACAGCACGCCGATGATGGCAAGGCCCGCCGCCCAGACATAGGCCACACCGTGCCAGCCGTAGGCGACCATGACGAAAGGCGCGACGAACTTGGTGACCGCCGCACCGACATTGCCCGCACCAAAGATACCAAGCGCCGTGCCCTGATGGCCCGCGTCATACCAGCGGCTGACATAGGCCACGCCGATGATGAACGACCCGCCTGCGAGGCCAATGCCAAGTGCTGCGATCAGGTACATGATGTAGCTGTCCGCCAGCGTGAGTGCCCATGTGGCCAGCGCTGTCAGGATCATCTGGCTGGAGAACACCAGCCGCCCGCCGTATTTCTCGGTCCAGACGCCGAGAAACAGGCGGGTGACCGATCCGGTCAGGATCGGGGTGGCGACCAGCAGGCCGAACTGGGTGTCATTCAGGCCAAGCTCGGCCTTGATGGCGACACCGATGATGGAAAAGATCGTCCAGACCGCGAAACAGGCGGTGAAGGCGATCGTGCTCAGGCTCAAGGCGCGCGTCTGATCGGCGCGCGAGGCTGTTGCTACGGTCTGCATGAAGGGTCTCCGGCAAGAAAAGTGCTGTCACCCCTGCCTGGGGTTCAGTGCCAGACCTGACGGCAGAGCGGCGCGCATGACTTGATCTAGATCACGAAATTTGGAAAAGAATAATGAAATAAGTGCCTTATACAAATATGTCATTCCGTGCGCCGCGAAAGATCAAGGCTTGTTCAGCGCAGGTCAACTCGGCATTTGACATTTATCAATTGATTTGCTGAAATTTGTTAAGCGTCGAAAGGGGGGGGGAAACATGCCCGATTCAGAATACCGGGATATTCGAAAACTCGATCTCTTCTCGCAAATGGCGGATGCGCATTTCACTGCCCTTATGCGGGGTGCTTACGTGCAGAATTTCCCCGCGCAGATCGAATTGATCACTGAAGGTGAGCCGAGCGATTTTCTTCACATCGTCCTGTCCGGCTCAGTCGATCTATTCTCCGCCTGGAACGGCCGGGATACCAGCATGGCAACTGTCCGCCCCATTTCGACGTTCATTCTTGCGGCGACCATCAAGGATGCGCCCTACCTGATGTCAGCCCGTACGCTGGAGAAGAGCCGGATCGCGCTGATCCCCAGTCAGGACGTGCGCGCGATCTTCGACGCTGACAGCAACTTTGCCCGTGCGATCGTCACCGAGCTGGCGCAGTGCTATCGCTCCGTGATCAAGTCGCAGAAGGATCTGAAACTCAGAACTTCACTCGAGCGGCTCGCGAATTACTTACTCAGGCAACAAAAGCGCGCTGGCGGCAGGGCTGTTTTCGAGCTCGATTTCGAAAAGCGCCGCTTGGCTTCGGTGCTGGGCACGACCCCTGAAAACCTCAGCCGCGCCTTCAAGGGCCTGCAGCCCTATGGTGTGACAGTGACCGGCAGCCGTATCACCATCGGCAATCAGGGCGATCTCGAGCGTTTCGCAAAACCCAACCCGCTAATTGATGACTTTTCAATGTGAAGGACAAACAAATGACCAAATCCATGCCTGGCGCCGCCGGAGACCTCGCCGAGGAGTATCCCGATGTCTGGAAGGCCTATGCTGCCTTGGGCAAGGCAACGGCCGATTGCGGCCCCCTGACAGAGCGCGAGAAGCGCCTCGTCAAGCTCGCCCTCGCGATTGGCGCGGGCTCCGAAGGCGCGGTCCATTCCCACACCCGGCGCGCCAGATCGGAGGGGATTGAGAATGAGGCGATCATGCAGGTGGCGATGCTGGCCATCGGCCCGCTTGGCCTGCCTCGTGCCGTCGCCGCGAAGACCTGGATCGAAGACATCAAGGATTGACGTTCAGGGAAGCGGGCTGACCCCAAAAAGAAAGGGGTTTATCCCCTTGACGCAAGTAAGGCGATTTGCTATCTATGATGCATGGAAAAGAGCAAATCAGCATCCCCCGACTTTAGCGTCCGCGAGTTCTTTAAGCGCTTCCCGGATGATGAAGCCTGCCTTGAGCATATCTTCCGCGTCAGGTTCGGGGATCGCCATGTTTGCCAAGCCTGCGGCGTCGAAAGCACGTTCCACCGCATGAGCAATCGCCGCGCTTG
>NZ_QLMG01000025.1 GCF_003259905.1 Salipiger aestuarii | reverse complement strand
ACGGTCAGGCCGCATTCCTCGCTGGAGAACCAGACACCGCTGCAAGCGCGCCGAGTGCTTGAGCAATCTGAGGGCTCCGCGCCCGGCGCGCGTGCGCCAGACGGGGAAGCCGAATACCCAGATCTAACCTGCAGACTCTCGTCATGAATGAGGGACCGGCAGGGGGCAGGTCACGTCGCATCTGACTTTCCGGCAGAACTGCTTATGCCGGAAGGGTTCGGCAGACCAGGGGAGGTGACCCTGTATCTCGGGCTGGCTCTGGTTGTTGGCCAAAGCGATGGCGGCGCGGCCCGCGCCAGGATCAGGCCCGCACGCCAAAACATCGTCGCGGTATTTCGGTTCAAGCGGCATGGCAGCGGGCATGGCGCGACCGGGACGCCAAGAAGCTCTGCAAGCGACATTTTGCGACGCATGGAATCGCGTGGAAAGCGATTGTCGCCGTGGCCGGCAAGCTCTCAAACAAGCTTTGGCGTTTGGCGGTGGACCCACCGTCCCCGTCAATTGCGGGAATGAAAGCGGGGCGCGGCCGGGATAACCGTCCGTGAAAAGGGCGGCATCCCCATCAGTCGGTGTGTACCGAAACGGTGTCTGGTGGCCGCTCGATCGGTTGGACACGATTGGGAAAGGCCGGTGATACCAATACTGCAAGACTCACCCGACAGTGCCCTGATCTGTACGGGATGGCGCTGTTTGCCCCACGACCGCGTAAAGCGCCAATCCCTTCTCGAAATCCCAATCATCAACTCTGAGGCCATGAAAGATGATCGCGACCGAATATTGCCGACTTATGGCGCGCGACTACAGATGGCAAAACACCTCACTCATCACCGCCTCTGACGGATTGACCGACGCACAGCACCGGATGGATCGCCGCGCGTTCTTCAAATCCATAGCCGCGACACTGAACCCCCTCTATTGGGCTGATGCCCTCATGCTTGAGCGGGTCAAAGGCAATGAGCGCCCACAAGACACGCTCGCGCATTCGCTGAACAGCCCATCAGACTGGACTGAATACAAAACCTTGCGTGCGCAGAGGGATATCGAAATCGAACAATGGGCAGCCGGCTTGGCCGATGCAGAACTCTACGACAGCGTCAGGTGGTACCCTCCTGACGGCTCGGCCCTTACTGAAATGCCAAAAGCGATCTGCGTCGTCCAGGTATTCACCCACCAATCCCATCAGCGCGGGCAGATACATGCCATGCTCACGGCTATGGGGGCCGTCCCTGAATTCCACAGCGGCCCTCGCAAACGCGCCAAACTACAACCCGCGTGCGGTGACAGTTGTCCACATAAGAAAGACCCCCGAATTTCTCCGGGGGTCCCTTTCAGTGCTTGTCTGATGGTCAGTGGGCCGGATGTTTGTCCCAGTCCTCACGCTTGGGCAGTTGCTCGAACGTATGCTCGGGCGGCGGCGAGGGCAGGGTCCATTCCAGCGTGTCCGCGTATTCGTTCCACGGGTTTCTCTCGGTCGCGGGCGCCCCTTTGCGCAGGGCGTAGAACATGATGCCAAAGAACAGAAGGAAGGACGCGAACGACAGCAGCGCCCCCCAGCTGGACACAAAGTTCCAGGTGGCGAAAGCCTCGGGGTAGTCGATGTAGCGGCGCGGCATGCCCTGACGGCCCAGGAAATGCTGCGGGAAGAAGGTCAGGTTCACGCCGATGAAGAACATCCAGAAGTGAAGCTTGCCCAGCGTCTCGTTGTACATTTTGCCGGTCATCTTGGGGAAATAGAAATACGCCCCTGCAAAGATGGTGAACGCCGCGCCCATCGACATCGTGTAGTGGAAATGCGCCACCACATAGTAGGTGTCGTGGTAGGCGCGGTCGACGCCAGCCTGCGACAGCACGATGCCGGTCACGCCGCCGATGGTGAACAGGATCAGGAAGCCAAGTGCGAACAGCATTGGCGTCTTGAATTCGATTGATCCGCCCCACATCGTCGCGATCCAGCTGAAGATCTTTACCCCCGTCGGAACCGCGATGACCATGGTCGCCAGCATGAAGTAGCTTTGCTGGCGCAGCGACAGGCCCACCGTATACATGTGGTGCGCCCACACGACGAAGCCAAGCGCGCCGATTGCGATGATCGCCCAGACCATCGGCAGATAACCAAAGATCGGCTTGCGCGAGAACGTCGCGAAGACATGGCTTGCAATGCCAAAGCCCGGCAGGATCACGATGTAGACTTCGGGGTGTCCGAAGAACCACAGGATGTGCTGGTAGAGAATCGGGTCTCCGCCGCCGGCCGGATCAAAGAAGGTGGTGCCAAAGTTGCGGTCGGTGAGCAGCATGGTGATGGCGCCGGCCAGCACGGGCAGCGACAGCAGGATCAGCCAGGCGGTGACAAAGATCGACCAGGCAAAAAGCGGCACCTTGAACAGCGTCATGCCAGGCGCGCGCATGTTCAGGAAGGTGGTGATGATGTTGATCGCCCCAAGGATCGACGAGGCCCCCGAAACGTGGACCGCAAAGATCGCGAGGTCGGTCGACATGCCCGCTTCGGACGTGGACAGCGGCGGGTAAAGCACCCAGCCGATGCCCGATCCAAGCTGCCCGTTGCCCCCCGGAGAGAACACCGAACAGATCGCCAGCGTCGTGCCCGCCGCATACAACCAATAGGACAGGTTGTTGAGGCGCGGGAACGCCATGTCCGGTGCGCCGATCTGCAACGGCATGAAATAGTTGCCAAATCCGCCGAATAGCGCGGGGATGACCACAAAGAACATCATCAGGATGCCGTGGCCGGTGATCAACACGTTCCACAAGTGCCCGTTGGGGGTGCAGTTTTCTGTGGCGGTGGGCCACAGACGCGCCCCTTCCATACACATGAACTGAACGCCCGGCTCCATGAGCTCAAGCCGCATGTAGACCGTGAATGACACCGAGATCAGTCCCGCGATCGCCGCGGTGATCAGGTAGAGAATCCCGATGTCCTTGTGGTTCGTCGACATGAACCAGCGGGTAAAGAACCCTCTGTCGTCGTGGTGATCGTGGCCTTCAATGGTAGCGTCCGCCATCATCTGCCTCCTGTTTCTTGTCCTGGGGACGTCGTCCGCAGGAATCTGCCGGATGAAGGCTGGCGCCCTCGGATTTGGTGTACTGGGTCTGTCGAAGACGCGCGAAAATCGCGTGTTTCGCCCCGTGTCCAATTCCCGTTTTAGAATGTTGCAGACGACGCGTAAATACGGCCTTTGGTCCTGATCAAACTTTATTGCGTCCAGACGGTCGCCCCGGCGTGTCCCGGTACCGTCAAGATCCGGTAAATGCGCGCTGGCCCACATGCCTGCGCCGGGGTTCCTGGCCTGTGCGAGGCCTGGAACCATGTCATGTCCGACCGCGTTACCCGTCTGAAACCGCTGCCACGGGAGACGCCGAAGATGGCCCTGATCGACCATATGTTCCACGAACCGCTGTCGCGCCGCGTTGCGCGTCTTTTCGAAACGCCGTTTGCACGTCGCCAGCGTGCCTTGGCTGCGCGTGTGGCCGCACTGCGCGCGATGTCGGATCGCGAGCTTTCGGAGCGTGGCCTGTCGCGGGATACGATCTTGCCGCATGTCTTTGGCGGGCGCTGACAGCCGGGCCGAATCGACCCTCATTCCTGTTACGACGATGCTGGTGCGCCGGGCTTGCCACTGTGCGCCGGCGCTGCTCGCCCGCATCGGCCCGCGGTCCCGGTGGCGGCGGGTTTGAACGGTCGCTGCGTCCCTGTTCAGGGCGCCGATGCCGTTGACAGCTCGATGATTTCGGTCGTCATCTGTTCTTGGCGTGCGCGCTGGAATGTGGCCTGCAAATCCGTCGCAATGCGTTTGACGTTGGTCTGGGCGCGAGACATGGCCGTCGCCCGCGCTGCGTTTTCCGCTGCAAACCCCAGCATCACTGCCTCGCACAACGCGGTGAAAACATATTCTTCGATCAATTCCGATACCAGTTCGCCCGCAGCGAGCGTGGTCAACGGCGCCTCTCGCCGCTGGGCGGGGAAGCGGCTGAAATCGAACGGAAAAAGAAGGCGTCGTGTCAGCGGTTGATCCAGCGCCTCCGGGTCGGCGAACAGGATCGACACCGGTGCCCCCCCCGACCTCGTCAGCCGGTCGAACAGCACGTCCGACAGGCGGCTTGCAAGGGCCGGCACATCATGTGGGTGAGATGCGGTTTCGGTGACCCAGACCGGTTTGACCCCGCGCTCGTCAAGCGCGCTGCCGGTGCGCCCGCCGACGATCAGCAGGTCCGCGCCGCGCCGTGCATGGTCATCCGCGGCGTCGGCGATCCGGTCTCCGAAGGCGCCCGAAAACCCTTGCGCAACCCCGACGACGACGATCAGCCCCGGCCTGTCGATCGGTTCCGGCGCCGTTATCCGGGCGGCCGCCAACGCGGTGCCAAGCGCCTGCGCCACGCTGGTTTCATAGGCGCGAATCGGCGCAAGATGGTCCCGCGCTTCGTGCTGACGCGCCACGGCCAGCGCCCGCAGCGTGGACACGATGCTTTCGATTTCGCGGATATTGTCGATTCGGTCGCGGATGTCTTCCGGTCGGGTCATGCCACGGGCGCCTGTTCCGGGTGCGGTTTCGGGCCCGGTTTTGCGGCAGGCAATCGCGCGATCGCGGTCTTGACGCAAGCGATTGCGGCAGCGCGGGTGGCGTCATCGACCCGCGGGGCGGTACGCAACGCGGCAAGCCGAGGCTCGGCCGCAACCAGCGGACCCAGCGCGGCCTTCAGCGCCGGGAACTGGCGCAACGCGACGCTTTCAAGCGCGCCATCCGTCAAAGCCGCCAGCAGCGCGACCTGCGCCGTGGTCGACAGCGGGGCATAGCGCTCCTGGGCCAGCAAAGCGCCGATCCGTTCGCCCCGGTCCAGGCGTTTCTTCATCGCCTCATCGCCAAAGCCCCCGAAACGCGAGAACATCTTCATTTCAAGATATTGCGCGTAATCCAGCCGCAGACGCCCTGCAATCGACCTGAGCGCGGGGGCCTGCGCCTTGCCCCCGACGCGGCTGACCGACAGGCCCACATCGACCGCCGGGCGCTGGTTGCCGGCAAACAGCGCCGCCGAGGTGACGATCTGCCCGTCGGAAATTGATATGAGGTTGGTGGGAATGTAGGCGGACAGGTTGCCTGCCTCGATTTCGGCGATGGGCAGCGCGGTCAGCGACCCCGCGCCGCGCGCCTGCGACAGCTTGGCCGACCGTTCCAGTAGCCGGGCGTGCAGGTAGAAGATGTCGCCGGGATAGGCTTCGCGTCCCGGCGGCTGGCGCGACAACAGCGCAAGCTCACGGTGCACGGCGGCGTGTTTGCTGAGGTCGTCATAGACGATCAGCGCGTGCCCGCCCCGGTCGCGCACCCATTCCGCCATGGACGTCGCCGCAAAAGGCGCCAGCCAGCGCAGACCCGGTTCGGACGTGGCGGGCGCCACGACAAAGATCGTGCGGTCGAACGCGCCTTTTTCGCGCACCGCTTCGATCACCCGGCGCACGGCGGTGGTGCGCTGACCGATGGCGACGTAGATGCAGACGATGTCGCTGTGTTTCTGGTTCAGGATTGCATCCACCGCGATGGATGTCTTGCCGGTGCCCCGTTCGCCGATAATCAACTCGCGCTGTCCGCGCCCGATGGCGAAAAGCGCGTCGATCACCAGCAGCCCGGTTTCGACCGGCTGCGTGACGAAATCGCGGTCGATGATCGGGGGCGCGTCGCCCTCGGCCAGCGCGGTGTCGCTGGCGCCGACGGGGCCAAGGTCGTCCAGCGGGCGCCCCATGGGGTCGACCACCCGTCCCTGCAGGGCCTTGCCCACCGGGACGGACGCAAGCTGTCCGGTGCGGGTCACGGCGCTGCCTGCCTCGATCCCGGTGGCGGGGTCCAGAAATGCCGCCTGCAGATCGCGTTCGCCCAGGTTCAGCACAAAGCCGCGCGCGCCGTCGCAAAAATGCAGCACCTCGCCCAGGCGCGCGCCGGACAGGCCGGACACATGCGCCAGACCGTCCGCGATTTCGGTCACCGCGCCGGTTTCGCGCGCTTCTGGCCCAAGCGTTGCCGAAGCGACGCGCGCCTTCAGCGTCTCAAGTCCCGGATCCGTCGTCATTGTCCAGCGCCTCCGAAATGCGGGTCAGGTCATGGGCGAGCGAGTTATGGATGGCACCCGTGGACGAGCGCAGCTCGAGCCCGGAAATCAGCGTCGGGTCGACCTCGATGGGGGCGTGGTCCAGCCCCAGCGGAATCAGCACCGACCGTGTGGTGGCGAGATCGCCGTCCGTCAGCGCGGTCGAGGCGACCAGTCTGACATCTGCGCCGCCCAGCATGGCGTCGCGCCTGGCCTCGGGCAGGGAGGCCAACTCGGCGGCCAGCCGCCGGGCAAAACCGGCGGCGGTGGGGGGATCCGGCAGATCCGACAGCGCCCGCGCGGCGATGGTTTCGGCCAGGTCGCGGGCGCGGCGCAGGGTGACGGCCTGTGCACCGTCGACGATGCGGGTGGCCTCGGTCCGGGCATCGGCGATGATTCTGTCGGCTTCGGCACGGGCCGCTTGCACCAGCCTGGCGCGCTGCGCCTCGCCATCGGACTGCGCCCGGGACAGCATGTCGTCGCGCGCGATCGCGATCTTGTCGGTCTCGGCGCGCGCAACGGCCTCGGCGCGCGCGGCCTGCGCCTGCGCGGCGTCGGCGGCATCCTGAGCCGCCACGATATCCGCCTGGCGCCGCGCGATGATGTCGGCCACCGGGCGGAACAGGAAATGCCGCAGGATCGCCAGCAACACCAGGACGTTGACGATCTGAAGCCCGAATGTCAGCCAGTCGAACTGCATGGCGTTACTGGACGAACGGGTTGGCGAACAGCAGCAGCAGCGCGATGACAAGGCAATAGATCGCCGTGGTCTCGATCATCGCAAGGCCGACGAACAGCGTGCGCGAGATTGTTCCCGACGCTTCGGGCTGCCGGGCGATGGCCTCCATCGCGCCGGCCACGGCCCGGCCTTCGGCCAGCGCCGGGCCTAGCGCGCCGAACGACACCGCAAAGGCGGCGGCGCAGATGCTGACCAGTTCGATATAGTTCATGACGGGGGGTCCTTTTCCTGGGGAGCGCTGTCCTCGACCGCCGAGGCGATGAAGACGAGGGCGAGAATGGCAAAGATGTAGGCCTGAACCGCGCCGGTCAGCAGGTCCAGCGCCATCAGCGGGATCGGCACCAGCAGGCCGGCCAGCGACAGGATGATGCCGATCACGAAAACGCCGCTCATGACGTTGCCGAACAGGCGGATCATCAGCGAAAAGGTGCGGGTGATCTGTTCGACCAGGTTCAGCGGAATCATCACCCAGCTGGGGCGGGTAAAGCTTTTCAGATAGCCCAGGACGCCCTGCGCCCGGATCCCGTAGCCAAGGGTTGCCGCGAACACGATCAGCGCCAGTGCCGCATCGGTTTCCAGATGCGCGGTGGGCGGCTCGATCCCCGGAACCAGCGACGACCAGTTGGCCGTGAGGATGAACAGAAACAGCGTGCCGATCAGCGTGCGAAAACGGGCAGGGTCGCCGGGAATGGTGGCGCGGATCTGGTCGTCGATCGCGCCGACCACCAGTTCCAGCACGGCCTGCCCCTTGCCGGGGCGGAGGGCAAGCCGCCGGGTCATGGCAAAAGACCCAAGCCCCAGCAAGAGCAGGATACCCCAGGTGACCACGACCACCCAGCTTATGGCAAACGGGCCAAGATTGAAGGCATAGGTCAGGTCAAGCGGCGAGTCGGTCATGGCGTTGCCTTTCGCGCGGCGCGCAACACCCACGCCCGTCCGACCGACACTCCGGCGGCGGCGCCGATCAGTGCCCATGTGTCCAGCCGGGCACACAGGTATAAAAACAGCGCAAGGCCCGTCATGCGGGCCATCTGAAGCGCGACCGCCCGCATCTGCCCCGCGGCCAGCCGGACCGCGACCAGGCGCAGGCTGCGGAAATGCAGATACCCGGCCCCAACCCCTGCCAACGCCGCAAGCGTGGCGATTGCGGCGGATGTGACGAACGCGCTCATTGCTTTCGCATCCAGCGCATGGCGAGCCACAGGCCCAGCCCCGCGCCGATCATCGTCAGCGCCGCCGCCAGCATGATCCCGCTGCCCAGCCGAAGATCCAGCCAGTTGCCCACCGCCGCGCCCAGGATGGTCGGCACCACGATCACCCAGCCCAGCACGCCGATCTGGCCAAAACGTCGCGCGAGCGACGGTTCGGGGTCGCGCCTGCCGGCGTCGTCCCGTTCACGGGTCCTTCGGGCGGCATCGGCGATCCTTTCCTTGCCAATGTGCGGGTCTGGCGTGGTCATCGGAAATTCCCGGCAAGATCGCTTCCCGGCGCCGCCGTGCCGAGATGTCGGATCAAGCTGCGGATCGCGGTGGTGTGCAGGCGGGTCTGTTCGGCCCTGGCCTGGCGCGCCGCATCAAGCTCGTCTTCGATCGCCTGCTGCACCAGCACTTCGAGCGAGGCCAGATCGCGGCCCGGCACCGCCTCGCGGCAGGCCACATCGACAGTGGTGCCGCCGCGCATCTGCAACACGCCCCCGCGCAGCGCGCAATAGTGCCAGTCGCTGCCCGCGCCGCGCCAGCGCAGCACCGACGCTCCGAGCACGGTCAGGAAATCGGCGTGGCCCGGTAACAGGCCGAACCCGCCGCTGGCGTCCTCGGCGCGGATGGATCGTACCGCTGTGTCGGAAACGGCGACAGCCAGCGGCGTGGTGACGGTCAGGGTGATGGCGGTTCTCATGCGGCGGCCCCGCGGCGTCTGGTTTCGCGGGCGCGCGCCTCGTCAAGGGTGCCGATCATGTAAAGCGACCCTTCGTCCCAGTCGTCGCAGTCGCCCGCAAGGATGGCCGCGCAGCCCGCGACGGTATCGGCCAGCGGCACCGACCGGCCCTCCATCCCGGTAAAGGCGGCGGCGACAAAGAACGGCTGGGTCAGGAACCGTTGCAAGCGGCGGGCGCGGCCCACAAGCAGGCGTTCCTGACGGCCCAGTTCCTCGACCCCGAGCAGGGCGATCACGTCGCGCAGTTCCTGGTAGTGCTCGATCAGCTCGCGCACCCGGCCTGCGATGCGGGCGTGATCCTCGCCCACCACCAGCTTGTCGAGCAGAACCGATGTGGTGGCGATGGGGTCGATGGCGGGATAGATGCCCTCGGCCGCAAGCTGGCGCGACAGCACCACCGTGCTGTCGACATGGGCGCTGATCGCCGCCACGGCAGGGTCGGTGAAATCGTCGGCGGGCACATAGACCGCCTGAATGGCGGTGACCGATGCCCGCCCCACGGATGCGATGCGTTCCTGAAGATCCGCGACTTCGGTTTCCAGTGTCGGCTGGTAGCCGACGCGCGACGGCATGCGGCCCAGCAGGCCCGACACTTCGGCGCCCGCCTGAACGAAGCGGAACACATTGTCCATCAGCAACAACACGTCGCGGCCCTGTTCGTCGCGGAAATGTTCGGCGATGCTCATCGCGGTCAGGGGCACGCGCCAGCGTGCGCCGGGGGGCTCGTTCATCTGGCCATAGACCAGCACGGTCCGGTCCAGCACACCGCTGTCGCGCATTTCATTCAGCATCTCGTGGCCCTCGCGGGACCGTTCGCCGACCCCGGCAAACACCGAGATGCCGTCATAGCCCGACACCATCGAGCGGATCAGTTCGGTCACCAGGACCGTCTTGCCGACCCCGGCGCCGCCGAACATCGCCGCCTTGCCGCCGCGCGCCAGCGGGGCCAGCAGGTCAAGCGCCTTGATTCCGGTCGAAAAGATCTGCGTCTGGCCCCGCTGATCCGCCAGCGAGGGCGCCGCATGATGGATCGGGCGGCGGGGCGTGTCGTCGGGTAGGGGGGGCTGGTCGTCGCCGGTATGCCCCATCACATCCAGCAACCGGCCCAGAACCGCCGGGCCGACAGGCACGCTGAGCGGGCCTCCGGTCAGCCGCACCGGTGCGCCGCGCGCAATGCCCTGAGTGGATTGCAGGGCGATTACCCGCGCATGATGCGGGTCCAGATGCGCCTGGACCTCGGCGGTCACGATGGCGGAGCCGTTTTCGATTTCGACGGCATCGCGGATCGCTGGCAGCGCCGCGTCGATACGGATGTCCAGAACCGGGCCGCGCACGGCGGTGACTGTGCCCTGGGCGGTGCTCATGCCGACGCCCTGTCCGGGGGCACCCGGCGGGCGGTGCCGGACCGGGCGCGATTGCGCATAGACAGGAAAGCGGGTCGTGGCATTGCTGTTCGCCTTGAATCAAGTCTGCGCCGTGGGCTGCGCAACGTCGGCCGGGCGGCAAGGCCGGGCCGTGTGCGACGCGACCGGGGCGCCCTGACCGCAGAATATCTTTTTGCAACAGACGTATATTGATCTGGATCATGCCCTCATGCGGTTGTGACGGGTCAAGTGCATGAGGCTTGCGCATGGCCTGCGCGCTGGCGCAGCATGTCAACACCGGCAGAGGCCGACGAAAGGCGGCGGCGATCGCCCGTACCCCGCCAACCGCCGCCGGCGCGAAAGCGGGGCACGCCAGATCCGCCAGGACAGGAGTAAGACAAGATGTGCGTTTCTCTACCCGCGCCCCACCGGGACCGCCCGGCGCCATGACCCTGCGTCTTTCAGGACGGCTCGTCGTCGCGTGCCTCGAAGAGGCGCGTGCCCGGCTCCCGGAGCCGGGCGCCGAAGACGCCACGCTGGATCTGTCGGATGTCGAGGCAATGGACACCGCCGGAGCCTGGCTTGTCATCGACACCCAGACCCGCTGGCGCGCGCGCGGCAAGACGTGCGACATCACCGGGGCCTCGCCCCAGCATACGGAACTGCTGGAGGTCGTGCGCCGCAACATCCCGGCGAAAGACGTTTCCACGAAACCGCGCAACGACTTTTTCGACTGGCTTGAAACGGTCGGCCGTACAGCGTGCAGCGGCGGGCGCAAGCTGATCGAGATGCTGGGCTTTCTTGGCGCGGTGGTGGCGCGGTTCGGGTATGTTACGGCGCACCCCGGACGGTTGCGGCTGACGTCGCTGGTGCATCATATGCAGGAAATCGGGCTGAACGCGGTGCCCATCGTGTCGCTCATGGCGTTTCTGATCGGCGTGGTCATGGCGTTTCAGGGCGCTGTTCAGCTGCGCCAGTTCGGCGCCGAGGTGTTCGTGGTGGACCTGATCGCCATTTCGGTGTTGCGTGAGCTGGGCATCCTGCTTACCGCCATCATCGTCGCGGGCCGGTCGGGGGCCGCGTTCACCGCCGCCATCGGTTCGATGAAGATGCGCGAAGAGATCGACGCCATGCAGACACTGGGGCTGGACCCGATAGAGGTGCTGGTGCTGCCGCGCGTGCTGGCGCTGATCCTGGTGCTGCCGCTGCTGGGGGTCGTGGCCGATGTCATGGGCCTGCTGGGCGGGGCGATGATGTCGTGGATCGAATTGGGTGTGTCGCCGGGCATGTTCCAGACCCGGCTCCACGAGTCGGTCGATGTATGGCATTACGCGGTCGGGCTGATCAAGGCGCCGTTCTTTGCCGTCATCATCGGGGTCGTGGGCAGCTATGAGGGCATGAAGGTCGGCGGAGACGCCGCGTCGCTGGGGCGCCTCACATCGACCTCGGTGGTGCTGTCGATCTTTCTAGTCATCGTGGCGGATGCGCTGTTTTCGGTGTTTTTCGCGATTGTGGGGGTGTGATGGCGCAGCCGGGCGATGCCATTATTCAGGTGCGCGACCTGCGCAACCAGTTCGGCAGCCATGTGGTGCATGATGGCCTGGATCTGGATGTGCGCCGGGGCGAGGTACTGGGCGTGGTCGGAGGGTCAGGGACCGGCAAGTCGGTGCTGCTGCGTTCGATCGTCGGTCTGTTGCGCCCGCGCGCCGGCAGCGTCACCGTGCTGGGCACCGACATGCTGCACGCCCCGGATGACCGGCGCCAGAAGATCGAGCAGCGTTGGGGGGTGATGTTTCAGGACGGCGCGCTGTTTTCATCGCTGACCGTGCGCGAAAATGTCGAGGTGCCGTTGCGCGAACAGACGACCCTGTCCGCCAGAACGCGGGTCGCGCTGGCCGAACTCAAGATTTCGATGGTGGGCTTGCCGCCGAACGCCTGCGACAAGTATCCGTCCGAGCTTTCGGGGGGGATGCGCAAACGCGCCGGTCTGGCCCGTGCCCTTGCACTCGACCCCGAGATCGTCTTTCTGGACGAACCCACCGCCGGGCTGGACCCGATCGGGGCGTCGGCCTTCGATGCGCTGATAAAAAAGCTGCAAATGACGTTGGGGCTGACCGTGTTCATGGTGACCCACGATCTGGACAGCCTGCACGCGATTTGCGACCGCATCGCGGTTCTGGCCGAACAGCGCGTCCTTGTCACGGGAACCATGAAAGACATGTTGAAGGTCGATCAGCCCTGGGTACACGAATATTTCCACGGCCCCCGCGCGCGGGCGGCCGGCATAGCCGAGGATTGACACCGGATGGAAACCAAAGCCAATTTCGTGCTGATCGGCGCCGTGACGGTTCTGGGGGTCCTTGGGCTCTTGGGGCTGCTTGTGTGGTTCGCCAAGGTCGAGATCGACCGCCAGTATGCCTGGTACGAGGTGCTGTTCGACGATGTCTCGGGGTTGGGCATGGCGGGGGACGTGCGCTACAACGGCCTGTCGGTGGGGCAGGTCATCGGGCTGGGTCTGGATGACACCGATCCCAGCAAGGTACGGGTGCGCATCGAGGTCGCGGCGGGCACGCCGATCAAGACCGACACCACCGCCCAGCTCAATTCGCAGGGCGTGACGGGGGTGGCCTTTGTGTCCCTGAGCGGGGGAAGCCCGGAGGCGCCGCTTTTGCTCGACGCAAGTGACGCGGCCGACATCCCGCTGATCCCCTCGGAACGGTCTGTCATTCAGGCCCTGACCGAAGACGCCCCCGATCTGGTGGCAGAAGCGGTCGGTGCCATCCGCGAGATCCGCAGCTTTCTGGGGCCGGAAAACCAGCAATCGGTCGCCACCACGTTGCGCAACCTTGAAAGCGCCTCCGGCAAGCTGGAAACCGCGCTGTCTGATTTTTCCGATATTTCGCGCACCGTGTCCGATGGCACCGCCGAGATTTCAAAATTCACCGGGCGTCTGGATGACATCGGAACCACCGTGCAGACCTCGCTGGTCAAGATCAACGACACGCTGGACGTGGCCAAGCTGGCGATCGCCGAGATCGAACCGACGATGAAATCCGCCACCGGCGCGTTCGCCGCGGCGGAAAAGACCATCGGCGACGTCGACAGCCTTGTGCAGACGCGCGTGCCGCCCCTGGCGGACCAGCTGTCATCGGCCATCCTGTCCATCGAAACCGCCGTCACCGACCTGCGCACGCAGCTGGATACCGTGCTGGCGCAGATGGGCGGTACCGCCGATGCGGCGACGCAACGGTTTGCCCAGCTTGAACCGACGATTGCCAACCTCGATCTGACGCTGGCCGAAGCGCGCGCCTCGCTCGCCGCGGTGCAGGGCGCCTCGGGAAGCGTGCAGGGGCTGGTGGACGGCGAGGGCACCGCACTGGTGGCGGATGCCCGCGCCACGCTGAAATCGGCGCAGCAGACCATCGCGCGCATGGATCGCATGCTGCAAGACGATGTTCCCGCCATCCTGGCCGATGTGCGACGGGCGGTCGCCAGCGTGACGTCAGCGGTCGATCAGGTCGCAGGCGACATCACCGGGTTCACCACGCGGCTTGACCCGCTGGTCGCAAGCGGCGAGACGGCGGTGCAGGCGGCGACGCGGACCCTTGCGGATGCCAGCCGCAGCTTTGCCAATCTCGATCGCGCGCTTGGCACCACCGAAGCGACGCTGGATGTGGCCCGCGATGCCTTTGCCAGGGCCGACACGATCCTGGGTACCGATCTCGGGCCGGCGATCACCGATGTGCGCACCGCCGCCGGACAGTTTGAAACGACGATGGCTGCCCTGGCGCAAGATCTGCCCGCGATCACCTCCGATCTGCGCGATGTCATCGGCCGGGCCCTGGCGGTGGTGCGCAATATCGACACGACCGTCACCGCAAGCACGCCGCCGATCCAGAGCTTTGCACAAATCGGGCTGCCTGAATTTACCAAATTCGCCCGCGAGGCCCAGCAACTGGTCTATCGGCTGGAACAACTGACCAAGAAGATGGAGCGCGATCCGGCGCGGTTCTTTTTCGGCAATACCATCCCCGAATTCAGGAGATAGACGAACATGACACTGCGCCTTGCACTGATCGGGCTGGGTCTGACGCTGTTGACGGGCTGTTCGGCCCTGTCCAGCCTTCAGACCGCATCGACGCCGCTGGAAACCTACGAGCTGAGCGCGCTGCCCGCGGGCTCGGTGGCGGTGCCGCGCGGGCGGCGTGTGCTGGAAATCGCCTTGCCGACCGCGACAGGCGCGCTGACAAGCGACCGCATCGTGATCAAACCGACTCCCTTGCAGATCCAGTCGCTGCCAGACGCCCGCTGGATCGACGCGGCAACCGAGCATGTGCAGTTGCTTCTGGTGCGCTCGCTTGCCAATTCGGGCGGCTTCGCGCTGGTCAGCGCGGCTGGAACGGGGCCGACGCCGGATTACCTGCTGCTGACCGATCTGCAAGCCTTTCATGCCGAGGTCACGCCCGAAGCTGTGACGGTTGTGATGCGCACCACCCTGAGCCTGATCGACGGCCAGGACGGGCGGGTCGTTTCGTCGCGCGGGTTCAGCACGACACGGACCGTGGCGGACACCTCGGCGGAGCTGATCGTGCCCGCGTTCGATGACGCGATGACGCAACAACTGGCAGAGGTGGTGGCCTGGCTGGCCGGAGTTCCCGGTGTCTAAGGTACCTGCCCGAGCACGCGCGCGCGGAATTCCTTGTAAACAAGGGTTGAAACGCGGTTCTGAGCGCTGGGAAGCCCGTTTCGGGGCGGGAAACTCTTCTGGAACCGGGCAGAGGGCAGGTCGGTTCCGCCCCTCCGTCCCGGACCGGGATCAAGTCTGGGAAATCAACGCGCGGCGTGGCTTGGCTGTTGCCGCGCCGCGTGTTGAACCGGGAAGAGATTTTGCCGACAGAGGGGCTGGACCGCCGCATCCAACAACGCGATTTCGTCTTCGGTCAGGTCAAACAGGTCGTAGACGATGCTCTCGATCCGGGCTTCGGCCTGGGTGATTTCGGCGCTCAGACGCAGGGTTTCGGCGCGGTCGCGATTGATCGAGTCTTCCCAATCGGAACGATCGGCAAGGGGGATATCGGCCTTGAAGACCTTTTTCACCTCGGCGCGGAAGGCCGCGAAGTTTGGCATGCTTCACCATTCCCTAAGCTTGTTGATCAGCTTGAGGGCCCGGCCAGGCGGGCAGAGGTCCGGGATGCGGCGGGTCAGGGCAGTTTGCAGCTTCAACCGCTGTCGGGCCCGGTTGCGACACCTTTCAACCTGCGCGGCAAGCGTGTCTCTGGTAGCTTTGGCCGCGCTTGGAATGGTTACTTTTTCAATATATCGGTTCTTTTTTCTGCGATGACCGCCTTGGGCCAGAGGGGGGAGCGCAGACAGAACAAACCAGAAGACTTTGGAGTTCAGTATCGCCATCAAGAATGGATCGTCAGCATCTATGAATGACGCGGTTGAATCTAGGTGAAGGCCAGTTTCATCGGGGGCGAAAGAAGCTTGTCGTGATACATGGCTCTGTTGCACAAAGCTTGTAATATCCGAGGTTCCCCTTTCCCCGGACGGATTGATCTCACGGCTTGTGTGACAGGAACGCCAAGGGCGGTGTAGCCGTTCATGACGGCGATGCGCACCTTGATGTCGGCGATCTGTCGGTCGAAGTCACGCGCCATGAGGCGTTGCCCCAGCAGTTTGACGCAGTGCATCTTGGTTTCGGCGCGGCTTTGGCGGTGGTATCCTCTCCAGTTTCGCCAGATCGCGCGACCGAGGTATCTTGAGGCTCGCAGGGCCTCGTTTCTGGCCACGGCACCGCGGTGACGGTCTTCCACGGCTTGGCGTTTTTGCGGGGTGGGATGACGGCATTCGCCCTGCGGTCAGCCCCTCTTGTGCATGTAAACATGCACTGCCGGGCAGAGGATGGCGTCGTGGCATTTGCGGGTATCATGGGCACCGTCTGCGGTGACGCTGCCGATCGCCTCGTCCGCCGGGATCTGGCTGAGCAGATCGGGCAGGATCGGCGCATCACCGATGGGGGTCCCGGTAATCTCCCCTCTCGGCAGATTTGCCATGCAAATCGCCCGCCGGGCAGTGGACGGCGCGGACTTCCAGGGTTTTCTCGTCAATCCCAAGATGGATCTTCCGCCATAGACACCGTTTGGCACCACCATGCTTGCGGGCGTGCCACTCGCCTTCGCCCTCGGCCTTGATGTCGGCACTGATCCGCTGCCCGGCAGGGTATTGCGCAGCAATGCCCAGGCGGGGATCAGAAGGCCCAGTGGGCCGTTGGAGCCACGATACGGGATGTTCACGGCCAGCGTCTTTTGGCGGTGCGACAGCGTGCTGAAGTCGGGCACCGCCCAGTTCAAACCGATCAGCCTCAGCAGGCTCTCGACGCACCCGGTCGTCTGCCGTGCCGCCATGCCCAACAGCACCTTCATCGTCAGGCATGTCTGGACGGCGGTATCGCTGCAGGTTTGCTGTCGGCCGCGTTTGCCGGTCGGCGCAGCATGCCGTATCCTCTCTGGGTCAAACCAGATCGTCAGCGAGCCACGGCGCTTGAGCGCTTCGTTACAGGCCGGCCAGTTCCCGGTCTTGTAGGTTGGGGGCGTGGGTCTGCTCATGTCGTCCAGCTACCACGCTGGATTCACGACAGGAATCCCTCACCAGGTTTATGCAACAGAGCCGGGATTCCAGTAAGCGCGCGCGCCCCGTTATCGTGACGCGGACGCTGCCTTGACCCAACCGCCCAAGCCCCGGCTTTGAGCCTTTCACAGCTCTTGTTTACAGGGCCGTGACGGCTGCTGACGCCTGACGACAGCTGACGACGGATATTGGCGCGGTGTTCCGGTGTTTCTGAAGGGGTGTTTCTGACGGGTCACAGCTGTCCAAGCGTCTTGGTTTTGTCGGGCTTCTGCAGTATGCTGCGGGTACGAAACTGGGTCAGGCTCTGTTCGATCCGGCACGGGAGGAGGGGTACCGTGCTCTGGCCTATCTGATCATCGTTGCGGCGATCTTGCTGGGATTGCCGGTATGGGACTAGGGGACAACCATGCAGATGAACGAAACCAGCTTCGGCACGGCGCAGCCGGTCGATGGCTATGGTCCGGGGTTTTTCCGGGTGGCCGGGCGCCCGATGCACGGGCCGATCTGTCTTGCAAACGAAGGTTCGGTCGCCTGGGGCGGGTTGCACGACGAAGACGCGCTGTTGCGTCTTGTGCCCGACGTGGACGTGATCTTTGTCGGCACCGGGGCTGAAATGACCTACCTGCCAAAGACGTTGACAGACCGGCTGGCAAGCGCGGGCGTCGGGGTCGAGGTCATGAACACGCCCTCGGCGTGCCGCACCTACAATGTGCTGCTTGGCGAAGGACGCCGCGTCGCGCTTGCCGCGCTTCCGGTCTAGGCGCCGCACACCGGCGGGTCGATACACACGCGGGATCGCGCGGGGCAGCGCCCGTCTGTTCTTGCCGCGGGTATCGCGGGCGGGTGCATGTGGCACGGGCAGTGCCCTGTTGGCCGGACTTGCGACGCGATCTTGCGACCGGGCGCGACGGTTTAACCGCTTTCCCCTGCAAGGGCTTCGGGCTATCCCATCGGGCATGAGGCTGAGCGTGACGGATCTTACGGTATCCCGCGGGGGTGTGCCGGTGCTCGAAGGGGTGAGTTTCGATCTTGCCCCCGGCGAAGCGCTTGTGCTGCGGGGGCCGAACGGGTCGGGCAAGACCACCCTCCTGCGCACCGTCGCCGGGCTGCAACCGGCCCAGTCCGGACGGATCGACGGGGCGGCGGATCGCATCGCCTACGCCGCTCATTCCGATGGGCTCAAGGCGATGATGACGGTCACGGAAAACCTGACGTTCTGGGCCAATGTGTTCGGTCGGCATGACATTGCTTCGGCCTTGCGCGATTTCGATCTGGACCGGCTGGACGACCGGCTTGCGGGGGCACTGTCCGCCGGGCAGAAACGCCGCCTTGGCCTGGCGCGACTGATGGTGACGGGGCGCCCGGTCTGGGTGCTGGACGAACCCACCGTGTCGCTCGATGCGGCGTCGGTGGCGCTGTTCGCGCGGGCCGTGAGGGGGCATCTGGCCGGCGGTGGCTCTGCGATCATCGCCACCCATATCGACCTGTGCATCCCCGAAGCCGCGCTGCTGGACGTCACGCCGTTCAGGGCCGCGCCGCGCGCCGCCGCGCATGACGAGGCGTTCCTGTGATCGCGCTGCTGGCGCGCGACCTGCGGCTCGCGGTGCGGGCGGGGGGGGGATTCGGCCTGGGGCTCGCGTTCTTTCTGATCGTCACGGTCATGGTGCCCTTTGGGGTCGGGCCGGAAACGGCGCTGCTGGCGCGCATCGCGCCGGGGGTACTGTGGATCGGGGCGCTGCTGGCCTGCCTGCTGTCGCTTGACCGCATCTTTGCGCTGGATCGCGAGGATGGCTCGCTGGATCTGCTTGCCACCGCGCCGCTGCCGATGGAAGGCATCGTCACCGTCAAGGCGCTGGCCCACTGGATCACCACAGGTCTGCCGCTGGTTATCGCCGCGCCGCTGCTGGGCGTGCTGCTCAGCCTGCCCGCGCCGGGCTATCTGTGGCTGTTCGCATCGCTCGTGGCGGGCACGCCGGCGCTGTCGGTGATCGGCACGTTCGGCGCGGCGCTGACCGTGGGGTTGAAACGGGGCGGGCTGCTGATGTCGCTTCTTGTGTTGCCGCTGTATGTGCCCACGCTGATCTTTGGCGCCGAGGCGGCGCGACGCGGTGCCGAGGGGCTGGCGGTTCAGACCCCATTGCTGATGCTTGGCGGCATCAGCGCCGGGGCGCTCGCGCTTCTTCCGTTCGCCAGCGCCGCCGTCCTGCGCATAAACCTGCGGTAGATGCACGGGGAAACCATTGTATTTGCTGCGCTGCTGCGTTCACAAGTTCGTTGCCAGATGAGATCCGAGGCGTTAACGCTGTAGGCCAACCGCAGCGTTCTGGATGTGATCAAATGAGCGACGCTCGACGATTTGGCCTTGCAACGACCCTTGTCGCCGCCGGGCTCGGGCTGCCTGCACTCGCCTCAGCGGCCACCTACTCCGGCATCGGGAACCCGTTCAACATCGTGCTCGATTTCGACAGTGAGGTCGACTTTGACGGCAACGGCAGCACGGACAGCGAAACCCTGTCTTCAGACCTGCAATCGGTGTTCCAGCAGGCCAAATCGTTCTGGGAAACGATGGTGCTGGGCAACCGTCACGATCTGGCGATCAATGCGTTGACGATCATCGCCGTGGGCACCGGCATCGACGGCGCGGGCGGCACGCTCGGGGCGGCGGGGCCGACCAGTATTTCGGTGTACGCGGGCGCGTCGGAATATGCCTATGCCTCGCACGGTCTGATGTATTTCGACACCGCCGACCTTGCCGCGATGTACAGCGGCGGCACGCTGTTCGATGTGATCGTCCACGAAATGGCGCATGTGCTGGGCTTCGGGACGCTGTGGAACACCACGACTTACGGCGGAGCCTTTGCGGGAACGCAGAACCTTTATACCACGGGCAGCGGCCAATACACCGGCGCGTTCGGGCTTGCGGTCTACAACGCCGAGTTCGGCCCCGGTGCGTCGTCCATTCCGGTTGATCTTGATGGCGGCCAGGGCACGGCAAACAGCCACTGGGCTGAAGACAACTACGCGGGCGGGGCGGCGGACATCATGACCGGATATATCGGCGCGCCGTTTTCGACGCCCAATTCGGTGCTGGGCTACGATTTTGCCGCGACGACCGTGTCGGGCACGACCGTCGCGTCCTTTGCGGACCTGGGATATATCACCTACGTCACCGACGTCGCCGCGGCTGCCGTGCCGCTTCCGGCAGGGGCGGGGCTGTCGTTGATCGGTCTTGGTGGGCTGGGCGCGCTGCGATTGCGCCGCCGCAGGGCGTGAGCCGCGTCGCCGCGCGCCGGCTGTCGTTTTGGGCCGGGGCGGTCTGCGCGGTCTGGGGCGGGACGCTGGCGGCCGATTGCCCCGCGCCGACCCTAAGCTCGGACACATCCGTCGTGCTGTTTCTGGACATCACGGGCGAGGGCGCGCCAAGAACCCCGCCTCTGGTGGCCGTCCACGCGAATGGCGCGGTCACCGTGCGCACCGATTTGGAGCAACGGCAGGACCGGCTGAGCGCGCAAGCGTTTTCCGACCTGCTGACCTTTGTCACCGATCAGGGGTTTGCCAGGCTCGACGCCGGGGCGCTGGGCGCCGCGCTTGGCGGTCTTCCGGTGGCGGATGCACAGGTCAGTTACATCGGGCTGGACTTGCCGGGTTGCGCCAACCTTGTGGCGGTCGAGGGCAGCGTGATGAAGATGTTCACCCATCCGGAGAACGCCGCGCTCGCCGCGTTCCGTCGCGTCGAGGTTCGGCTGCTGGATACCCTTGCCGCCGTCCAGACCGGCGCGCCGCTGCCCTGACCGGGTGGCGCGCGGGACCAGGCGCGGACGCGATGTCGCGGGGCCCTGGAAGGGCTTGCCCCCCGTTCTTTTTTTGGGTGTAACCCGTGCCAGTCAGCGATAGGGTCAGCCGCATGTCGATCTGGGAATACGCCAACCCCGTAAAGTTCATCCGCACGACGGATCTTGTCCTGCCGTGGATCGCGGCGGGGGCGGCGATATGTCTGGTGACGGGGCTGATCTGGGGGGTCTTCTTTACCCCCGACGACTACCGCCAGGGCAGCACGGTCAAGATTTTCTACATCCACGTTCCAGCGGCGATGATGGCGATCAACGCCTGGGCAATGATGCTGGTCGCCTCGCTCATCTGGATTATACGGCGCCACCATGTGTCCGCCCTTGCGGCGCGCGCGGCGGCGCCGGTGGGGGCGACGTTCACGGTGATCGCTCTGGCGACCGGGGCGCTGTGGGGCCAGCCGATGTGGGGCACCTGGTGGGCGTGGGACCCGCGGCTGACCTCGTTCCTTGTGCTGTTCCTGTTCTACCTTGGCTACATGGCGCTGTGGTCGGCCATCGAAAACGACGATACGGCGGCGGATCTGACGTCGATCCTGTGCCTGGTCGGATCGGTGTTCGCGATCCTGTCGCGCTATGCGGTGCTGTTCTGGAATCAGGGGCTGCACCAGGGCGCATCGCTGTCGATGGATGCTGCGGAAAACGTGGCCGATGTGTTCTGGTACCCCGCGCTGGTCTGCATCGCGGGGTTTGTGCTGCTGTTCGTCGCGCTGGTGTTCCTGCGCACGCAAACGGAAATCCGGGCGCGCCGGGCGCGCGCCTTGCTGGCGCGGGAGCGACAGTCATGAAGCTGGATCTTGGCAAATACGCTTTTGAGGTGCTGACATCCTATGGCGTCAGCCTGGGGCTGATCGCCTTGCTTGTCGGGGTCAGCGTGGCGCGGGCGCGCCGGGTCCGGGCCGAACTGGCAAAGGTCGAGAAAAGGCTGAAACCCCATGGCTGACAGCGACGGCGGGCAGACGCCCCGCAAAAAGATTTCGGTACTGATGATCCTGCCGCCGCTGCTGTTCGCGGCATTCGCGGTCATGGCGTATCTGGGGATGCAGCGGGGCGACACGACGCTGCTGCCCTCGCAGTTCATCGGCAGGCAGGCGCCGGGCCTTCCGACCGAAACGCTGGAGGGGTTCCCGGCCGTGCAAGACGCTGACCTGCGCAGCGGCGAGGTGACCCTCGTGAACTTCTGGGCGTCGTGGTGCCCGCCGTGCCGGGCCGAACATCCGCGCCTGCTGGAGCTGCAGGCCCAGGGGGTGCGCATCGTCGGCGTGAACATCAAGGATCAGGCCGGCACCGCGTCCAGCTACCTGACCGACGAACGCTCGCCCTTCATCGGGGTGCCATTCGATCCGCAGGGGCGGGCAGCGATCGACTGGGGCGTGACCGGCCCGCCCGAAACCTTTATCGTCGCGGGCGATGGCACGGTGCTGCACAAGCACACCGGGCCGCTGGCGGGCACGCTTTACACCGATGTGTTCCTGCCCGCGCTCGACAAGGCGCTTGGGCGTTAATGCGCCTCGACCGGGGCGATATAGCACGACGCGGACGACGGCGGCGACAGGTTGGGTTTGCACGATTTGGCATGTCCTTGCGCCGTGAAGGCGCCAAAGATTGCCAGCATCGCAAGGGCTGCGGCTTGCAGGGCGGTCAGGGCTTTCAGTCGGGTCTTGTGTCGCATCTGTCGTGCTGCCTGTTGTCGTGTTCAGTCACCAAGATGGGGGGCGTCGGTGCCCCCGATCAAGCGTCATGTGCGGCAAGGGCCGGTTGAACTGCGGGATTGCGCCCGCCTCGGCAGGGCCTTGCCTTTTTGCGCGCGCCGAGGCGGATTTTCGCCCAATCAGGGCCGCCCCGTCGCATCCTCCGCGGCCGGATCGCCCGGCCTTGACGGATGAGGCTTAGCGCACGACGATTTCGTCGGACCGCATCAGCCCCAGCACGTCGCGCGCTTGCTGATCCAGCAGGTCGAGATCCAGATAATCGTCCGACAGGCGCAGCGTCAGGTTTTCCATCCGCGACACTTCTGCCGCAAGCTGGTCAAGCTCGGCGGTCAGCTGCGCGGCTTCGCTGTCGATTTCAGCGCGGCGGAACAGGCCGAAATCGCCCTGCACGGCGGCAAAGGTGAAATAGGCGGACAGGGCCATGGTGATGCCGGTATAGATCAACGCGCCGAACGCGGGTTTGCGCCTTGCGGACATGGGGTGTGCTCTTGCTTTTGCCTCGGGTCGCATCTCTGACGGATGCGTGGGGACGTGATGGCACGAATCGGCCTGCGGGGGAATCCCGGTCAGCCCATAGGGGGATATTTTTCGCGCCCCTGCGGCATCGCTGCCGCAGGTCGGGGCGGCAGGTAGGGGCGACGGGCCGGGGCAGCGGGCCGGGGCACAGTCGGCACCCCGGCGATGGCTTTGCGGTCAGCCCAGGGCGGCGACGCCCGGCAGAACCTTGCCTTCCATCCATTCAAGGAACGCGCCCCCGGCGGTGGAAATATAGGTGAAATCGTCCGCCGCGCCCGCCTTGTTCAGCGCCGCGACGGTGTCGCCGCCCCCGGCGACCGACACCAGGGTGCCGTTGGCGGTGGCCTTCGCCGCCGAGGCCGCGGCGGCATTGGTGGCCGCGTCAAAGGGCGCGATCTCGAACGCGCCAAGCGGGCCGTTCCAGATCAATGTTTCGGCGCGTTCGATCGCGGCCTCGATATGGGCGACGCTTTCGGGGCCCGCATCCAGGATCATCGCATCCGCAGGGCAGGATTCGGCGGCAACCACCTCGGACGGGGCATTTTCGCGGAATTCGCGGGCGACGACCACGTCGCGCGGCAGCAGGATTTCACAACCTGCGGTCGCGGCCTTGGCGGCGATGTCCCTGGCGGTGCCGGTCATTTCGTGTTCACACAGCGATTTGCCCACGTCGACGCCCTGCGCCGCAAGAAAGGTATTCGCCATGCCGCCGCCGATCACCAGCATGTCGACCTTTTCGACCAGATTGCCAAGCAATTCCAGCTTGGTCGACACCTTGGCGCCGCCGACAACGGCGAGCACGGGACGCTTGGGGTCGCCAAGCGCGGATTCCAGCGCCTCAAGCTCGGCCTGCATCAGGCGGCCGGCGCAGGCGGGCAGAAGATGCGCCAGCGCCTCGGTCGAGCTGTGCGCGCGGTGGGCCGCCGAAAAGGCATCGTTGCAGTAGATGTCGCCAAGCCGGGCATAGGTCCTGGCAAGGTCGGGATCGTTGGATTCCTCGCCCGGCTCGAAGCGGGTGTTTTCCAGCAGCACAACCTGGCCCGCGTCGCAGGCGTCGATGACCACTTCGGCCTCGTCCAGGGTGGTGAAATGCACCGATGTGCCGAACACCGCTTCTAGCGTGGGAACCAGCATCTTCAGCGACATCTCGGGCACGACCTTGCCCTTGGGGCGACCGAAATGCGCCAGCAGAATCGGCTTGCCCCCGCGCGATATGATGTCCTGCACGGTCGGGCCGACGCGTTCGACGCGGGTGGCATCGGTCACTTCGCCTCTTTCGACGGGGACGTTGATATCGACGCGGGTCAGGACGCGCTTGCCGTCCAGATCCATGTCGTCGAGCGTTTTCCAGGCCATGGTGTGGCTCCTCTGGTCTTGAGCTTTGACGAAAGGTCTGCCCCGTCGGACGCCCGGCGTCAATGCGCCCACGCTGGCCGAGCCGCCCGAAAAGGTTGTGAAAGCGCGGCGCGCGCATTAAGTCTGCGCCCAACCTCATCGGACGCATTGGGAGTATGACATGGCCGAGATCAAGGACCCCGAAAACACCATCCTCATGGAGCTGAAAGACGGCACCGTGGTGATCGAACTTCTGGCGGACGTCGCCCCGAAACATGCCGAGCGCATGAAGGAACTGGCGCGCGCCGGGGCCTATGACAACGTCTGTTTCCACCGCGTGATCGACGGGTTCATGGCCCAGACGGGGGACGTGGAACATGGCGACATGGAAGACGGGTTCAACCTGCGCCGCGCGGGCACGGGCGGGTCGGACCTGCCGGACCTGCCGGCGGAATTTTCCAAGCTGCCGCATGACCGGGGCACGCTGGGGGCGGCGCGATCGCAAAACCCGAATTCGGCCAACTCGCAATTCTTCATCAACTTCAAGGACAACAGCTTTCTGAACGGGCAATATACCGTTTACGGGCGCGTCATCGAAGGCATGGAGCACGTCGATGCGATCACCCGCGGCGAGCCGCCCGCGACCCCCGACCGGATGATCAGCGTCAGGGTGGCCGTGGATGCGTAAGCTTCTGGCAGGCGTTTTCTGCGTGCTGGGCCCGCCCGCGATGGCGGCAGGGCTGGACGTGACGGTCGCGGGCGAGGGCGCCAACGGCACCTTCCACATCGAGCTGTTCGATGACGTGGCCCCGCAGCACGTCGCGCGCATCACCGCGCTGGCGAAGGCCGGTGAATACGATGACGTGGTGTTCCACCGCGTCATCGAAGGCTTCATGGCGCAAACCGGCGACGTGCAATACGGCAAGATGGGCGCGGACATGCGCATGGCGGGCACCGGCGGGTCGGACATGTCCGATCTTGCGGCCGAATTTTCCGACCGTTCGTTCGAGCGCGGCGCGGTGGGCATGGCCCGGTCGCAGAACCCAAATTCGGCTAACTCGCAGTTCTTTGTGATGTTCGCGCCCGCGACGCATCTGAACGGCCAGTACACCGTCGTCGGCGAAGTGACCGAAGGCATGGATGTGGTCGACGCAATCAAGCGCGGCACAGGCGGCAACGGCACCGTGGTCGGCCAGCCCGACCGCATGGTGTCCGTGACTGTGACCGACTGATCCAAAGGTGCGCCTTGCGGCGCGCTGGTTTCAGCCCGCGATGCGGGCCTGAAGAGGAGGGCGGTGCCCTCCTCTTTGGTACCTGAGGACATTGGTTGCGCGAAGGGGCCGCGCGTCGCGGCCGTCGTTGTGGCGGGGATACCGCGCGGGCGCAGGCCGCGCCCCCGCGCGCGGCACCATCAGTCCCGGCGGGGCGATGTGGGGTAATCTTCCAGCCGTTTTCCGGGCTCATTGACGAACAGACCGGGCAGGGGCGTCAGGGCAGCGACCGTGTCCAGACGGATCTCGGTGAACCGCGCACCGGTTTCAGACCAGGCGGTGCAGGTCCAGATCCGTCCCCAATAGCCAAGCTTGAGCGGGCGAATATCCTGACTCGTGCCATCGGTCAGCGTGACGCGCAGTTTCTGGCGGGCCCGGACGGCGGCGCGAAAGGCGGGCATGTGGCGAAAGCCCTGTGCCGCGTCCTGCCACGGGTGGCTGGCAAAGCCGAAGGGAACGGTCTGACCTTCTTCGGGAAGCAGGTCGTCGATCTTGGCGGACAGGCTGCGGGCCGCCTGGGCCAGATCGGGCATTTCGGCGGCGCCCGCGCCCACGGCGGCCAGCCCCAGATGCAGCACTTCAAGTTCGATGTCCGTCAGGTTCAGGGGGGGCAGCGTGACCGTGGCCGCCGCCCGGTAGCCGCGCCCGCGCTCGCCGGCGATGGGGATTCCGGCTGCGGACAGCTCGTCCATGTCGCGGTAGATCGTGCGCACCGACACGCCGAGCGCCTGGGCGAGGCGTTCGGCGGTGTGCAGGTTGCCGTCTTTCAGGCGGGTCATCAGGGCCGCGAGGCGCAGGGATTTTTTCATCGATGGTCCTTTCGTGCGGCAGGGTGCCCTACTGACAAAATAGTGTCAAAGACGGTGGGGGAATTTGGCCATGCAGCCTTTCTTCGACCGCTTGCCGCTTTCGGGCGCGCGGGCTTCGCCCTAAGACTCGCGAAGAGGTTTCACATCCGGCCGCGTCGCGGACCCGGAACAGGAGAGAAGACATGCTCAACAATATCGGCCTTCCGGGCCTTTTGCTTATCGCCGTCGTCGTTTTGGTCCTGTTCGGACGGGGCAAGATTTCCAGCCTGATGGGGGAAGTCGGCAAAGGCATCACCGCATTCAAGAAGGGCGTCCACGAAGGCGGCAGGGAACTTGAGGATGACAAGGCGGAGGAGGCGCGCGATGTGACCCCGGCCGAAGACAAGGACAAGGTGTAAGCCGTCATGCTGGATCTTGGATGGTCCGAGCTGATGGTCATCGGGATCGTGGCGCTGATTGTCGTCGGCCCCAAGGATCTGCCGGTGCTGTTTCGCAACATGGGCCGGTTCATGGGCAAGGCGCGCGGCATGGCGCGGGAATTTTCCCGTGCGATGAACGACGCGGCCGACGAATCGGGCGTGCGCGATGTCGCCAAGACCTTCAAATCCGCGACGAACCCCATCGGATCGGCGCTGGACGGGGTGCGCGACGCGGCGAAATCCATGACCGACCCCACGGCCCCACCCAGGGACGCGGGGCTGGAGGAAGACCCCTCAGCGCCCGATTCCGCCGCCGATCCCGAACGCGACACGCAGCGCAAGAAGATCGCCGCCAGTACCGCGCGGGCCGCGGCCGAACGCCACAAGCGCGAGGCGGAGGCAGCGGCGAAGCGGGCCGGGGAGGCCGCAACCAAGGCCGCCGCCCTTGAGGCGGACCTGAAGAAAGACGGTGAGTCATGAGCGCGGGACAGGACGACATCGAGGACAGCTCGGCGCCGCTGATCGAACATCTGGCCGAACTGCGCACGCGGTTGATCCGATCGGTGATCGCCTTCATCATCGGGATCTGCCTGGCATTCACCGTGGCCGAACCGATCCTGCAGTTTCTGCTTGGACCGATCGAGGAAACGCTGCGCAGCCTCGGCGATCCGTCGCCGACAATGCAGTATACCTCGCCGCAGGAATACCTGTTCACCCTGTTTCGCATCTCCATGGTGTTCGGCTTCGCGCTGGCGTTCCCGGTGATCGGCTACCAGATGTGGCGATTCGTGGCGCCGGGGCTGTACAAGAATGAAAAGGGGGCGTTTCTGCCCTTTCTCGTCGCGTCGCCGGTGATGTTCCTGCTGGGCGCGAGCTTTGCGCATTTCGTGGTGACTCCGCTTGCGATGGCGTTCTTTCTGGGCTTCGCGGATGTGTCTTCGATCTTTGCCAACCTGCTGAGCACCGCGGCGGACAAGGTCAGCGACGGGGTTGCGGGCATTCCCGCGGGCGAACCCGCGGTGGTGCCCGAAACCGCCAGCGGCATCCGCATCACCTTTTTCGGCAAGGTGAACGAAAGCCTGGACATCACGCTGAAGTTCATTCTGGCCTTCGGGCTGTGCTTTCAGCTGCCGGTGCTGCTGACGCTGATGGGCAAGGCGGGGCTGGTGTCCGCGGTGGGCCTTGGATCGGTGCGCAAATATGCGGTCGTGGCGATCCTGGTGCTGGCCGCGCTGGTGACACCGCCGGACGTGACCACGCAGGGGATTCTGTTTGTCGTCGTCTATGGCTTGTACGAGGTGTCGATCCTGCTGGTGCGCATGGTCGAACGCAAACGCGAAAAAGAACTGCGTGCGCAGGGCTTGTGGTTCGAAGATGATGAAGAGCCCGAGGTCGATCCCATGATGAAGGAATTCGATGAGGACGATGGCGCGCCGGACGACAGCGGAAACAAGGATAAGACATGACCGATGACGCACTTGAACGCATCGCGGCGGCGTTGGAGCGCATTGCTCCGGCGCCGCTTGCCGCGCCCGATTTCGACGCGGCCGAAGCCTATGTCTGGCATGTCGATCCCGACCGCCTGCACCCCGTCGCGCAAGTCAACCGGGTGGATCTGGGGCTGCTGCTGGGCATTGACCGGGCGCGCGACACGTTGCTTGCCAACACCGTACAGTTCGCGCGCGGGCTGTCGGCAAACAACGCGTTGCTTTGGGGCGCGCGGGGGATGGGAAAGTCCAGCCTTGTCAAGGCGATCTGCGCGCAGGTGCGCGTACAGGGGCACGATCTGAAGCTGGTTGAATTGCAGCGTGAGGATCTTGGTTCGGTGGCGCGCCTGCTGAACCTGCTGCGGGGATCGGATAAGCGGTTCGTGTTGTTTTGCGACGATTTGTCCTTCAGCCATGACGACCAGCACTATAAAAGCCTCAAGGCGGTGCTGGACGGCGGGATCGAAGGGCGACCCGAGAATGTGCTGTTTTACGCCACCTCGAACCGCCGTCATCTGATGCCAAGGGACATGATCGAGAACGAGCGGTCCTCGGCGATCAGCCCGGGAGAGGCGGTCGAGGAAAAAGTGTCGCTGTCGGACAGGTTTGGCCTGTGGCTTGGATTCCACCCCTGTTCGCAGGATGAATACCTCGCGATGATCCGGGGGTATTGCGTTGTACATGGCGTGACGATCGACGACGACACGCTGCGGGCCGAGGCCATCGAATGGCAGGCAACGCGCGGCGCGCGGTCGGGCCGCGTGGCCTGGCAGTATTTCACCGATCTTGCCGGGCGCCAGGGGGTCGCGCTTTAGAAGATCTTTCGTCCGAAAGATCTTCGGCCCGAAGCGGGGCGCGGCGCCGGGTCCAAGAATTTTCGTACGAAAATTCTTGGACGCCTGGTCAGCGCAGGAAGGTCATGGGATCGACGCTGTCGAACCCCTTGCGCACTTCGAAATGCAGGAAGCTGGGATCTCCGGACCGCACCTTGCCGATGGTTTGCCCCCGGCTCACGGCATCGCCCTTGACGACGCTCAGTCCATCGACATGCGTATAGATCGACAGAACGTCATCAGGATGCCGAACGACGAGTATCTGCACGTTTTCGGTGTTTGTGGTGATCGCCGCCACGGTTCCGCTTGCCGCCGCCTTTACCGACGTACCTGCTGCTGCCGCGATGTCGATGCCCTCGTTCTTGCCTTTGGCGTAGTCGCGGATGATGTTTCCATCCACAGGCATCGTCATCGCGGCGCTTGAAACCGTGGGCTTTGACTGCCCGATGTCGGCAACGGGCTTGGCAGGAGTCGCGGTGGCCTTGGCCGCGCTTGCGGCCACGGAGGGTTCGTCTTTCGGCAAGGCGTGGCTGGCGGACGGCGGTTGCGGGGTTGGCGAGCCTGCGCCCGGGACAGGCGTGGCCGCGACCTTTGGGGCGGCTTTCTGGACCACGGGGATCAGCAGGAATTGCCCCTCGCGGACCGCATAGTCTGAATCCAGGCCGTTCCAATCGGCAAGCGAACGCGGCGTGACGTTATAGAGGCGGGCGATTGTATAGGCGGTCTCGCCCCGGCTGACCTGATGTCGGATCGGCTCGACTCCGCCCTGGATCGGCGCGGGGGACGGCGCGCGAGCGGGTGTTGCAGGCGATTGGTCGATGGCGGCGCTGGCGAGCGTGGTGATGTCGACCGACCCCGCTGGCTGGATCGGGGCGGTTGTTGCCGTGGTGGGGGTTGGCGCGCGGCCGGGCAGGGCAAGCACTTCGCCATCGCGCAGCCCGTCCTGGGGTTGCCGGCCGTTGAAGCGCGCGAGCTCTCCGGCGGGCACACCCACGCGATTTGCGACCTCGGTCACCGTATCGCCGTTGCGCGCCACCGCAACCTGGTAGTTGGGATAAGAAATCAGCCCGCGTTCGTCGGGTTCGGGGCGCTCGGCGATGGCGGAAAGCGCCGCCTGGCTGGTGTCGACTGAACCGCCCATGCGGCCTCTCATGTCGTAATCGAGTGGCTCTGTGCAGGCGCCAAGCGCCGAAGCGATGGCAAGCGGTGCGGCAAGGCGGAAAACGCGCGGGGTGCTGGTCATCTCGATCTATCCCTCGAAAGTCGGTCGGGGCGCCCCTTGTCGCCGGGGCGTCGTTTGAAAAAATGCGGTCGTTTGGCTAGTTGTCCTTGGCGAGCCCCTCGACCAGTGGAACGAAACGCACCGGGCGCAGCTCGTCATAATCGAATCCCGCTTCGGACCGGGTGACACGGATCAGGCTTTGCACGGCGTCGGACTGTCCGACCGGCACAACCATGATACCGCCAACCCTCAGCTGGGCCAAGAGCGGGCCGGGCGGATCTTCGGCGGCTGCCGTCACCAGAATGCGGTCGAAAGGCGCCTGATCGGGCAGTCCGAAACTGCCGTCGGCGGTAAAGGCGGTGATATTGGCCAGATCCAGCGCATCGAACGCCTCGCGCGCCTCGGCAACCAGTCGGCGGTGGCGGTCGACGGTATACACCCTCCGCGCGAGCTGGCTCAGGATTGCGGCCTGATACCCCGAGCCGGTGCCGATTTCGAGCACCTTTTCGCGGCCCGTCAGCTTGAGCGCCTGCGTCATCAGGCCCACCACCGAGGGCTGCGAAATGGTCTGACCGCAGGGAATGGGCAGCGGCACATCGTCATAGGCGCGCTCGGGAAAGTAGCTTTTGACAAAGGCGCCGCGGTCGACCCGCTCCATCGCGTGCAACACGGCAAGATCGGTCACCCCGTGCGAGCGCAGGGCAAAGACGAACTGCATCTTGGCCTCTGCGTCAAAGCTCATGCGAAGGCGTCTTTCAGCGACGAAAGGCGGTCATGGGCTGTCAGATCCGCGCGCATCGGTGTCACCGAAACATATCCGTCAAGATTGACGTCCGCATCGCAGCCGGGCGTGGCCGGGCTGCGCTGATCGCCTCCCCGGATCCACAGGAACCGCCTGCCGGACGGAGAAAGCTGCGCTTGGGTGGCAAAGGAGGTGCCGATGCGCTTGCCCATCGCAACCAGTTTCTGCCCGCGCACCTCGGCTGCGGGAACCGGTGGGAAATTGACGTTCCAGAACAGCCTGTAATCGGTGTCGTCCCCCGGCAGCGACAGGATCTTGCGAACGATCGCGGCCCCATGGGTCGCGGCCGCCTCGAACGGGTTTTCCAGATCGCGGGTGCGCGGCCCCAGATACTGCGACAGTGCAATCGCGGGAAGCCCCTGCAACGAGGCTTCCATGGCACCGCCCAGCGTGCCCGAATACAGCGCGTTTTCGGCAGAGTTGTTGCCCCGGTTGACCCCGGAAAGCACCAGGTCCGGAGGGGTGTCGGACAAGACGTCGTGAATGCCCGCAAGCACGCAATCCGCCGGGCTGCCCTCGGCGGCAAACCGGCGCGCGGACAGTTCGGCAACCATCATGGGCCGCGAATAGCTGATGCAATGCGCGACGCCCGATTGCTCGAAGGCGGGCGCCACGGTCCAGACCTCCCCATCGGGTCCGGCGATTTGATGGGCAATATCTGCCAGAACGGCAAGGCCCGGCGCGTTGATGCCGTCGTCGTTGGTGATGAGAATACGCATGAAAGCCCCCGATCATTGAGTCTCAATAGGAAATGTGGCGCGGCGGGGCAAGCTTGGGGGGCTGCGAAATTCCGATAAGACCGGCACGGCGTTCCCCACGGGCAGCGGGGGCGCGTTTTCCGGGGCAGTCTTGGGCAGCATCGTGGTCTTCCGGCCCAAATTGGAGGTGCCGTGTTCAAGGGGCAAGGACGCAAGCCCGGTCGATTCTGTTCCCGAAACGATCGTCCCGGCGCAAGTCGCCTGCCGGGATGCGCCTGCGAGGGCGCGCCCGCCGGGGAGAGCGGGGTGAACCGAAGACCGGGCACCCTCTTGGCACGAAAGCGCGCCGGCCCGTGCCGGCCCGTGCCGGGCGACGCCGGTTCGCCCCGGTACCGCTCATCGGGGTCCGTGGCGGCGCGCTTGCAGACCCATTCCGTGGCTTCAAGGCAGGCAGGCAGGACAGGCGCAGCGCGGGCCGAAACCGATGCGGATACGCGGTCTGTGCTTCGTTCTCGCCAAAGAAACTGGGCGCGCGGCCAGCGCCCGCGACCCTTGTCCGGCCCGGTGCGGCAGTTTCCCGGTTTCGGCCCCGTCCACCGGCCCCGTTCAGCGGCGCTGCCGCGTCAGTCGTCGGCAAACGCCGCCACGGCAGAGACCACCGGCGTTTGCCAGCCCGATCAGCCGATTTCTGCGAGCCGTGCCAAAGCCTCTTTCAGCCTAGCCTCTTCCTCTTCGCGCGCACGCAGGTTTTCGCGGGTTTCCTCGACCACCTCATCGGGGGCGCTGTCCACGAAATTCGGGTTCCTGAGCCGCCCGCGCAGCCCGCCAAGCTCTTTGCCAAGCTTGCTCAGCGCCTTTTCCAGCCGCGCCTTTTCTTCGCCCACGTCGATGATATCCGCCAGAGGCAGCCCGAACGACGCCGCGCCGACGGGCACGGTGATGCAGCCCTTGGGGAAACCGTCCACCGGCGTCAGGCTTTCCAGCCGGGCAAGACGCTTGATCAGCGTCTCGTTACGGTCCCACGCGCCCTGTCCGGCGGCGTCCAGCCCCGTGACCAGCACCGGCACATACAGGCCCACCGGCACATGCATCTGCGCACGCGCCGAACGCACACCTTCGATCAGCGAAATCGCCCACGACATTTCGGCATCCGCGCCCGCGTCCAGCAGATCGGTGGTGGTGTAGGTCGGCCAGTCGCCATGAACGAGCATCTTTTGCCGCGCGCCGAGCGTGCCCCACAGCTCTTCGGTGATGAAGGGCATGATGGGGTGCAGCAGGATCAGGCACTGGTCGATGACCCAGGACATGGTCGCCTGGGTTTCCAGTTTCGCCGGCTCATCGTCGCCCTGCAGCAACGGTTTGGAAAACTCGACGTACCAGTCGCAGACCACGCCCCAGACAAAGGCATACAGCGCCTGCGCAGCGTCGTTGAACCGATAGTCGGCCAGCGCCGCATCGACCGTTTCGCGCACCCTGGCGGTTTCACCAAGGATCCATTTGTTGACGGTGGCCTGCGGCGTCGGAAGGCCGCCCCCCAGACCCACGGCGCCGTTCATCTCGGCAAAGCGCGCGGCGTTCCACAGCTTGGTGCCAAAGTTCCGATAGCCCGCGATGCGCTGCATATCCAGCTTCAGCACACCGCCCAGCGAGGCCATGGCGGCATTGGTGAACCGCAGCGCATCGGCGCCGTATTCGTCGATAATGTCCAGCGGATCGACCACGTTGCCAAGCGATTTGGACATTTTCTTGCCCTTGGCGTCGCGCACCAGCCCATGCAGATAGACATCGTGAAACGGAACCTCGTCGACAACCGCCAACTGCATCATCATCATCCGAGCGACCCAGAAGAACAGGATATCCTGCCCCGTGACCAGCACGTTGGTCGGGAAATATTTCGCCAGCTCCGGCGTCTGTTCCGGCCAGCCCAGCGTGCCGATGGGCCACAGACCCGAGCTGAACCAGGTGTCCAGCACGTCGGGATCGCGAAAGAACGGGATGGCCTGCGCGCGGCGACGCTGATCGACGCCGGTGAAATCGGTGCCTTGCGACAGCAGGTCGGCCAGCATGTCCTCGGCGGCGGCGGCATCCTCTACCAGCAGGAATTCGGCATCTTCGCCAAAGAAGTCATGCATCTGTTTCAGCGCATCCGCTTCGGTCGGGGCACAGAAGCTGCGCCATTCGCCGCCAAGCCCCGGCGTGTGCCACACCGGGATCTGGTGTCCCCACCACAGCTGGCGCGAAATGCACCACGGCTCGATGTTTTCCAGCCAGTGGTAATAGGTCTTTTCGCCGCTTTCGGGAATGATCCGCACGCGGCCGTCGCGCACGGCATCCAGTGCCGGGCCGACGATCTTGGCGGTGTCGACGAACCACTGATCGGTCAGCATCGGTTCGATCACCACCTTGGAGCGATCGCCAAAGGGCTGCATGATCGGCTTGGCCTCGACCAGCGGCACCGGCGTTTCATCGCGCGGCTCGCCGCCTTCTTCCGGTGCAACGGGGGCCTTGACCGGCTTGCCAAGGCGCGGGTCGGCGGGGTCGGTCATCACCGCAAGACCCTCGTCGGTGATCTCGGCCACCACGGCGGCGCGTGCCTCGGCCCGGTCCAGGCCGCGCAGATGGTCGGGCACAAGGTTCAGCGCGTCGGCTTCCGCCTCGGTCAGGGCCACCTCGCCCTGCGCGGCCTGCTGGGCGATCTTGGCGCATTCGGCGTAGGGCCTGCCATCGGCGCGCAGGGCGCCGCGCGTGTCCAGCAGGCGATACAGCGGGATGCCATTCCGCTTGGCGACCTGATAGTCGTTGAAATCATGCGCGCCGGTGATCTTGACCGCGCCAGAGCCGAAATCGGGGTCGGGGTAGTCATCGGCGATGATCGGGATCAGGCGACGATGCTCTTTCGGGCCCACCGGGATCTCGCACAGCTTGCCGATCAGAGATGCATAGCGGGCATCGGACGGATGCACCGCCACCGCGCCGTCGCCCAGCATGGTTTCGGGGCGCGTGGTGGCGATGGAAATATAGTCACGCTCTTCCTCGAACAGCACGGCGCCGTCTTCGTCTTTCTCGACATAGGTGTAGGTCGCGCCGCCCGCCAGCGGGTATTTGAAGTGCCACATGTGGCCGGCGACCTCGATATTCTCGACTTCAAGGTCGGAAATCGCGGTTTCGAAATGCGGGTCCCAGTTCACCAGCCGCTTGCCCCGGTAGATGAGACCCTTGTTGTACATCTCGACAAAGACCTTGATGACCGCGTCGTGAAAATTGCCATCTTCGCCCGCAGGCGCACCTTCGGCCCCCGACATGGTGAACGCATTGCGCGACCAGTCACAGGACGCGCCCAGCCGTTTCAGCTGGTTGACGATGGTGCCGCCAGAGTCCTGTTTCCATTCCCAGACCTTGGCCAGAAACGCCTCGCGCCCCATCTCGCGGCGGGTTGGCTGCTGGGTTTCGGTCAGCTTGCGTTCGACCACCATCTGCGTGGCGATGCCCGCATGGTCCTGTCCCGGCTGCCAGAGCGTGTCAAAACCGCGCATCCGGTGCCAGCGCACCAGGATATCCTGCAGCGTGTTGTTGAACGCATGGCCCATGTGCAGGCTGCCGGTCACGTTCGGCGGCGGGATCATGATGCAGAAACTGTCGTCGCGCGACGCATTGGCCCCCGCCTTGAACGCCCCCGCGCTGTCCCACGCATCATAGATCCGCGCCTCGGCCTTGGCCGCGTCAAAGGTCTTTTCCATCGCCATGGGTCGTTTTCCCGCCTGCATCACGTTTCACGCCCTGTCTATGCCAAGGCCGGGTGAAGGAAAAGACCGGACGCCCCGAAGCGCCTGACCCCGCGGCGGGCCGGAGGAAAACATGTTGGGAAATAGATTCCGGGCAAACAAAAACGGCGGCGCCCAGGGAGGAGGAGGGGCGCCGCCGTCGGTTTTCCAAAGGCCCCAGGGAGGAGGAGGGGCTTCAGAAACAGGGTGGACCGGGGTCGGCCCGATGTAGGGTGCGGTGATGCCAGGGAGGAGGAGGGGCATCACCGCGTGATCGAAACGCCCCAGGGAGGAGGAGAGGGGGCTTCGAAACTGTGGGCCGTTGCGGCCCGATGTAGGGTGCGGTGATGCCAGGGAGGAGGAGGGGCATCACCGCGTGATCGAAACGCCCCAGGGAGGAGGAGAGGGGGCTTCGAAACTGTGGGCCGTTGCGGCCCGATGTAGGGTGCGGTGATGCCAGGGAGGAGGAGAGGCATCACCGCTGTCACGAAAGACCCGAGGGAGGAGAGGGCCTTCGATCCGTCAGACCATATGTGGGTCCGTATCCGGGTGGCGGCAACCCCCGGGAGGAGGAAAGGGGTGCCGCCGAAATCCGAAGGTCTCAGGGAGGAGGAAAGAGACCTTCGAAACTGAATTTCTGTCTCAGGCCTTGTAGGCGGCCTGGTATGCGATCCGGCGGGTCATCGACCGGCTCAGGCCAAGGTCGGCCAATTCGCGGTTGCTCAGCGAGTTCAATTCGCGCAGGGTCTCCCGGAAGAGCTTGCGACGCTCCATCTGCTCGCGGATGCCTGCGAAGAACGAGCCGAAGCCACCAGCGAAACCAGCCTGAGCGGTTGTGCGATTTTCGGTTGCGAATGCCATTGCTGTCTCGTTTCTGTTCATGCGTTGCTGTGTTGACGCTAATTTGGGGTAATTGCTGCAACTGCACAATACCGCTGAACCTCATTGCCGCTATGCGTTTTGCGCATGGGAGTTCGGGCGGCAAAGAACGCGATTGCAGGGCCTTAAGTATAATATTTGAGCGCAAGTTGTGCGACCGTTGCAACAGGTGCAAGGCGACGTTACGTCGGTTTGCACAAACGGAAAGGATCGTTAATGACCGTAACTGTGGAAGCGGTGAAAGCCGCGCTGAGCCGACTCGCACTTCCGGACGGAAATGACCCGATTTCGGCTGATCTGATTCGTGCTTTGAACGTCGAAGACGGGGTGGTGCGATTCGTCGTCGAGGCCCCAAGCGCCGAAATGGCCAAGGTGATGGAGCCGTTCCGCGCCGCCGCCGAAGCCGCGGTGCGGGCTGTGCCGGGTGTGCGTCAGGTCAGCGCCGTGCTGACCGCGCACGCACCCGCGCCCAAGGCGCCCTCGCTCAAGATGGGCGGCCACATGAAACCGCAAGAGACGCGGATGAACCCGCCGGGCGTCAAATCCATCATCGCCATCGGATCGGGCAAGGGCGGCGTGGGAAAGTCGACGGTGTCGTCCAACCTTGCCGTCGCGCTGGCGCGGGCGGGCAAACGGGTCGGGCTGCTGGATGCGGACATCCATGGCCCGTCGCAGCCGCGCATGTTCGGCGTGACCAAGCGCCCCGCGAGCCCCGACGGCAAGACCATCATCCCGCTTGTCGCCCATGGCGTGACGCTGATGTCCATCGGCCTGATGCTGCCCGAAGACAAGGCCGTGATCTGGCGCGGCCCGATGCTGATGGGCGCGCTTCAGCAGATGATGACGCAGGTGCAGTGGGGCGAACTGGATGTGCTGCTGATCGACCTGCCGCCGGGCACGGGGGATGTGCAGTTGACGCTGGGCCAGAAAACCGACCTGACGGGCGCCATCGTGGTGTCCACACCGCAGGACGTGGCGATGATCGACGCCAAAAAGGCGCTGGACGCGTTCGCCTCGCTCAAGGTGCCGGTGCTGGGGCTGATCGAGAACATGTCGATGTTCAAATGCCCCGATTGCGGGTTCGAGGCGCATATCTTTGGCGAGGGCGGCGTGCAGGCCGAAGCCACGCGGTTGGGCCTGCCGCTGCTTGCGGCGTTGCCCATTGATCTGGACACCCGCCTTGGCGGCGATGCGGGCCGCCCGGTGGCGCTGGGCGACGGGAACATGGCAAAGGCTTACGCGCAGCTTGCCGACCGGATGATACAGGGCGGGGTGGTTTAGCGCCGGAACAAAACCAGGTATGCCGCCGCATCGGTTCCGGCGCGGCGCAATGCAGCCCTATATGCAATGCGCCCCTATATATAATGCGCCCCTATATATAAAGTGCGCGCCGCGCGGGCTTCTGGCAGTGGGCTTGCGCGACCGTGCCCCGGTCGGCTATAGCGCGGGGCGAGATTTCCAATAGCATCAGACGAGGCAAGAGGCACCCATGGCCGGCCATTCCAAATGGGCAAACATCCAGCACCGCAAGGGCCGTCAGGACGCGGTGCGCGCGAAACTCTTTTCGAAGTTCTCCAAAGAGATCACCATCGCCGCCAAGATGGGCGATCCCGATCCCGACAAGAACCCCCGCCTGCGGCTTGCGGTCAAGGAAGCCAAAAGCCAGTCCATGCCCAAGGACAACATCGAACGCGCCATCAAGAAGGCGATTGGCGGCGAGGGCGACGATTACGAGGAAATCCGCTATGAGGGGTACGGCCCCAACGGCGTTGCGGTGATCGTCGAGGCGATGACCGACAACCGAAACCGCACCGCGTCGAACGTGCGCTCGACCTTTACCAAGAACGGCGGCAATCTTGGGGAAACCGGGTCGGTCGCCTTCATGTTCGAACGCAAGGGGGAGATCGTTTATACTTCGGCCGTGGGCGATGCGGACACGGTGATGATGGCGGCGATCGAAGCGGGCGCCGAGGATGTCGAAAGCGCCGGGGATGAACACGTCATCTATTGTGCCGCCACCGATCTCAACGAAGTCTCGACCGCGCTTGAGGCCGAGCTTGGCGAATCCGAAAGCACCAAGCTGATCTGGAAGCCCGGCACCACGACCGAGCTGGATCTGGAATCGATGCAGACGCTGATGAAGCTGGTGGACGCCCTGGAAGACGACGACGACGTGCAGCGCGTCACCACCAATTTCGAAGCCTCCGACGAGGTGATGGCGCAACTCTGACCCCGGTGTCAGCGATGCTTTCAAGGTCCCGGCGCAGACTGCGGCGGGACCTTTTGTTTTGTCCCGCCCGACGGCGCCGGGGCTTGTCCTTATGGTCCGCGCCGTTCAGTCTTGGGCCAGAGAACGGAGACGGCAATGACCCCGACCAGCTATATCGACGGGCCGCACGCGCGGCTTGCCTATGCCTTCAGCGCCGGCGAGGGGCCGGTGATCGTGTTCCTGTCGGGCTATAAATCCGACATGCAGGGCACCAAGGCAGTGCATCTCGAAGCCTGGGCCAAGGCGCGGGGGCGGGCCTTTCTGCGGCTGGATTATGCAGGGCACGGCGAATCGGGCGGGCGATTCGAAGACGGCTGTATCGGCGACTGGGCCATGGATGCGCAGGCGGTGATAGACGCGGTGGCACCGGGGCCGGTGCTGCTGGTCGGCTCGTCGATGGGCGGCTGGATCGCCAGCCTTCTGACGCAGCGGCTGGATCGGATCGTCGGGTTTGTGGGCATCGCCGCCGCGCCCGATTTCACCGAAGACGGATTCTGGGCCGAAATGAGCGACGCGCAAAAGCGCGAGATGGCCGAGCATGGCGTCTGGTATCGTCCGTCGGCCTACGGCGACCCCTACGCCATCACCCGGCGCCTGATCGAAGACGGCCGCCGCCGGCTGGTTCTGCGCACGCCGCTGCCGATGCCGTTCCCCGTCCGGCTGTTGCAAGGCACCGAAGACGAGGCGGTCAGCCGCGACGTCGCCCTGCGCCTGTTCGACCACATCGACGGGGCGGACGTGCGGCTGACGCTGGTCAGGGGGGCCGATCACCGCTTTTCCGAACCGGATAATCTGGCGGTGATCGAGGCTGCCATAAGTGAGGTGTTGCAATGACCGGGATGCAGCCGCGGATCAGTCTGATCACGCTGGGGGTGCGCGACATCGCGCGCGCCGCCGCGTTTTACGAATCGCTCGGGCTGGTCCGGGCCGACGGGCCGGACGGCGTGGTGGCCTTTGACCTGCTGGGTCAGACCCTGGGGCTGTTCGACCTGGAAAAGCTCGCCGAGGATATCGGCGTGCCGATCGAGACACTGGGGGTCGGGGGCGCTACGCTGGCGCATAACCTTGGCAGCCGCGCTGAGGTCGAGGCGCTGATGCTTCTGGCCGAAACGGCGGGCGCGCGCATCCTGAAAGCTCCGCAAGAGGTGTTCTGGGGCGGCTATCACGGCTATTTCTCCGATCCCGACGGGCATGTCTGGGAAATCGCTCACAATCCGTTTTCGCCCCTGCGGCAGGGCGACGGGGCGTTTCGCTGGCAGGGGTATGGCGCGGACTGACGCGTATTCGATAGTCGGGAACTATTTATCAAGATTTTTGCGCGACTCTGCCTGAAAGACGGCTGCTGCGGCCGTCTGCCCCAGTGCGGCCGGTCCGGCCGCCTGCTTGCTGCCAGCCAGGAGGGCGACATGCGCGAACCGGAAAACAACGATCTTGGCTTCGGGGATTTCCTGCGCCGGGTCGCGGAAACCACATGGAACCGTCGCGGGCTCGAGGCGGCGCTGGCCGGGGTCTGCCATCCCCAGCTCATTTGCCGCAACGCGCTCGCCATGGGGTACGGCGCGGAGGCGCTGCGCGGAGAGGCGCTTGAACTGCTCGCCGCGCTGCCCGACCTTGCCGCGCGCAGCGAAGACGTGGTCTGGTCCGGCAATGGGCGCGTCGGCATGCTGGGGTCTCAGCGCGTCCTGATGCAGGGGTGTCACGATGGCACCGGCGCGTTTGGCACCCCCACCGGAAAACGCATCCGGTTTCGCGTGCTCACCGACATTTATGCCAAGGACAACCGCATTTCCGAAATCTGGGCGGTGCGCGATACCGGCGCGATCCTGCGCCAGCTTGGCATCGCACCGCAGGCCTGGGCGCGGGCCCGGTTGCGCCCGGGCGATCCCGAGTCAGGGCCGTTCCATCCGGGAATCGACCAGCCCGGTCCCTATACCGGCGGCGGCAACGGCAACCAGTGGGGGATGGCGTTCGCCGGTGTTGTCGAACGCATCATGCATCACGAATTTTCCGAGATTGCCGAACAATACGATCCGGCCGCGCGGCTTTGCTACCCCGGCGGCGTGATCGCCGAGGGCGCCAGCGCCGCCGAACGGTTCTGGTTCGGGCTGCGCGCGTCGTTTCCTTCGGCGACGTTCACGATCCACCACCGGGCGGGCCGCGAGGATCGCCTGATGCCGCCCCGCGCCGCGCTGCGCTGGTCGCTCAGCGGGCGTCACGACGGGTGGGGCGCCTTTGGCAAGCCGACCGGGGCGATGGTCCATGTGATGGGGATCAGCCATGCGGAATTTGGCCCCAGCGGCATCCGTCGCGAATGGTCGATGTATGACGAAGCGGCGATCTGGATGCAGATTCACGCCTCGGGTCTGGTGCCGGTCGCGCGTCAGGCGATAGCGGCGGAATGACGCCGATCCTCCGTTTGCAAGGCCGCTGTTTTCGCGCTTTCCCTCGCTTGCCGCTCTGGTACCCTGCGGGCCGGGCAACAAGGGGGCGCAGGCATGGCAGACGCGGAACGCGGCAGGCAACGGGTCCGCAATGGCTGAATCGCTGGTGCTTTTGCCGGATGTGATGTGCGATGCGCGCCTTTGGGGGCCGCAGATCGCGGATCTGTCGCGGGACATGGCCGTGACGGTGGCGCCGATCAGCGGCGGCGAGCGGGTCGAAGAGGTCGCCTCGGGGCTGATGGACGTGCTGCCACGCCGCTTTGCGCTTGCGGCCGTCGGCCTGGGGGGCTCCATCGCCATGGAACTGCAACGCCGCGCGCCGGATCGCGTGGCGCGGTTGATGCTGATCAACGCGTCTCCGCTGGGCGAAACGCCGGCACAGGCTGCGGCGCTCGATCCGCTTATCATCAAGGCCCGTGCGGGGCGTTTGTTCGAAGCGACGCGCGCGCTGATCCCGGCGGAATCGCTTTATCCCGGCGATTACAGGGCCGAGATTCAGGCCATGCTTGACGACATGGCGCTGGGGCTGGGGGTCGAAACGCTGGTGCGACAGGTCCGTCTGATGCAGCGTCGTCGTGACCAGCAAAGCGCACTGCGCAAGATACGGGTGCCGACGACGGTTCTGTGCGGCGCCGAGGATGCCCAGCATCCGGTCAAGCGTCAGGCGTTTCTGGCCGAGCTTATCCCCGGCGCCCGGCTTGAGGTGCTGGATGAAGCGGGCCGCTTGCCGATGCTGGAACGCCCCGACGCGGTGTCCGCCGCGATCCGCGCCTGGATGGCCGAGCCGCTGCTGCTACGCTGACCGGCGCGTCCAATGGCGATTGACGCCGGCCCGACCCGCGCCTATGCCGGGCACGCGTGGAGGGCCGGGCGGCCGCCGCCGTTGCAAGACGGGGGAGGAAAGTCCGGACTCGCCGAAACACCGGTGCCGGGTAACGCCCGGGCAGGGCAACCTGACGGAAAGCGCCACAGAAAACAAACCGCCGCCCCTTGGGGCGGTCAGGGTGAAACGGTGGGGTAAGAGCCCACCGCGCCCCCGGCAACGGGGGTGGCATGGCAAGCCCCACCGGGAGCAATGCCAAATAGGGACCTCGCGCGGGGCATGATCCCGTCAGGGATATCGCCGCAGGGCAGTTTCGGCCCGAGAGGTCCGGGTTGGCAGCTTGAGCCCGTGGGCAACCGCGGGCCTAGAGGAATGGTCGCCGAACGGCGGGGCAACCCGCCGGGAACAAAATCCGGCTTACAGGCCCTCCACGCAATATATCGGCCATTCCCGGTTGACTCGGTGCCGGGGATGAGTACAAGGCGGAACTCAAGAGATTTCACGGGCCCTCTGCGCATGCGCGGGACCGCTGCAGGAGAAGACACATGGCGAAGCCGACCACCATCAAGATCCGCCTGAACTCGTCCGCGGGCACGGGCCACTTTTATGTGACCAAGAAGAACGCGCGCACGATGACCGAGAAAATGACCGTTCGCAAATTCGATCCGGTTGCGCGCAAGCACGTCGAGTACAAAGAAGGCAAGATCAAGTAAGCCACACCTCGTCGGGACAGTGACAGGGGCCGCGCAGATCCATCGGACGCGCGGCCTTTCTTGTGTTCGCGGCCAAGACGCCAGGCCAAGAACTCGGGCTCGCACGTCAGGCCATAACATATCAGGCCATAACATATCAGGCCAGAACACGACAGGCTTCGAACGGGCAGGGCAGGGTGATGCAGCCAGATCCGCGTGACATGATCCTCGTCGACGACGGGCCGGACCGTGCGCCCGCGCTGTTCACGGCCCCGCGAGAAATCGTCACCGCGCAGGACGTGCCCTCGGCCGTCGCCGCGCTGGAGAAGCTGGACGCGGCGCGTCGTGCCGGAGCCTGGGTCGCCGGGGTCGCCCATTACGAACTGGGCTATGCGCTTGAACCGGCCTTGCGATCGCTGCTGCCGGAAAAGATTCCGTTGCTGACATTCGGCATTTTTGACGCCCCACGCGCGGCGCCGGCCTCGACCGCGCAGGGCGCGCGGGTGATGCAGGTTTCCCCCCTGTGGGACCGGGATCGGTACGGGCGCGGGTTTCAGGATATCAAGCGGATGATCGCTCGGGGGGATCTGTATCAGGTCAACCTGACCATGCCGGTCGAGGTGCGTTTCGAGGGCAGCTCCACGGCACTTTGGCAGGCGATGCGGGACTTTCAGGCGGTCGGACACGGGGCCTTGCTGCGGCTGGGCGAACTGACGGTGCTGTCGCGCTCGCCCGAGCTGTTCTTTCGCACCGACGCGACCGGGCGCATTGCTGTCGCCCCGATGAAGGGCACCGCCCCGCGCGGGGCCGATCCGGCCACGGATCGTGCGTTGCGCGACGCGCTTGGTCAGGACGAAAAGAACCGCGCTGAAAATGTGATGATCGTCGATCTGATGCGCAACGATCTGTCACGCATCAGCAGGGTAGGATCGGTCGGTGTGCCCGAACTGTTGCGGGTCGAAACCTACAGCACGGTTCATCAGATGGTCAGCCGAATTGAGTCGCAACTGGACGATGTCTTTGACCTGTCGCGGATATTTCATGCAATATTCCCTTGCGGTTCCATCACCGGTGCGCCCAAGATCGCCGCGATGAAGGCGATTCACCGGCTCGAAACCTGGGGGCGGGGCGCTTATTGCGGCGCCATCGGCTGGGCGGCCCCCGATGGGCGCTCATCGTTCAACGTCGCGATCCGGACGCTGACGGTGACCGCGCCCGGACGCGCGGTGATGGGGGTCGGCGGCGGCATCGTGCATGACAGCCGCTGCGACGCGGAATACGAGGAGGCCTTGTGGAAATCCCGCTTCGTGACAGGACTGATCCCGCGCTCCGCGTGATTGAAACCATGCTTTGGCTACCACATTCGGGCATCGTGCGCGAACGGCGCCACCTTGGCCGCTGCCAGGCGACCTGCGCCGCGCTGGGGTTCGTTTACGATCCGGTGGCGGTGCTGCGTCAGGTCAATCGGCTGAACGGGGGCGCCCCGCTGCGGCTGCGCATGACCATCGGCCAGGGCGGAGATGTCGATCTGACGGCACAGCCCTTCGATCTTGGCGTCCACCCCGAGCTTAGCCGCCTTGCAATCTCGACCACACGGCTTGACCAGCGTGATCCGTTCCTGCGGCTCAAGACCACGCGCCGCGCGCTGTACGATCAGTGCTATGCGTCGCGGCCCCCCGGGATCGACGAGGTGATCTTTTTCAACGGTCAGGACGAGTTGTGCGAGGGATGCATCACCAACATCTTCGTGCAGGTGGAGGGGCAGAAACTGACGCCGCCGGTGTCCAGCGGACTGCTGCCCGGCGTGCTGCGCGGCAGTCTGCTTGGCACCGGCGAGGTGCATGAGGCCATCCTGACGCGCGACGACCTTGGTCGTGCAGAGCGGATCTGGATCGGCAATTCCCTGCGGGGGTTGATGCCGGCCGCGCTAGCCTGACCTGATCTTCCCCAGGGCCGTAACGCAAAAGGCCCCGCGCGATGCGGGGCCTTCCGTTTTTGCAAGCGGCAGAGATTACTCTCTGTTGCCAAGCAGTTGCAGCAGGAACATGAACATGTTGATGAAGTCCATGTAAAGGTTCAGCGCGCCAATGATGGCGGCCTTGCCCAGCCATTCGCTGTCGCCATGCGCGGCGTGCTCCAGGTAGGTGGCCTTGATCCTCTGCGTATCATAGGCGGTGAGACCGGCGAAGATCAGCACGCCGATACAGGAGATGGCGTAATGCATCGCCGGCGACTGCAGGAAGAGGTTGATGATCATCGCGACCAGAATGCCGATCACGCCCATGATCAGGAACGACCCCCAACCGGAGATGTCCTTTTTCGTGGTGTAGCCCCACAGCGACAGCCCGGCAAAGGCGATCGACGTCACCAGGAACACCTGCGCGATCGAAAAGCCGGTGAAGGCCACGAAGATCCAGCTGAGCGACAGCCCCATCACCGCCGCGAAGGCGAAGAAGAACAGCTGCGCGCCGGCGGCGGACAGGCGGTTGAGCGCCGCGCCAAAGGCGAACACCATGATAAGCGGCGCGAACATGACGATATAGCCAAGGATGTTCGGGCGCAGCGTGGCGGGATCGCGGAAGACGCTCAGCAACTCGGGGCTGGTGCCGACAGCCCAGGCGACTGCAAAGGTAATGAGCATCCCCACGGACATGGTCCCGTAGACCTTGTTCATGTGGGTGCGCAGACCCTCGTCAATCTGGGCCGCGCTCGACGTTCCGGCTGCGGTCCGGATTGTTCTGTATTCAGCCATCAATGCCTCCAAGCTGTGTTCGGGATGGAATACCGGTGTTTACGCTTTCGATATTGGCAGAGACCCAGAGCTTTTCAAGACGCAACGCCAGAGAAACGCGCTGTTTCCGGCCGAATTTCGTGGGGGCTTTGACTTAGTCGCGCCAGTGGGCGGGCGCGTCCCACGGCTTGCGCCGGGCCTCCCGGACCACATCGCTTCGGCTAAGCCCCAGATCGCGCAGCGCCGCCTCGTCAAGACGGGCAAGCTGGCGGCGCTGACGCGACAGGGCGCTCCAGCGCAGCAGCCCGGCCAGGATGCCGCGGCGGCGGACAGTCGGGGGGCAGGTAAGGGCAACGTCACGTCGCATGATGATATCCTTCACATATTGTGATGAATGTTTCTCTGTTCATGTTGTTGTGTGATGGGTATTCAATGGTCTGACCCATCAGTAAAACGACTATTCCTGACACCCCCCATCACGAAATCCGATTCATGCGCAATCTGGACATCACCACGCTTCGATCCTTTGTCGCCGTCGCGGACGCGGGCGGCGTGACCCGCGCTGCGGGCTTTCTGAACCTGACGCAATCGGCGGTGTCGATGCAGCTCAAGCGGCTCGAAGATCTGCTGGAGCTTGCGCTGCTCGACCGTTCGGGGCGGGGCGTCAGCCTGACCCCGGCGGGCGAACAGCTGCTGAGCTATGCCCGCCGCATGGTCGAGATGAACGACGAGATATACGCAAAGCTGACCCAGACCGATCTGATGGGCGAGATCGTGCTGGGCGTGCCTCACGACATCGTCTACCCGGTGATTCCGCGGGTGATGAAAAAAATGCAGCGCGACTTTCCGCGGGTCCGGTTGCAGCTGGTCAGCGCGTACTCCGCCGACCTCAAGGACCAGTTCGCGCGCGGCGCGGTCCACGTCATCCTGACCACCGAAACCGATCCGGACCAGGGCGGCGAGCCAATGCTTGAGGTGCCGCTGCGCTGGTATGGCGCGCCCGGCGGCACCGCCTGGAAACTGCGCCCGCTGCCGGTTGCGATTTCGCGCCGCTGCGGTTTTCGCCCCGTGGTGGCGGCGCGTCTGGAACGCGAAGGCACCGCATGGGAACTGGCGGTCGACAGCGAAAGCGACCGCACGATCGAGGTCTCGGTGTCGGCAGATCTCGCGGTGACACCGGTGCTTGAGGGACACGCGCCGGGGCATTTCGAAATGATCCCGCCGGGGATCCTGCCGGATCTGGGGGCGCAGAAGATCTGCCTTTATGCGTCCGCCGCGCGTCCCCGCATCATCGACCCGCTGCTCGATATGCTGCGGGCCGAATTCGGCATTCTGCGCGGACGCCGGGAAATGGCGGCGCAATAGGCGCGGCGCTCTTGTCTTCCGGGAAAGATCCGGCAGGCATGCCGTCTTCCGCGAGTCAGCAGAACGTCAGCCGCATCCAGCAGCTTTCGGCGCATGCCCAGACCGTCGCCTTCGACGTTCGCAACACCGGCCAGGTGTTTCAGCGGGTCCAAGGCAACCTCTCTGTCGGCCACCGGGCAGCGGTTGATCGCAAAGGCCCGGTCCCGTCGGGAAAACCCCGCCGGTGGATTGCAGCGCGCCATGCATGTTCAGGTCGGAGTCGGCGATATCGACGCCAGCAGTTCGGTGAAACCGGCCAGCGTTGACGCCATTGCCATGAGTTTTGTGTGGCGATCCCGGACGAACGCGACGCCCCATGGTATCCGGACATGGCCGCCGACGCCGAGGGCGCCGTGGTCGTGGCAATGCGCGGGGAATACGCCCCCCTGTCTTCGGGCGAGGTCGTCCATGCGGCCACCATCGCCTGCACCAAAACCCGACGGCGGTTCGGTTGACCAGACGGGGGCTCAGAACTCCCCCTGCAACCCCTGATAAATCGCTTCGATCCGGCTTGCCTCGTCGTCGGTCAAAGCGGCGAACTCCCTGGCTCTGGCCCGTCCTGACAGCCTGCCGCCGTTCTGGTGTAAAAAGCGGAACAGCAGGTCGAGCGTGCGGTCCGGCATGTCGATCAGGCCCGAGACGCGGGTCTTGAACCCGTCATAGGCGCGCAGGAACCGGGTTTCGGCGGGCAGGTCGCTGTCGATTGTCTGCGCCACACAGGCGAAGAGGAATTCGGCATGGGGCGTGGCGTCGAAGAACCGGTAGAAATCGCCGGTGTCGTTCAGTATTTCGACGTTGCCACGACCTGTCGGGCGCCAGTCGACATGGGGCAGCAACCGACGCGAATAGCTCTCCAGCACCTTCCGGTAGGCCTCGATCCTCTCCAGGATCACCGCCGACACCGGGAAGACCAGCCCGGACGGATTGAAGCCGCGCGCGGCGAGAACGTGGTGGATCAGGTAGCGATGCAGGCGCCCGTTGCCGTCCTCGAACGGGTGAATGTAGACGAAGCCGAAGGCGAGGCTCGCGGCGGCGAGAACAGGGTCGAGCCGCGGGGCGATATCGCGGTCGAACGCTTCCAGTCCGGCGATCAGCGCGGGCAGGTCTTCGTGTCGGGCGCAGACGTGATCAGGCAGGGGGGCACCGGTCGCGCGGTCATGCTCGCCGATGAATCCTCCGTCCTGACGCAGGCCCAGATGCACGAAGCGGGCATCGCCGATGACGATGCGTTGCAGGCGTTCGAGTTCGGCCCGGTCGATCGGATGCCGCCCGGCCTCGCCGATGATCCGGCCCCAGCGCCGGATGCGATCCTGGGGCGGGTTCTCGCCTTCGATCTGGAAACTCGACCGTGAATCCTTGAGCAGCAGGAAGGCCGCCGTGCGCGCCAGCAGATCGGCAGGCACCTCGGCCAGCACCGCGCGGGCCTCGGCCGCCAGATCGCGGGCGATGAAAGCCTCGATTGCTGGTGTGCGCAAGATCATCGGGCAGAAGCCGGGGGTGCCGGGCAGGTTGTTGCGGACCCGGTGGCGCGGCGAGACGGCGCCTTGTGCCTGCCATTGCAGCTTGGCGTCGACCACGGGCGCGTAATTGCCGCGCGTGGCATCGGGCAGATCCAATTCCTGCCCGAGGAGCCATTCATAGAGGAACCAGATCCTGCGCGCGTAGCTGCCCGTCGGGGCGGCCTCGACAATTGCTCGGATCGGCTCCGGGCCGGTTGTCCTGAACAGCCGCTTGAGAACCGCCAGATCCAGCCCCTCGTAGCGCATCGCGAAGGTCAGATGACCGATGAGGCTTGGCTCGGGCGCGTGACGGGGCGTGTAAAGGCGCCAGCCGTCGGCCTCGTAGACCTTGTGACGCGGCCCGATGGCGCAGAGTGTACGGGGCAGGGGGGCTGCGAGCGCATAGGCAGCGATCAGCGCGGCATAGCCTGCGGGTGTGGCCTCCTCTGGAAGCCAGCGCTCGTGAAAAACAGTTACGGCGCCTGAAAATGGATTCCTTTGCCCGTGATCCATGAATTTCAGTTCTTGGTCCCCATTGGTAATTTGAAACCGATAAGTCGCATGAATTTTGATTACGATCAATGAGGTGGCGTGAAAGCTGATGGATCGGGTGCTGTTGTCTCTGGCCGCGCAGGAGAATGGCGGAGCCTGTGATGGAGAGGAAGAGGGAGGCACTGACCCCCGCCGATCGAGAGACAGCGCCGTCCGGGTTTGCCCTCGCGCTCTGCGAGGATCCGCGTTCGGGAAACTCCTGACTACCTCGGCGGGCTGCGTCCTGACCAGCCGGTGACCGGCGGGCCGGCGCCGCGGCTCGGTGATCAACACCTTCGCGTGCTTGCCGGCACCGGTTTTCCGGGCACGGCCCCGCCGCGCCGTCTCGACAAGATGAACCGGCTGGCTGGTCCGTATCGCTGGTCACCTCGTGCCATCCCGATGGTCAGGGGGGCGGCACAAAGCTGCTGTCCCGTATCCGTCGCCAGCGTCGAACCTCAATGCCAGCGTTCTCCTTTTCATCGTTTGCCACCCACTCGGTGCCCGCGCAGGAGGAAATCGTACCCGGCGTCGTCGGGTTTTCGGGTTGCGCTTGGAGCAAATCTTCCTGCCACCTGGATGGCGCGGGCGTTCGGGAAAAGGCTGTGCGGCAGACCAGTCCGGGGCAGACCCCCCGAGATTCCAAGGCGACATGCATCGCTCTGTCCTGAACGGTTCTGACCGTCCAGGACAGAAGACGGTTAGGTCGTCGTGCCGTCGGCACCGTGCCGTCGGCACGACATTCGGCGTCAGGTGTTTGTCACCTCGATCCGCTTGACCTTGGCCTGCGCTTCCGGGGTCTGCGGCAACTTGATCGTCAGCACGCCGTTGCTGAAGCTGGCGTCGGCCTTCTCACCGTCGACACCCGGAGGCAGCGGGATCGTGCGATAGATCGCGCCATAGCTGCGTTCGGAGAGATAGTAGCCCTTCTTCTCTTCCTGCCGCTCGATCTTCTTCTCGCCCTTGATGGTCAGCATGTCGCCGGTCACGGTGACCTCGATGTCCTTCATTTCCATGCCGGGCAGTTCGATCGACACCTCGACGTGATCTTCGGTCTCGACCACGTCGGATTTGGCCTCGCCTTCGCCCCAGGGCCAGTCAAAATCGCCCACGCGGTTCCAGAAGCCTTCGAACACGCGGTTCATATCGCGCTGAAGGGTGGTTATGGGGTTCTGGTCGTCACTTTTCGGGTCGGGCGCTTGATCCTTCCGCGCCCAGGGAATCAGGTCCTTGATCTGCATGTGAGTGCTCCTTTCTTCTGCCGGTGCGATGCGCCGAACTTACGACGCCGTCACGGTGATCTTCTTGGGTTTGGCTTCGGCTGCGCGCGGCAGCGTCAAGGTCAGCACGCCATTCGAGACCTGCGCGCCGATCTTGTCGGGGTCGAAGTCGTCGGACATGGTGAAGGCCCGCTCGAAATCGCCCTCGCCGTATTCGGCATAAGCCAGTTGCAGCTTCTCGGGTTGCGCGGCGTGGACCTTGCCGCGGATCGTCAGCGCGCGGTTTTCGAGCGTGATGTCCACGTCTTCGGCGGCGACGCCTGGCATCTCAAGCATCAGTGTCACCCCGTCGGCCGTTTCGACGATGTCAGTCAGCGGTCCGTAGATACGGCGCCCGGTGGTGGTTTCCGGCGTCTCGGCCGGGGTCTTGTCGGCAGTATGGGTCACGTCGTTGGTCATGGGACGGTCCTCCTCTTACGCAGCCTTGATCGCGATTTTTCGTGGCTTGTCCTCTTCGGGACGGCCGATCACGATGCGCAGCACGCCGTTGGTCATGCGCGCCTCGACCTTGTCGTCCGCGGCCACGAAGGGCAGACGAACCGAACGGACGAACTTGCCAAAGCCGCGCTCGTTGCGGTGCCAGCGGGCTCCTTCCGGCATTTCGGGCGCCTTGCGCTCGCCAGAAAGCGTCAGGACATTCTCCTTCACGGAAATGTCGATGTCGGCAGGGTCCACGCCAGGAAGTTCCGCAGTGATCGCGACCGCCTCGTCGCCCTGCCAGACATTCACGGCCGGAAAGACAGGCTGCGCCAGACGGCTTGGCGAGACCCTGTCGAAATCGCGCAGCATCGAGCGCATCAGCGCAAACGGATCGCTGCGGCGGGTGTAGGTGGGATAGAGCATGGTTGGCCTCCATCGTTTCAGTTGACGGCGTGACCTTGCTGCCACGCCACTGAACGCCCGCGGAGAACGGACATGCCTCAGGGTTTGCCAATTCGGCGGGGCCCTGGTGCGTTCACGTCCGCCATGCGTTCGCGTCGGGCGAACATCAGACGGCGCGCTGAATCCACCGAACCTATCGCCTGTCCGTGAAACCCCAACTGGGCGTTCCACTGCGGATAAAGTGTTGCGAATCTGCAACTTCAAGGCCCCGGCGCAAAAATATTCCCATCAATACACGCCCCAAAGTCCAAGGCGCGGTTTGGGACCGCGCATAGTCTGCGGCGCGTGCAGAAGACCGGCCGGTAAGATGGCTCGGAGGGGACCGGAAAGCGCGCGCAAACGCCGGACTCGAACATCGTTGGGCGGCCGCCCGGCACGCGTTTCGCGCTGGAGGGTCCGGCGCCGCAGGCCTTCCGTCTGGGCTATGCGGCGCTGGACGAGGGGCAGATCGCCCGGGCGCTGGAGATCCTCGCCCGGAGCGTTCCGGGCTGAACCTATTCCGCCGCGACCCGGGGGCGGGCTTGCGCGGGGGCGACATGCATCCCGAGCCGGGTCAGCAGGTCCTGATCCTTCCACGCCGCCGGGTTGCCGGTGGTCAGAAGCTGGTCGCCCACGAAGATCGAGTTCGCCCCGGCGAGGAAGCACAGCGCCTGCAGCTCGTCGCTCATCCCCGTGCGCCCGGCCGACAGCCGCACGACCGATGCCGGCATCAGGACACGGGCCAGCGCCACGATGCGCACCAGCGCGAAGGGATCGACAGCCTGCGCACGCGCCTGCACCGGCACGCCCTCGATCTCGTTCCACAGGTTCACCGGCACGCTGTCGGGATGCGCGGGCAGGGTGGCCAGCGTCACCAGCATGGCGATGCGGTCCTCCTCGGCCTCGCCCATGCCAAGGATGCCGCCGCAACAGACCTTGATCCCGCCCTTGCGGACCTGCTCGACGGTGTCGAGGCGGTCCTCCATCGTCCGGGTGCTGGCGATCTGCGCGTAATACTCGGGCGAGGTGTCGATGTTGTGGTTGTAGAAATCCAGGCCCGCCGCCTTGAGCCGCGTCACCTGATCGGGATCGAGCATCCCCAGCGTCATGCAGGTTTCAAGCCCCAGATCGGCCACGCCCTGAACCATGTCGCAGAGCTTGTCCATGTCGCGATTTTTCGGGCTGCGCCAGGCGGCGCCCATGCAGAATCGCTGCGCCCCTGCGGCCTTGGCGCGCTTGGCGGCGGCGAGCACCTCATCGGTGTCCATCAGCTTGGTGGCTTTCACCCCGGTGTCGTGAAAAGCGGATTGCGAGCAATAGCCGCAATCCTCGGGGCAGCCGCCGGTCTTGATGCTGAGCAGGCTTGCGGTCTCGATCGCATTGGGATCGAAATGCGCGCGGTGCAGGGTCTGGGCGCGATGCATGAGGTCGGAAAAGGGCAGGGCGTGGATCGCCCTCGCCTCTTCCATGGTCCAGTTGGTACGGATCATTGGGCGCGGGCCCGGAGCAGGGCGAGACCGGAGATCAGCCCCGACGCCAGCGCCAGCTTCACCAGATCGCCGAGGATGAAGGGCGTGAACCCCGCCGCAAGCAACCCGGATGCGGGCAAGAAGGTTGCAAGCCAAGCAAGGCCGAGGGCATAGACCACGGCGAGGCCCGCAAGCATTGCCAGAAAGCGCCCGATCAGCCCGCGCCCCTGAGCCAGCCAGCCGGTGAGGCCCGCGCCCAGCAGGTAGCCCGCAAGGTAGCCGCCGGTCGGCCCGGCCATGTAGGCCAGCCCGATGCCGCGTTCAGGCGCGCCGGAAAACACCGGCATCCCCAGCGCCCCGGCTGCCAGATAGGTGGCCATTGCCGCCAGCGCCAGCCGCGGCCCGAGGGCGGCGGCAAGGAAGAACACCGCCAGCGTGTGCAGCGTCATCGGCACCGGCCAGAACGGGATCTGCGCCTTGGCGCCGAGGGTGATCAGCAGGGCGCCGCCAAGCGCGATCCCGAGGCCGCGCCAAAGCGCCGCGGGACGGGTGAGGGACGGGGTGAGAAACGCCATGGGTTAATCCTCCTAAGCCAGGCATCGAATCTATCTATACCTTCGGGGCCACGTCGGCGTTCGGCAATAATATTTATAGATAATCACCCGGAAATTTCGTAAGTCTCTCTCAGGTCGGCATTTTTGACCGAAGCTTTGCGCTTGCCGATCCAGCCGACATGGCGCGCCAGCGTTGCGCAGGCGAGGTCGGTCTGTCCGTTGCGCAGCGCCTCGATAATGGTGCGGTGATCGTGATCCGTGCGCGCCTCCCAGTTTCGCTGCCAGGCGGCAAAGAGGAAGCGGGCGCTGGCCGCCTGCAGGTCGTCTATGGTTCGCAACAGGCGCGGCATCCGACAGGGGGCGAGGATCAGCCGGTGGAAATGCCGGTTCGCGGCCTCCCAGTCGCGGACATTGCTGGCGCTGTCACCGTGGCGCGTAACCTCTTCGGCTTCCTGTAGAATGACGCGCGTGATGTTGGGGGTGGCGTGGCGCAGGGCGAGGCTTTCGAGACTGGAGCGCATCTCGGCCACCTCGCGCAGCTCGGCCACGTCGAACTCGGTGACGCGAAAGCCGCGTCGCGGTTCGCTCTCGGCCAGACCCTGGGTCTGCAACTCGCGGAAGGCCTCGCGTACCGGAACGTGGCTGGCGCCGAACTCGGCGGCAATGTGATCCTGCCGCAGTCGCGCGCCGGGCGGTATTTGGCCCGAGATGATGCGATCAGCCAGGTTACGGGCGATGCGCGTGGACTGTGTTTCTTCGGGGGCTTTCTTCATGAAATATAGATAATTCATGCCGGCCCGCCTGTCGACAGCTAAGGCGCACACCGCGCCTCATCTGTCATCGCCGCCTTCTTGTAGGACCTGGCAAGCCTCTGCAGGTCGAGGCAACCCTTGGCCGCAATGTTGGGAACGGATGATGAAATTGTCTCCAATCGCCAACTGTCCTGTGCGAGATTTCGGCAAATGTCTTACATACGAACAATCGCTCTTGCTTTCGTCATCGGGCCACTGGCCGCGATGCTTGTTGAGCCGTTCTTTGAGGAGCTGTTTGACCAGCTTGGATGGCACGCGGAAAGCTACGCGGTGGTCGTCATGAGTACAGTAACAGCAAATGGCGAAATCCTGTTCCTGATGATCGGACTAGGCGTAGGTATCTGGGTCCACTACGTTTCTCAAAAAATATTTGCGAAGAAGTCTGCACGTCGCGACGGCCGAGTTAAGCCAGCCGTACCCCCAAAGCCATCGGATCATACTGTGGAAATCTCTGAAAATACCGGGGTGCTATCTATAGGTCAAAGTGGAGGGATAACTGCGGGGGCAGTAAACTTTGGCAAGAAAACACGAAGCATTGACGACCCAGAGGCAGCGGGCTTCAAGAAATACATCCTCGAAGACCTGCCAAGGCACGTCAGCTATTCCGTAGCTGGGGTTTGGGGAGATGAAGAGGCGTGTATACTAGCGAACCAGATAAGAGAGTTCATGAGGAGTCATGAGTTCAATATAGATCCAGACGGCTTTACGCGTGTATCGATGCAAGAGCCTGTCATGGACATTAAGATATTCAAGCAGTCCGATACCTCTTGGATGATTGTAGTCGGGCCTGAAGCACAGCGCGGCGTGTGACCCGGCTGTGCAGCCTACTTTTCTAGGTCAAATACGAAAGGTATCTTCACCAATAGCATTCAGGCATTGCAGGAGATATGCGGCGCTAAATTTCCCGCGCGAAAGCTTGTTGCGGACGTTCGCTTCTTTGTCTCCGATCATCTCTGCAAGCTGAGCGTAAGTCACGCCCTTACGCTTCAGCTCTGCCTTGAGAAGGTTTGCCGCCTTCGTTTCCCATTCGGTTTGGCCTGCCATGCATCACCTTTAGTGCTTAGGTACTATTTTCGATACCTATGCCCTTGTGTGCGATGCGTCACCGTACTATATTTGATGCATAGGCATCGGATACAGTACAATGGCACAACACTTCCTTCTCTCAGCAAGGTCCCGCACCCTTAGCCTTTTCAGCAGCCCGGAAATCGTGTTCTGTGTCATGGGCGCAGACTAGTCTAAGCGGCTGTTCTTGTGGCCTTATATCTTGGTGCGCTTGCTACCTAATGCCGCAGATCTCCATCCGACGCTGCAACTGACCGGGCGTGATCCCATGGGCGGCATGAAAGGCGGCCACGAAGCCGCTCGCGGTGGCGTAGCCGGCCGTATGGGCTGCATGCTGCACGCTTTTGCCCGCCATCAACGGGGCAATCGCGCGTGCCAGCCGAAGATCTCGCATCCAGGTGGCCCAACTCTGCCCGGTGTTGCGGCGGACGAGGCGTTGCAGGCTGCGCCGCGATAGGGCCAGTGCTCCAGCCCAGTGGTCGAGCGATTGGTCAGCCCCATCGAGATGTACCAGCGCGATGCGACGCAGGCGCGGGTCGGTGGGCAGGGGCAGCGTGGGCGCAGGGGCGGGGCGCGCAAGCCGGTCCCACAGCACGGCCGTCAGTCGGGCGAAAGCGGGCTCTTGTCGGTCGGCGCGGCTGGACCCTGCCAGGGCGCGGAGAAGTTCGGCCTCCAGCGCCTCAAGTGGGAAAGGCGTGGGAGCCTTGGGCAGCGGTGCCGCGGCAGGTCGGGTGTAGAGATTGACCGATTTCCGCGCGCCCTCGGCCCGGATGCGGTGGCGGTGCGTCGGTGGAAGCCAGATCGCCATGCCGGGAGAGAGAAGATGCAGCCTGCGTCCTGTTTCGACCGTCACCGCTCGGTCCGGGCACCAGGCGAGCTGTCCGCGCCAATGCGCATGTGCCTCAGGCATGGTGCCGGGTGTGAAGCTCGTGATCCTGCCGATCACCGGACTTCCATCCTCGGAAAATCCTCCAATCTCGTCGCGCTGCATGCTGGCACCTCCGGGGTATCATCTGGCACCGGCGCGACACATTTTTCCAGCCCTTCCGTCAGGATCGCGCGGATGCGGAACGGAGGACCGGATGGATATAACGACAATGGCGCTGCTCGCAGGCGCGGGGCTGCTCGGCGGGCTGTGCAATGCGATCGCGGGCGGAGGCACGTTCTTCACCTTCCCGGCGCTGCTGGCCGTGGGGTTGCCGCCGGTGATGGCGGGGGCGACCAGCGCTGTGGCGATCTGGCCCGGCCATGCGGCCAGTCTGATCGGCGAAGGCGCGGTGCTGCGGCAGGAACTGATCGCACGGCCGGGGCGGGTTGCGGTGTTTGCGCTGGCCTCAGCACTGGGGGCCGGGCTGTTGCTGGTGTCAGGAGATGCGCTGTTTCGGCAGTTGGTCCCCTGGCTGCTGCTCTTCGCGACGCTGCTGTTTGCGGCGGGACCCATGCTCAACCGCTGGCTAGCACACCGCGGGGTGTCGATCGGGCCCGTCCTTGCCGTCTGCGCCGAGGGGGTCGTGGCCCTTTATGGTGGCTACTTTGGTGCAGGGCTGGGGGTACTGCTGCTTGCGCTGCTGACCGTAACGGGGGACGATGATCTGAAGTGGCTGAACGCGGTCAAGAATGCTCTGGCGACGCTCGCGACCAGTATCGCCGTCCTGATCTTCGCCTTTGGCGGCGCGGTCGCCTGGGGTCCGGCTGCCCTGGTCTTTCTTGGGGCGGCGGCGGGTGGTGTCATCGGTGGCCGGCTGGCCCGTCGGGTGAAACCGCAACTTCTGCGCGCTGCTATCGTCTGCCTCGGCCTCGTGCTGGTCTGGCACTACGCGTGACGCCGGGTTGCAGCACGGAATGCCTCGCGCAGCGCGACGGTGATCGGCCCTACCGGCCAGGCGATGTGTTTGTCGGGCGTGTCGAGCGAGGCCACGGGACGAAGCTCGACCGAAGTGCCGGTGACGAAAACTTCTTCCGCCGCGACCAGATCGTCCAGACTAACGGTCCCTTCATGAACCGTATACCCGAGGCTCTTGGCGAGTTCAAATACATGGCGCTTGGTCAGGCTATCGAGGAAGCACGTGGGCAGAGGCGACAGAAGACTCCCGTCTCGAATCAACACCACATTTGTTACGGTGGTTTCGGCGACATTCCCGTGCACATCCAGCATGAGGGCGTCGTCATGTCCGCTGCGGGCGGCTGCGGCGCGCGACAGCGTGCCGATCATGTAGAGGCCGGAACATTTCGACGCCGTGGGCGCGGTATCAGGTGCCGGGCGACGCCAGTCCGACAGCACCAAGCGCAACCCGTCTGTACCATTGCCAAGAGTGGCATCCACCGGCCAGTCCCAAGCCGCGATGGCGGTGTGAATGCGGCACCCCTTTGCGGAAACCGAGACGGCTTCGCTACCGCGCCAAGCGACGGGACGGATATAGGCATCCTGCAATCCACCCGCCCAGAGGACGGCTTCGGTTGCCGCGACAAGCTCATCCAAGCTCCAGGGCAAGGCGTAGCCGAGGATTTCGGCGGAACGTTCAAAGCGCTGGAAATGCTCTTCGGCGAGGAATACCCGACCGTCATAGGCCCTGATGCCTTCAAACACTGCGCCAGCCATGTGCAGCGAATGGGTCAGGATGTGCAGGTTTGCCTCTCCCGATGGAATCAAAGAACCATCGAACCAGACGGGACCTGCCCCATTTTCTTGGGATGCGGTGGCACGGGGTGCGAGTGTAGCTTCCGACGACATGCAAGGGCGTCCTTTTTCGGGTTGTCCGGCAGAGTGTCCGCCTTTTCTGGCCCGCTGGCGAGTGAGCAGTTTTCAGTCCGGAGTGAGAAAGGGTCGTTCGCATCTCACCCGATTTCTGGAAGACTATCGCGAGTGAGGACCAATAATGGATAAGCAATCAAACTATCGGCTAAATGTGCCCCTCACCGCATTGCGCGCCTTTGAGGCCGCCGCGCGTCACCTCTCTATCAAGGAGGCAGCGCTTGAACTTGGCGTGACCCCCTCGGCGGTCAGTCACCAGCTGCGCGGGCTGGAGGATGCGCTTGGCTTCTCCCTCATGCGCCGTGTCGGCCCCGCGTTGGAACTGACAGAAGCCGGCGCACGGCTTGCGCCAGATCTGAGCGAGGGATTCTCTCGGATTGTCAAAGCCGTGGGCAGTCTTCGCCAGGACCGAAGCACCGGACCGCTGCGGCTTTCCATGCTGCCGACTTTCGCAGCGCATTGGTTCTCTCCACGTCTTACACGCTATCCGTTTGAGCGCACCGGGTTCGATCTATTGATCTCAACAACGCAAGAAGCAGTGGACCTCTCCGCCGGGGTTGCCGATGCTGCGGTGCGCCATGGGCAAGGACAATGGGATGGGCTGCAGGCCGATCTTCTTTTTGAGGAATCGGTAAGCCTCTTTGGCGCGCCGTCCTTGGCAGTTCGTGATCCCGACGAAATGCGCGCCGGCATCGCGGGGATGACGCTGTTCTTGTCGCAGTATCGACAGGAGAATTACGCCCGTTGGAACGCGACGCTCCCAGGTGGCCCAATTCGACCCGCTGCAGTGATGATGGTCGATTCTGCAGGTCTGGCACTCCGTGCGGCCATGGACGGGGCAGGGGTCGCACTTGCCGGGGTAGAAATCGCGGCCTCCGATGTCAGTGCCGAGCGGCTAACGCGGATCTTTACTCATCAGACGCAAACGGGTGGCGGGTATTACCTGGTTTATCCTGAGGCATTGGCCCGCGATCACCGGGTGCGCAACCTGAGCCGCTGGATGGTCGAGGCCGCCCAGGAAAGCCGGGATAAAGCGCAGATCTGACGAGCAGCGGACACGAGGTGCGCCGGATCTGAATCCAGCGTAACCGTCCGGCCTCACTGTGTTTGATCCCACGGTTTGATGGTGCGATCCTTTCTCGTGAATGGAAGGAAGCATTATGGGACAAGTTCGTCACGGGAGCGCCACGCACTGTTAAAGGCCCTTGAGGACGAGAATGCCAAGCTCAAGCGCCTGCTTGGCGGACACCATGCTGGACAACGTCGTGTTGAAAGACCTGCTGGGAAAGAACTGACGACATTGATCAAGCGGCGAGATGCGGCGCTCCGGGTGATGCGGGATCACGACATCTCGCAGCGCCGGGCGTGCAGGCTGGTTGGTGTCGATCCCAAGACAGTCCGGCGAGACCGCCCGCCGGACTGCGCAAATATCCGCAAGGAGATGTCGGAGATCGCCGCCAAGCGGCGCAGGTTCGGCTACCGCTGGATTGGCGTTCTGTTGGAGCGCAAGGGCATGCGCATCACGATGCGCCTCGATGAAACCCACCATCACTTCGACCGGCGGTCGAGCTCCACCATCGCAAAATACGCCGACGCCTTCCCGAGGATCTCGTTCGCTTGGCGCAGCTCGCGGTTCTCCCGCTCGAGCGCTTTCATCTTCTCCGCCATCTCAGTGGGGATGCCTGCGCGTCGACCGCTGTCGACCTCTGCCTTCTTCACCCACTCGTTCAGAGTCTGTGCAGTGCAACCGATCTTCGCCGCGATCGACATCACCTCGCCAGCGTGACGGGTGTTGGGCCTCGGTCTCGAGAACCAGCCGCACGGCCCGCTCTCGCACTTCAGGGGAAAACTTGTTCGTCGTCTTGCTCATGATGCTCCACCCTACTCAGGAGTTGGAGCCTCCGGCAAACCCGGCGCGATTCAGAGTCGTCTTTGCCGACAGATCCATCCGAAAGCTATCCCAGGGGGCCTGTTCGGCAATTTTCAGATAGAGTTGCCGGGCAGCGCTATTGCCCTGCGGTACCAGCCAGCGCAAATGCGTCCAGTTTCTGGAGGCACCTATTTCGGCGAGCCGGGCGATCAACGCCCGGGCCACGCCTGCCCCCCGTGCATTTGCGCTGACGAAGAGGTCGTCAAGCTGACCCGCCCGACTGCCAGAGATTATTTCAGGCAGATCGAAGGCATGGGCAAATCCGGCCAGTCGGCCGTGTGCTTCAGCGCCCAGCAGAATAATCTGGTCGCCGGTGGCGTTCGCGATCATGTCCAGGGCTACGGCTTCCACCATGACAGAAGGCGTTGGGCTCTCGGAAAGGGCGGCGCGATAGCCATTGACCAACTCGGTCAACTGTGGCGCATCGTCTGGCACAAGCGTGCGGATGAGAAGAGAAGTTACCATCCTGCGGCTTCAATCCATTCTTCCATCATCCCCATGCGATCCCAACCCCAAAACGGCTCGCCATCGACCAGAAAGAACGGCGAACCGAAAACACCCCGCGCCACCGCGTCCTCGGCAAGTTCTGTCGTTCGCGACTTGATGACGGGATCGATTATCCCAGCCATAAGATCCTCGGGTTGATATCCAAAATCCAGGGCAACTGGTGCAACGGCCTCTGGCGACGCGGTGTCGAGACCTTCGTTAAAATAGCCCGCAAAGATGCGTTTTGCGAAACAGCGAGCGGCGCCTGGGTCCTGCGCCTCGATCCAATAGAAGGCGCGGGTGGCGGGCAATGCCACGCGCGGATGCTCGGGTGGCAGTTGAAAGCTCAGTCCGCGCGCCTTGGCGATGCGAGCCCAGTCGCGGCGCGCATAGTCGCGCTTGAGCGGTGTTGAAGACAAGCCGCGTGCGCCGGTTACCTTATATGCCGTACCCAGCATGTACGGACGCCACAGCACCGTTCGCCCTACTCGTGACGAAAGAGCGTCGATCTCCTGCGCGGCAAAGAAGGCGTAACCCGAGGAGAAGTCGAACCAGAATTCGATGGGGTTCATGTGTCCTCACCTTCCCAGTAATCAACCGCATCCCCCTGCCGGAACGACGCGGCCACCCGGCGCAGAGCTTTCTCCCCGCCAGCCGCGGCGCCGGCAAAGACTGTGATCTTGCCGCTGTCTGGATACTCTAGCACGTCGGGCTCGCGCATCATGCTGATGGCAAGATAGCGCAGTGGCGCGGAGCCGATGGCAATGATCTGATGCGCGGTTTCGGCCCCGCCTGCCGGGCAAACCGCAACCATACCCGCGGCCAATTTGTGGCGTTCGTCCGCACCGTAACGCAACTCGCCCGCGCCGGAGAGGATCACGAACATTTCGTCATTTGCATGATGGCTATGATAGGGCCAAGCTGTCTTGCCGGGCGGAATTTCCACCAACCGTGCTCCCAGGTGGGTTGCGCCGAGCGGTGCGGCGATCAGTGCCATCAAGGCCGAAAACCGGCTGCCGCGTTCCTGTGAAACGAGATGCAGATCCTCCAGCCGGATAACGGGGGCAAGGGATAGGGGTGAGGGATGGGACATTGTAGGTTCCTCCTTCGGGGAAAAGGAGCCAAGTCGCGTCATAAGGCAACTGAGTTACCTTCAGCATCACGGGAAGAATGCTCATTTGGCTCGGGGCCAATCCTCCGGGATGCTTGCCTCTACGCATGGCGAACTGTTCGATCAGCCGAAGACAAGGGGCGTGCCAGATGTACCCGGACGAGACCTTCACCGCTTCGGCCGAGGACGGATATCCGATCCGAGGTTCAATCTGGCACGGCGCGGGGAAGGGTCCCGTCGTGATCATTCATGCCGCCACCGCAGTGCGCGCGCGATACTACGCCCGCTTCGCCGCCTGGTTGGCGGGGCAAGGCGCGAGCGTCCTAACCTTCGACTATCGTGGGATTGGCGAGTCACGCTCCACGCCCATACGGCAGCTCAATGCAGGCTGGGTTGACTGGGGCCTGCTTGATGCCGAGGCGGTGCTCGCCTACGCGATGCGGCGCTGGCCACACCGGCTATATATGGCGGTGGGGCACTCCATCGGCGGCTTCGCCCTTGGTCTTGCGCCTTCCGCCGCGCACCTTGATCGGATCGTTACGGTCGGTGCGCAATTCGCCTATTGGCGCGACTACGCTCGCCGTCAACGGCTTTCCATGGTGCTGAAATGGCATGTGGTCATGCCCGCTCTTACCGGTCTTTTTGGATTTTTCCCGGGCGAACGCCTTGGCTGGCTTGAGAATGTGCCACGCGGCGTGGCCAGGGATTGGAGCCGCATGGGGCCACGGTTCGAGGCCAGTGTCGACACCGTTCTCGATAGGGCGGATCTGGCTCAGCTGCACGGTACGACATGTGCGAGTTTGCTTGCCGTCGGGCTCACTGACGACCCTTACGGCACCGACGCGGCTATCGGCCGTCTGCTGAGCTACTACACTGGCGCCGAGCGCACCCATCTCAAGATCGCGCCCGAAGACATTGGGGAGGATAAGGTTGGACATTTCGCGTTTTTCCACAGCCGCTTCGAGCAAACGCTCTGGCCGCTGGCCTCTGCCTGGCTCCTGACCGGGCAGTTGCCAGAGAGTGTGCCGGGCAAGGTGATCGCCGCTCCTGCAAGCGGATGAGCCGAGGTTATGCTGGGTCGGTATTCGGGGGGTGCGCAACCGCCACGATCGCCGAGACATCGTCAACAGGGCTCCCATCTTCCTTGATCAAACGGGTTGTAACTTTCTGACCGTCGCTGTCCTGAAGGCGCAATCTCGAAGGTCCACCGGGCAGATGTATCTCTGCCCATTCGCGCAGGGCCGCCAGGGCCGGAATGAGTGCACGGCCCCTCTCTGTCAGCACATATCCGTCACGGGGGCGTTGGCCGGGCAGGCTATAGGGTTTGCGCTGCAGGAGCCCTTCACTGGTCAGCTGTTTCAATCGCTGGGAAAGAACCGAACGCGGAATACCCAGATCGTCACGCATCGCATCGAAGCGTTCGACGCCGCAAAGAGCCTCTCGCAAGATCAGAAGCGTCCATTCGTCGCCAATGGTGCGAATGGCACGTGCGAGCGCGCATTCGGCAAGCGGAACCGGTGCGTGCAGTTTGTTGGTAGCGTCATGTGTCTCGTTGGTCATCGAAATAGGATATCTTAGTTTGCAATCTGAACCTAGGCTGATAACCTGAGTCTAATAAGTAGACTCAGGGTGTCGAAATGCTGGCTAACCAAACGCAACGACGCAGTGCGAATTCCCCAGTTCCGCGGCGCGACGCCTGGACAGTTGTGACGCTGGCCCTGGCTCCGGCAGTGGGCCTTGGCATTGCGCGTTTCGCTTACGCTCTGGTTCTGCCCGATATGCGCGCAGATCTCGGTTGGTCTTATGCGGAGGCCGGCTGGATGAATACCAGCAATGCCGCAGGGTACCTACTTGGTGCGCTGCTTTGCACCCGCGCGATCGCAATGGCTGGGGCGTTCCGAGTCATGGTGATCGGTGTCTGGGCCTGTGTTTTGGCGCTGGTCCTCTGCGCAGTCATGCAACAGTTCGTCGCTTTGAATATCGCACGTGGACTCGCAGGGGTGGGGGGAGGGCTTGCTTTTGTCGCGGGCGGAGTTCTGGCCGCCCATATTGCACATCGTAACCCAGAGCACGGCGCGCTCTACCTCGGTCTGTTCTATGCTGGGCCAGGCTTGGGTATCTTCCTGTCCGGGATTACGGTGCCCATGGTTCTCGCTTTATTTGGCGCAGGTTCATGGCGGATCGCTTGGGTGGCTTTGACAGCCTTGTCGCTTGTGATGAGCGTTCTTCTGATGTGCGGCAAGGTCGCTGAGGCCTCAACACCGGAAACTGGGAAGGGCCGCGTGGATCGCCAACCGTTCGGTTTGAAAATGCTTTGGCTTCTCGCAGGTTATCTGCTCTTCGGGGCAGGCTACATTGCTTACATGACTTTCATGATCGCTTGGGTACGGGACGGCGGCGGTGGGGCCGGGTTTCAAGCAGCTTTCTGGGCGGCAATCGGTGCCGCTGCCATGACCTCGCCCTGGGTATGTGCGAGACCCTTAAAGCAATTGCAACACGGCCACGCCTTTGCATTATTGGTCGGGGTCACCGCCATCGGCGCGGCCCTGCCGCTGGCGTCCGGCGCGAATATCGTTCTGTTTCTCTCGGCCGTGATCTTCGGCGCGGCCTTCTTCGCCGTGGTTGCCTCGACGACCGTTTTTGTCCGCCGCAATCTGCCACCCGCCCATTGGGCCTCGGCGATCGGAGCACTTACGGTTGCCTTCGGGGCCGGACAGATGCTTGGCCCGGTCGCCACAGGCATGATAACTGACCACACAGGAGGGCTTGCCGGCGGGCTATGGGCTTCGGTGCTCATGTTGTTCGCAGCTTGCATATCAGGGCTCTTCCAGCGCGATTTTGCCGAAGATGCTTCGGGAGCAACGCGAGATTAGTTGCTCTCGAATTAAATGGCCTTGTGGCTTCCGAATCGTCAGGCGGGGTGGGGCGGTGTAGGTTTCCACATCGTATTGGAGCTACCTAGATTCCGGGTGGTGCCTGGCCGATATCTTTGCGGTTCCCGGGCTTTGAGCGTTTACAGCATGGCCAAGGAGTCCAGGCATTGCTCTTCTGGCCAAACCCAGATGCTGAATGTAGAGCGCGTGGACTCTTATCTGGTATCGGTGCGGAGCAGCGCCTTCGAGTTAGGACAGCGCGTACGGGCGGAAACCTCGACAGCATGGAGTGTCGTCGGATTGACCTCGATTTGGCGTCCGGCCCTTGCGGCAACCGTCGCTGGGCCAAGACGCCCGCGGTCGTGCGGTGCCGTCCAGTCGAGCGCCGGGGCCATTTCCACGATCCCGAAAGGGTTCAGGTCGCGGTCCTCTCCGTAGTAGGCTGCCCGGATTACTGCCTCGTCAAAAGTTTCCGCGACGCCTTTCCACGTCATGATATCGCGCGCATAACCCCAAAGATTTGGATAGTCGATCAGCCGCCGACGCGCGCATTTGAAGTGCCCATGATAGACGGCGTCGAAGCGGGCGAGTGTCGGCCATAGCCTCAGGTCCGTCTCGGTCAACATGTCGTCATGGAGGTTGAGCTACTCCCCATCGGTTGGACAGGATCTGGCGTAATTCAAGCTACTCGTTGCACCTGCTGATCGGGGTTGGTTGTTTCATTTCTCTGCCAATAGACCACGGCTGGCGGTCTGCCGCCAAGGGCGGAGTGTGGGCGTTGGTGGTTGTAGAAGGTCATCCATTTTCGAATGCCCGCCTTTGCTTCCGCCCCGGTCTCCCAGGCATGCAGGTAGACGCACTCGTATTTCAGGGTCCGCCACAGCCGCTCGATGAAGATATTGTCGAGGAACCGGCCTTTCCCATCCATCGAGATGCGCACGCCGGTCCGGCGCAAGCGGTCCGTCCAGGCGAAGGAGGAGAACTGAG
>NZ_QLMG01000024.1 GCF_003259905.1 Salipiger aestuarii | reverse complement strand
TTCAGCTTTCTTTCCAAAAAAGAGTTGGCCACGGCCAGCTCCCCGATCTTGGCGTGGAGTTCCTTCACCTGCTCCTCATCGATCTCGGGCTTCTTGCGGCCGCCGCGTTCAAACACGCCGGAGGCGCCCTCAAGGAGCGCACGTTTCCATTGATGGATCATCGTCGGATGCACCCCGAACCGGCTCGCCAGCTCGGCCGCGGTTTCCTCGCCCTTCAGGGCTTCCAGCGCGACCTTCGCCTTAAATTCAGGCGCATGTTGTTTGCGTTTCGACATCTCTGATCTCATTCTCGTCGAAGATCAGCAGACTGCAAATCGTAGCTTACGTCACTGTCCGAATTTCGGGGGGTAGCTCATATGACGTGCGCCGACCCAGGAGCCAGAAACAGGTTCATTCTCCGCACCGCCTCCTTGATTCAGGCAAAGCTGGACGCAACGACGCCGCCGATTTTGTGCGTGATCACCGACACCGCATGCAGCAGGCGCAGCGACAGGAACAGGATCGCCGCGCCGCGCGATCATCGGCTTATTGCGTCGCGTGGCTGTCCAGCAGCGCCTGCCCGGCGCCGCCGGACATGGCGACACAGGTGGCAGCGGCTGGGTCGAACATCACCATGCGCAGGGCGGAAACCTCGGTCGTATCAGCAGGGATCGGGTAGGGAATATCCAGCACCGACACCAGCGGGTTAACGGCGCCGGGAACGCGTTGGCCTTAACCGCGCCCAGCCGGGTCCCTTCGGTCATCTGCCGCTGGTTGCCCGGCTGGCCTTGGGGAACGATCCGGAATTCCTCCGCGCCGCCGGCGCGGCGGGCCAGTGCGAAGGCCGCCATCAGCGAAAGAAGACAGGATTTCGTCGGTTGGATCCATCTTGGTTTCTGCCTGTTTGCGGGCAGGTCGAGCGTGGCTTTTCCGACGGCAGGGCTGCCACGGCCTGGTCATTGCCGTTTTAACGGGCAGGCGGTGAAATTTCGCGCGGATCCGGCGCCTGCGCATACCAGGCGGCAAGGTCGAGAATATCTTCGTCGTCAAGCGCTTTCGCCGCAGCCGCCATCAGATGGGCACGGGGGGTATCGGGGATGGGGCCATCGCGGTACATATGCAGCCAGTTGACGATCCAATAGCCATCCTGTCCAGCGATCCGCGGCGTGTCGTTGCGCCGGTCCGCCCCGTGGCAGGCGGTGCAGCTGGCGATGTCGCCGTGCTCGCTGCCCTGCCGCGCCAGCGTTCGACCGCGCGCCGCATCTCCCATCGGCAGCGCGCGGCCCTGCCAGTCGCCTCCCATTTCCGCGTAGTGCGCGGCGACCCCGGCGATGGTCTCGTTGCCCAGCGGGGCGGCGAGCGGTTCCATGAAGCCGCTTTCGCGGTGGCCGTCGGCGTAGGCGGTCAGCGCCCGCGTCAGCCATGCCTCGGACTGGCCCGCCAGCTTGGGTGCGGTGCCGTCGCGGCCCAGCCCGTCTTCGCCATGGCAGCGCGCGCAGCCCAGGCCGGACGGGATCGCACCGGGCTGACCTGCGAACCGCACGGCGGCGGACTCGTATCCTGCGGTGCGGCCAAACGCCGCCTCTTCGAACGCGGCGCGGTCGAACTGGTCGTAGTGTGACAGGAACGCGGCCAGCGCCCAGGGTTCATCGTCGCGCCCTTCGCCAGGCCAGGCGGGCATGCCGGTGTATTTGAACCCGTGGCGGGCGATCCACCAGTATTCGGAGGCCCGGTAATCGCCCGTCAGCATGGGCGGTTCGGGCTGCATGCCTAGCACCACGGGGTTGCGCGGGATGCCGGGGCCGCCATGGCAGGTCAGGCAGCCGGTGGCGAAGTGCCCTGCGCCAAGGCGGATCAGGCCCGGATCGTCCAGATCGACGTGATCGGGCATAGACACGCCCCAGCCGCGCGTGGTCACGACATTGCGCATGTACTGGTGCAGCACCGGCCCGACGCCGGGCAAATGATGCTTGCTGGCGGCGATGTTGTAGGCGCCCAGCCAGTAGAACGCGCTGCCGCCGATCACCGCGGCGGCCACCGCCACATATATCCAGCGCCTCATGCCCGTACCTCCGTCAAACGCAACGCGCGCGCCAGTCGCGCCAGCGCGGCCAGAAGGTAGATCGCGCCGCCCGCGCCCGCCATCAGGGCGCCCGCGACCTGCTGTTCCTGAAGCGCGCTCAGCCCCAGGTGCCCCGCGCAGATCCCGCCGTAAAGATCCCGTGGGCTGAGGCCGATCAGCGCGCCCAGCAACGTCATGTGCATGGTCGTGGCCAGAAGCACCAGCGCGCCACCGAAGGCTCCGGCGCTGCGCGCGGCGGCCCACAGAACCATCCCCGCCCCAAGAAAAGAAGCCTGCTCCAGCGCGAACCCGACCCCGTCGAGCCGCGCCCACATATGCGGCCCCGGCAGGTGCCAGCCCCAGACCGCAACCATCTCGGCAATCGCGCCAAGCGCCAGAGCCATGGCCCCCGCAGGCATCGGCAGACGCGGCGCCCACAGCGCGGGCACCAGCGCCGTGACGCCAAGATGCAGCACCATGTGCAGCACCATCGACCCGGTCGCCAGATCCGGCAGGGGCCCGACCCACAGCAGGGCCAGCAGCGCGACCGCGATGCCGCGCCGCATCGACACGGGATTTCCCGCGCCAGTCATCAGCCCGGCTTTCTCGTGCGCCATCAGCGCCGTGTTTTTGCGTGCCCGCAGCACCGTGTTCTTGCGCGCCATCAGCGCCGTGTTCTTGCGCGCCATCAGCACGACCCGAACACGAAACCGGGGATCACCGTGAACGCGATCGCCACCCCCGACAGAATGCACAGCAGCAGCGACACATGACCGATGAACTTGTCGCGGCCCCGTTCGGAACTTTCGGTGATCTCTTCGAAGATCACGAACACTCCGCCGTAGCGCCGCACCGCCTGCGTCGCTAGCCAGACGATCAGCGCGACACAGACCACCGCCATCCCGGCGATGATCCAGCGCGGTTCGGTCAGCGACGGCCCGATCCTGGCGCACCAGACGGCCGCCACCACATAGCTTGCGACGAAATGCAGCGCCCAGAGCGTCGGTGCCGCCACCATGATCCAGACCGAGCCCTGGTCGATCACGCGGGGCGCATACCCCGGAGGTCCGAACCGGCTTGGCTGTTTGTCGGATTCGTACCTCATGCCGCCCCCATCATCAACGGGAACACCGCCAGCAGTGCAAAGATCACGATGGCCGTCAGCGCAAGGAAATGGCCGAACAGCGTCAGGTTCATCAGATCCGCGCGGTATTCCGGGTTGCAGATGTCCGCCCAAATCCGCGCCGCGACATAGATCTGCATGATCGCGTTCGGGATCAGATGCAGCCCCATCCACAGGATCAGCATCCACACCATCGCGTCGAAACTATGCGATGTGGGGTCCAGCCCCACCGCCCAGGCCGCCCAGGCCCAGCCGCCCAGACCCGCGGCCGCCACCGGCACCGACCCGACCAGCAGCGCCATCGCGGCCCGGCGCGCGCCCTGGCCCAGCAGGCTGCGCGCCGCCACCGTCATCAGCCAGGCCGCGATCAGCGCCGCCAACCCCGCCAGCAGCCCCCCGAAGGCGGGCAGTTGCGACGCCGCAGGCGGGAAATCGGGCAGCGCCGTCCAGTAGAAGAAATAGCTGAACACCAGCCCCATGAACGCGGTCATGTCGCCGGTCATGGTGATGAACACCGCCCACCAGCCGGGAGAGCGGTTGCCCTGGGCATAGGTCGGCAGGGTCAGACCGCGCCCGGCGTCCTTGTGCGGGCGCTCGGGTATCTCGGACGTGCCGGTCCACAGCCACCACAGCGTGAAGCCGACAAAGCCCGCGCCAAAGGCCAGCGCCAGCGCCCACAGATGATAGGTTGCAAGAATGAACACCGCGCCAAGGCAGAACGCCGAGCCGAGCGTCAGAAAGGTCGGGCCTCCGACCCGTTGCACATGCAGCGGCCGCGCATCCAGAATGTCGGTCACGATCAGCTCGCGCTTGCCCTCGGCGGCGTCCGGCAGGAACCATTCGCCGCGATCTATTCCGTCCACCAGGCCCGGCTGTTCCCACAGCGGATAGCGGGTGTGGATATAGGGGATCGACCGCACACCCCACGGCTTGCCCGGCACCTCTGCCGCCCATTCCATTGTCCCGGCGTTCCACAGGTTGCGCGCGACGAACGGGGCCTTGCCGCGCGGCCACAGCACGTTGATCGCCAGCACCGCGAATCCGGTGGCAAAGACGAACGCGCCCACGGTCGAGACCATGTTCAGCACCGCCCAGCCGTCGGTCAGGTCGTAGGTCCAGACCCGGCGCGGCATCCCCATGATGCCGGTCCAGTGCATCGGCAGGAACGCCAGGTTGAACCCGCCGAACATCAGCCAGAACGCCCAGCGGGACGCCCGTGCGTTCATCGCCTTTTGCGTCACGAACGGATACCAGTAGCAGACCCCCGCCATCAGCGGGAACAACATCCCCCCGATCAACGTGTAGTGCAGGTGGGCCACGACGAAATAGCTGTCATGCGCCTGCCAGTCGAAGGGCACCAGCGCCACCATTACCCCGGTCAGCCCGCCAAAAACAAAGATCGCCAGCGCGCCGCCGGCGAACAGCATCGGCACGCTGGGGCGCACCTTGCTGACCAGCATGGTCGCGATGAAACAAAAGATCTGGATGCCCGTGGGCACCGCCACTGCCTCGGACGCCGCCGAAAAGAAACCTAGCGAGATTTCCGGCAGCCCCGTGGTGAACATGTGATGCACCCACAGACCGAAGCTCAGGAATGCCACGCCGATGGCCGACAGCACAATCCAGGAATGCCCCACCATGGGCCGGCCCGCGAAGGTTGGAAGCATGGTCGCGATCAGCGCGATCGACGGCAGAAAAATGATATAGACCTCGGGGTGGCCGAAGATCCAGAACAGGTGCTGCCACAGCAGGGGGTCCCCGCCCCGGTCGACGTCAAAGAACGCCCAGCCGAAGGCGCGCTCCATTTCCAGCAACAGATCCCCCGCGATCAGCGGCGGAAAGGCGAAGAGGATCATCCCCGCGACGACCAGTACATACCAGCAATACAGCGGCATCAGGTTCAGCCGCATCCCCGGCGGGCGGCATTTCAGCACGCCGACGATCAGCTCGACCGCGGCGGCGATGCTGGATACCTCGATGAACGACAGCCCCAGCAGCCAGATGTCGGCGCCAAGGCCGCTGTATTCCTCGTTCGACGACAGCGGCGTGTACATGAACCAGCCGCCATCGGGCGCCACCCCGAACAGGATCGACCCGCAGACGAACACGCCCCCGATCAGGAAACACCAGTAGCCAAAGGCGCTTAACCGGGGAAAGGGCAGATCGCGTGCGCCCAGGATTTCCGGGAGCACCAGAATCGCCACGGCCTCGAAGATCGGCACAGCGAACAGGAACATCATCGCCGTGCCGTGCAGCGTGAAAAGCTGGTTGTACAGCTGCTGGCCGAACAGATCGTTGTTCGGCGCCGCCAGTTGCACCCGGATCATCAGCGCCAGAATGCCCGCGAACACGAAGAACGCAAACGACGTCAGCAGATACCACTTGCCGATGAAGGAATTGTTGACCGCGCTGACGATCTTCCATCCCGGCGGCCCTTGCCAAGCCTTGGCCAGCCGCGACCGCTGCGCCTTGTCGCGCGCTTCGTCATAGGGCGCGGGCGGGGGCAGTTTGGACAGGTCGATCTCTTGCGTCATTCGGCGTGATCCAGGCTAAGAAGAAAAGTCACCAGCGCCTCCAGCCGGGCGCCGCTCAGGTCGGGGTAGGGGGGCATGTCGGCGTCGGGCTTCATGGCATGGGTGTCGGTGATCCAGCGGGCCATGTTGTCGGCGGTCATGGCATAAATGCCGGCGCCAAGCCGGGCGCGCGCGCCCACATGGGTCAGATCGGGGCCGACCGGACCTCGGGCGTCGGTGCCGCGAATGGTGTGGCAGGCGCCGCAGCCCTCGTCGCGGAACACCGCAAAACCGGGGTCGTCGGGTGCCACCCGCGCGGGGGCGGCTTCCGCGGCGAGCCAGGCGTCAAAGGCATCGGGCTCCATCACCACCGTGTCAAAGCGCATCAGCGCATGCGCGCCGCCGCAGTATTCCGCGCACAGCCCGCCCCAGTTTCCGGTCTTATTCGGGGTCAGCGCCAGGGTGGTTTCGCGGCCCGGAATCATGTCCATCTTGCCTCCGATCGCGGGCACCCAGAAGCTGTGGATCACGTCATCCGACGTCAGGCGGAACAGCGCCGTCTGGTCCAGCGGCAGCCGGATTTCGTTGGCGGTGACCACATCGCCATCGGGGCCGTCATAGGTCACCCGCCACCACCAGCGTTCGCCATCCACCCGCACGGTCAGATCGCCCTTGTCGGGGGTGATGTCGCGCAGGATCACCAGTCCCCAGATCAGCAGAGCACAGACCAGAACCGTTGGGATCACCGCTCCGCCCCAGACGATGAACCAGCGCGCCTGATGTTCCAGTCCGGGGTCGACCTGTCGGCGTTGGGCATAGACCGCCGCCCCGATGACGGCAGACCAGATAACGGCCGCGCCGATCAGCAGCACCCAGAACAGCCCCTCGACCCTGTCCGCCTCGGCGCCCGCCGACGACAGCCAGTTGTGCCGCCCCGCGCATCCAGCAAGCAGCGGAACAGTCAGTAAAGTGAGGTTGCGCAATGCTTCAGCCCTGTCCCGAAGACCCGTTCAAGGCAAACCGGTCGCCCGCGCAAGAGTTCCCGAAAAAGTGAAAAAACCGGGGCGCCCCAGCCAATCGGTCTGGCCAATCGGTCTGGCCAATCGGCCTGGTCAGTCGGACCGGTCGGGCAGCGCAAGAAGCTCTTCGAGATCGAGCAGCGCCTTTTTCGCCCGCTCGGCCGATGCCTCCAGCCCCTCCGTGATCTGCAACACCAGCGGATCGTCGGATTTGCGCGCCAGAAGCCGGGCGCTGGATGCGCTGACGCTGGCCATGTTGCTTAGCGCATGCAGCGCACCGCGGATCCGGTCATCGGGGGGCTCGTTGTTGTCCACGGCGACGGTCTCCAAGGGGTGTCGGTGCCCTTGGTACAGCATCCGGCCCGCCAGTGAAATCAGTTTCGCCCTCGCCCCAGGTCAGCTGTCGCCTGCCTCAGCGCCTGTTCCAGCGATGCCGCGGAAAACGGCTTTTGCACGATCACGCAGGGCGGATAGATCCGGGCCAGCTCTTCCGCCTCGCCATAACCTGTGGCCAGAACGAAGGGCACGCCCCTGACCGCCAGCGCCTCGGCCACCGGCAGCGACTGTTCGTCCCCGAGGTTGACGTCCAGCACGGCAAAATCCGGATGGTTGGTGCCGACCCAGTCCAAAGCGGCCGACACCGACGACTGCATCTCGACCTTGCTTGCGCCCAGGTCTTCCAGAATGCTGGCGGCGTCCATCGCGATGATCAGCGTGTCTTCCAGCACCAGCCCGGTGCCCTGAAGGCGGAAATCGCCCCTGTCCGGGGGCGTCGCCGGGGCGGGCGCCAGTTCGGGCGGAATGTCATCGAACGTGCCGGTGATCGCGGCCGGGGGCAGGCGGAACCGCGCTTCGACGCCGGTCAGCTTGTAGCTGATGTCGGCGTCGCCGCGCAGCTCGTGCGGAATTGCCTCTTCGATGATCGTGCTGCCGAAACCGCGCCGCTTGGGCGCGCTGACCGGAGGGCCGCCGCGTTCGACCCAGTCGAACAGGAAACCGCCCGAGCGGTCGACCGAGGTCTGCACGACGACCTTGCCGTTTTCGTCGCGCAGCGCCCCGTATTTCACCGAATTGGTCGCCATCTCGTGCAGCACCAGCGCCAGCGTGGTGTAGGCCTTGGGCGACACCATGGCATCGGGGCCGATGATGCGAACCCGTTCGGCCTTGCCTGCCGCATAGGCGGCGAATTCGCAGCGCAGCAGATCCTTGAACGACGCCGGTTCCCATTGCTCGGAGGTCAGCTGGTCATGCGCGCGCGCCAGCGCCTGAATGCGCCCGTCCAGATTGGCGGTGAACTCTTCCAGCGTGGTGGCATGGGATTTGGACTGCGCCAGCAAGCCGCGCATCAGGTTCAGGATGTTGCGCACCCGGTGGTTCAACTCGGAAATCAGCAGCTGCTGTTGTTCCTGTGCCCGCTTGCGTTCCATATTGGCCGCATCCGTGACCTTGAGGAACACCTCAAGCAGCGCGGTACGCAGCAATTCCGCGGCGTGGATTTCGGGCGCGGACCATGGCTTGCACTGCCCGACGACCGTTTCTCGCCACGCCTCGAAGCTCTTGCGCGGGGTCAGCCGGATGCCGTTGGGCCCAAGCTCGACCGGCTTGTCGGGGTTGCCCGCCCAGGTCACGCTGGCCTCGACCTGGCGCCGTGTCAGAACAAGATAGTCGCGCGGGCGTTTCGATACGGGGACCGCAAGAATACCGGCCACGCGCGCCTCGTATTCGCGCGCGGGCGCATGCAGCCTGCCCAGACAATGGGTCTGGAACACATCCGCCCCGATGGATCTGTCCAGAAACTGCGAGATGCGGCCAAATTCCTCTTCGGTCGGGGCCGAGCCGGTGGCGCTGAATGTCCCGTTTTCGTACAGCACCAGCCCGTCATGCGGGATGACGGTCGCCAGGTCCTCGGACATCGACAGCAGGCTTTGCGCCAGGGGAAGCCCGTCGGCCATCTGCGCCATCAGCTGGGTCTGAAGCCGCGAGGTGGCCTCGTGGGTGACCTTGCGCTGCGCCGTCTCGTGGCGGGTCAGCTCGTAGCTGAACATATGGGCAAACATTTCGATCGCGGTGCGGCGTTCATAGTCGATATAGCGCGGGGTTTCGTGGTGACAGGCGAACAGCCCCCATAGGGCGCCGTCCTTCATGATCGACACCGACATCGACGCGCGCACGCCCATGTTTCTCAGATATTCCAGGTGGATGGGCGATACCGACCTGGTGGCCGCCAGCGACAGGTCGATGGGCGCGCCGTCGATCGCGCCAGGGGGCGAGATCGGGCTGCCCGTATCGTCCACGTCCGCGATCAGCCGCAGCAGCGCGCGCATGTACAGCGCCCGCGCCTGTGTGGGAATGTCCGACGCGGGAAACATCTGCCCCAGATGTTTGCGCTGCCCGTCGGCGCGGCTTTCGGCGATGACCTTGCCCGACGCGTCGGGCTGGAACTGATAGACCATCACGCTGCCAAAGCCCGACATCTCGCGCAGCGCGCGCGCGGCGTCACGGGCCAGATCCGCAAGGCTGCCCGCGTGGCGCAGGGCGGCGATATGCGGATAGACATCCAGCAGCACATCGCGCCCGCGGGTTTCAGCCTTGGGTTCGAACTCGATGATCAGGCGATTGCCAGAGCCATGCACCGACACGTCAAAAGCGCGCCCGTTGGCCTGCATTGCCACGCCGAACAGCCGCGCCACCCCGTCGGGGTCGCGCAGGCCGCGCAGCGCCTGCCGGATGCGCTGGAACCCGTCCGACACGATCAGATCGGTCAGGGGACGGCCAAGCGCCGCCTCCTGGCTCACCCCAAGGATGTCGCCCAGGTTTTCCGACGCGTGCTGCACGATCAGGTCCGCCGATACGGCGACAAGCGCCCCATAAGATTGCACCCGTCCCAGCCGGTGGATCGGCTCACGGTCGCAATTGGTCAGATCCACTTGGGGAGTGGGGGCCGGACGGCCTTCGGCGGGTGCCATTTATCGATCCTTGTCAGTCGAGTTGCGCAACGGCCGCAGCATGGAACAGGTCGTATCCGGCTATCACGTCGCGGGTCAAGTCGTCGGCGAGGTCGGACGCGGGATCGACGGCGTTCAGCAGGGCGCAATGATCGCGCCACATCGCAGGACCGTGGCAAGCATGGAAATATGAAGGTACGGGCACGGGCGGCGCGCTGCCGATCAGCGCGCGGCGCAGAACCTCGGTTCCCAGCCGCGACCCCAGAACGAGGTAATCGGCGGCCATCGGGTGCAGCGTGCGGGCGGGCACCACGGGCCGCGCATCGCCCCCCAGTGCCGACAGGTCCGCGTCAAGCCGCGTCAGTAGCGCCCGGGCAAGCGGTCGCGATGCCATCCGCGCCGGTTCGGTGCTGTCACAAATCGCGGCAAGGGCAGCCCTTTGCGCGGCCAGAAACCAGCGCATCGTATCGCCCGGAGAGTCGGTAAAACGCAGAAACAGCACTTCGCTGTCGTCATGGGCCGCGCGCGTCGCAAGACGCAACGCATGGCGGAACCCTTCCGGCCCCACCCTGTCTTGCGGAGTTCTCAAGCCAGTGTTGTCCTTGTGTCGCCGAACCGAAGGTTCCGCCGGTAAAGAAGACATAACGACCGGCGCGCCATCCGGGTTCCCGTGGGGGAAGAATATATTTCCGGCGGTCCGTTCGACCGACGTGTTTGTCAGACCCTTTCACCGATCGGCGGCGCGGCTCTGGTTGTTGCAGCATGGCCGGCCCTGTGTGCGCCAAGGCGCTGATGATGTCGCGGGGCGGGCCGGGATGACGCGCTACATCCCCCGTTCCCAACAAGACTCCCCACGCTGGATGCCGGACGATGACTGACGAGGAAACCGTCACAGAAGGTTGCCGGGCCGCGCCTTGCCCTGGCCGCGCCTTGCCGCCGCTGTGCTGTCCGCCTCTGCCGGGCGCGCCGCCGACCGTCAGCTATGCCCTGACCGCAGAGCTTGCCGTGCGGGATGAAATCTCGGTCGCGGGGGCGCGGATCGAGGTGCGGTCCCGAAGGCGACAGGGTCGTTGCGGGCGATGTGCTGGCGCGGCTTGATCCCGTTCAGCAGCAACAGGCGCCGGGTGCCGCGCGGACCGGGCGGCAAACGGCGCGGGCCGAGCGCAGCCAGGGGCAGGCGGATTTCGCCCGTCTCGACGCGCTGCTCGAACGGCGGGCGGCCATCCGCACCGACCGCGATGCCGCCGAAGACAGTTTTCAGGCCGCGTCAGGGGCTCTTGCGCGCGCGCAGGCCCGGATGGAACAGGCGGACAAGGCGCTGCGGGACACCACGCCGAGTGCGCCGCAGAACGCCACGGTCATCGACCGCCTGGCGGAGGAAGGGCAGGTCGTGGGCGCCGCGCAGCCTGTCTTTGACCGGGCACTCGCCACGGGCGTCGGGGCGATTTTCGATGTGCCCGAAGTGCTGTTGGCCGACGTGCATGGCCCCGTGGCGGTCTTGCTCTGCACGCTCGACAATCCCGATGCGGCTTCCAGCGGCACGGTCAGCGAAGTGTCGCCGCTGGTGTCGCCGGACACGGGCACCATGACCGTGAAGATGGCCATCGACGCGCCGCCCGACAGGCTTGACCCTGCCGAGGCGGTGCGCGGTACGATCAGCTTCGCGGACGCGCTGGTCGGTCTGCCCTGGACCGCACTGAGCGCGCAGGCCGGGCAGCCGGCGGTCTGGCGAGTCTTCGACAGCGGCGCCGTGGACCTGGTGCAGGTCACGGTCGACAGTTTTGCCACGGAACGGATGTTCGTCAGCGATAGAATAAGGCCGGGCGACCGGATCGTGGGCAGGGGGCGCATCTGCTGTTTCCCGGTCGAAACGCCGTTGATGTGACGACAATGGCCAGGGAGGCGGGGGAATGAGACTGCTGGCGCTTCTGCTTGTGATCGCGACCCAACTGGCCGCCCGTCCCCCATCTGCGCAGCAAACGGTTGACGGGTCCAAACCGCCCCGCCCGCTGGTGTCGGTCATCGCGCGACGGCAAAGCCTGCCGCAGTTTGATTTCGTCGGGGCTGTCGCGGCGCGGATCGCCGTCGATCTGGGCTTTCCGATGATTGGCACGGTGGCGGAACGGCCGGTGTCGCCGGGGGACCGGGGCGACGCGGCGAATGGGCATCGCTACGGTCATCGACGAGGGCGACAAGGCGGGGCCAGAGCAGGTGCAGGTGCGCGTGTCCGGCGCCTTCGAGGGCAGGCAAAGCCTGCGCGGCATCTCGTTGCGGGTGGATGACGGTTCCTTCGTCTGGCGGATCTGGCCGACATCCGGCTGTGGAACGAAGCCTGCCCTCCGAGTTGTTTCGCTACAACGGGCGCGAAGCGACCGGCCTGTCGGTGGGGATACGCGAGGGCGCAAACATTCTGACCCTTGGCAAAGACCTCGCGGGTGTGATCGAGCGCGCGCAGGCGTGGCTGCCCATCGGCATCGACATTGCGCAGGTGGCCGATCAGCCGCATGTGGTGGACGAGGCGGTGGGGCATTTCCTGCAGGCACTGGCCGAGGCGGTGGTGATCGTGCTGGCGGTGTCGTTTATGTCGCTGGGGTTGCGGGCGGGGCTGGTTGTCGCGGTCGCGATTCCGCTGATGCTGGCGATCAACTTCGTGATGACGAGCGAGCTGGGGTTCACCTTGCAGCCGACCTTCGCCCGGGGCGCTGATTATTGCTCTGGGGCTGTTGGTGGACGATGCGATGATCGTCACCGCGACGATGATCTCGCACCTGGAAAAGGGCGAGTCGCTGGCGCGCGCGGCGAGCTATGCCTGGACCTCCATCGCATTCCCGATGCTGACGGGCACGTCGGTGACCGTGGCGGGGTTCGTTCCCATCGGGCGGAACGACAGCGCGGCGGGGAAATTCACCTTTTCGCGGTTCGTGGTGGTCGCAGTATCGCTGCTGTTCAGCTGGGTGGTGGCGGTGTTGTTCGCGCGGCTTTTGAGAGTGACCTTCCTGCCGCAGAACGCGTCCATCGCCGAAACGTCCGAGCAGATGCCGCGGTTCGCGCAGGCGCTGGGCGGCGACGAGCGTGTGGTGCTGTGGTCAACCTATGTGGGGCGCCCGGGTTCCTGCTTAGCTATGACGTGCCAACCCGGGCGGAAAACATGGGGCAGATCGTGATCCAGACGCCCTCGGTCGAGGCGCGCAACGGATTGCGTGTCGACAGGAAAGCCTTGCCGCGGCGCGGCTTTCCGGGGGCCGACATCTTTGTCAAACTGTTGGACATCGGCCCGCCGGTGGGGCGGCCGGTACGATTCCGCATCAACGGAACGGGCATCGACGCGCTGCGCGATCCCGCGCGCAGGCTTGCGGCGGTGATGGCGGGCGACGACCGGCTGGACAGCATCGTGATGGACTGCAACGAACCGATCCGCGCGGTGCGGGTCGAGATCCCGGGGGATCAGGCACGGCGACCGGGAATTTCACAATCCGACATCGGCTCGGCGTTGGCGACGATCTACGAAGGCGCCGCCATCACCGAATTGCGCGACGGGCAGTATGACGGGCGGTTTCTGGTGGACATCGTGGCGCGCGGCGACGCGGCGTCGCGTGCACGGCCGAATGCCTGCCCCGCCTTCAGCTGTCCGCTGGCGACGGGCGGGCAACCCTGCTGCGGGCGGTGGTCCGGTTCGACTGGGATGTGGAGCAGCCGGTGGTGCATCAGCGCGACCGGCGGCCCACGGTCACCGCTGCCATCGAGGGGCGCGCGCGCGACCATCGTGGCCGATCTGTCGCCGCAAATCGACGATTTAGCCGCGACCTTGCCGGCGGGCTCTCCGGCCGAGGCCGGCGGCACGGTGGAAACCTCGGGCGACAGCCAGGCGCTCATCGTGGCGGCGATGCTGTGCCTGGCGTCGATGTGGCTGATCGGGGTGGTGGCGCTGTTGCCGTCGGGGCTTTGCCGGGGTTCGTCGCGATCCTGGGGGTGCTGGCGCTGATCGGCATTCTGATCCGCAACGCCATCATTCTGCTCGACGAGATCCAGCCTCTGCGCGCCGACGGGCGGCCTGCCCGCGACGCGGTGTTCGAAGCCTCCGGCGCGCGCCCGGCCTGTCCTGCTGACGGCGGCGGCGGCATCGCTGGCGCTGATCCCGATTTCGCGGCAGATCTTCTGGGATCCGATGGCCTTTCCCATGATGGGCGGGATCATCGCGGGGACGGCCATCACGCTGGCGGTCGTGCCCGCGCTTTATCTGGCGGTGTTCCGTGTCAAGCAGGGGGGAGGGCGATCATCCGCGCCACGCAACGCCGCGGGGTTGACCCGCGCGCCGGGGCATGGTCGCCTGCCGGTTGTAACGACAGGAGACCGATCATGCGCCTATTCGCCCTGATGCTGCTTGCGGCAAGCCCCGCATTTGCCCAGCAGGCCACCGATGCGGTGGCGCCGGAACGGGGGCTGAAAGCGGTGCCCGAAACGGCGGTCTTCGGTGGATTGCCCAAGGCGGCGCGGGCAGCCCTGGGCGCCAAGGCCGACGGCACGCCGGTGCGGGCGCAAGACTGGATGATCGCGGTGGCAAATCCGCTGGCCGCCGAGGCCGGGGCGAAGGTGTTGCGCGCGGGGGGATCGGCGGCGGATGCGATGATCGCCGCGCAGGCGGTGCTGGGGCTGGTCGAACCGCAAAGCAGCGGACTGGGGGGCGGCGCGTTCCTGGTCTGGTACGACGCGGCCTCGGGTGGGCTGACCACGCTGGACGGGCGCGAAACCGCGCCGCTGGATGCCACCCCGCGGCTGTTCCAGGACGAGGCGGGCGAACCGCTGGCCTTTTTTGACGCGGTGGTCGGGGGCCGGTCGGTCGGCACGCCAGGCACGCCTGCGCTGATGCAGGCCGCGCATGACCGCTGGGGCAAGGCGGATTGGGCCGGGCTGTTCGACCCGGCCATCCGCCTGGCGACGGACGGTTTCAAGGTGTCGCCCCGGCTGGCGGCGCTGGTCGCGGACGACAGCGCGCGCCTGCAGCGATTCGACGACACCGCCGCCTATTTCCATCCCGGCGGCGTGCCGCTGGCGGCGGGCGACACGCTGGCCAATGCCGCCTACGCCCGGACGCTTCGGACCATCGCCCAGGGCGGCGCGCAGGCGTTTTACACCGGAGACATTGCGGCGGACATCGTGGCCACCGTGCGCGGGGCGGGCGACGCCCCCGGCGTGCTGTCGCAGGCGGATCTGGCGCTGTACAAGGTGATCGAACGCCCCGCCGTCTGCGCGCCCTATCGCGCCCATGAGGTTTGCGGCATGGGCCCGCCGTCGTCGGGCGCACTGAGCGTCGGGCAGATCCTGGGGATGCTGGACAGCTACGATCTCGCCGCGCTGGGGCCGGACAGCCCCGAGGCCTGGCGGCTGATCGGCGACGCGTCTCGGCTCGCCTTTGCGGACCGGGGACGGTACATGGCCGACAGCGATTTCGTGCCAATGCCGACCGAAGGGCTGGTCGCGCCCGACTACCTGGCCGCGCGTGCCGAATTGCTGGCAGGCGATGACGCGCTGCCAGAGGTCGCGCCGGGCGACCCCGCCTGGGACCACGCGCAGCTGTGGGCGGATGACGACAGCATCGAGTTTCCGTCGACCTCGCATATCTCGATCGTCGATGCGGCGGGCAACGCGCTGTCGATGACCACCACGATCGAGAACGGGTTCGGGTCGCGGCTGATGACCCATGGCTTTCTGTTGAACAACGAGCTGACGGATTTCTCGTTTCGCAGCCACGCGGATGGCGTGCCCATCGCCAACCGGGTCGAGCCGGGCAAGCGGCCGCGGTCTTCGATGGCGCCGACCATCGTGATGCGGGACGGGGCGCCGGTGATGGTTGTCGGGTCGCCCGGCGGCAGCCGGATCATCGGTTATGTGGCGCAGGCGGTGATCGCGCATCTGGATTGGGGGATGGACGCGCAGCAGGCGGTGGCGATGCCGCATCTGGTCAACCGTTTCGGTACCTTCGATCTGGAGCAAGACACGCAAGCGGTGGCGCTGGACGGGGCCCTGCGGAAAATGGGTTTTCAAACCTCGGTGCGCGCTCTGAATTCGGGGCTGCATGCGATTGTGCTGGGGGAGGGGCTGCTTGGCGGGGCAGATCCCCGGCGGGAAGGCATTGCGCTGGGCGACTGACGGCGGAAGAGCGCGCGGCCCCGTGCATTCCCCGGGGGATGTTCAGCGCCGGGAAACCCTCGCGCAGCCCCCCGGCACCGACGCAGGCCTGACCCGACGGCCCCCATGGGCGCGGCATTCGCGCGATGCGACCAACGCGGCCAACCCCGAGGCGGCGGCGCGGTGGCGATGTCCTTTGCCGACGCGATGGCAAGCTTGCAATTCCAACAGGATGGCAAGCGTCACAGCCTCGGCGGTTTTCCAGGCAGCGGCGGGCATCCCATGATCGTCGCAATTTGTTAAAGCGTGATCCGCTTCATGGCGAAAACGCGGGGTTTGCGTTTCATATCCGCAACCGGGTGAAGGGGCCGCTGACGATGCCGCCCGAGATCACCCTTGGCCAGGCGGGCGCGGGCGGGCGGGCAGGCCCTGCCCATGCCATGCAGACCGTGACGCTGCGCCGGTTTGATCGACGGGATTGCCGCCATCCGCCCCGTGAGGCCCATGTCGGGGCCGAGACCGTGCTGTCCTTGCGCCTGACAGGCGACATTGCGACGGGGGCCTTGGCATACAGCCGCGGCTTCAGCTGGTCAGGCCCGTGCAGCGCTGGTCCGGGGCCTTGGACGCCGGGCTCGAGCGCCCGCATTCGGCCTTGGGTTACCGGACCCCGACCGACCACACACGCGCGCCGACCATCGCAATCGGCCGATCCGCTGAGCGAGATAACCGCTGGGCCGGTCGGCCTGAAAACCAACCGGGCCGCGTCGCGGCGGGATGAAAACATGCGTTTCCGCCCTGCGCGGCACGCAGGGCCATGTCCGGTCCGGGATATCCGCCGCGAGGCCGGGCATCGCCCGACGGTGACCAAAGCGTCCAGAATGTGAATCCCATGTGTATACATACACTTTCCTCCGATGATCGACTGTGAGACAGGGTGGATGCGAAGTCTCTTTCGACAAATACCCGCCATTGGCTGTATTGTTCGGTATGCGACCGCCCACCCATACTCCGGACCCAGCGCCGGAGTGCGTCAGGAAATATTCAGTTAAAGAGGGAACCTGGATGAGAACCCGTGCAGCCGTGGCTCTGGAAGCCGGCAAACCGCTCGAAATCATGGACGTGGAACTTGAAGGCCCCAAGGCCGGCGAGGTTCTGGTTGAAATCAAGGCCACCGGCCTGTGCCATACGGATGAATTCACCCGTTCGGGTGCCGACCCCGAAGGTCTGTTTCCCTGCATCCTCGGGCATGAGGGCGCAGGCATCGTGATCGAGGTGGGCGAGGGCGTCACCACGCTGAAGCCCGGCGATCACGTTATTCCGCTTTATACGCCGGAATGCCGCGAATGCCCGTCGTGCCTGTCGGGCAAGACCAACCTGTGTACCGCGATCCGCAACACCCAGGGGCAGGGCCTGATGCCCGATGGCACCACCCGGTTCAAGATGCTGGATGGCACGCCGATCTATCATTACATGGGGTGTTCGACATTCGCCAATCACACGGTGATGCCCGAAATCGCGCTGGCCAAGGTGCGTGATGACGCGCCGTTCGACAAGATCTGCTACATCGGTTGCGGTGTGACCACCGGCATCGGCGCGGTGATCAACACCGCCGGTGTTGAAATCGGCGCAACGGCGGCGGTGTTCGGGCTTGGTGGAATCGGGCTGAACGTGATCCAGGGCCTGCGCATGGCAGGCGCGGACATGATCATCGGCGTCGATCTGAACGATGACAAGGAAGCGTTGGGCCGCAAGTTCGGCATGACCCATTTCGTGAACCCGTCCAAGGTGGACAGCACGGTTCAGGCGATCGTGGACCTGACCAAGCGCGGCGCGGATCAGATCGGCGGCGTGGATTACAGCTTTGACGCCACCGGCAACGTCCAGGTGATGCGGGACGCGCTGGAATGTTCGCATCGCGGCTGGGGCGTGTCGGTCATCATCGGCGTGGCGCCGGCGGGTGCCGAAATCTCGACCCGCCCGTTCCAGCTGGTCACCGGTCGGGTGTGGAAGGGCACGGCGTTCGGCGGGGCCAAGGGGCGCACCGACGTGCCGAAGTTCGTCGACTGGTACATGGACGGCAGGATCGAGATCGATTCCATGATCACCCACAAGCTGACGCTGGACGAAATCAACCACGGATTCGACCTGATGCACGAGGGCAAGTCGATCCGCGCGGTGGTGGAATTCTGATGGAAACACTCGCGAAGAACCGATCTTTCGGTGGTGTCCAAAGCGTTTACAAGCACCGCTCTGAAGCCTGCGGTTGCGATATGACCTTTGCTGTCTATCTGCCGCCGCAGGCCGATCTGCGACCGGTGCCGGTGCTGTGGTTCCTGTCGGGGCTGACCTGCACCCACGACAACGCCATGACCAAGGGCGGTTTTCAGGAACATGCGGCGAAACACGGCATCGCTGTCGTGTTTCCCGACACGTCTCCGCGTGGCGACGGTGTGGCCGATGACGATGCCTATGATCTGGGGCAGGGCGCGGGGTTCTACGTCAATGCGAGGCGTGACCCGTGGAAGCCGCATTTCCGGATGTACGACTACATCGTCACGGAACTGCGCGGCATCGTTCAGGGCATGGACGGGATCGGCACGGCCCATGGCATCACCGGCCATTCCATGGGCGGGCACGGCGCGCTGACCATCGCGATGCGCAATCCCGACATGTTCGACAGCCTGTCGGCCTTTGCGCCCATCGCCAATCCGACCCGGTCGGATTGGGGCCGCAAGCAGTTCAGCGCCTATCTGGGCGATGACGAAGGCTGTTGGGCGGGGCATGATTCCACGCTGCTGCTGGAAGAACGCGGCTGGAAAGGCGACATGCTGATCGACCAGGGCACATCGGACCAGTTTCTGGATCTGCTCAAGCCCGAGGCGCTGGCGCAGACGATGGCCGCCAAACGCCAGCCCGGCGCCTTTCGGATGCAGGCGGGATACGATCATTCGTATTTCTTCGTGAACAGTTTTGCCGGCGATCATGTTGCGTGGCACGCCGCCCGGCTGACATGAGATCCTGAAAAGACGGCGTCGTATATGGTCGACAAACTGCGCGCTACGGTCTGACTGACCATCCTGTCTGCCAACACCGATCCCGCTGGGGAGAACCGGTGCTTCGCAAATGCATGGCCTGCCACGCGGTGGAAGACGATGCCAGGGCCAAGTCCGGCCCCTGGCCCCCGATGAGCTTGGGCATTTTCCCGAAAAGCGGCGGGATTGCGCCAACCGGCGGTATCCTGGGGCTGTAGCAGGCCCGCGCCGAAACCGTCGGTGACCGGCAGGCCGCGCGGACGTTTTCGATTGGGGTTCTGCGCGGCCACGACGGCCCGCCGCCGGTGGTGTTTTCGGTAAACTCCGGCGATGCCATCGCGATGGTGGGGGCTATTGCCACGCTGGCTCAAGGCGGCAGCGCAGGCCGAGGCGATCATCGACGCCTCTACCATCGACCCGGATCCGATAGAGGGTTGCTGCGATACGGCGCGCCAGGGCGACCATGGCGCGCTTGCGGCCCAGGCGTTGCGCAAGTTGGGCCCCCCTGTTTTCAGCCATGTCGATGACCGCGGTTCATTACGACCGAAGCTGCCTGGCACAGCGCCCCTCCTTGGGTGGGCGTCGCCGGTCCTGGTGATGCCGCCAGAGACATCGCGTTCACCGCACTGGTTGCGTACGGGCATCAGTCCGACCCAAGGGCCACGCCCCTTCGAGGAGAGGAAACGAGCAGGTCATCCACGGTCGAACGGCAGGTCAGCGCACGACCGCACCGGACCCCGGCGCAGACTGGATCGCCCCGGGCGAGCTCGGGCACCTGCTTTTCCAGGACAGCGACCTGCTGGCGAAGCGCGGCCTTGGCGAAGGGAGTCGCCGGTTCGTTGCACTGGCCCTGTAGCGGCCTACGGCGTGGTGTCGCCATCCGCCAGTTTCCAGTTCTCGGATGCGACTCTCGAACCTGCCCCGAGAGATAGGCCAGACCGCGTTTCTGTTCATTCCGATGCGCTGAGCCGAAAGCCTGGCAATCGACGTCGGCGTGTAGCATTTTGCTGTCGGAAAACCGCACGTCCGCCTGTCCGTCTCTGCGGGGTCCGCCCGCCTGGGCGCGACGATGACGGACGTGTCCGACACGGCCCGCCGTGAGGGAATTGATATGGCGGGCCATTGATTTCCGATGTTGCAAGAGGGGGCGCTGCCCCCCGCCGCCTGATCGGCGACTCCCCCCGGAGTTTAAGGGCAAGATGAAGCCTGGGGCGGCCGGTCTTCGTCTTGCCAGATAAACTCCTGCCGGAGACAGGCGGGGCGCTGTGGCCGGCGCGGCTGTGGGGTGGTGCGGAACCCGGGGCGCGGGCGCGCGTTGAAGAGGCAGGCCGCTACGAGGACCCTCGCCATGGACGATCACCCCCATCATGCTACCGATCAGGACCCGGACACTCCGTTCGACGATGCGCCTTCGGGCGGCTGGGGATCGCTTGCGGGCATCGCGCACGTCACCGGCGCGGCGCGGCCATCGGCGGTGGCGATCAGGATTCTGGGCGAGATGAACAAGCCCGGCGGTGTGATGTGTTCGTCCTGCGCCTGGGCCAAGCCCGCCGAGCCCGCCGCGTTCGAGTTTTGCGAAAACGGCGCCAAGGCGACGCTGTGGGAACTGGACCGGCGCCGCGCGGGGGCCGATTTCTTTGCGCGGCACACAGTCGGCGCGCTGCGGGGGTGGCACGATCACGATCTGGAAAGCGCTGGTCGGCTGAGCGAACCCTTGCGCTACGATCCGGAGCAGGATCGCTATATGCCGGTCGCCTGGGACGCGGCCTTTGCCGAAATCGGCGCCGAGTTGCGCGCGATGGTCCCCGAACAGGCGGTGTTTTACGCCTCGGGTCATGCCGGGCTGGAGGCTTCCTATCTTTACGCGCTGTTCGCCCGCGCCATGGGGCACCAGAACCTGCCGCAAAGTTCGAACATGTGCCACGAAACGACCAGCGTGAACCTTCTGTCGTTCATTGGCACTGCGGTCGGGACCTGCACTCTGGAGGATTTCGACCATTGCGACACGATTTTCTTTTTCGGGCAGAACACCGGTTCCAATTCGCCGCGCTTCCTGCACACGCTCAAGGCGGCGGTGGATCGCGGCTGCCGGGTCGTGACCTTCAACCCGGTGCGCGAGCGCGGGTTGATCGAATTTGCCGACCCACAAAGCCCGGCGCAGATGACGGTGGGCAAACCCACCCGGATTTCGGAGCATTACTACCAGGTGAAGCCCGGCGGCGACATCGCGGTGATGGCGGGGCTGATAAAGGGGGTGCTCGCCGCCGAGGACGCCGCCCCCGGCACGGTTCTGGACCACGACTTCATCGCTGGCCACACCGAGGGTTTCGACGAGATGGCGGCGGCCGTACGCGCCGTGACCTGGCATGAGATCGAGGCTGAATCCGGCCTGACCCGCGCCATGATCGACGAAGCGACCGGGGTCTATCTGTCGGCCGGGCGTGCCATCGGCATCTATGGCATGGGCCTGACCCAGCATGTACATGGCTGGCTGAACCTCGGGATGCTGGTCAACCTGTTGATGACCCGCGGCAATATCGGCAAGCCGGGGGCGGGTATTTCTCCGGTGCGCGGGCATTCCAACGTGCAGGGCCAGCGCACTGTCGGTGTGGGCGAGAAATCCGCCCATATGCCACCGGACAAGCTGCGCGCGTTATTCGGCATCGACGCCGCCACTCGTGAAGGGCGCAATGCGGTCCAGGCCTGCGAGGGCATTCTGGACGGAACCGTCCGCGCGATGGTGTCGCTGGGCGGCAACCTCGTGCGTGCGCTTCCCGATCGCGAACGGATGGAATCCGCCTGGCCGAAGCTGCGCCTGACAGTGCATGTCGCGACCAAACTCAACCGCTCGCACCTGGTGCCGGGCGCGGTCAGCTACATCCTGCCCTGCCTCGGGCGCACCGATCGCGACGTTCAGGCGGGCGGCCCGCAGGCGGTGTCGATGGAGGACACGTTCAGCCACATCTACGGCTCGCTCGGACACGCAGAGCCGCCCTCGGATCGGGTCAGATCCGAACTGGCCATCGTGGCAGGCATGGCCGAGGCGACGTTGCCCGCCAATCCGGCGCTGCGCTGGCGCGACTGGACGGCAAATTACGATCTGGTGCGCGATCTGATCGAACAGACCTATCCCGACGATTTCGCCGATTTCAATCAAAGACTGATGCAGCCGGGCGGCTTTTATCGTGGCAATCCCGCGCGTGATCGCATCTGGAAGACCGATAGCGGCAGGGCGCGGTTCACCACGCCGAGCACGATGTCGGCTCTGGGGCAGGCCCCCGGCACCACCGGAATGACGCTCATCACCCTGCGGTCCAACGACCAGTTCAACACCACCATCTACGGCTTTTCCGATCGTCTGCGAGGGCTGAAGGGCGGGCGCATGGTGGTGCTGGTCAACCGGGGCGAAATGCAGCGGCTCGGGCTGAGCGAAGGCCAGGTCGTCGCGCTGGAAACCTTGGTCGATGACGGTGTCGCGCGCCGTGTCGATGGGCTGACAGTCACCCCATACGACCTGCCCGATGGCTGCATCGCAGGGTACTATCCAGAGCTTAACCCATTGGTGCCGTTGGGTTATCACGAAAAGAACTCGGCCACGCCAGCTTACAAGGGCACCCCCGTGCGCATCGTTGCATGACCGCCTTCCCTCCGGTGCGGCCAGGCGCTATTTTGCGCGGGGGCGACATGCGCCCCGGCGGAGGCATCTTGCGTATCTTCTGGATCATTTTCGGGTCAATCGCGCTGGGGTTGGGCGTGCTTGGCATCGCGCTGCCGGTGCTGCCCACGACGCCCTTCGTCCTGTTGGCTGCGTTCTGTTACGCCCGCGGGTCGGACCGCATGCATGCCTGGCTGTTGCGCAACCGCGTGTTTGGCCCGATGATTGCCGACTGGCAGGCTGAGGGAGCGGTTTCCGCCCGCGCCCGCACGCTTGCGGTGGGCAGCATGGCCGGAGTTTTTGCCATCAGTCTTGCCATGGGGCTGCCGTGGCAGGCGCTGCTGTTTCAGGGCATCGCCATGGGCGGCGCCGCGTCCTATGTGCTGACCCGCCCGCTGCCCGCGCGCGACGGCTAAGGCGCCGCGGCGGTTTCCTGTCGCGAACATATCCGGGAGGGCGCAGCCCCCTTATTCCGCCGGTTTCGTCGCGGCCCTGCCGGGCGCCGCGCGATGCATATAATCCGCCTCGGCGGCCTGTTCGCGGTCTGGCATCAGCACGTCGCGGATTCTCAGCCCCCGGCCACGCGACTGCATGGTGGCGTCACTCCCCCGGCACGGGATCGCAAGAGCGATGTCGTCCAGCGTCGCGGCAGGTCTGGTGCGGACCATTTGGTTTCCGCCTTCGAAAGGCGGGGCGGGGTCGTCTTCGGTGTCTGGAACACTGCCAGCGGAGTGGGCTGGGCCTGTCCCATATCGTGAAAACGGCCAGGTCCCTGGTCGCGCTCAGGGGTGCGGGCCTTCGGCCGCGCGGGCCAGCTCTTGCGAAAACTGGCGGCGCAGCCTGCGGCGCACCCCGGCCGAGCGGTTGCGCTTGGCCTCCGTCTCGGTCAGGATCCTGAGCGTGGGCACCTCGGCGGGCTTGCCGTCGTCATCGACGGCGACCATGGTGAAATAGCACGAATTGGTGTGGCGGCGGGTGCCCTTGCGGATGTCTTCCGCTTCGACCCGGATGCCGACTTCCATCGAGGTGCGGCCCGCGTGGTTCACGCTGGCGCGAAAGGTCACCAGTTCGCCCACGTTGATGGGCTGCTTGAAGGTCACCTGATCCACCGACAACGTCACCGCATAGCGTCCGGAAAACCGCGAGGCGCAGCTGAACGCCACCCGGTCGAGCAGGTTCAGCAGCGCACCGCCGTGCACCTTGCCGCTGAAATTGGCCATGTCCGGCGTCATGAGAACGGTCATCTCTAGCTGGCGGGGGTCCATGCGGGGCTCCTGGCTTGGGGTCATTCCTTGCGATAGGCCGCACCCCCCTGACGGGCAAGCTGAAAAGCCCGGCGCCTGCGTCATCCGTCGGCAAGGACAACGCCCTTGCCGACGCACTTCGCGGTGCCGGATCCGGCGTTGATCCTGTTCAGGGATGCCGGGGCCATGGCCGGTGACGTCGACGCACGCCAGCCGCCGGTTCCGCGCGCGCCTTGGTCGACGGCAAGGGGCGGCGCCCTGCCGCCCCCGGCTGCACCGTCTCTGGCAGCACATGCCGCACGGACCGCCCCCGGTGATCCGGGTGTCTGTCCGCCTTTGGCCCAGCGTCTTCAGCGCCGATGTCCCGCCTGTTTTTTCGCGCATTTCCCCGTCGATTGTCCCGCGCGCGGAGTGCGTCAGGGCACCCCCTCTGGCATCGGCTGACCGTTTCCCCGCTTCGCTTCGGCATCCCCTTCGCAGGAAGAGAGATGCCTTGCCATCAGACGCCGTATCCAGTCCGGGGGCCGCACATAGGCCACCCAGGGCGCCCCCCTTGGAAAAGCGTGCCGGTGGTCATTGCGGGCGGGGCCAACAGCGTGGCATTCCAGCCCTTCGATGTGGTCATGCCGCTGGTCTGCGCTATCAGCGTCATCGCGGCGATGCTGGCGGTGAACTGGCTGGCACCGCACCCGGTGCAACGCCGTGCCCGCCGCCGGACACAGACCTGACGCGGACCTGACGCCGGCGGTGACCGGCCCTGGCGATTCCCAGCGGCCAAAGCGCGGGCTGGACCTTGGCATGTCGCAGGCATGTCGGACACGCCGCAGCTATTTCGTCGCGCTGCGCGACATCTGTGCCTGGAACCCGGTCACCCGCGCGTTCGAACCGATCCGTGCTGCGCTGCAACTGGAACGGGCGCGCCGGGCGCCGGTCTGGGTGGGCCCGAGCTTGGCGGTGTCGTTCGGGCGGGTCGGCGCAAACACCTGCAATAGGGGCTTTCTGCCCTGTGGCAGGGATGGTAAGCCCATGCGCGCAGACATTCCGCCGCCCAACGGCATCTCCCCCACTACATCCGGAGGATCGAAGTGAACATGGCAGACCAGAACACGCCCGACATTGTGTATACCAAGGTAGACGAAGCGCCCGAGCTGGCCTCGGCCTCGCTGCTGCCGATCATCCAGAGCTTTGCAAAGGCCGCCGGCGTGTCGGTGGGCACCCGTGACATTTCTCTCGCCGGGCGCATCATCGCCACCTTCCCCGAGGTGCTGAGCGACGCGCAAAAGCAATCCGACGATCTGGCGTGGTTGGGCGAATGGGTGAAAAAACCCGAGGCCAACGTCATCAAGCTGCCCAACATCTCGGCATCCGAACCCCAGCTGGTGGCGGCGGTCAAAGAGTTGCAGGAACAGGGCTATGCGCTGCCCGATTACCCCTATGCGCCCGCGACAGACGCCGAAAAAGCCGCCCGTGCCAAATACGATACGCTGAAGGGGTCCGCCGTGAACCCGGTGCTGCGCGAAGGCAACTCTGATCGCCGCGCCGCCGCCGCGGTGAAAAGCTATGCCCAGTCCAACCCGCACCGCATGGGCGAATGGGGTGCCGACAGCAAGACCCGCGTTGCGTCGATGTCGGGCGGCGATTTCTTTTCCAACGAAGTCTCGGCCACGCTGGCGAAATCCGCAACCGCCAGAATCGTGCTGGAAACCGCCGATGGCGAAACCGTGCTGAAAGAAGGCGTCGCCTATCCCGAGGGCACCGTTGTGGACGCGACCTTCATGTCGGTCGCCGCGCTGGACAGCTTCCTTGCGGATGAGATCGAAAAGACCAAGGCCGAGGGCACGCTGTTCTCACTGCACATGAAAGCCACAATGATGAAGGTCTCGGACCCGATCATCTTTGGCCACGCGGTCAAGGTGTGGCTGGCCCCGGTATTCGAGAAATTCGGCGACAAGCTGGCCGAGCTTGGCGTGAACCCCAACGGCGGCCTTGGCGCGCTGCTGGACCGCGTGTCGGGCGAACCCGAGATCCTGAAGGCCATCGAAGAGGTGCGCGCCGAACGCCCGCCGATGTACATGGTGAATTCCGACAAGGGCATCACCAACCTGCATGTGCCCTCGGACGTCATCATCGACGCGTCCATGCCCGCGCTGATCCGCGCCGGCGGCAAGGGCTGGGGCCCGGACAACAAGGAACACGACACCAACTGCGTGATCCCCGACAACAGCTATGCGCCGGTCTATGACGCGGCCATCGAATTTTTCAAGGCCAACGGCAAGCTGAACCCCGCCACCGCCGGTACCGTTCAGAACATCGGCCTGATGGCGCAAAAGGCCGAGGAATACGGCAGCCACCCCACCACGTTCGAACTGCCCGCCGCGGGCACGGTCAAGATGATCCTGGACGATGGCACCGTGCTGCATTCGCACAGCGTCGAAGCGGGCGACATCTGGCGCTCGGCCTCGGCCCGCAAGGCCCCGATCGAAGACTGGGTGAACCTGGCCATCGACCGTCAGAAGGCGACCGGCTATCGCGCGATCTTTTGGCTGGACGCAAACCGCGCCCATGACGCCGAGCTCATCGTCTACGTCAAGGCGATCCTCGACGCGCGCGGCGTTGCCGACAAGTTTGAGATCATGGCCCCCCGCGAAGCCACCGTGGCAAGTCTTGAAACCATCACCAAGGGCGAAAACACCATCGCCATCACCGGCAACGTGCTGCGCGACTACCTGACCGACCTGTTCCCCATTCTGGAACTGGCGACCAGCGCCAAGATGCTGTCCATCGTCAAGCTGATGAACGGCGGCGGGCTGTTTGAAACCGGCGCGGGCGGGTCCGCCCCCAAACATGTCCAGCAGCTGATGGAAGAAAACCACCTGCGCTGGGACTCGCTTGGCGAATTCTGCGCGCTGGGGGAAAGCTTCAAGTTCCTCGCGGACCAGACCGGCAACGAAAAGGCCCGCGTGCTGGGAGATGCGGTGGACAAGGCGACCCAGGGCATTCTGGACAACGACCGTTCGCCCTCGCGCAAGGTCGGTGAGCCGGACAACCGCGACAGTCACTACTGGTTCGCCCGCTACTGGGCCGAGGCGCTGACGACGCAGACCGCGGATACCGAGCTGTCGGCGCATTTCGCCTCCATCGCCAAGGCGCTGACCGAAGGCGAGGCGGCGATCCTGGCCGAACTGGCCGCCGCGCAGGGCAAGGCCGTCGATCTGGGCGGCTATTTCCACGGCGACGCGGACAAGACCGCCGCCGTGATGCGCCCCTCGGCCACGCTGAATGCGGTGTTCGGCTAAGACGCGGCCGCGCTCGACGCCAGAATTGCCCCCGTCCGGCACAGCGCCGGGCGGGGGCATGCGGGTTGCGCCCTTCATCGACATCCCCGAAGCGGTGGCCGGCATCGCCGTCGGGTCCCTGAACCGCGCGTCGTCTGCGCGGAAAGGCGCTTGCACCGCTTGCCGGTTCCCGTGCGCCGGGGCACAGTGGCGCGCAGATAAAACACCCGAAAACGAACAGGGGGTAGGGCAGGATGCACGTCGGAATGCACATGAACAGGCGCGCGGCGCTTTTGGGAGGCGGCACGCTGATGCTGCTGTCGGGATGCGCGGGCGGTGCCGCGTTGGCGCCCTCGGGTGGTGGGCGCGGGCTTGATCCCGACCTTCTGCCGCAGCCCAACCCCGGCTGGAGCGCCTGGGTCGCGAATTTCCGGGCGCGCGCGATGGGGCAGGGGATTTCGGCGGCGACGCTGGACGCGGGGTTCAGGGGCGCGGGCTATCTGCCCGGCGTGGTGACGCGCGACCGCAGCCAGACCGAATTTACCCGTTCGCTCGAAGATTATTTCGCCATCGCCGCCTCTGATACCAAGGTCGCGACCGGGCGGGCGATGCTGGCTCGCCATGGCGCCCTGCTGCGCGAGATCGAATCGCGCTACGGTGTGCCCGCGCAGGTGGTTACCGCGATCTGGGGTATGGAAAGCAACTACGGCGCGCGGCGCGGCGACATCCCGGTGGTGTCCGCGACCTCGACGCTGGCGTTCGACGGCCGGCGCGGCGCGTTCTTTGAAAAGCAGTTGATCGCGGCGCTGGGGATTATTCAGCGGGGCGATATTGCGGCGCCGCGCCTGACCGGCAGCTGGGCCGGGGCAATGGGCCACACCCAGTTTATCCCTACCACGTTCCAGGCTTATGCGGTGGATTTCCACGGCGACGGGCGCCGTGACATCTGGTCCGACGATCCGACCGACGGGCTGGCCTCGACCGCAAGCTACCTGTCGCAAAGCGGCTGGCGCAGGGGCGAGACATGGGGGTTGGAGGTGCGCCTGCCCGCCGGGTTCGCGCCGTCGCTCACGGGGCGCGGCAGCACGCGGTCCGACTGGGCGTCGCTGGGCGTCACTCCGGCCGGTGGCGACCGGCTGCCGGGCGGGGCGGGGTCGATCCTTGCGCCCTCGGGCATCGGCGGTCCGGCCTTTCTGGTGTTTCGCAATTTCGGCGCGATCCTGCGCTACAACAACGCCGAGAAATACGGGCTGGGCGTCGGGCATCTGTCGGACCGGATCGCCGGGGCAGGGCCGTTGCGCGGCACCTTCCCGCCGGATCGCTACGGCTTTACCAAGGACGAGCGGGTCGAGCTGCAAACGCTGCTGTCGCGAAAGGGCTATGACCTCGGGACGCCCGACGGTGTGTTCGGCAGCAAGACCGAAGCGGCGATTTCCGCCTATCAGTCCCGCGAAGGGCTGGGCGTCACCGCAGCGCCATCGCGCGCGCTGCTCGTCCGGTTGCGGCAAGGCTGACGGTCGGGCTGGGAAAATTTTTTAGCTAAAAAATTTGGCCCCCGGGCCGCTGTCAGGAACGGTTCTTACCGGCGCGCTTGATCAGCATGGCGCGCCGGGTCTTGCTGAGATGGTCGAAATACATCCTGCCGTTCAGGTGGTCGATCTGATGCTGAACGCTGGTCGCCCACAGCCCGACAAAGTCCCGCTCTGCGGTCTTGCCCGATTCGTCGAGAAACCGCACCGTCACGCCGCGCGGCCGTTCGATCGTGGCCCAGACGCCGGGCAGGTTGGGGCTGGCCTCGTCGTGGGAACGCAGCTTGACGCTGGCGTGCAGGATTTCCGGATTGGCCATGCGCACGGCCTGTCCCCGTTCCTCCGACGCATCGACCACCGCGAGCCGCAGCATCACGCCGATTTGCGGCGCCCCAAGGCCCACGCCGGGCATCGCCTCCATCGTGTCGATCATGTCGCGCCAGATGTCGCGGACGTCGTCGGTGATGGTCTCGACCGGGGCGGCGGGGGTGCGCAGGCGCTTGTCGGGCCAGGGGATGCAGCGCCGCGCGGTCACGCCAGGGCCCTGTAGTCGCTTTTCAGCGCCTCGGCGTCTTGCGGCGACAGGCGGTCGAAATGCACCCGGCCTTCGAGGTGGTCGTATTCATGTTGCGCGACGATGGCTTCGGCGCCGGTGAACAGACGCTCCTGCCGGGAGCCGGCGAGGTCGGTGAAGGCCATACGCACCCGGACCGGGCGGGCGACCTGCGCGGTGACGCCGGGGATCGACAGGCAGCCTTCGGGGCCTTTGGCCGTGTCTGGCGACATTTCGACAATCTCGGGGTCGATGCAGGCGAGCGGCGTCATCTCGCCGTCCTTCCAGCCCGCGTCCATCACGAAAACCCGGTCAAGCACGCCGATCTGCGGTGCCGCCAGGCCGCGCCCCGGCGCGTCATACATGGTTTCGAACAGATCGGTGACCAAGGCGTCGATCCGCGCCGGGTCTGCCGGCCCGCAGGGCTGCGACAGCCTGGGGTCGGGCCAAAGCAGGATGGGGCGAACGGTCATGCGCGCGCCCTGTCGCGCTTCAGCTTCACCATCTTGCGGGTGATCATCTGGCGCTTCAGCGGCTTGAGGTAGTCGATGAACAGCTTGCCGTCCAGGTGGTCGATTTCGTGCTGCACACAGGTCGCCCACAGCCCGTCGAATTCTTCGCGCTGCGCGTTCCCGTCCAGATCCATCCATTCGACCTCGACCAGCTTGGGGCGTTCGACATCGGCGTACTGGTCGGGGATCGACAGACAGCCTTCTTCATAGACGTTGCGTTCGTCCGAACTGGCGATGACCCGGGGGTTGACCATGACCAGCGGCCGGGCCTCTTCGCCATTGTCGGGCTTGGCGCAATCCAGCGCGATCATCCGCGACATCACGCCGACCTGGGGCGCCGCAAGGCCGATGCCGGGCGCGTCATACATGGTTTCCAGCATGTCCTCGGCAAGCGCGCGCAGCGCATCCGACATGTCGGGCACGGGGTCGCACAGCTTTTTCAGGCGCGGGTCCGGATGGATGAGGATCGGGCGTTTCATGCGGCTCCTCTAAGAGATTTCACCAAGGTGATGTAGGAAAAACCGGCTCGTTGCGCAAGCGGCAGGGCTTGCGTCCGCCGATCATAAGGGTACCGTTCGCCCGCGAACAAACCTTAGGATCTTTGCTCATGACCAGCCGTTTCGACGAAGTGATCGACCGCGTCGGCACCCATTGTGCCAAATGGGACAAGATGGAAGCGCTTTACGGGGTCTCGCCCGACGACGGGCTTGCGATGTGGGTTGCGGACATGGATTTCCGCCCGCCCGACTGCGTTCAGGTGGCGCTGCAGGGCATGGTCGATCATGGGGTCTATGGCTATTTCGGCGACGATTCGGATTATCTGGGTGCAATCCGCTGGTGGATGTCGCACCGACACGGCTGGGAGGTGTCGCCCGAATGGGTGTTCACCACGCACGGGCTTGTCAACGGAACGGCGATCTGCGTCGACACATGGACAGATCCGGGCGATGCTGTGGTACTGTTCACACCGGTTTATCACGCCTTTTCGCGGGTGATCAAAGCCGCCGGGCGCACGGTTCGCGAACTGCCCCTGGCATTGACAGACGGGCGCTACGAGATGGATTTCAGCGCCTATGACGCGCTGATGACCGGATCGGAAAAGCTGCTGATGCTGTGTTCGCCGCACAACCCCGGCGGGCGCGTCTGGACGCGGGACGAGTTGCAGCAACTGGCGGAATTTGCCCGCAAGCACGACCTTGTGCTGGTGTCGGATGAAATCCACCACGATCTGCTGATGCCGGGGCAGGTCCACACGCCAATGGCGCTGATCGACGGCGTAACGGATCGGCTGGTGATGATGACGGCCTCCACCAAGACCTTCAACATCGCCGGATCGCACACCGGCAACGTCATCATTCCGGATCCGAAACTGCGCGCGCAATTCGCCGCCAGGATGGCGGGGCTGGGTCTTTCGCCCAACAGCTTCGGGCTCGTCATGGCCACGGCGGCCTATTCGCCCGAAGGCGCGGCCTGGGTGGACGAACTGACCGTCTATCTTGACGGCAACCGCAAGGTTCTGGATGCCGCGATAAGCGCGATTCCGGGCGTAAGCGCAATGCCGCTTGAGGCAACCTACCTGTCCTGGGTGGATTTCGGCGGCACCGGCATGGACGAGGCCGAAATCTCCCGCCGGGTCCAGCAAGAGGCCCGCATCGCGCCGAACCAGGGCCGCACCTTCGGCACCGGCGGCGAAAGCTTTCTGCGCTTCAACATCGCCACCCCGCGCGCGCGGGTGATCGAGGCGGGCGAACGGCTTCAGGCGGCGTTTTCCGACCTTCAATAGCGCAAGGGCGAAAAGAACAAAGGGGGCGCTGCCCCCGCTGCTTTGCAGCCCCCCGGAGTTTAAGGGGCAAGATGAAGCCGGGGCGCGGCACCTTGGACTTCATCGTGCCAGGAAAACTCCCTCCGGAGGCAGGCCGGACAGCGCGGCCGGGCGCAAGGTCCGGGGGTGTCAGCTGCGTGGCGGGCGGCTTTTGTAGACCGGAAGCTGCCAGCCGAACGCCAGCGTTCCGGCACGCGCGACAAAGGTGATTATCGCCCCTATCAGCGCGCCGCGTCCGGGGAGCATGTCGGTGCCTTCGGCAAGCAACAGCGCTCCGGCGCCGATCAGCGCGCAGGTGGCGTAGGGTTCGCCCTGTTTCAGCAGAAGGGGGACTTCGTTGGCGACGACGTCGCGCATAAGCCCCCCAAGGCAGCCGGTCATCACCCCCATCACCAGCACGAGCGGCCAGCCGAGCCCGGCGCCATAGGCGATCCCGGCACCGGCGGGCACGGCAAAGCTGAGCGCAGCGGCGTCCAGCCAGAGAATCGCGCGCATCCGGCTTTCCAGCAGATGCGCGCCAAAGAACACCGTGACCGCCGCCGCACTGGCGACGGCAAGATAGGCGGGGTTGCCGATCCAGAGCACCTCGCGGTCAAGCAGAAGGTCGCGCATGGTGCCGCCGCCAAGAGCGGTGAGGCAGGCCATGAAACAGAACCCGACGATGTCCAGCTGCGCCCGGCTGGCCACCAGCGCCCCGGTCAGGGCAAAGACCAGCACTGACGCATAATCCAGCATGGCGAGCGGGGTCATGCGCGGGGCCGGATTTCAGCCCTTGCCGGGCTTGAAGGGGGCCATTCCGGCCCGCGCCAGTTCGTCGGCGCGTTCGTTTTCCGGGTGACCGGCATGCCCCTTGACCCATTTCCAGGTGACGTCGTGGCGGTGTTGCGCCGCGTCCAGGCGCTGCCACAGTTCGGCGTTCTTGACCGGCTTCTTGGCGGCGGTCTTCCAGCCGTTGCGCTTCCAGCCGTGAATCCAGCCGGTGACGCCGTTCTTCACATAGGCGCTGTCGGTGATGACCGTGATGCTCGATGGGCGGGTCAGCGATTCCAGCGCCGAAATCGCCGCCATCAGTTCCATTCGGTTGTTGGTGGTATCGGGCTCGCCGCCGGACAATTCGCGCTGCTTGGATACGGTCGCGCCGTCCATGGCGCGCAACAGCACGCCCCAACCCCCGGGGCCGGGATTTCCGGAGCAGGCTCCGTCGGTATATGCAAACAGGTCAGTCATGGGCGAGGACGCATATCCCTGTCGCGCCGCCGCCGTCAAGGCCCCGACCGCAGCGGGCACGCCGGGGTCGGCAAGGCCGGTGCCGACCAGAGGGCGGGGCGCGCCGGGGACAATGGTGCGGGCGGTGTCGGGCAGGGGCCTGGGGCCTCGGCGCATCAGTCACGCCATCACACCGAACAGCAGCAGGGCCACCACGCCGACGGTCATCGGCAGGCGCAGGTGCAGCCACCAGCCGGGGGCCAGGCCCCAGCGCCAGAACTGCCAGTCCAGTGCCAGCAACCCGAGGTAGCCGAAGATCAGGTTCATGCCTGCGGACACCGGCCCGCCGCCCGCCATGAAGAACGCCCATAGCGCCGGAATCACCGACAGCGCGTAGCACACCGCCGCCTGGTCGCGTGGCGCCTTGGTGGCAAACCCCCAGAGCACCCCGGACATGAAGGCAAGGATCACCGCGCCCCAGGACAGGTGCAGGTAGGGGCCGACAAAGCGACCGCCCAGCACCGAATAGCTGACCTCGTACGCGGGGTCGGACACCAGCGTCGCGACGCTCCAGCCAAGGGGGATCAGCCCGGCGATGGCCAGCAGCAGGGCAGAGCGCGGAACCTGGCCCATCAGGCGCGCAGTCCGCGGGTCATGCGGGTTCCCTCAGCACGCGGGGCACCTTGAACTCGACATTCTCGGTGGCGGTTTCGACGGTGCGCACATCCACGTCGTAGCGGTCGCAAAAGGCGTTGATGACCTCGTCGATCAGCACTTCGGGGGCCGAGGCACCGGCGGTCACGCCCACCGTCCTGATGCCCTCCAGCGCGCGCCAGTCGATGTCGCTGGCGCGCATGACAAGCTGGGCATAGGTGCAGCCGGCCTTGCGCGCGACCTCGACCAGGCGGCGCGAATTGGACGAGTTGGGCGCGCCCACCACCAGCAGCGCGTCGCAATCGGGCGCGATGACCTTGACCGCGTCCTGACGGTTGGTGGTGGCGTAGCAGATGTCTTCCTTGTGGGGGCCGACGATGGCGGGAAAGCGGGCGCGCAGCGCGGCGACGATGTCAACGGTATCATCCACCGACAGTGTGGTCTGGGTGACAAAGGCCAGACGTTCGGGATCGCGCACCTGCACCTGCGCCACGTCGGCGACGGTTTCCACCAGCAGCACCTCGCCATCGGGCAGCTGGCCCATGGTGCCGATGGTTTCGGGGTGGCCCGCATGGCCGATCATGATCATTTGCAGCCCGTTTTCATGGTGCCGGGCGGCTTCGATATGCACCTTGCTGACCAGCGGGCAGGTGGCATCGACATAGACCATCTTGCGCCGGGCGGCCTCGGCCGGGACGGCCTTGGGCACACCATGGGCGGAAAAGATCACGGGGCGATCGGGCGGACAGTCCGACAGCTCCTCGACAAAAACGGCGCCCTTGTCGCGCAGGCTGTCGACGACGAACTTGTTGTGCACGATCTCGTGGCGGACATAGACCGGCGCGCCCCATTTGTGCAGCGCGATCTCGACGATCTTGATGGCGCGGTCCACGCCGGCGCAGAAACCGCGCGGTGCGGCAAGGTAAAGGGTCAGCTTCTGAGCGGTCATCGGGGTCTCCTGTGCAGGTCCAGACCTAGGCGCAAATCGCGCCTGAATCCAGTGCGGCGTTGCAATTGCGCAGGGCGCGCGACGCGGTGCCCGCTCAGCTGCCGCCGGAGGCAAGCGCGGTGGCCCAGGCCAGCGCGACGTAGCGCCCGGTCTTGGCGAGCGTGACGAGGATCAGGAACACCAGCCAATGGGTGCGCATGACCCCCGCAACGACGGTAAAGGCATCCCCGAGGGGCGCCCAGCTGAACAGCAGCGTCCAGACTCCCCAGCGGGCATAAACACGCTTTGCCTTGTCCAGTTGCGCTTGCGTCACGGGAAACCAGCGCCTGTGGCGATAGTGCTCCAGCCAGATCCCCAGCAGATAATTCGCCACGGCGCCCAGCACGTTGCCCACGCTGGCGACCAGAACGATCAGCGGCAGTGGAGCCGCCTGCCCCAGCTGCATCCCGACAAAGACCACCTCGGACTGGAACGGCAGGATGGTCGCCGCGCCGAAGGCGGCAAGGAAAAGGCCGCCGAGAGCGGCGGCCTCAGACAGCATGGGCGCGGGGCCTCATCCCCATGAAGGCCACCGCCCTGCCATCGGTTCCATCAGCGTGTCGCGCTTGTGGCGACCTCGAAATTGCGCTCGGCCTGCTGTTCGCGGGGCGGGCGGCCGATGACGTCGCGCAGTTCATCGAGTTCGATGAAATTATCCGCCTGCCGCCGCAGTTCATCGGCGATCATCGGCGGCTGGCTGCGGATGGTCGATACGACCGACACCCGGACGCCCTGCCGCTGAAGCGATTCCACCAGCGGGCGGAAATCACCGTCCCCCGAGAACAGCACGATGTGATCGACGCGCGGTGCAAGTTCCATGGCATCGACCGCCAGTTCGATGTCCATGTTGCCCTTGACCTTGCGGCGGCCCTGGCTGTCGGTGTATTCCTTGGCCGGTTTGGTCACCATGGTGAAGCCGTTGTAGTGCAGCCAGTCGACCAGCGGGCGGATCGGCGAATACTCATCGTTTTCCAGAAGCGCCGTGTAGTAAAACGCGCGCACCATCTTTCCCCTGCGCAGGAATTCCTGTCGGAGCAGCTTGTAGTCGATGTCGAACCCAAGCGCCTTTCCGGCGGCATACAGGTTCGAGCCATCTATGAACAGCGCGAGCCGTTCGTCCTTGTAAAACATAAAATGTCCTTTCAGCAATTGGCCGCGCGGAATAAACCGTGAGTGTGAAAAGGGCCGCGAGGCCGATCCAAGAATATTATTGTTTTCGCCGGCGGCTTCAACCCGGCAGGCCTGATCAAAAGGATAGTTCACTGATGCCTGTCGGACAAGAAATCTTGATCGCCCTAGGCGCGAATACGCCTTTCGGTGGTGACGGCCCGGTTGAAACGCTGCGCAGCGCACTGGCCGGTTTGCAGGCGCGGGGGGTGTCGGTCCGCAAGGTCGGGAGGTTTTACAAGACTCCATGTTTTCCTAAAGATGCCGGGCCGGATTACGTCAACGCATGTGCCGCGCTGTGTTCGGATCTTGGCCCCGAATCCCTGCTTGAGATGCTGCATTCGGTCGAGGCGGATCATGGCCGAATTCGCGCCGTCAGATGGGCGGCGCGCAGCCTTGATCTCGATCTGCTCGCGGTGGGGCACGAAATTGTGCCGGATCTGCCGAGCTATGAAAAATGGCGCACCCTGCCCCTGGATGCGCAAACCGCCCGCGCCCCGGACCGGTTGATCTTGCCCCACCCAAGGCTGCACGAGCGGGCCTTTGTTCTGGTGCCGCTGATGGACGTGGCGCCGGACTGGCGCCACCCTGTCATCGGCCTGACCGTGCGTCAGATGCACGACGCGCTGCCTGCCGAAGCGCGCGGCGAAGTCAAGCCCGTTTGAGCGAATCGCGCTTGTCATCCCCCGGCATCCAAGTTAGGTGTCGCCTTTCTGACGGCTAACCGGATAGGTGATACGCACATGGCCCGCGTGACGGTAGAAGATTGCGTCGACAAGGTTCCCAACCGCTTCGAGCTGGTGATGCTCGCCGCGCATCGCGCGCGCGAAATCGCCGCTGGCAGCCCGATTACGGTGGACCGCGACAACGACAAGAACCCGGTCGTCTCGCTGCGCGAGATCGCCGAAGAAACCCAGTCGGCGGATGAGCTTCGCGAACGTCTGATCGAGTCGCACCAGACCCAGATCGAAATCGACGAACCCGAAGACGACAGCATGGCGCTTTTGATGGGTGCCGAGCAGGACAAGCCCGCCGAAGACGACATGTCCGAGGAAAAACTGCTGCGCGCGCTCATGGAGGCGCAAGGAGAGAGCTAAGGCTCGTTGTTGCGGGCCTGATTAAGGAAAGACGCCCATGATCGCGTCGGAAGACCTGGTTGCGCTGGTCCGCAACTACAATCCCAAGACGAATGAAACCCTGATCCGCGCGGCCTATGATTTCGGTCGCGCGATGCATGACGGGCAGATGCGCCATTCCGGCGAACCCTATTTCACCCATCCCGTTGCTGTTGCCGCCATCCTGACCGAGCAGCAGCTTGACGATGCGACGATCATCACCGCGTTGCTGCACGACACGATCGAAGACACGCGCGCGTCCTACAAGGACATCGCCGAGCGCTTCGGTTCGGATGTGGCCGAACTGGTGGACGGCGTCACCAAGCTGACCAATCTTCAGCTGTCCAGCTCGGAAACCAAGCAGGCCGAGAATTTCCGCAAGCTTTTCATGGCCATGTCCAAGGATCTGCGGGTCATCCTGGTCAAGCTGGCCGACCGTTTGCACAACATGCGCACGATCAAGGCGATGCGCCCCGAAAAGCAGGTGCAAAAAGCCCGTGAAACCATGGATATCTATGCGCCGCTTGCGGGCCGGATGGGCATGCAATGGATGCGCGAAGAGCTCGAAGACCTGGCGTTCCGGGTGCTCAATCCCGAGGGTCGCGCCAGCATCATCCGCCGGTTCATCAACCTGCAAAAGGAAACCGGCGATGTGATCCACCGCATCACCGGCGACATGCGCGATGAACTGGAAAAGGCCGATATCGACGCCGAGGTGTTCGGGCGCGCGAAAAAACCCTATTCGATCTGGCGCAAGATGCAGGACAAGGGGGTCGGGTTTTCCCGGCTGTCCGACATTTATGGCTTTCGCGTCATCACCCGCAGCGAAATGGATTGCTACCGGGCGCTTGGCGTCATCCACCAGCGTTGGCGCGCCGTGCCGGGGCGGTTCAAGGATTACGTCAGCCAGCCCAAATCCAACGGCTATCGCAGCATCCACACCACCGTGTCGGGCCGCGACGGCAAGCGGGTCGAGGTGCAGATCCGCACCCGCCAGATGCATGATGTGGCCGAAACCGGCGTCGCCGCCCACTGGTCGTACCGCGATGGCGAACGCAGCGAAAACCCCTTTGCCGTCGATCCGGCGCGCTGGATCGCCTCGCTGACCGAACAATTCGATTCAGAACAGGATCACGACGAATTTCTCGAAGCGGTCAAGCTAGAGATGTATTCCGACAAGGTGTTCTGCTTCACGCCCAAGGGCGACGTGGTCAAGCTGCCGCGCGGGGCGACGCCGCTGGATTACGCCTATGCGATCCACACGCGCATCGGGTCGGGCTGCGTCGGCGCCAAGGTTGACGGCATCCGCGTGCCGCTCTGGACCCGGCTGAAGAACGGCCAGTCGGTCGAGATCATCACCGCCGAAGGTCAGACGCCGCAGGCCACCTGGCTGGATATCGCCACCACCGGCAAGGCCCGCACCGCCATCCGCCGCGCCCTGCGCGAGGCGGGGCGTGAACGGTTCATGCGGTTGGGCGCGGAACTGGCGCGGTCGGCCTTTGAACATCTGGGCAAGAAAGCCACCGACAAGGTGCTGGAAAAGGCCGCCCGCACGCTGCGGATCGAAGATCGCCAAGAGCTTTTGGCGCGGCTTGGCAGCGCCGAGATCACAACGCGCGAGGTGGTGCACGCGGTCTATCCCGAACTGGACAACGCGCGCGGGGCCGAAGTCGATGCGCAGCGCGCCGTTGTCGGGCTGGAGCCGGGGCAGGGGTTCACCCGCGCGCGCTGCTGCCAGCCGCTGCCGGGCGAACGGATCATCGGCATCACGCAGCGTGGCAAGGGCGTGTATGTCCACGCCATCGACTGCGATTCGCTTGCCACCTGGGAGGATCAGCCGGATCGCTGGGTCGATCTGCGCTGGGAAGAAGGCGCCCACCCGGCGGCCTATGACGCGACGCTCGATTTGACCATCGGCAACGATGCGGGGGTGCTCGGGCGGGTCTGCTCGCTGATCGGTGAACGTCTGGCCAATATTTCCAACCTTGATTTCGTGGATCGCAAGCCCGATTTCTTCCGAATCCACATGGACGTTGAATTTCGCGATGTCGAACACCTGCATTCGGTGATTTCGGCGCTTGAGGCGGAAAGCGATGTGGCCTCGGTGTACCGGCGCAGGGATGCGGCGCTGGGTGCGGTGTCCAGCGCCGCCGAATAGGCTGGTCTCCGGGCGCCGGGGCGCTAGGGTCAGCGCAAAGGCGCTGCGGCGGACGACGTCGGGGGGCCTGGCACAGGCCGGCGGCCGGATCGCCGCCGAAACTTGAAGCGCAGGGCCGGCGCGGGCCACTGCAAAACGAACGGACGGGACGCGTGTTCAAACGCCGCGACAGACGGCCATTCCTGAGACTCGTGCTCGAGCTTTTCTGGCCCCGCGGCGGCTGGGCGCGGGCGGCGCGATACGTCCAGCATCGGCTGCACCGGCTGCCCGATTCCCCCGAAACCATTGCGCGGGGCGTGTTCGCCGGGGTGTTTACCACGTTCACGCCGTTTTATGGGCTGCATTTCGTCGTCGCGGGCACTCTGGCGTGGATCTTGCGCGGCAATATCATCGCGTCGCTGCTGGGCACGTTCTTTGGCAACCCTCTGACCTATGTGCCCATCGGCATCGCGTCACTGCGCACGGGGTATTGGTTGCTGGGCATCGACCGGCACGAGCCGCATCACAAATCCCTGGTCGCCAGCTTCTCCAGCGCGGGCACGGATCTGTGGACCAATGCCCTGGCCTGGATCAGGGACGATCCCACCGATTGGTCGGCCTTGATCGGCTTTTATCATTCGGTGTTCTATCCCTACATGATCGGGGGCATCCTGCCCGGCATCATCACCGCGCTGGTATGCTACTACCTGACGGTGCCGGTGATCCGCGCCTACCAGAAGCGGCGGCGCGGTGCGTTGAATGCCAAGCTGGCGGCGCTGAAAAAGAAAAAGGCGGAAGGCGGAGCGCGCTCTGACTGATTCGACCGGGTTTGGAGATGTCGTGAAAACATTCGGCCTGATCGCCCTGACCATGTGCGCCTTTGCCGCCAATTCGCTGCTCAACCGGGCGGCGCTGACGCAGGGGGGCATGGACGCGGCCAGTTTCGCCACGCTGCGGCTGATGTCGGGGGCGGTCATGCTGGCCGTGCTTGTGCTGGCCACGCGGGCGCGGATGACGATCGCCGGGCCGGGGCGGGTGGCCGGCGTTGCCGGGTTGTTGCTGTATATCTACGGGTTTTCCGCAGCGTACGATGCGCTGCCCGCGGGACTTGGCGCGCTGCTGTTGTTCGGCATGGTGCAGGTGACCATGTTCGCCGCCGGGGTTTTATCGGGTGAGTCGATCCCCGCGCAACGCTGGGCCGGGGCGGGGCTGGCGTTCGCGGGGCTGGCCTATCTGTTGCTGCCCTCGGGGGGTGCGGCCACCAGCCTGCCCCATGCGCTGGTCATGTTGGCGGCAGGTTTCGGCTGGGGCGTCTATTCGCTGGCAGGCAGGCTGGCAAAGGCGCCGCTGGACTCGACCGCCACGAATTTCGCCATTGCCGCCGGGGTCGGGCTGCTGGTGCAGGCCGGGCTGTTTGCCATTAATGCCGGGACTGGGGGCTGGCCTGGGGCCTGGATTGGGGGCTGGACGGGCAGCGGCATCGCACTGGCGGTTGTGTCCGGGGCGGTGATGTCGGGGCTGGGCTATGCGGTGTGGTACGCGGTGCTGCCGCGCCTGCCCGGATCGGTCGCCGCCGTGGCGCAGTTGACGGTGCCGATCATCGCCATGGCGGGCGGTATGCTGTTTCTGGGCGAGCCGCTGACCCTGCGCTTTGCGCTGGCCAGCGCCCTTGTTCTCGGCGGAGTCGCCGTGTCCGTGCTGCCGCTGCGCCGCTGATTATTGCGCCCAGTGCACGGCGGTCAGATTGGTCGCCTGCGTCGGCTGGTTGGTCCAAAGCCCCCGCACCCGCGCATCCGCCACGGTGGCAAAGCCCAGCTGGAACAGAAACGCGTTCACATGATCCTCGGCGATCATCCGCTGCGCCTGTCGGATCAGATCCGACCGCGCCGCAGGATCTGTGGTGGCGGTCAGCGTGGTCATCAGGTCCTGAAAGCCGGCGTTGCGGTACTGAAAGTAATAGTCGGGCCGTGCATAGATGCCGATGTCGAACGGTTCGGTATGCGACACGATGGTCATGCCGAAGTCCTTGCCGCGAAACACTTCTTCCAGCCATTGCGCCCATTCCAGATTGACGATCTCGGTGGAAATGCCGACCTGGCGCAGCTGGGCGGCGATGATCTCGCCTCCGCGCCGCGCGTAAGAGGGCGGTGGCAGCTTGAGCGTTGTGGTAAAGCCCTCGGGGTAGCCCGCGCCGGCCAGCAGCTCGCGCGATGCGTCGGGGTCATGGGCGGACAGGTCCGTCAGATCGACGTAGTCGGGGTTATGCGGCGCGAAATGGGTGCCGATGGGCGTGCCCTGCCCGAACATGGCGCCGTCGATGATGGCCTGGCGGTCGATGGCATGGGCCACGGCCGCGCGCACGTTCGGGTCGTCAAGCGGCGGCTGGGCGTTGTTCATCGCAAGGATCGTTTCGCCCTCGGTCGTGCCGTGCAGCACCTGAAAGCGCGGGTCGGAGTCGAACATCGGCAGGTTCTCCGGGGCGGGAAAACTCGCGAACACGTCGATATCCTGCGCCATCATCGCAGCAAAGGCCGCCGTCGGGTCGGCGATGAACCGGAAGGTGACGTCGCTCAGCGCGGGCGCGTCGCCCCAGTAGCCGTCGTGGCGGGCCAGTTCGATCCGGTCGCCGGTGACCCAGCGGGCAAAGCGAAACGGCCCGGTGCCCACCGGGGTCTGCTTGATGCCGTCGATGGTTTCGGGCGCGACCATCACGGCGTCGCCCCAGGCAAGGTTGAACAGGAAATCGCCATCCGGTTCGGCCAGCGTCACCGTTGCGGTCTGGGGATCTGCCGCCGTCACCTCTGCGATGCCGTCAAACAGCGCCTTTTGTGCGTTCTGGCTGTCGTCGGCGCGGGCGCGGTCCAGCGAGAATACCACGTCGGAGGCATCAAAGGCGGTGCCGTCGTGAAAGGTCACGCCCTCGCGCAGATGAAAGGTGTAGACTTTTCCGTCGTCCGAAATCTCCCAGCTTTGCGCAAGGCCCGGCACCACGGCCCCGGTTTCGGTGAATTTCGTCAGCCCTTCGAAGACGTTGGAATAAAGCACGCTGTCGATGGCCCCGGCGGCCGCAGACGTCGGGTCCAGATGCGGCGGTTCCAGTTGCAGCGCGACGGTCAGGTCGGTCTGCTGCGCCGCCGCGCCATGGGCGGCGAACAGCAGGGCGGCGACAAGGGCAAGGCGGGGCATCCGGGGTCTCCTGTGGGGGCAGTCTGGCCCGAGTGTGCCGGATTCCCGCCAAGGTGCAAGGCCAAGACACTGGAAAGGCGGGGCCGGGCCTGCTAGATGGCGCGCGTGCCTGGAGGGAGGACCCCATGAGTGCGAACGCTCGCAAGACAGCCCCGTTGCCGGATGACATCCGCGCCCGAAAAGGCGGGGTGCCGATTGTCAGCCTGACCGCCTATACCACGCCCATGGCCCAGTTGATGGACGCGCAGTGCGATTTCGTGCTGGTGGGGGATTCCGTCGGCATGGTGCTGCACGGGTTGGAAAGCACGCTTGGCGTGACACTGGACATGATGATCCTGCATGGACGCGCGGTCAAACGCGGGCTGAACCATGCGATGATGGTCGTCGACATGCCCTTTGGCAGCTATGAGGAAAGCTGTGAGCAGGCGTTCCGCAACGCCGCGCGGATCATGGCCGAAACCGGCGCCGGGGCGGTGAAGCTGGAAGGCGGGGTCGGCATGGCCGGCACCATCGCTTTTCTGGTGGGGCGGGGCATTCCGGTGATGGCCCATATCGGCCTGACGCCGCAATCAATCAACACGCTGGGCGGTTACAAGGTGCAGGGCCGGGGGGCTGCGGGCGATGCGCTGCTGGGCGATGCCCGCGCCGTGGCGGATGCGGGGGCCTTTGCGGTGGTACTGGAAAAGGTGCCCGCCGTGCTGGCCGACCGGGTCACGCAGGACATCGCGATTCCCACCATCGGCATTGGCGCATCGGCGGGCTGCGACGGCCAGATCCTGGTTGTAGACGACATGCTGGGCCTGTTCACCGCCTTCAAGCCGAAATTCGTGAAACGCTATGCCACCCTGGGCGCACAGGCCGAGGCGGCGATTGCCGCCTATGCCTCCGAGGTTCGCGCCCGCGCCTTTCCCGCGCCCGAGCACATCTTTGCCGACACCCAGCCAGAGGCCCTGAAATGACCGAGATCCTTCGCGACAAGGCGGCCCTGCGCGCCCGTGTAACGGCCTGGAAACGCGCCGGCGAGACCGTTGGCGTGGTGCCAACCATGGGTGCGCTGCATCAGGGCCATCTGAGCCTGGTGCAGGCGGCCACGGCTGGGGCGGACCGGGTGATCGTGACGATCTTTGTGAACCCCAAGCAGTTCAACACACCGTCCGATCTGGAAAATTACCCCCGAACCGAACATGCGGATGCGGACAAGCTCGTGCCGTTCGGTGTCGACGCGGTCTATGTGCCCGGCCCGGATGAAATCTATCCCGACGGGTTTGCCACGTCGGTGCATGTGGAGGGGCTGACGGGAATCCTGTGCGGCGCCTTTCGCCCCGGTCATTTCGACGGGGTGACCACGGTGGTGTCCAAGCTGTTCCTGCAAACCGGGGCGGATCGCGCGTGGTTCGGGGAAAAGGACTACCAGCAGTTGCAGGTGGTGCGCCGCATGGCCCGCGATCTGGACATCCCCATCGAGGTGATCGGCTGCCCCACGGTGCGCGAACCGGACGGGCTTGCGCTGTCGTCGCGCAACCTGCTGTTGCCGGCGGACGCGCGCGCCAGGGCGCCGGCGATGGGTCGCGAAATGCGTGGCATGGCCGAGGCGCTGACCGCCGGGCGGTCCATGGCCGAACTGACCGCGCATGCCAGCGCTGCGCTGGCGCAGGCGGGATTTGACAAGGTCGAATATCTGGAACTGCGCGCCGCGGATGGGCTGGCGCTGCTGGACCGGGCTGATCGTCCGGCGCGGCTGTTGGCCGCGGCATGGATCGGTGGCGTGCGGCTGATCGACAATATCGCGGTGGGCTGACTCTAGCGCAGGATCGGCGGGCTGTCCGGGTCCGAGCCGGGCGCGATACGCTCCACCCGCGCAGGCGATTCGACCTCGGGCAGGTCGAATCGCAGCCCTACCCGCGTCAGCGACGCAGCCAGCGGATCGTGATCGCCGATGAACACCACGTCCAGAGAGCCTGCCTCGATCCCCGAAAACACCAGCGCCTCGTTCACCGCGCGGGCCAGCGCGGTTTCGGCCCCCGGCGCGGTGCCGGCAAAGGCCAGCAGATGGCTGCGGGTGCTGTCCTCATACCGCACACCGGCCAGCCAGGCACAGCGCGCGAACCCCGCCGCCGTGGCAAGTTTCGTGTCCAGCGCGGTGATCAGCGCCTCGGGCAGACCACCGGGAGGCGACACTTCTTCGACGGTGCCATGGGTTTCGGACGGGCCATGGCCCAGCGTGTCGTTCAGCCAGTCCACCGCTTCGGGCGGCAACAGGATCGACGACGGCGCGACATCAAGGTTCAGCGCAAGGCCGATGCCCTGACCGGCCAGCATCGACGCCACCGCGCGCCCCGACAGCGCCGCGTAGGGCGCGGCCAGTCCGACGAATTGCGACAGGCGTTCCTCGCGGTCGAACACCAGCACGAAGCTGGCATCGGGCAGGGCAAAGATTTCGGGTTCGACGGTGTCGCCGGTGGCTTCCCTGGCCAGCAGGATGAACATCTCGCCATCGGCGAGGCGTTCGTAGAACCGCAGCCGGGCGGTATCGTCCAGCGGCGTGGCCTCCATCGCGGCATGGGCGTGGTCAATCGGGGTAAGCAGGTCGGTCATGTCATCGCCTCGCGGACGCGGGTGCGCAGAACGGGCAGAAGCTCGGTCTCGAACCACGGGTTGCGTTTGAGCCATGCGGTATTGCGCCACGACGGATGAGGCAAGGGAATTGCGCCTGGCAGGTGGTCGCGCCAGCCGCTGACCGTTTCGGTAACGCCAGTCCTGGCGCCCAGATGATAGCGATGTGCATAGCCGCCGATATAAAGGCGCAAGCGCACGTCCCCAAGGGCGTCGAACAGCCGGTCATGCCAGGTGGCGCGGCAGATCGGCGGAGGCGGCAGGTCGGCCCCCGCCGCGTCATAGCCCGGAAAGCAAAAGGCCATCGGCATGATCGCCACGCGCGAGCGGTCCCAGAATGTCGCCTCGTCCAGCCCCAGCCAGTCGCGCAACCGCTTTCCGGACGCATCGTCGAACGGCGTCTGGCTGGCATGCGCGCGCATGCCCGGTGCCTGGCTGGCGATCAGCAGACGCGCACCGGGGTCGAACCAGACCACCGGACGCGGGGCATGGCGGGTTTTCGTGGCGGCGAAACGTCCGGCGCACAGGCGGCAGGCGCGCACCTGGCTGGCAAGATCCGTCAGGGTGTTCATGCCTGTCAGATAGGAACCCCGATCGGAATTGCCAGCTACGTTTCTATATTTGTAGAAATATGGCTTGCGTGATTCTGATATTTCGACAATGCTAGAAACATGAAACATGATTGCCTTCAGACCGAAGATTTCCCTCTGGAAATCGCCGCGTCCAAATTCGCAGCCCTGGGGTCCGAACAACGGCTGAGCGTGCTCCGGGCGCTGGTGCGCTCGGGTCCCGGGGGGCTGAGTATCGGCGCGCTGGGCGATCGCGCCGGGGTGACCGGATCGACCCTGACCCACCACCTGCGTATCCTGACGCAGGCCGGTCTGGTCCGCCAGGAAAAGCAGGGGCGCAGCATCATTTGCGCCGCTGCCGCCTATGAAGAGGTGCAGGCGCTTTGCGATTTCCTGCTGACCGAGTGCTGCGCCGAATGTCCGGGATGCAACGAACACGAGGACCACCACCATGGCTGAAACCTCTGACCCCGCGCCGCGCCGGCCCCGGATCGACAAGGCCTGGGCGGCCAGCGCGCTGGTGCTGGTCGCCGTCGCCATCGTCGAGCCGCCGCAGGTCTTTCCCACCTTGGGTTTCGCTATCGGCGCGCTGTGGCACACGCTGCCCTTCGTGCTCTTCGCCGTGGCAGCGGTGGCCTACGTCAAGGCGGCGGGGGCGGAAACCTTGCTGGCCAAGGCGTTCGAGGGGCGCGAAACGCGGATGATCGCGCTTGCCGCCCTGCTGGGCGGGCTGTCCCCGTTCTGTTCCTGCGAGGTCATCCCCTTTATTGCGGCGCTGCTGGCCGTGGGCGCCCCGCTCAGCGCGGTCATGGCGTTCTGGCTGGCCTCGCCGCTGATGGACCCGGCGATGTTCTTCGTGACCTCCGGCACGCTAGGGGTGGATTTCGCGCTGGGCAAGGCCGCGGCCGCCGTGGCGATCGGCCTGTTGGGCGGCTTTGGCACCATGGCGCTGAAATCCACGCCCGTGTTCACCGCTCCGCTGCGCGAAAAGCCCAGTGTCGGGGGCTGCTGCGGCGTCAGGAAACCCTTTCAGGGCACGCCCCGGTGGAAATTCTGGCAGGAGGCGCCGCGCCGCGAGACGTTTCGCGACGCGGCGCTGACCAACCTTGTCTTCCTGCTGAAATGGCTGACGCTGGCCTACCTGCTTGAAGCGGTGATGCTGCGCTACATCCCCGCCGACACCATCGCAGGCCTGCTGGGCGGCGACGGCATCTGGCCGATCCTGCTGGGCGCGCTGATCGGGGCGCCGGCCTATCTGAACGGCTACGCCGCGGTGCCGCTGGTGGATGCGCTGCTGGCGCAGGGCATGGCCCCCGGCGCCGCCATGAGCTTTATGGTGGCAGGCGGCGTCAGCTGCATCCCGGCGGCGGTCGCGGTCTGGGCGCTGGTCAAGCCACGGGTCTTTGCCGCCTATCTTGGCTATGCTCTGATCGGGGCCTTTGCGGCGGGGCTGGCCTGGGGGGCGCTTGCCTGAGTCTGCGTCTTAAGGTTTCCGGCGCCGCTGTGGCCCGCGCCGCCGCGTTTGGGCGCGAAACCCTGACAATCGCCGCAAAACATGCGCGACGATTGTTCTTTGTTTCCGGTCCGGGACATAATATCACCAGATTCCGCGCCTAAGACATGCTTAATCTGCCCCCGGTATGACCGTAGGGGGCGTTTGTGCGGGGCAAGGTGGATGCTGGAATTCGACATGGTCAGCAAGTCCTTCTGGACGGGCACGCAGCGCAAGGTGATCCTTGACCGCGTCTCTTTCCGGGTGGATCTTGGCCAGTCGCTTGGCATTCTGGCGCCCAATGGTACCGGCAAGACCACGCTGATCCGGATGATGGCAGGGCTGGAAAAGCCGGACGAGGGCGAAATCCGCAGCACCAGCCGCGTGTCCTTTCCGCTGGGGTTCATGGGCGGCGTCGTGGCCAAGATCTCGGCGCGGGAAAATGCCCGGTTCATTGCCCGGATGTACGGGATCGACCCGGATTACGTCGAAAGCTTCTGCCGCTGGCTGTGCGGGCTGGGGGAATATTTCGACCAGCCGCTGGGCACCTATTCCAGCGGCATGCGATCCCGGTTCACCTTTGCGCTGATGCTGGCGCTGGATTTCGATATCTACCTGATCGACGAGGGCATGCCTAACAGCACCGATGTCGAATTCAACAAGAAGGCGGGCGAGATCCTTGCCGAGCGGTTGCGCACCACGACCATCGTGATCGTGTCGCACCAGCCGCCGATCCTTGAAAAATTCGCGCGCAAGGCGGCGGTCCTGATGGACGGAAAACTGCACATGTTTGAAACCTTGGAAGAGGCGAAGCGGCTTTATGACTACGAAACCCAAGGCTAGGAAGTTCCGCATTCGCCGCAGCGGCGAGATGGCTTCCGACAGCGCGGCGCCGCAGGCTCCGCAGAATGACATTGCGCGCAGCGACCCGCCCGCCGGGCCGTTGGCGGGCGATGCCCGCACCCCCGCCGACGGCACCGGGGCGACCCGGCCAGACGCCCCGCGCGGACCGGCGCAACCCGCCCAGCCGGCGCGGGTGCAGGCCCCCGCCGGCATGCGCCCGCCGGTGCAGCCGCCCGTCCGCGACGCCGCCGCCGATCCAGGCGGGCCGGGCGCTGGCGATACCGACATGGACGCGATCCGGGCCGAGGGGCTGACAGGGCGCCAGTTGCGCATGGCCCGGCGCGTCGCGCAGAAACACGGGTTGGCGCCGACGTCGGATTTCGACGCGGTGCGCCTGTTGCGCGTTCGCGGCATTGATCCCTTTCAGCGCGCCAACATGCTGGAACTGGTGGTGCCCGACAGCACCGGCGACGACGACCGGGCCCCGGTCGGGAAATCGGCCCCACTGCCCGTGCCCGGTGGCAAGGTGAACCTGCCCCAGACAACCCCGGAGGCAAAGTCGCAGCTGCCCTCGACCCAGATCGCCAGCCCCGCCGAACGCCGCGCCGCCGAGATCATGCAGATTCAGCGCGATCTGGCCGCGCGTCGCCGCAGAAAGATGTGGCTGCTGCTGACGCGGCTGGCGTTTTTCGTGGCGCTGCCGACGATCCTTGCGGGGTATTATTTCTATGTCGTCGCCACGCCGATGTACGCGACCAAATCCGAATTTCTGATCCTCAAGGCCGAAAGCTCGGGGTCGTCCATAGGGTCGATGTTCTCGGGGACGCAGTTCGCGACCAATCAGGACGCCATCGCGGTGCAAAGCTATCTGTTGTCCAAGGACGCGATGTTGCGTCTGGATGCCGATGAAGGGTTCAAGGCGCATTACGAACAGGACTGGATCGACCCGATTCAGCGGCTGGATGCAGAGGCGTCGAACGAAACTGCCTATGCGCTTTACAAGCGCAACATCGAAATCGGCTACGATCCGACCGAGGGCGTTATCAAGATGGAAATCCAGGCCGCCGATCCCGGCACCGCCGCGCGGTTCAGCGAGGCGCTGATCGGCTATGCCGAGGACCGCGTCGACAACCTGTCCATGCGCAAGCGGTCCAACGCGGTCGACGATGCGGCTGCCGGGCTGATCGACGCGCAGAACGCTCGTGCCGAGGCGCAGGAAAAGCTGGTGCGCCTGCAACAGGAAGGCGCCGTCATCGACCCCGAAGGCCGCATCGCCGCCCTGCGCGGGCAGGTCAACAACATCGAGATCCAGTTGCAGGAAAAACGCCTTGCGCTACAGGCGCTTCTGGACAATTCCCGCCCCAATCAGGCCAAGGTCGACGGCGCGCGCGGCGACGTGCGGCGGCTGGAGGCGCTGCTGGCGGATCTGAACGGGCAGATGACCACCGCCACCACGGGCGAAAATTCCCTGGCCGAGATCGCGGTGCAGATCAAGCTGGCCGAGGCCGACCTGTCGACCCGTGACCTGATGCTTCAGACGGCGCTGGAACGGCTGGAACAGGCGCGGCGCGATGCCGACAGCCAGGCGCGGTATCTGACGACATCTGTGGTGCCGGTCGCATCCGAAGACCCGAGCTATCCGCGCAAGTTCGAAAACACGATCCTGGCGTTCCTGATCTTTTCCGGGGTGTATCTGATGATCTCGCTGACCGCGTCGATCCTGCGCGAACAGGTGTCGAGCTAGGCGGGCGACAAAAACGAAAGGGCGGGGCCGGGTGGCCTCGCCCTTCGTTCGGTCCGCTGGAACGGCTCAGCGGATGGTCTTGAGCGCACCGGCCCAGAGGTGCAGTTCGTCAAGCATCCCCGCGGCGCCCTTGGCAACTTCGGCGTTGGGGGCCAGCTTGCCGTCTTCGGTCAGATCGCCAAACACCATCGGCATCGGCACCGCCTGTTTCAACGGCATGACCCCCATGTTCGCCAGCAGGATACGCAGTTCCTGAGCGGACCGCAGACCGCCCGAGATGCCGCCATAGGACACCACGCCCGCGACCTTGCGGTCCCATTCCACCACCAGCGCCTGAATCGCGTTGACGACTGCAGCGGGCGGAAAGCCATTGTATTCCGGGGTCACGAACACAAAGGCGTCCGCCTCGGCCACGGCGGCGCTTAGCGCCTTGGTGTGATCCTGCGAATAGGTCTGCATCGCGGGGTGGTTCGGTTCATCCAGCAGCGGCAGGTTGAAGGTGTCGATGTCGAGGATCTCAGCGTCGAATTTGCCATGCCGCTTGGCCTGCTCGGCCACCCAGTTCGAGATGATCGGCCCGATGCGGCCGGGGCGGGTCGAGGCGGTGACGATCTTGAGCTTGAGAACCATGAGAATATCCTTGGTATGATGACGTTTGATTGTTCGGCATCCTAACCCCCTGCCGCACCGCGGCAATCTCTGGTGCCGCACAGCCGCCATGCGGCGGCGCACAGCCAAAAGTTTTGGAACGGCATCCGCAACCTCGCGTTGAAGTGAAATCGCATAAAAAAAACAGGGACAGTCATGACCGGATTGGCACGCGCGCTACGCCTGCGCACCGACACGACGATTTTCTTCAGCGCCTCTGGCCTGATGGTGCTTTTCCTCGCGGCGCTGGTGATCGCGCCCACCGCCATCGGGGCGTTTTTCGAAACCGGGCGGGCCTGGGTGGTGACCAATCTGGGCTGGTTTTTCATTCTGGGCGTGAACGTCTGGTTGGGGTTCCTGATCTGGGTGGCCTGTTCCCGGCACGGGCATATCGTCCTGGGGCGAACGGGCATGAAGCCGGATTTCGGCAACCTGTCGTGGTTTACCATGCTGTTCGCGGGGGGCATCGGCACCGTGCTGATGTTCTGGGGCGTCGCCGAGCCGATTTCGCATTTCAGCGCACCGCCGCGCGAAGGGGTCGAGCCCTATTCCATCGAGGCGTCGCAGGACGCGATGGCCTTTGCGCTGTATCACCTTGGCCTGCACACCTGGACGATTTTCACGCTGCCGGGGCTGGCCTTTGCCTATTTCATCCACCGTTACGATCTGCCGGTGCGGGTCAGTTCGGTGTTCTATCCGCTGCTGAAAGAGGGTATTCACGGGCCCGCCGGCAAAGCCATCGACGTGGCGGCGATCCTTGGCACGCTGTTCGGCGTCGCGGTGTCGCTGGGCCTTGGATCCAGCCAGATCGCCGCGGGTCTGTCGGAACTGACGGGGCTGGAAAACACCACCTGGATGCGGATCGGCATCATTGCGGTACTGACCTGCGTCGCGGTCGCGTCCATCGTGGCCGGCCTCGACAGCGGCGTGAAGCTTTTGTCGAACATCAACATCGGTCTGGCGGTCGGGCTGATGGTGTTCGTGCTGGTCACCGGCTCCACGCTGTTCCTGCTGCGCGGCATCGTGCAGACGGTAGGCATCTACTTCGGCAACCTGCCGCAGTTGGCGTTCTGGAACGACATGCTGGCCTATGCCCATCCCAGCGGCGAGGGCTGGGGCTGGCAGGGCAGCTGGACGGTGTTCTACTGGGCGTGGACGGTGACGTGGTCGCCGTTTATCGGGATATTTGTCGCGCGCATTTCGCGCGGGCGCACGATCCGCGAATTTGTCATGGGGGTGCTGTTGGCGCCGTCGGGCTTTACCCTGATCTGGTTCGCCATCTTCGGCTGGCAGGCGATGCAGATCGACGGCATCGGCGAAACCGCCCGCGCCGCGATGGGCGACAGCGCAGGCGAGCTGAGCCGCGCGGTGGCAGAGTCCGTGCCGCTTGCAATGTTCGCGTTTTTTGAACATTTCCCCTTTACGACGCTGGTGCAGGGGTTCGCAGTGGTTATCGTGGCGATCTTTTTCGCAACCTCGTCCGACAGCGCCTCGCTGGTGGTTGACATGCTGTGCACGGGCGAGGAAAAGCCCGGCCCGGTGCATCAGCGCGTCTATTGGGGCGTCGCCGAAGGCACCATCGCCGGCATGCTGATCTGGCTGGCGGGGGACGCGGGGCTGAATGCGCTGCAACAGGTGATTACGGTGATCGGCCTGCCGATCTTTCTGCTGGTGTTCATGATGATCCCGTCACTGATCAAGGGGCTTGGCGCGGAAGAGATTGCGCATGTGCGGATCAAGGACGATCCGGCCCTGGAAGACATCTGAAAACGCGAAAGGCCCGCATCGCGCGGGCCTTCCTTTCCGGCGTTTTTGAAGATGTTCAGAGCTTTTCGGTCAGTTCCGGGACGGCCTGGAACAGGTCCGCGACCAGTCCGTAGTCGGCGACCTGGAATATCGGCGCCTCTTCGTCCTTGTTGATCGCGACGATGATCTTGCTGTCCTTCATACCCGCAAGGTGCTGGATCGCTCCGGAAATGCCGCAGGCGACGTACAGGTCCGGCGCCACGACCTTGCCCGTCTGGCCGACCTGCCAGTCGTTCGGGGCAAAGCCGCTGTCCACCGCCGCGCGAGACGCTCCGACGGCGGCCCCCAGCTTGTCGGCCAGCGCCTCGATGATGGCAAAGTTTTCTTCGGACCCGACGCCGCGCCCCCCGGACACCACGATCTTGGCGCTCGTGAGTTCGGGGCGGTCGGATTCGGCAACCCTGTCTTCCAGCCATTCGGACAGGCCGGGGGCATCGGCCGCGGCAACGTCGTCGATCGTTACGGGATCGCCGGTACCGGCGGCCTCAAACGTCGAAGTGCGGAAGGTGATGACCTTTTTTTCATCCTTCGAGCGGACCGTTTGCATGGCATTGCCCGCATAGACCGGGCGTACGAACGTATCGGCATCGACCACGGCGGTGACGTCGGTCAGCACCATCACGTCCAGCAGCGCGGCAACGCGGGGCAGGATGTTCTTGGCGTCGGTCGTGGCGGGGGCGACGATATGCGCATACTCTCCGGCCAGCGATACGATCAGCGCCGCGACCGGCTCGGCCAGACGGTGGCCATAAAGCGCATTTTCGGCGCAGAGCACACGCGCCACGCCGGAAATGGTCGCGGCTTCGCCAGCCGCCGCCCTGGCCAAGGACCCGATGCACAGCACGGTCACGTCGCCCAGCGGCCTGGCGGCGGTGACGGCCTTGGCGGTGGCATCCATCGACAGCGCGCCATCAGTGATTTCCGCGACAACAAGAACAGCCATTACACGACCCCCGCATCTTTGAGTTTCGAAACCAGTTCATCGACCGACTCGACCTTTATGCCGGCGGTACGCGCGGCAGGTTCGGCGGTGCTGACGATGTCAAGCCGGGGCGACACGTCGACGCCGTAATCGGCTGCGGTCTTTTCATCCAGCGGCTTTTTCTTGGCCTTCATGATGTTGGGAAGGCTGGCATAGCGCGGCTCGTTCAGGCGCAGGTCGGTGGTGACGATCGCGGGCAGCGTGACCTTGATGGTCTGCAATCCGCCATCGACCTCGCGCGCGACGACCGCGGCGCCGTCCTCGACCGCCAGCGTGTTGGCGTTGGTTGCCTGGGCAAAGCCGGTCAGCGCCGCCAGCATCTGGCCGGTGGCGTTCAGGTCGTTGTCGATGGCCTGCTTGCCGCAGATGACCAGACCGGGGTCTTCTTCCTTGACGATGGCGGCAAGGATCTTGGCCACGGCGAGCGGTTCGATGTCGGTGTGAACGTCATCGGCGGCCACCACCAGGATCGCCCGGTCGGCGCCCATGGCAAGGGCCGTGCGCAGGGTTTCCTGCGCCTGCTTGACGCCGATCGACACCACGATCACGTCGGATGCCTTGCCGGCCTCTTTCAGGCGGATGGCTTCCTCGACGGCGATTTCGTCGAACGGGTTCATCGACATTTTCACATTGGCCAGATCGACACCGGATCCGTCCGCTTTGACGCGGACTTTCACGTTGTAGTCGATCACGCGCTTGACAGGTACGAGCACCTTCATCGGCGGGTTTCTCCTTATTTCGTCGCGACGGGCGCGACTCCCGGACGTTTCTTCACAGGGGTGATAACGAACGATAGACGGGCGAAACAGTACCAATACGACATGTTCGCGTAAAACGAACGCCGCGTCGCCGGCCGGATCACCTGTGCGCGTCGCAGATCGCGCGCAGGCTCTGCCACTGTCCGGCCTCCAGCGCGGGGCCAAGGTCAGCGTCGGGGCGTGACGGATCGCGCGGGGCGTTCATCGCCGCTGTCCCCGCGCCGTGCGAGGATCAGGTGGTTGGCGCTGGCGGTGGCGGGCAGGCTGCGCAGATCGGTCTGGGGCCACATAAGAGGCGCGACGCGCCGACCCGCGCTGACGACCGGATATGGCGGCGCACCCGCGTCGTGGCCCAGAACCGGTAGATGCCCAAGCTCAGCAGGGTTAGTAGCGGCGTACGACGTGCGTGCCAGAACAGCGCCTTGCCATCTCCGGTATAATCGCCATGGCCAAAGTTCGGCGTTTTGGGCGGGGTTTCAGACGGGGTGTCGGCGAAATCGGCCTCGTGCAACCCGGGTTCTTTCGGCGGGGGCAGGCGCCTGCCCCCGCCGGTGGGCGGGTTCAGGTAAACAGGTTGTCACGCGGGAACCCGCGCGGCGCCATGCGCCCCGATGTGGCGCGTTTGGCAAGCCATTCATCCAGCGCCGTTTCGGTGCGGGTGCGCCCGGCGGGGTCTCGCCAGCTAAGACCGTTTGCAAAGGTAAAGGTGGTGGCGTCGGACAGCCCGCCGTCCTTGTATTTCTGCAAGCGCACGCCCTTGCCCCGGCCCATCTCGGGCAGTTCGTCCAGCATGAATACCAGCACCTTGCGGTTCTGGCCCACCACGGCGACCGCGTCGCCATCGACCGGTTTGCAGACCCTGGCCGTGGCGCCATCCTTGACGTTGATGACCTGTTTGCCGGAGCGGGTCTGGGCGATCACGTCGTTTTCCGGCACCACGAACCCGTCGCCCGCCGACGAGGCGAGCAGCAGCTTGCGCCCCGGCTGGTGGATAAAGATATCGACGATTTCGGCCTCGTTGGGGAGATCGACCATCAGGCGCAGGGGTTCGCCCATGCCGCGCCCGCCGGGCAGATTGGCGGCCATGATCGTGTAGAACCGCCCGTTGCTGGCGAACACCAGCAGCTTATCCGTGGTTTCCGCGTGAAAGGTGAACCGAGGCCCGTCGCCGTCCTTGAACTTCAGCTCGCGGTCCAGCGCGATATGGCCGGTCATGGCGCGAATCCAGCCCATTTTCGAACAGACCACGGTGACGGGTTCGCGTTCGATCAGCGCCTCGATCGGCACGTCTTCGGCTTCGCCCGCTTCGGCGAACGTGGTCAGACGGTCGCCGCGCGCGTAATCCTTGGTAAAGCTTTTCCTGACCCCGCGCAGTTCCTCGGCGATGCGCTTCCATTGCAGATCGCCGGACGCAAGCAGCGTTTCCAGACCCTCGCGTTCGTCGCGCAGGGCATCGCGTTCGCGCACCAGTTCCATTTCCTCAAGCCGGCGCAAGCTGCGCAGGCGCATGTTCAGGATGGCCTCGGCCTGCACGTCGGTCAGCGCGACCTCGGCGTCGGCGCCATGGGCGGGACCGACGTAATCCTTTTCGTTCATGGCGCGGGTAAAGTCGCGCGCCCAGTCCTCGCGCATCAACGCGGCCTTGGGGTCGTCATCATAGCGGATGATGTCGATGACGCGATCCAGATTGAGGAAGGCGATGATAAGCCCTTCGAGCACCTCAAGCCGATGGTCGATCTTTTCCATCCGGTGCTGCGAGCGGCGGCACAGCACGTCGCGGCGGAAATCCAGAAACGCGCGCAGCACTTCCTTGAGCGAGCAGACCTTGGGCGTCAGCCCGTCGATCAGCACGTTCATGTTCAGCGAGAACCGGATTTCCAGATCGGAATTGCGGAACAGCATGTTCATCAGAACCTCGGGGTCGACGTTGCGCGACTTGGGTTCCAGCACCATGCGGATGTCTTCGGCGGATTCGTCGCGGATATCGGCGAGGATCGGCACCTTGCGGGTCTGGATCAGTTCGGCGAGCCGTTCGACCAGCTTGGATTTCTGCACCTGATAGGGAATCTCGGTGACCACGACCTGCCATTGGCCGCGGCCCAGATCCTCGACATACCAGCGGGCGCGCAGACGGATCGACCCCCGCCCGGTGCTGTAGGCCTGCGCGATGTTCTCGGGGGGTTCGACGATGACGCCGCCGGTGGGAAAATCGGGGCCGGGGACGTGTTGCAGCAGGGTGTCGTCCACCGCGTCGGGATGCTTGATGAGATGCAGGCAGGCGTTGATAAGCTCACCGATGTTGTGCGGCGGAATATTGGTGGCCATGCCCACCGCGATGCCGCTGGACCCGTTCGCCAGCAGGTTCGGGTAGGAGGCCGGCAGCACCACCGGTTCTTCGAGGCGCCCATCGTAATTGGGGCGGAAATCGACGGCGTTCTCGTCCAGACCGTCCAGCAGCGCCTCGGCCATGATGGTCATGCGGGCCTCGGTATAACGCGAGGCGGCGGGGTTGTCGCCGTCGATGTTGCCGAAATTGCCCTGACCGTTGACCAGCGGGTAGCGGATGGTGAAATCCTGCGCCAGCCGCGCCATGGCGTCATAGATCGCCGAGTCGCCATGGGGGTGGAAGTCCCCCATCGTGTCTCCGCTGATTTTTGCCGATTTTAAGAAGCCACCGGCGGAACTAAGCCGAAGCCTGCGCATTGCATAAAGGATACGACGGTGAACCGGCTTCAGCCCATCGCGGGCATCGGGAAGCGCCCGGTTCATGATCGTCGAAAGCGCATAGGTCAGGTAGCGCTCGCCAATGGCGCGGCGCAAAGGCTCGGCCACGTTGCGGGGGTTCATATTGGGGTCATCGACGATGTCATTCATGGAAGTTGTGATACAATCGGGCGGCGGGGCCGACAAGCGATCCGGCCTTTCGGCACTCGATTTTTCCGAAACCGCGATCAGCGGCTCTGAACTGTGTTATAAGACAGACATAATTCTGCGTCGTCTGCTTGCTGTTGTCATTTCACGCCTGTTGTTTTTTCCGTCGGGGGGCGGTGTTTCCATATGAAAAGCTTTATTCTCCTTACCTTCGCCTTTCTGGGCTGGAGCTGGTACGAACTGTCCGGCGGGGCGGACTTCAACGACCCGAACCAGCTTGCCAGGGCCGATACGTTCGAAGAAAACCGCCTGCCCGAAGTGGCGCGGGCTGACATCGCCGCCGACAGCCTGCTCCAGGTGGCCCGCCCGACCGCACCGGACGGCATCGTGCTTGCCTCGGCCGATGCGCAGCCTGCGGCTGGCGCCGTCGCAGCGCCGAAGCTTGGCGTGACGCTGGCCTCTGCCGCGCAGATGCCGCTGGCGCGCCCGTCCAAGGCGATTCTCGCCAAGGTGGCCGTGATGGATTCCGGTACGGACAATACCGCCACAGGCGCCGCACCCGACCTGCGGCGGGTCACCGGCAACGTGGTCAACATGCGCACCGGGCCGGGAACCGATTACGCCGTGATCGATCAGTTGCGCCGGGATGCCAGGGTGGTGGTGCTGGCCGAATCCGACGACGGCTGGGTCAAGCTGCGCACCGCCGCCGATGACCGTATCGGCTGGATGTCTCGGGATTTCCTGCGCGCCGCCGTGAACTGATCGCGCGGCCCGCGCCTTGCGCACCCCCCCGCACCTGTCCTAGGCGGAAAGGGGGTGTTTGCAGGAAAGGCAGCGCGCATGGCCGGACGATCCATACTCATGACAGGCTGTTCGTCGGGAATCGGGCTGGACGCCGCAAAGGGATTGCAGGCGCGGGGCTGGCGCGTGTTCGCTTCGTGCCGCAAGGATGCCGATTGCGAGACCCTGCGCGGGATGAGCTTTGACAGCCCGCGCCTGGATTATGCCGACGATGCCAGCATCCACGCCGCTTTGGCCGAGGTGCTGGCCGCGACCGGCGGCACGCTGGATGCGCTTTACAACAATGGGGCCTTTGCCTGCCCCGGCGCGGTCGAGGATCTGCCGACGCAGGCCCTGCGCGAGGTGTTCGAGGCCAACCTGTTCGGCTGGCACACGCTGACACGGGCGGTGATTCCGGTGATGCGCGCCCAGGGGCACGGGCGAATCGTCAATTGCTCGTCCGTGCTGGGGCTGGTGCCGCTGCACTGGCGCGGCGCCTATGTGGCGTCCAAGTTCGCGCTCGAAGGTCTGACGGATGTGCTGCGGCTGGAAATGCGCGACACGCCGATCAAGGTGATCCTGATCGAACCCGGTCCGATCACTTCGCGCATTCGGGAAAATTCCGTGCCGCATTTCGAAAAATGGATCGACTGGCGCAACTCGGCACGCGCCGCGCAATACGAGGCCAGGCTGGTCAAGCGGTTGTACGCGCCACCCTCGGTCGACAGCTTCGAACTGCCCGCCGCGGCGGTGACCGCCAAACTGGTCCGCGCGCTGGAACAACGCTCCCCCGCGCCGCGCTATTATGTGACCGTGCCGACCTGTCTGATGGGCACGCTGCGGCGGCTGTTGCCGACGCGGATGCTGGATCTGTTGATCGACAGCCAGCGATAGCCGGTTCGCTTTTCGCGCGAGGCGCGTTATGTAGGGGCGCAAGCTTCGGAGAGGATAAGGTGATGCTCAGGGATGATCCGCTGTTTCTCGTGATCGCAACGATCATGCTGATCGTGGTCGCGATTCTGCTGTTCGGCATCGGCTCGTTCGCCCGCGGGGGGGAATTCAACAAGAAATACGCGAACAAGGCGATGCGCTGGCGCATCATAGCGCAATTCGTCGCGGTGGTGCTCATCGTGATCTTCGTGCTGCTTCGCAAGGGAGCCTGACCCATGGTCGTTCTGAACAGGATCTACACGCGCACCGGCGACACGGGCGAAACCGCGCTGGTCGATGGCAGCCGCGTGCCCAAGTACAACGCCCGCGTCGAAGCCTATGGCACGGTCGACGAACTGAATGCGGTGATCGGCCTTGCCCGGCTGCATTCGGACGACGACCTCGATCAGCACCTGTCGCGCATCCAGAACGACCTGTTTGATCTGGGGTCCGACCTGGGCCGCCCGGACATGGCGAAGGATTCCGAGGCCGGTTATCCGGTTCTGCGCATGGTGGCCCCCCAGGTCGACCGGCTGGAAGCCGAGATCGACGCGATGAACGCCCGGCTTGAACCGCTGCGCAGTTTCGTGCTGCCGGGCGGATCCGCCGCCGCAGCGTATCTGCACCAGTGCCGCACCGTCGCGCGGCGCGCCGAACGCCGCGCGGTGGAGCTGGCCGCCGCCGGAGATGTGAACGAGCACGCGGTGAAATATCTCAACCGCCTGAGCGACTGGTTTTTCGTGGCGTCGCGCATCTGCAACGACGACGGGCGTGCGGATGTGCTGTGGGTTCCGGGCGCCAACCGCTAGCCGCGGTGCCGCTGATCCGTGTCTGGGGCTACGGGCCGCGCTTCGATCAGCACGAAGGCCTGCGCCCAGGGGTGATCGTCGGTCAAGGTAACGTGAACGATGGCTTCGTGGCCGGGCGGGGTCATCTGCGACAGGCGTTCCTGCGCCCAGCCGGTCAATGCCATGACGGGTTGGCCAGAGGGTAGGTTGCTGACGGCCATGTCCTTCCATGAGATCCCCATCCGCAGCCCGGTGCCAAGCGCCTTGGAACACGCCTCCTTGGCGGCCCAGCGTTTGGCGTAGGTCCCGGCGACATCGGCGCGGGCCTCCGCCTTGCGCTGCTCGGTTTGCGTAAAGACGCGGTTGCGGAAACGATCACCGAAGCGGTCGAGCGTTCCGGAGATGCGGTCGATATTCGCAAGGTCGGTCCCGATTCCCAGAATCATCGCGCGCGGCGCCCCGTCATCACGCCCGTGCCTCGTCCATCAGGCGGCGCATTTCCGCGATCGACGGGCCAAGCCCGCGAAAGATCGCCTCGCCGATCAGGAAGTGCCCGATGTTCAGTTCGACCAGCTCGGGGAAGGCGGCAATGGGCTTGACGGTGTCGTAGGTCAGCCCGTGTCCGGCGTGGACCTCCAGCCCCAGCGAATGGGCATAGGCGGTCATGTCGCGCAGGCGCGTCAGTTCGTCGTCGCGTTCGGCCCACCGGTCTTCGTGATGCAGATCGCAGTAATGGCCGGTGTGCAGTTCGACCACCTGCGCGCCGATCCGGGCCGAAGCGGCGACCTGGGCCCTGTCCGCGCCGATGAACAGCGACACGCGGCAGCCCGCGTCGCGCAGCGGAGCGATGAAATGCGCGATACGGTTTTCGTCGCGCGTCACGTCCAGCCCGCCCTCGGTGGTGCGTTCCTCGCGCTTTTCGGGCACGATGCAGACCGCGTGCGGCTTGTGGCGCAGCGCGATGGCCTGCATTTCATCCGTCGCCGCCATTTCGAAATTCAGCGGCAGGGTCAGCTTGCCCATCAGCCCGTCAATATCCGCGTCCGAGATGTGCCTGCGATCTTCGCGCAGGTGCGCGGTGATGCCGTCGGCGCCCGCGTCTTCGGCGATCTGCGCGGCGCGCAGCGGATCGGGATAGGCGCTGCCACGGGCATTTCGCACGGTGGCGACGTGGTCGATGTTGACGCCCAGCCTCAGGCGTCCGGCGAAATCGGTCATTCTTGGTCCTCGCGCGCGAAACTGGCGACGGGCGAAGATTAGACCGCAACGCCTGGCGGGGGAAACCGCAATTGCGCCCGGCGGGGTTTGTCAGGCGGCTTCGTGGCGGGGCAGGGCGTGCCACGCCGGGCGTGGACAGGACACGGATGCCGGATCGTCCGCGGCCAGAGGCGCGCAGAGGGCGCTGCCGGCCTGCGGTCGGCGCGGGTCCGTGCGATCTGCGGCCGGGCCGCCGCCGCGCTTGTTCAGAGCTGAATTGAACCAACGGATCAGTACCTGACGGCTCTTCATCCCGGCAAGTCTGGACGGCCCTGTTAACCACCATGGCGGACAGCAAAGAACATCTGCCGCGCGCCCCGCCTGAAAGCCGCAGGGCAAGTGTGACCTGGGGAAAAGGCGAAGGTCAGACCGGTGACAGCTTTGTGCACCAAATCCACTGGGGGGACTTTGTTGCGCAAAGAAGGTAAAGCCCGGTGTTCCCCTTTCCCCGGACGCACTTATCCCACGGGCTCGGTGACGGGGATGCCAAGCGCGGTGTCGCCGTTCAGCACGGCGGCGCGGACCTGGGGTTTCGGCGACCTGACGATCGAAGTCGCGTGCCATGAGGTGCTGTTCCAACAGTTTCATACAGCGCATCTTCGTCTCGTCTCGTCTCGTCTCGTCTCGTCTCGGCGCGGCTTCGGCGGTGGTACCCGCTCCGCTTTCGCCAGATCGCACGGCCGAGTTATTTCGATGCGCGCAGTGCTTCGTTCCAGGCGATCGCACCGGCGGACGAAGGCTTCCAGGGCTTGGCGTTCTTGCGGGGAGGGATAATGGCATGGGCGGGGCATAGTTGGCGAATTGATCGTGGGGGCGGATGGGCCGAACCTGATAGGCCACGCGGGTGCCATCGGCGTCAAACTCCACACCCTGCACGATGCAAGCCCCGTCCGCCAATTCGCGGGTGAGCGACGCGTCCACCATCTCCGGCGGGATGAGGCGCAAGCGCGGCCCCAGCGGAGTCGTGATCGCCTGCACGAAAGCTTCGCCGTCGATGACCAGCCCCCGGGCAATGTCGCCTTGCAGGCCCCAGAAGTCGGTTCGGCCATCGGCGTCGGCTTCGTCGGCCCCGTTATGGAAGAACGCCATCAGCTCTGCCCGGGTATCAGGGTTCGGGTGCTTCGGGGTCGGCACGATGCCCGCCCCCACCAGCGCCGCAGCCCAGTTGGCGGACGAAAGCCTGAGACAGCCACGGGTTATTGTTGGCCCCATGGCGGGCACGGCTGCAGAGCGATGCTCCGGTGGCGGAGACTTCCGGGTTGATGCGCCCCATCGTGCCCAAGCCCCAAGCTCCGCCAAAAGCTCGGTAACTAATATCGACGCAGGAATCGTGATCGGCACCAGTTCAACGCTTTTTACGGGGGGCGAACCGACGCTTGCGAAGGTGCTATTCGCAAAAGCCTGCGCTTCGGGTCCATCGACGGGCCAACGGGTTCCTTTAAGAGCCATCGGGCAAGACGCCCTACCTCAGCGCGTTCCAACCCCGCAGAGCTAGCAGCGTGAAGAATGCGGAGCGCACAGATCGGGTGCAGCGGATACACATCGGCCCGCCCTTCCGCGCCCTTCGGCGGGGAAGCAGGCGCGCTGCGACAGGTGCCGCAGAGATTGATCCAGCTTCTTGGTGTCGTCGATGTCATCTAGCTTGGCGATTGCATCGGCCGCGTTTCGAATGTTGAACATGAAAGCCTCCATCTGGTCCAACGCACAGATAGGTCAGATTGGCTTATATGATGAGGCGTGTTCCGGTTAAGGGTTTGCGGAACATGCCCAAGGCGGGGGCCGCGAACTCTGGGGTGAGCGGTTTCCGCAAACATCCATCCAGAGGAAACCCGATGCAGGACCATTGCACGTAAATCGAAGCTGCCAAGAAGGCTGCCCGCTGCATCTTCCACGTCGGCATGGTTGCCGACAGACCGCTGAGCCATTCTCATGCCGTCACGGCGATGATGCTGGCTGAGAACGGGTTGCGCGTGCCCGAAGGTTTTCTGGACTTCGCCAGCGACGGGCGGCTCAGCCACTTCAACGTCCGGGACCGGGGCAAGCCCCACGACATTGTCGAGAAGCGGATCAGTAACACGGGCATTGTTGCAAATATCGGGCAGGATTTCCCTTGCGGTTCCAGTGATGTAACCGACGCCGATGTCGAAACCCTCACCTCCTCGCTATCGCACGGCGAACTGGTCCGAGTATGATGCAGCACTTCGCAAGCGAGGGCCGCTGTCGGTCTGGTTCGATCCCGGCATGGTCTGGCATGCACGGAAATCGGGTAAGCGAGGATGCCCCGGTCCAGACATGCCTGACGCGAAAGGTGCTCTTCGGACGTCCGCTTTGCCAGACGGTTGGGCTGGTCGAGAGCCTGAACCAGATGGCCGGCCTCGACTGGCCGGCCTCGACTAGGCCGGTGCCGGACCGTTCGACACTCTTTCGAAATTGCGGTTCGGGTTCCGTATCGGGCATCTGGCAAGCCACGGAACCTGCTCATCGAAGGCACGCGCATCAAGTTGCGCGGCGACCGAGAGTGGCTGGCCCGCAAGCATGGCCCCTCGCGCCGGAGGCAATGGAGGAAGCCATATCGCTCTGAATGCAGGCACGCGCGATGTGCGCGCGGGCGAATTCACGGCGAGCCGGCAGGGCGACGGCCCCCTGCAGCCAGAGTTGCTGGCGCAGAACCCGCCGGGTGAAAAAACCGGCGTGGCGACCGCCGACTGTGCCTATGAAACGCGACGACGTCATCGCGCGACCATCGAACGCGGTGCATGCGGTCATACCGATCCGCCGCAACGGGCGTGCCTGGAAAACGGACTGCCCCGCGGCCATCGCGAGAAACGATATCTTGCGGGCAACGCGACATTTGGCCAGGACGCTCTGGAAGACGTGCGCCGGCTCTCATGTTCAATGGCGCGTCGAAGCCAGAATGAATTGCCCGAAGCTCTTCGGCGAGACGGTGTTCATGATGGCGATGCGGTGGTGGATTTCGGCGGGAAAGCCCAGACCCACGCCTGCGCCTGATTTGTGCAATATTGCCCCAATTACGCATGCTTTGAGACGCGATAGGAGATGTTTACGGCCAGGGTCTTCGGACGTCGGCTCAGGGCGCTGAAGTCCGGCACGCCCCAGTCAGCCGCAGCAGGCTCTCGACGAAGCCTGTGGTTTGCCGGAGGGCCATGCCAAAGATGACTTTCAACGTCAGGCACGTCTGGATCGCGGCATCGCTATACTGCGGCTGTCGGCCTCGCTTGCCTGTCGGCGGTGGCATCCACACCATGCCTGGATCGAACCGGATCGTAAGAGAGCCGCAGCGCTTCAGCGCCTTGTTGCAGGACCGCCAGTTCTTGATCGTGTAGGTCGGAGGGATGGGTCTGCTCATGCAGACCAGCTACCATGCTGGATTCACGAGATGCCCCCCCTCGGCTTTGCGCAACAAGACCGCTGTGGGCATAAATAATGCACCAACACTGGACGTTTTAACACAATCGTCATGGGATGTTTATCGTATTTGCATAAAGCATGAAAATGGTAACAGATTTTGCGTATTTCAAGAATGATGCAGGGTGAGCAAATCGCCGCGTTGCCCCTTCACTGGGACAAGAAGGGCAGACTTCAGGTCCTCATGGTGACGTCGCGCGATACGGGACGCTGGGTGATGCCCAAGGGATGGGAAATGGATGGGCTGAAACCCTGGTCCGCGGCGGAGATCGAGGCGCTTGAAGAAGCTGGCGTCAGGGGGCGCATCTCAAGCGATGAGCTGGGCGTTTACCACTACGACAAGGTGCTTGACGGTGGCAAGCTGCTGCGCTGTCAGGTGCGTGTCTACCCGATGATCGTCGACACGCTGTTGCGCGAGTGGAAGGAACGGCACGAACGAAAACGGCGCTGGTTTTCGCCCTTGGCCGCAGCCAGGCGGGTGCACGAACCCGAACTCGCCAACCTTCTGCGCGGGCTGTCCGACAAACCCAAGCGGCAGCCGGTGATCCGCCAGCTTATCGGGAAATCCTAGGCGTTGAGCGGTCGGGCGATACGATCTGCGCGCGATAGGACGGCCTGCCTGCCCCTGGCGGACCGTGCCGCCGCGTCCGGATGCGGCTCAGATACCGGCATTGAAAACGCTCGGGCGGACGTGTCGCGCCGCAACTAACGTCGGCTGCCGGTCGTGGTTTGCCGCCGTCACCATGCCGTCCCGCGCGGGGCTGTGCGCGGCCGGCGCTATCCTCTCTCCGCGCGAGCCCCGGGTATTGTTTCATGGGCTCGGAGCGCCATTTGACGGTGCGTTCCCTGCTATGCCCGGCGGTGAATTTTCATGTGATTTTTCGAAAACAGGCGCAGGGCGCCCGGCGAAAATTATTCGTCGGGTGAATCGGCCGCTGACGCGTGTGGCAAGGGTAAGGTGCTTAGGTGTTTAGTCCCAGCGTGTGATGGTCTACTTATCTGTGACCATCGGAAGGACGCACTGCCGGGTCGCAGCAGCGGCGGCAGCGATGACGACAACACGACCGGCGGAGACGCTGCGGCGGGCGGCGCCGATACACGCGTCGTGCCCACCGCCGATAACCCGCGTGTTCCGATCGTCAACGCCGGCACCGACACCCCCGTGGTCGAGGTCACCGGCACCGGCGAACCCGACTCCACCGCTGACATCATCATCGGCGACCCCATCACCACGACCACCGACGATCCCGGCGATACCTTGGGCACGGAGATCGAAGGCGGTGACATCCCGGCAGACGGCCAGTACGATGACATCTCGGTCGTCGTCACCGTCGACGTCGCCCCGCTCTGTATCGAAATCACGACAGGCCCCGTGTACGTCGGCGACGTTGTCAACGCCGACGAGGCCAAGGCCGGCTTTGCGATCACCGGGGCGTCGTTGCAGACCTCTGACTGCGGGCGATTCACAACGGAAATCCATGCGGTTAGACGGGGCTGATGAGCAAGCCTCCTCCCGCCCGCGACCGCACCATGAACTGGTCCAGCGACAACGCGGCGCTGCGCAAGCGTGGCTCCCTGCTGATCCA
>NZ_QLMG01000023.1 GCF_003259905.1 Salipiger aestuarii | reverse complement strand
GCACGAGTTTGACAGACTCTGCGCCTCACTCGATATCGGCCATCGCCTGACCCCGCCAAAATCGCCCCAAACCAACGGGATGGTCGAGAGGTTCAATGGCCGCATCGAGGACGTGCTGCAAAGCCACCACTTCCAATCCGGCGAAGAGCTGGAAACGACGCTGCACCGCTACGTCTGGCTCTACAACCCGCAGCTCCCGCAATCAGCCCTGGGCAGCAATACGCCCTTGCAGGCCATGAAGGACGGGAACAAACTCAAGCCGGAGTTGTTCAAGAAGCAGCCATACTACCTGCCGGGATGTGACAGATACCCTCACCCCTGCTTCAACAACCTCTGCTTCTGCCGGCCCCAGTCGCGCTTGGCTTCGGTTTCGCGCTTGTCGTGGTTCTTTTTGCCCTTGGCGATGCCGACCTTCAGCTTCACGATGCCCTTGTGGTTGAAATACAGCACCAGCGGCACGATGGTCATGCCCTTGCGCTGCGTCTCGTTCCACAGGCGCGCCAGTTCCTTTTTCGACGCCAGAAGCTTGCGCCGCTTGCGTTCCTCGTGGCCGAACATGGCGCGCTCGTAGGGGGCGATGTAGCTGTTGACCAGCCACAGTTCGCCGTTTTCAACCGCCGCGTAGCTTTCCGCGATGTTCGAGGTATTCTCGCGCAGGGATTTCACCTCGGAGCCGGACAGGATGATGCCGACCTCGAGATCGTCTTCGATCGCGTAGTCGAAACGGGCACGCCGGTTTTCGGCGATCACCTTGTAATTCGGGTCTGTCTTCGGTTGGGCCATGGCCTGCATGTAATCTTCCCATGCCCGCCTGTCCATATCCAGCGCCTAAACAGGCAGGATCAGCTCGGCGCATTCGCCACCGCCGGGACGCGGCGACAGCGCCAGCGCGCCGCCCATGCGGTCCATCGCCGTCACAACGATGGCAAGGCCCAGCCCGCTGCCGCTGCCTGTGTTCGAAGCGCTGCGAAAGAACCGCTCTGTGACGCGGGGCCGGTCAGCATCGGCGATGCCGTGGCCGGTATCGGTGACGACAAAGCGCATGTGGGCGCCGGTCTGTCTCAGGGCGGTATCGACCCGCGCGCCGTCGGGCGACGCCGCGATGGCGTTTTCAAGCAGGTTGCGCAGGGCGGCGTGCAACAGCGGCGACGCCCGCGTGTGCCAAAGGCCCGCCGGCGCATCAACCGTCACCGTGACGCCGCGCCGCTCGGCCAGGGCGGTCAGCTCGGACACCGTGGCGCGCAGGATGTCGGCGCCGTCCTTTGGCGGGCCTTCGGCCATCTCGCGGTCGACAGCAGCCATTTCAAGCAGTTGGCGGACCATGCGGTCCGACCGCTTCACCCCGCGTTCGATTTGCAGCAGCGCATAGGCGCGGGTGGCCTCGTTCGGTGCCATGCGGGCGATTTCGGACTGGGTGCGCAGCCCAGCCAGCGGGGTTTTCAGTTCATGCGCGGCGAAGGCGGTGAAGTTGCGTTCGCGTTCGCGGGCACGGTCGACGCGGGCCAGAAGCCCGTTCAGCGCATCGACCATCGGGCGCAGTTCGCGCGGGACGCCGCGCTCGGGCAGCGGCCCAAGGTCGGTGTGCGAGCGCCCCGCAAGCGCCCGCCCCAACCTGTCCAGCGGTGCCATGCCGCGGCCGACGGTGACGCGGATCAGCGCCGCCAGAAGCGGCAGCACCAGCAGCGCGGGCACCGCAAGCCCCTTGACCACGTTGCTGACGAGGTCATCGCGCATCGCCACGGCGTCGCCGACCATGACACGAAAGCCCAGCCCCGGTTCTTCGAGCGTGTAAACGCGCCAAGGCTCACCGCCCACACTGTTTTCGCTGAATCCGCTCGCGGTCCCCAGCCGTTCGTCCGGCGCGCCTTCGGAGCCGCCGATATACTGCCCGTCCAGCCCCCAGACCTGACAGGACAGCTGGTGGCGCATGCCTTCGGCCCCGACACGCGACAGCGCACGCCCCGCGATGTCGACGCCGACGCCGCCCTCGGCGATGAGCGAGGCGACCATGCGGGCGGATTCTTCGAGCCGGCGGTCCAGCACGCGGATCACCTCGGACCGGGTGTTGTGCTGCGCCCACAGGACGGCGCACAGCCAGACCACGCCGGTGGCGGTCAGCAGGATCAGCGACAGGCGGCTGCGGATGGAATTCATCGGCCAGATGCCTGTGCTTGCGGCGTCTCCGGCGCGAGTCGGTAGCCTGCGCCGCGCACCGTCTGGATGAACCCCGCGCCCAGCTTGGCGCGCAGGTGATGGATGTGCACCTCGACCGTGTTGCTTTCGATGCCTTCCTGCCAGCCGTACAGCTTTTCCTCCAGCGTCTGCTTGTTCAGGATCGCGCCGGGTCGATCCATCAGCGCCGACAGCACGCCGAATTCACGGCGGGAAAAGCTGATCTCGGCGCCGTCGAACCAACCGGCCATGCGGGCGACATCAAGCGAAAGCCCGTTCCAGGCCATGCGGTTTTCGGCCCGCCCCTGCGCGCGGCGGGTCAGCGCCCGCAGCCGGGCCGACAGTTCGGGCAGTTCGAACGGTTTGCCAAGATAGTCGTCGGCACCCGCATCCAGCCCCGCGACCCGGTCATCCAGCGTGTCGCGCGCCGTCAGCATCAGCACCGGCAACCGTTCGCCGCTGGCGCGCAGATCGCGCAGCAAATCCACCCCCGAGCCGTCCGGCAGCATCAGGTCCAGCACCATCGCATCGAACCCGCCAGCGCCCAGCGCGTGCGCGGCATCGGCACAGGTGTCTACCAGCTCCGAGGAAAAGCCGTGCATCCGCAGCCCGACCGAAAGCCCGTTCGCGATCAGCGCGTCGTCTTCAACCACCAGAATTCGCATAGCCGCCTCGTGTTCCTGAGCGCGCGATCATACCGGCCCGGCCGCGCCCCGGCCACTGACGAAGCCGCGAGGTCAGCTGCCCCGATAGGTCGAATAGCCATGGGCCGACAGCAGCAGCGGCACATGGTAATGCGCGGCCGCGTCCGATATGCCGAACCGCAGCGGGATCCGGTCCAGGAACAGCGGATCGTCCCCCGCCTGTCCGCTGGCGCGCAGGTAATCCCCGGCGTCGAACAGCAGCTCATAGGTGCCGGGGGCAAAATCGGGCTTGGGCAGAATCGGGCTGTCGGTGCGCCCGTCGACATTGGTCACGGTCTCGGCGATCATCTCACGCGCGTCGCCGGTCATCCTGTACAGCGCGATGCGGATGCCTTGCGCGGGCAGGCCTTTTGCGGTGTCCAGGACATGGGTCGTAAGGTAGCCTTCGGGCATTGCACTTGCTCCTTTTTCCGGCAGTGCCGATAAATGCGGCAGTTCCACGCCACGGGTGGCGCGCTTTGCGGTTTCGTCCGGACCAGAGCGCGATTAACGCAAGAGTGCAACCAGGAGGGCCCGCCATGCACCGCTATCCCCGCAACATGATCGGCCACGGGCCGGATCGCCCCGATGCGAAATGGCCGGGCGGCGCGCGGCTCGCCGTGCAGTTCGTGCTGAACTACGAAGAGGGCGGCGAGAACAACATCCTGCACGGCGATGCCGCGTCCGAGGCATTTCTGTCCGACGTTTCCGGCGCGGCGATGTGGCCCGGACAGCGCCACTGGAACATGGAATCGATCTATGAATACGGCGCGCGGGCGGGGTTCTGGCGGCTGCACCGGCTGTTCACCGGCGCGGGGATTCCGCTGACCATCTATGGCGTCGCCACGGCGCTCGCGCGCAACCCCGAACAGGTCGAGGCGATGAAGGACGCGGGCTGGGAAATCGCGTCGCATGGGCTCAAATGGGTCGAACACAAGGACATGCCCGAGGAGGAAGAGCGCGCCAGCATCGCCGAAGCGATCCGGTTGCACACCGAAGTGGTGGGCAGCCCTCCGCGCGGGTGGTACACCGGGCGCTGTTCCGCCAACACCGTGCGGCTGACCGCCGAAACCGGCGCGTTCGACTATGTGTCCGACACTTACGACGACGATCTGCCCTACTGGATCGAGGTGGGCGCGCGTGACCAGCTGGTCATTCCCTACACGCTGGAAGCCAATGACATGCGCTTTGCCACCAGCCCCGGCTGGATCGAAGGCGAACAGTTCTTCACCTATCTGCGCGATTCCTTTGACATGCTTTATGCCGAGGGCGCGGCGGGCAAGCCCGCGATGATGTCCGTGGGGTTGCACAACCGGCTGATCGGCCGCCCCGGCAAGGTGGCGGGCCTGGCGCGGTTCCTCAACTACATCGAAGGGTTCGACGGTGTCTGGACCCCGCGTCGCATCGACATCGCGCGGCATTGGGCCGCCATCCATCCGCATGTGCGCAAGGACCGCCCCAGCCAGATGGACCGCGCTGCCTTTGTCGCCCGCTTCGGTGACGTCGTCGAACACAGCCCCTGGGTGGCCGAACGGGCGTTTGATCTGGAACTGGGGGCCGCGCACGACCGGCCGGCGGGGCTTGCCAACGCGCTGGCGCGGGTGCTGCGCACCGCGTCTGCCGACGAACGCTTGGCCGTGCTGCGCGCCCATCCCGACCTTGCCGGCAAGCTTGTAGCGGCCAGGCAACTGACGGACGACAGCAGCAGCGAACAGGCCAGCGCCGGGCTGGACATGCTGACCGATGCGGAGCGGGATCGCTTTACGCACCTCAACGATGCCTATATGGACAAGCACGGATTTCCATTCATCATTGCCGTGCGCGATCACGACAAGCCCGGCATCCTCGCGGCGTTCGAACGCCGGCTTTCCCAGGATACGGTCACCGAATTCGGCGAGGCCTGTCGTCAGGTCGAACGGATCGCGCGCCTTCGTCTGGAGCAGCTGCTGTGAAGCACGACCCGATCGCGACCTATGCCTTTCCGCCCGGCGGCCTGCCGGGGCAGGACTGTGACCCCTCTGCTGGAACTGCAATCTTTACCGAGGCTTACGCCGTCATCCCCGCCGCTGTGATGCGCGACATCGTGACCAGCTTTCTGCCGGGCTGGACAGGGCATCGGGTGTGGATCCTTGCCCGCCCGATGACCGGCTTTGCCGAGACCTTTGCGCAATATGCGGTGGAACTGTCGCCCGGCGGCGGCAGCAACGAACCCGAACCGGACCCGGATGCGCAGGGCGTGATCTTTGTCACCCATGGCGAAATGCGTCTGACGCTGGGACGCGACTGGTACGACCTCACGGCGGGCAGCTACGCCTATATTCCGCCCTCGGCCGTCTGGAACATCTGGAACACCGGCGAGGTGCCCGCGGGCTTTCACTGGATCCGCAAACGCTGGGCGCCGATCCCGGGCATGTTGCCCCCCGAGGCGTTCGTGACCCACGAAGCCGCGGTCAATCGCACCCCGATGCCCGATTGCGATGCGAAATGGTCAACGCAGCGGTTCACCGATCCGTTTGACCTGCGCCACGACATGCACGTCAATATCGTCAGCATCGAAAGCGCAGGGCGCATTCCGTTTGCCGAAACCCATGTGATGGAACACGGGCTGTATGTGCTGTCGGGCACCGCGCGCTATCTGCTGAACCGCGACTGGGTCGAGGTCGGCCCCGGCGATTTCATGTGGCTGCGCGCCTTTTGCCCGCAGGCCTGCATCGCCACGGGGGACGAGACGTTCCGCTATCTGCTGTACAAGGACGTGAACCGTCACGTCACGCTGGCGCTGTGACCCTGCGGGCGCATCCCCTGACCGCCGCCGCATTCGCACCCTTTGGCGACGTGCTGGAGACCGCGGGCGATCCCGACAAGATCATCAATCAGGGCCTGTGCGGACGGTTTCACGACCGCGCCGCGCTGGATTTCGGCCCCCGCGGACGCGCCGGGATCAGCCTGTTCAGCGCCCAGCCCCGCGCGCTGCCCTATCGGCTGGAGCTGGTCGAACGCCACCCCGAGGGGTCGCAGGCGTTCATTCCGATGCATCAGAACCCGTGGCTGGTGATTACCGCGCAGGCAGGTGAGATGCCCGACGCCCCTCCGGGGGCGGTTCATGCTTTCCTCGCGGCACCGGGGCAGGCTATCAATTTCCACAGGGGCACATGGCACGGAGTGCTGACACCGCTGCACGGGCCGGGCCTTTTCGCGGTGATCGACCGGATCGGGGATACCGCGAACCTCGAAGAGCACTGGCTGGCAGAGCCGCTGCTCGTGACCTGCCCCTGACGCGTTCGGCGGGGGCTCAGCCTCCGCGACCGACCCGTCCAGAGGTCGCGGACATCATCGACAGGGAGCAACTCCATGGCCAAGGCCGCACTCGGCACGCCCGCACAGATGGCGGACCCCGACTATACACCCCCGCTTGCCCAGGCCATTCCGCTGGGCATCCAGCATGTGCTGGCGATGTTCGTGTCCAACGTCACCCCGGCGATCATCGTGGCGGGGGCCGCGGGCTTTGGCTTTGGGTCCAGTTCGCCGGATTTCCCCGAACTGCTGTACCTGATCCAGATGTCGATGCTGTTCGCGGGCATCGCGACGCTGTTCCAGACCATCGGCATCGGCCCGGTGGGCGCGCGGTTGCCCATCGTGCAGGGCACATCTTTTGCGTTCATCCCGATCATGATCCCGCTGGTGGCGGGGCAGGGCGTCGCCGCGCTGGGCGCGCTGTTCGGGGGTATCGTGGCGGGGGGGATCTTTCACGCCTGCCTTGGCACGGTGATCGGCAAGATCCGCTTTGCGCTGCCGCCGCTGGTGACGGGGCTGGTGGTCACGATGATCGGTCTGGCGCTGGTCAAGGTCGGGATTGAATACGCCGCCGGCGGCGTGCCGGCCAAGGCCTCGGGCGACCCCAGCTATGGTGGCCTTGCCAGTTGGTCAACCGCGCTGGTGGTGGTGGTGGTCACGCTGACGATCAAGTTCTTCACGCGCGGGCTGCTGTCGATCTCGGCGGTGCTGATCGGCATCATCGTGGGTTATTTCTATGCGCTTGCCATAGGGGTGCTGAGTTTCGATTCGGTGATCGCAAGCTGGCAGAATTCGGCCGCGTTCGCGCTGCCGGTGCCGTTCAAATACGGGTTTGACCTGAGCTTTGCGGCCATTGTGGGGTTCTGCCTGATGGCGTTCGTGTCGGCGGTGGAAACCGTGGGCGACGTGTCGGGCATCACCAAGGGCGGCGCGGGCCGCGAGGCGACCGACACCGAAATCACCGGCGCCACCTATGCCGACGGCGTCGGATCGGCCATCGCCGGGGTGTTCGGCGGCTTTCCCAATACGTCGTTCAGCCAGAATGTCGGGTTGATCGCCATGACCGGCATCATGAGCCGCCACGTCGTCACCATCGGCGCGATCTTTTTGATCGTCTGCGGACTGGTGCCCAAGGTCGGCGGCGTGATCCGCACCGTGCCGATCGAGGTGCTGGGCGGCGGGGTCATCGTGATGTTCGGCATGGTGGTCGCGTCGGGCATGTCGATGCTGTCGGATGTGGCCTGGGACAAGCGCAACATGGTGATCTTTGCGGTGTCGCTTTCGGTGGGTCTGGGGTTGCAGCTGGAGGTGCTGAACGTGGCGCCGGGCGCGCCCAACGCGCTGCAACATCTGCCCGACACGCTGCGCATCCTTGGCGCGTCCGGCATCCTGCCCGCCGCGCTTCTCGCCATCGTGCTCAATCTTGTGCTGCCCGTACCGCTGTCGGATGCATCGACCGAGGAAATCTCGGGCGGGCTGGCGGGGCACAACACGCCCGGAGCGTGAAACGCCGCGCGCCGGGCGGCCCTTTTTGGCGCGCGGGAACCGCCGCAACCCTAGTGGCCGGGGCGGAGGATGTAGCGTTGGTCATAGCCGCGCTGATAGGGGCGCGGCAGGTAGCGGTTGGCATCGCGCCGCCGGTCGTCATCCCGGTGACGCGCCTGGCCGCCATCCGCCCGGTATCCTGACCGGCTCAGGCAGGCGGCATCATAGGCGCGCGAGCTGCCAAAGCGGGTGCGCAGGGTGATTTCGCACCGTTGCGGAAGGGCGCGAGGATGCACGCCGCGCTTCGCCAGGCAGGCGGCATCGAACGCCTGACCGGCGCGGCGCAGATCCACAAGGCACCTGGCCGGCAAGGCGCCGACATTTTTTGCATGGCGGCGCGGATCGACCGTGCGCGGGGGGTCTTTCTTGCGGCTGTCTTCGTGCCTGTCGCGGTCCTTGTGCCTGGCGATGGCGGTGCCGACGAACGCCAGCGCCGCCGCGCCCATCAGCAGTCTGGCGGTGTCGTCGCGGCGTTCGGTTCGCGCGGTGTCGGCCGGGGCGGGCGTCGCGGTCAGCGGAACGATGGCGGTGATCGCCATCGAAACCGCCAGCACGGTCGAGATGAATCGGCTGGACATCGGTGTTCTCCTGAAGGCTGTCGGGGCATGGGTGGGGGCGCCGCATGTGGCACCCTGCCTGCCTTGACCCTGGCAGGATCGGCGGATTTCACGCAATATCGGCGCATGGTTATGCGATAACCGGATGGTTTCGCGCCGTCGCTATTGCGCTGCGATGCCCTGAAAGCGCAGGAAGGGCGCCATGAAACACGCCATTCTCATCGCTCTTCTGGCCCTCGGGGTGCCTGCGGCGGCGCAGGCCGATTGCTGGGTCGAATACAAGGCCAAGCAGGACAGCCCGCTGCGCCTGCATTACGGCATCGTCCGCCTGCCGGGGGTCTGCCCCGACATGGCCGCCGCCGCCGCGCAACTGCGCCCGCGCCTGTCCAGCGGTGGCTGGCAGTTGCTGAACGTCGTTCGCCTGTCGCAAGACGCGCCGGGCCAGAAACAAAGGACGAACGCCGGTGAGTATTACCTCCGCTACTGATGCCCGCCGGGCGGGCACGCGACTGGTGGGGGTCGGCATCGCGGTGATCGTGGCGCTGCTGGTCGGCACCGCGACGGTGCTGATGTTCACTCTGCCGGGCGCCAACGCGTTCAATGCGCGGGTCGAACGCATCTTTGTGGAAAACGACGCGCTGACCGGGCAGGCCGAACTGCGGCTTCTGGAAATCCTTGCCCAGTCGGGGACCACATTCGCCGACACGCTTACCGGCTACCGCGTGGTGATTCTCGTGCTGCTGGTCTTTGCCGCAGCCCTGCTGGTCGCGGCGCTGGTGTTTCTGCTGATGCTGGTCACGCTCAACCGCCGCGTGGCGCAGATCGAACGGTCGGGCATTCAGGTCAGTTCGCTTATCATCAGCCGCGAGGAAAACACCGTCTACCTCAACACCATGGGGTTCAAGCTGACCGACGCGATGGTCGAGACGCTGGCGGTGCTGGCCGAGGCCCGGATGGACGATGAAATGCTGTCGGGCGCCGAGATCGAAGGCGTGATTTCCGGCAAACCCTCATCCGATTGCGAGGAATCCGCCGGGGCCATGCGCATCAAGCGGCTGCGCGACGGGCTGGGAAACCAGATGGTCAGCGAATTGCTGGTCAAGACCATCGCCCGCAAAGGGTACGTCCTGGCCATCGACAAGGACGTGATCGAGGTGATCTGACGGCGTTTCGCAGGCCCTGACGCAGGGTGACGGCGCGGGAAAACCGCCGGTGGCCACGCACGCAGTTGCAACCGGCAAGGATAGGATGCAGACAGGGTATCGGATTTCCCTGACTTTCCGGATACGATCGCCCCATGGCAAAGCTTTATCATGTGCCGCTGTCGCCGTTCTGCCGCAAGGTCAGGCTCAGCCTCGCCGAGAAAAAGATCGAATGCGAGCTGATCGAGGAACGCTATTGGGAGAAGGGCAGCGATTTCATGCGCCGCAACCCTGCGGGCAAAGTGCCGGTGCTGCGCATCGACAACAAGATCATGTCCGAAAGCGCCGCGATCTGTGAATGGCTCGAAGAGAAATACCCCGAGCCGCCGCTGATGCCGCGCTCTGCCGATGCGCGCTACGAGGTGCGCCGTATCGTCAGCTGGTTCGACGACAAGTTCCACCACGAGGTGACCTCGAAACTGCTGTACGAACGCGTCAACAAAAAGATCATGAAGGCGGGCTTTCCCGACAGCGGCAACGTGAAATCCGGCGCCAAGGCGATCAAGTACCACATCGACTATATGGCGTGGCTGCTGGATCATCGCCGGTGGCTCGCGGGCGACGTGATGACGCTGGCGGATTTCGCTGCCGCTGCGCATCTGTCGTCGCTGGATTATATCTCGGATGTGGACTGGAACCGCAGTCAGACGGTCAAGGACTGGTATGCCAAGATCAAGTCCCGGCCCGCATTCCGCAACATCCTTGCGGACCAGGTGCCCGGATTCACGCCGCCGCCGCAATATGCCGACCTGGACTTCTAAGGGCGCCTTGGCGGCAGTTTCGACGCCGGAACAGGGTGCAATGACATGTCACTGAAGCAGGCGCTCATGGACGAGGCGATCGCGGTCGGGTTTTCCGCCTGCCGCGTGTGCCGCCCTGGCGATGTACCGCAGGCGGCGGGGCGGCTGGCGGACTTTCTGGCGGCGGGTCATCACGGCCAGATGGGGTGGATGGCGGAACGCACGGGCTGGCGCGGCGACCCGACGGCGCTGTGGCCCGAGGCGCGGTCGGTCATCATGCTGGCCGAGAATTACGCCCCCGACCAGGACCCGATGCAGATCGTGGGGCAGGCCGAACGCGGCGCAATTTCCGTCTATGCGCAGAATCGCGATTATCATGACGTGGTGAAGAAAAAGCTCAAGCGGCTGGGGCGCTGGCTGATCGACGCAGCCGCGCGGTCCGGGGAATCCGCCCCGCAGATCAAGGTGTTCGTCGATACCGCGCCGGTGATGGAAAAACCGTTGGGTCAGGCGGCGGGGCTGGGCTGGCAGGGCAAGCACACCAATCTGGTGAGTCGCGATTTGGGGTCGTGGTTCTTTCTGGGGGCGATCTTCACCACGTTGACGCTGCCGGTGGACGGGGCGGGGCGCGATGCCTGCGGGTCGTGCCGGGCCTGTCTGGACGCCTGCCCGACAGATGCCTTTCCCGTGCCCTATCGGCTGGATGCGCGGCGCTGCATTTCCTATCTGACCATCGAACACGCCGGCCCCGTGCCCGAAGACATGCGCCCCCTGCTGGGCAACCGCATCTATGGCTGCGACGATTGTCTGGCCGCCTGTCCGTGGAACAAGTTCGCGCAGCAGGCAGCAGAGATCAAATACCATGCCCGCCCCGAGCTGGTCGGCCCATCGCTTGCCAGCCTTGCCGCGTTGGACGATGCCGCGTTTCGGGCGCTGTTTTCCGGTTCGCCCGTCAAGCGGATCGGGCGGAACCGGTTCCTGCGAAACGTCTGTTATGCGATCGGCAATTCCGCGGATGCGTCGCTGCGCCCGTCGGTTCAGGCGCTGTGCGACGACCCCGACGCGGCGCTGGCCGATGCCGCCCGCTGGGCAGTGGCGCGGCTGGGCGCGTAATGCGCCGGCCACCGCCCGTTTCCGGGGCTTCAGGCCCTGTCGTCGATCAGCAACGCGACGGTGCCGTCCCGCACGGAATAGACGCCCAGCACCTGGTCCGAGCTGAAACCGCCGTCTTCCAGCGCCCTGGTCAGAACCTCGTCGCCGTCCACGCGGGTCTGTAGCATGTCAAGCTGGGTCTGGGCGCGTGCCAGCGCGTTGTCCAGCGCGGCGTCGTTGCCCGAGCCGCTGTCGTCGGTGGGCAGCTCCCCCAGCAGAAGGGTTTCGACCGTGGTGCCTTCGGGCAGGTCTTCCATCGGCACGGCAACCCCGTCCCCGCTGAGCGTGCCGACCAGTTCGGCCAGCGTGTCAGGCGGGGGCGCAAGGGGCACGTCGGCTTCCAGCCGCGCCTGCGCGTCGGCCTGTGCGGCGGCCTTGGCCTGGCCCGTCAGATCGGTATCGGGCGACTGGGCATGGGCGCCGGTGCACAGGGCTGCCGCAAGCACGGCGGCAAGGCCTGTTGTAGTGGTCGAACGGATGGTCATGGCGAATCCTCTCTGTAATCCGTCGGTCGTATTGCCGGACAAACCGTTTGGGCGGCCATCCGGATCCCGCGCCGCTGTCGCTGTGGCAAAGCTTTGCCGATAGCGGGGTGCGATCGGGCGGGGGTATATGGTGGGGTACGACCCCGTGTCCGACGACAAGCCTTTGCAAACCGGCAAATGCGCCCCATCTTTGGGGGACAGATGATGGAGGAGCCCCATGGCGACCTACGAACGCAATCCCGACGTGATCCAGACGCTCGACCCCGAGCAGTACCGCGTCACCCAGCAGAACGGCACCGAGCGCCCCGGCTCGGGCCGGTATCTCGATAACAAGGAACCGGGGATCTACGTCGATGTGGTCTCGGGCGAGCCGCTGTTCGCCTCGGCCGACAAATACGATAGCGGCTGCGGCTGGCCCAGCTTCACCAAGCCGGTCGAACCGGCCCATGTCGCCGAACTGCGCGATGTCGCCCACGGCATGGTGCGCACCGAGGTGCGGTCGACCCATGGCGATTCGCATCTGGGGCACGTCTTCCCGGATGGTCCGGCGGACCGGGGCGGGCTGCGCTATTGCATCAACTCGGCCTCGCTGCGCTTTGTGCATCGCGACGACATGGAGGCCGAAGGGTACGGCGCGTATCTCGATCAGGTGGAGGACGTGGCATGACGGAACGCGCGGTTCTGGCGGGCGGATGTTTCTGGGGCATGCAGGATCTGATCCGCAAACGCCCCGGAGTCGAATCCACCCGCGTCGGCTATACTGGCGGCGATGTGCCCAACGCCACCTATCGCAACCACGGCACCCATGCCGAGGGCATCGAGATCCTGTTCGATCCGGCGCGGGTCAGCTTTCGCGACCTGCTTGAGCTGTTCTTCCAGATCCACGACCCCACCACGACGAACCGGCAGGGCAACGATGTCGGGATGAGCTATCGTTCGGCGATCTATTACGTTGACGATGCGCAAAAGCAGGTCGCGCTGGATCTGATCGCCGAAATCGACGCGTCGGGGATCTGGCCCGGCAAGGTCGTGACCGAAGTGGCGCCGGTGGGCGATTTCTGGCAGGCCGAGCCGGAACATCAGGACTATCTGGAAAAGTTCCCGGCGGGCTACACCTGCCATTTCCCGCGCAAGCACTGGATTCTGCCCAAGCGCGACGCGGCGGAATGACGGTGCCCCCGGCGGCCTGTTAACGGTGTGATTCGTGGCGGGCGGGGTACGCTTTGACGCGACGGTTTGCCTGACCGGGCGCCTGCTGACGGGTGGGGCGGCGGATGTGGTCGGCCATGCGCGCCGGTGTCCGGGTCGCCCCCGGTTTCGCTGCCAGGGCGTCGGCCGGCAAGGTGGACGTGAACGCCGGCACGCCATTGACCGGGGTGCCGGGCTGCGATCCTCACGAACCCGTTAACCGGGGGTATGGAACAAGGTGCCTGTCCTTCCGCGTTGTCCCCGCAACTGGAAGACAACTGAAAGGAAGGCACCCCATGCCCAAGATCACGCAAGCAAAAGTGCTCATCATTTCGACCAACGGCTTCGAACAGTCCGAACTTGAATTTCCCCGCGATCAGCTGCGCGAAAAGGGCGCGCAGGTCCACGTCGCGTCGCTCGACGGCAAGTCGATCAAGGGCTGGGAAGGCGCCGATTGGGGCCGCGAGGCCGAGGCCGACCTCAGGATCGAAGACGCCGACCCGACGCAATACGATGCGCTCGTCATTCCGGGCGGCCAGATCAATCCCGACCTGCTGCGCGTCGAACCCGCAGTGATCGCGCTGGTCCGCGCCTTTGCGCATCAGGGCAAGACCATTGCCGCCGTCTGCCACGCGCCTTGGGTGCTGATCGAGGCCGGCATTGCCACGGGCCGCGAAATGACCGGCTATCCGTCGATTCGCACCGACCTCAAGAACGCCGGGGCCAAGGTGCTGGACGAGCCCGTCGTTTGCGACAGCGCCATCGTCACCAGCCGCAACCCCGATGACCTGAAGGCGTTCGTGTCCAAGATCGTCGAAGAGATCGAAGAAGGCCGCCACAACCAGAAAGCCGCCTGACCGGGCAGCCATCGACTGGCTTTTCGCCGTGCCCCATTCGGGGCGCGGCGTTTTTCTTGCCCGTTGCGTAGTATCCGTCTTGATCAAGCGGCTTTTGCGTTCCATTTGCGGTCGTCGCGCAGCAGGGCGTCCGCGAGAACCAGCAGCTTTCGCATGATTGCCGTGATGGCGACCTTCGAGGGCTCTCCCGCGTCCTTGAGAGCCTGATACTTCTGTTTCAGGTCCGGATTGAATCGCAGCGCCACGAGGGCCGGCATGTAGAGTGCCGTGCGCAGGCTTCTCCGGCCGCCGCGGATTCGTGCCCGCCCAGACCATGTGCCGGACTGGCGCGTCATGGGCGCGAGACCCGCAAGACTGGCCGCCTGCTTGTTGTCCAGCGTGCCGAGCTCGGGCATCTCGATCAGGATCGCCATGGCCGTGACGGTTCCGATGCCGGGAATGGAAGCAAGAACATCCCGGCGGCGGGACAGGCCGGGATCGGTGGCGACCAAGGTCGCGATTGCGGCATCGATTTCCTTCAGCTGAATGCCGATCTGCTTCAGGCGGGCTCGCAACTGGCGCCTGACTACGAGGTTCACTGCGATCTGTTCGCGGTTGGTCGCGGCGATGCGGTCCTTGACCAAGGCTTGCCGGGCGACGCCCAACTCTCTGAGGTCGTGCAGGGTTTCCGATTTCGCGGGCCGTCCTTCAAGATCGAGAACCGCCCCCATCCGTGCCAGTATCGCCGCATCGATCCGATCGGTCTTGGCCAGTTCGCCGGTTGCTTCGGCGAAGCGGCGCGAGGAACGAGGGTTGACCTTGACCGTCATGATGTCTGCCGCGACCAGCGATGCTTCGAAGAGCCGGTGATAGGGGCCGGTGGGCTCGAACACGACCCGAACCGCTGACGCGCCGATCCAGCGGACCAGTGCTGCGCAGCCGGACCGATCATTCGGAAATTGCCGGTGTTCGCGTTTGCCCAGCCAGAATACGTCGAGTGTGGGTTTCGAGATATCGACGCCGATGGTATCATTCGTCGTCTTTCCCTCTTCCTCTGCTTGTCATCCGGGCCCAGAACCCGGGTATCCGTTCAGGGCAGATGAAAAGACGGGGGCGATCACACTACGCCTCGGTGCCCGGGTGTTTCGACCCGGCATCTGGTTTCCCTCGATCCGACCCCCGCCGCTGCCCGGCATAAATGCCGTGCCAGGCAGCGGCTCCTTTATCGCAAAGGAGCCGAGGAAAGTCATAAGACATGGGTTTCCGGTCGACGCACAGTCTGCGTCGAGACCCCGCTATTGTCGCGCCCGCGTCCCAATCGTGCCTGAATTGGCCACCATACCATGTGCTCAAGCGAGGCGTTGGCACCGTCTCATGCAAGGCAGGAACGACTGGGGAGACGGTGATGGATCGCCTGACCGAAATGGAAGCCTTTGCCATGGTGGTAGACCAGGGCGGGTTTACCGACGCGGCAAAGAAGATGGGCATCTCGAAATCGGCCGTGTCAAAACACGTGTCGTCGCTTGAGGCGCGGCTGGGGGCGCGATTGCTCAACCGCACGACCCGGCGGGTGTCGCCGACCGAAATCGGCCTGGCCTATTACGACCGCGCCCGCCGCGTTCTGAACGACGCGGGCGAAGCGGATGCGCTGGTGACATCCATGCAGTCGGCGCCTTCGGGGCTGCTGCGGATTTCCGTCGCGACGGATTTCGGGGTGAATCACCTGTCGCCGACATTGGGCGAATTCCTTGCGGATTTCCCGGACATCACAGTCAACATGGTGCTGAACAACCGCTACGTCGAGCTGATTTCGGAAGGGTTCGACATGGCCATCCGCATCGGCGAGCTGGAAGACAGCACGCTGCGGGCGCGCAAGCTGACGGACACGACGAAGCGGATGATCGCCTCGCCGTCCTATTTTCAGAAATTCGGTCGCCCGCAGCGGATCGACGATCTGAACGAACACAAGCTGCTGCACTATTCCAACCAGTCCTCGGGCAATGTCTGGAAGGTCACCGCGCCGTCCGGCGAAAAGCGCCAGGTGCGCACGGCGGGCTGGCTGTCGGTGAACGATGGGCAATCGCTGCTGAACGCCTGTATCGCGGGTCTGGGAATCGCCTACCTGCCGTCGTATCTTTATGCCGATGCCATGCGTCAGGGCCTGATCGAAGACGCCATTCCGGACCTTCCGGTGGAAACCCAAGGCATCTACGCCGTCTACCCGCCGGGCCGGTTCACCCAGCCCAAGGTGCGTGCCTTTATCGACTTTCTGGTCCATGCTTTCGCGGACAAGGGGCCGACCGACTGGTAAACGTCTGGCCTGCCTGCCTTTCCTCATGTTCTGCTTGTCAGGGCATTGCCTGCGCCCCGGTCCGTTCCGGGGCGCATTTTTTATTTGCGGCCTGGGGCTATGGACGGGGATCGTCACAGTGGCTAGATCCCCGGCATCATCCCAGAGGGAGCCAAGACCCCATGCGCCAAAGCCTCGCCCGGATTGTCGATCACCCGATCACCCGCAATGTCATCATCGCGGTGATTCTGTTCAACGCCGCGATCCTGGGGCTGGAAACATCACCGCAGGTGATGGCCGCCGCCGGTCCGCTGATACTGGCGCTGGACGCCGCCTGCCTTGCGATCTTTGTGGCCGAGCTTGGGGCGAAGCTGATCGCGCGCGGCGGGCGGTTCTTTCGCAACGGCTGGAACATCTTCGATCTTGTGGTGGTCGGCATCGCGCTGGTCCCGGCGGGACAGGGGCTGGCCGTTCTGCGGGCGCTGCGCATCCTGCGGTTGCTGCGCGTCGTATCGGTCGCGCCCACCCTGCGCCGCGTGGTCGAAGGGTTCATTGCCGCGCTGCCGGGCATGGGCTCGGTGTTCCTGTTGATGGGCGTGATCTTTTACATCGCCGCCGTCATCGCGACCAAGCTGTTCGCCGCCACCTTTCCCGACTGGTTCGGCAGCCTGGGGGCCTCGCTTTACACGCTGTTTCAGGTGATGACGCTGGAAAGCTGGTCCATGGGCATCGTGCGCCCGGTGATGGAGGTTCACCCCGACGCCTGGGTGTTCTTTGTGCCCTTCATCCTCATCACCACCTTCGCGGTGGTCAACCTTGTGGTCGGCCTGATCGTCAATTCGATGCAGGACGCCCACGCCGAGGAATCCAACCTTGCCACCACGGATTACCGCGATGAGGTCATCGCCCGGCTGCGCGCCATCGAGGAAAGGCTCGACAAGCGGGCCTGACCTGCGCACCTTGCCCGGCGGGAGGGTACCATGCCCAAATTCAGCCCCCGGACCGTGCAATCGGAAAGCGAAACCAGCGGCCCCTGAGGCCCGGCCCAGTCGCTTTTGTTCAGCGACAGCGGCGGGTTGACCCAGTCCGGTGCGTTTGTCGAAACCCTGCCGCCCGGTTCGTCTTCGGCGCTGAAACACTGGCATGCGGCCGAAGATGAAATGGTCTATATGCTGGAAGGCACAGCCACCGTGGTCGAGGGCGATGACACCTTTCCGCTTGTCCCCGGCGAGGCGGCCACCTTCAAGGCCGGCACCCCGGCCGGGCATTGCATCGTGAATCACGGCGAGACGCCGATCCGCTATCTGGTGATCGGCACGCGCGCGCCCGCCGACACGGTCACCTACCCCGATCATGACCGAAGGCTGGTTCACAGCAGGGATGTCTCTGGCAAGGTTGCCACGCGCCGGTTCACCACGCTGGATGGTGCGCCGTCGACCAGCGCCTACGACGACTGACGGCGCGGCATTGCCCGCATGGCGCGGCCCGGCTACACCGGGCCAATGCGCACGCTTGACAACATCATCTCTGACCGGGGGTCGAAATACGCCGTGTCCGGGGCGCCCTGCCGGTCCGAAGACGAGGCCAAGGCGCTTGTCAAGCAGTTGTGCCGCAAAAAGAAATTCGCCAAGGCGACCCACAACACCTGGGGGCTGCTGCTGGACAGCGGGCCGATCAAGAACGACGATGGCGAAAGCGGCGCGGGCATGGTCATTCTGCGGATGCTGGACCGCGAAGGGCTGACCGACCACCTTGTCGTCGTCACCCGCTGGTACGGCGGCAAGCACCTGGGCGGCGACCGCTTTCGCCACGTTCAGGACGCGGTGCGCCAGTATCTCGACACGCTTTAGGGCAGCAGAACCGCCTCGACCCGGCGGTTTTGCTCGCGCCCCTCGGGGGTCAGGTTGCTGGCGCGCGGGGCAAGGTATCCCGCCCCTTCGGCCGACAGCTGCGCCGCCGCGACGCCCTTGTCGCGCAAATACGTCACCGCCGCCCCGGCGCGGCGTTTCGACAGCGCCGTGTTGGCGGCGAGCGATCCCACCGCGTCGGTGTGCCCGACCAGAAGGATGCGCCGCGCCGCGTCCCCGGTCAGCCAGCCCGCCAACGCATCGAGCGAGGCGACCGCGCCGCCCAGCTCTGCCGCGCCGCTGTCAAAGTCGAGGTCGGGCAGAACCACATGCCCGGCGGTTTCGATCTGCATCACCACGCCCGACAGCGCGCCGGGTGCGGGCGGGGCCGCCAGAACGGCATCGACCGGCCCCGCCTGAATCGCCTGTAGGTATCCAGCGGCGCCTGACCGGCTGGCCAGCAACGACACCACGTCGCCGCCCGGGCCGCGCGCGGAAAGAAACCGAAAGGCGGTCAGGTCCACATACATTTCGGGCGCCGCGATGACATCGGTCCCGAACCGGAAATCAAATCCACCGCAGCTGCGCGTGCGGCATTCGAACAGGATCTCGTAGCCCTGCGCGATCAGCCCGTCGCGGACGGGGGCGAGGATCTGCAAAGTGGTCAGATCGCTTGACTCGATGCGCCAGGACCTGCGGCTGATCCGGCCCTCGACCATCCGGGTCGGAATGCCCGTTTCGGTCCATGGCCCCAGCGGCACCGCGTAGCTGCCCGCATCGGTCAGCGTCTCGCGCATCAGGCGCGCTCCGGACGGCAATGCCAGATCCAGCGCGGCCGCCGGACCCCCGGACAGCCCCACGATCATCAGCGCCTTAGCGAGCCTGCGAATGATAGCCGTCATTCGGGACCATGGCCGTGGCCGACGCCACGCGGTTCGTCATGTTGAAAAATGCCGTCACGTTGGCAATGTCCCAGATGTCGCGATCGGTGAACCCGGCATCGCGCAGCGCCTCGCGGTCGTATTCGGCGATCTCGGCGCTGGATTTCGTCATCTTTTCGGCAAAACCCAGCATGGCGCGCTGCCGATAGGGCAGGTCCGCGACGCGCCAGTTCATCACCAGCATCTCACCCAGCTTTGGATCGCCCGAAAGCGCGCGCACGGCGGCCCCATGCGCGGTAAGGCAGTAATAGCACTTGTTGATCGACGACACCACGACCGCGATCATCTCGCGTTCCAGCTTGGTAATTCCCGAGTCGGCCAGCATCAGTTCGTTGTACATCGCGCTGAAGGCATCCAGCTTGGCGGTGTCAAAGGCGTGCGCTTTCAGCACATTGGGCACCATGCCCAGCTTGTCCTGACAGATGTCGAAATACTTGCGCGTCCGGTCCGGAAGGGGGTCTGCCATGGGCAGGTCCAGCGCGGTGGGCTGATCTTTGGTCATGTCGGGGCCTCTGACTTGATGCGATAATGATACTGTCCCATGCATTCGTACCCAAGGGAAGCGTACAGCCCGTTGGCGGGCGCATTATCCGCAAGGCACAGCGCCGCCATCCAGGTGCCGCCCTGCGTCTGCGCCCAAAGCGCGGCCTGGCGCATCATCCATTTGCCAAGACCCTGACCGCGATGTGGCGCGCGGATTTCCAGCGCGTGGACCATGGCGATATCGGTGTGGATCGCGCAAAACGCGGTGCCTGCGGGTTTGTCCGACAGCCGCCCAAGGATGCCGGTCTTTGGCCCCCTGGCCCGGTCCATGACGCGCAGCCGGGCCGGGCCGATGTCCGCCTCGGCCCAGATCTCGCGCATGATGGCCAGCGGTTCCCACACATCAAAGGCCGTGACGCGGGGCATGTCGTGCCCCGTCTGGCTGTCGACGGGCGCGACCCACAGGTTGACCGGGTCGATCAGGTGGTATCCGGCGGTGTCCAGCGCGGCATCCAGCGCCATCTCGCCCTCGCGGATCATGAACAACGGTTGCTGCCCCAGCAGACGCATCGCGCTTTCGGCGGCGGCCAGATCATCCGCTGTCCAGTGCCCCGACGCGGTGGCGCAGGACACGCGCTTGCCGCCGCCGCCGCCCTCGCGCAGCATCCACGGCCCGGCCGTGACCGCGCGGACGCAGGGCCATGTTCCGTCGATGGCATCGTATAGCCGCGCCACTGCCGGAGTCATGCCGGGAACAGCCCGGCAAGCTGCGCCATCGCCTCGTCCACCTGCGCGCCGTCCTGTCCGCGAATGACGATATTCGCGCCATAGATGCCGTTCTTCTGGAACGGGTAGGACCCGATGCTGAGGTCGGGGAATTGCGCGGCCAGCGTCGCCAGCGGGCCGGCGATCTCGCCTTCGCCGCGCTGGATGCGCAGGCTTTGGGACAGCAGCGGTGCTCCGCCGGTCAGCGTGGGCAGGACGCTTGCCACCATCGCCTCGAACACCGCGGGGACCCCGGCCATGACGTTGACGTTGGCGATCCGGAAGCCGGGGGCGATGGACACCGGGTTGTCGATCAGCGCCGCGCCATCGGGGATGCGCGCCATGCGCTGGCGCGCGGCGTTGAATTCGGCGCCCTGGCGGTCGTAGTGGGCCCGCAGCAACTGGTAGGCATCCTCGCGCACGCCGATGGGGGTGTCAAAGGCGGCCGCCACGCTATCGGCGGTGATGTCGTCATGGGTCGGCCCGATCCCGCCCGAGGTGAACACGGTGCCATAGGACGCGCTAAGCTGTTTGACCGTGGCGGTGATGGCGGCGGGATCATCGGCGATAAACCGCGCTTCGCACAGGTTGATGCCGATCTTGGTCAGTTCCTGCGCAAGATAGTGCATGTTGGAATCGCGGGTGCGGCCGGACAGGATTTCGTCGCCGATGACGATCATGGCGGCGGTGGGGTTGGTCATGGGGCTGCCCTCCTTGGCACGTCTGCCTGACTGGTATAGGCCCGGCTCATGCGCTTTCAAACCCCACTCGTGCCTGCAACGCTGATCCGCCGGTACAAGCGGTTCCTTGCGGATGCCCGCCTGCCCGACGGGCGCGAGATCACCGCCCATGTCGCCAACCCCGGCGCGATGACCGGGATGAAGCACGAAGGGCTGACGATCTGGCTGGAACCCAACGACGACCCCGCGCGCAAGCTGCGTTACACTTGGCGGCTGGCCGAAACGGATGGTGTCTTTGTCGGCGTCGACACCGGGGTGCCCAACCGGATGCTGCGCACAGCACTTGAGGCGGGCGCAGTGGACGGGCTGCAAGGCTACGACACTGTCCGCCCCGAGGTGAAATACGGGGAAAACAGCCGCGTCGACTTTCTGCTCGATGGCCCACGCGGCCCCGCCTGGGTCGAGGTGAAGTCGGTGACGCTGTGCCGTCAGCCCGGCCTGGCCGAGTTTCCCGATACGGTGACCGCGCGCGGGGCCAAACATCTGGCGGAACTGGCCCTGCGGGCCGAGGCAGGCGAGCGCGCGGTGATGTTGTACCTCGTGCAGCGCACCGATTGCCATGCGGTGACGCTGGCCGGTGACGTCGACCCGGCTTACGTTCGCGCCTGGCACGCCGCCACCGGGCGTGGTGTCGAAACGCTGGCCTATGCCTGCGCCATCGCGCCCGATGCCGTGTCGCTTGGCGCGCGGCTGCCGTTTCACGCGCCGCCCGTGCCCGCCTGAATGCGGCGCGGTGTCGCAAAACATCCACCACGGGCCGCTCACCACTGGCATCTTCCGCCGAAAACGCCTAAATAGAAACAGGACACGCAGACGGAGCGCGCAGCCTTGAGACAAGAAACCGGTGGCCGCCTCACTCGGGACGGCATCCGCATCCACGACACCGAAGATTTCGACGGCATGCGCCGTGCGGGGGCCGTTGCCGCGCAGATCCTCGACGATCTGGTGCCGCATGTGGTTCCCGGCCAGACCACCGGCGGGCTGGAAACCGTTATCCGGGAACTGATAAAGGCAAGCGGCTCGACCTCGGCCACGGTCGGGTACAAGGGCTATCAGCACGCCAGCTGCATCTCGGTCAACCATGTGGTCTGTCACGGCATTCCCGGCAGCAAGATCCTGAAATGGAAGAACGACAGCCACGATCGGGTCGACGACACGCTTCTGGATGGCGACATCCTGAACATCGACGTGACCGTGATCGTGGATGGCTGGTACGGCGACACCTCGCGCATGTATGTCGCCGGAGAGGCAAAGCCGTTTGCCGCCCGACTCGTGCAGGTGACGCATGACGCGCTGATGATCGGCATCGACATGGTCAAGCCGGGCAACACCTTCGGGGATATCGGCCACGCGATCCAGACCTTTGTCGAAGGGCATCGCATGTCCGTCGTGCGCGATTTCTGCGGCCACGGGCTGGGGCGGGTTTTTCACGCCGCGCCCAACGTGTTGCATTACGGACGCCCCGGCACCGGGCCTGTGCTGGAAGAGGGGATGTTTTTCACCATCGAGCCTATGGTGAACCTCGGCCGGCCCGAGACCAAGGTGCTCAAGGACGAATGGACCGCGATCACCCGCGACAAGCACCTGTCGGCACAGTTCGAACATTCCGTTGGCGTGACCGCCGATGGCGCCGACATTTTCACACCGTCGCCGGGCGGCTTGTTTCACCCGACAAAACCGGCCTGACGCCCAGCCGCCGCGCCCACGGGGGCGCTGCCCGCCGCCGCGCGGCGGCTCCCTTGGGACCGTCCGGGCGCTGGTTTCGCGTCCCGATCGGCCCCTGGAAAGCTGGGCGCGCGGGGTGCGCCTGTTCTGGCGCGAAATATCCGGCCCCGGCCGCCAATCGCCGCTTGCGGTCTGACGCCGCGAAGATCGTGCCAGGGATCTTGCGGTCGTCAGATCAGGCCGCCTGTTCCGGTTGCTCTGTCAGTCCCATTTCCACAACGCGGGGATGAAGCGGTAGCTGTCGGCCTCGCGCATCACATGCCCCACGCCGGGGAAGGGAAAGTGGTAGCCCAGCACTGCCATGCGCCCGGTCGCGGCCATGTCCAGCAAACGGCGGCGGGTTGCCACGGTTTGCGCCCCGTCCATGTCGAAACCGTTGTACCAGCCGGGGTGTGCAAAGTTCATCCAGGCGTGGTTCAACGCATCCCCCGTCACCAGAAGCGGCTCGGCGCCCGACTCGATCAGCAGGCTCATGTGCCCCGGCGTGTGGCCGGGCGTTGCGATGGCGCGGATGCCGGGGGCGATTTCCGCACCGTCGGCGATCAGGGTCCAGTCGGCGCCTTCGGCGTTGATGGCGTTGCGCGCGCCAACCACAAAGGATTGCACCTCGGGCGCGACCCGTGCGGCAAGCCCGTCCTGCATCCAGAACCGATGTTCGCGTTCTCCAAGGAAGCAGGCGGCGCCCGGCAGGATCGATTCGTCGAAATCGTCGCGGATGCCCCAGATGTGATCCGGATGGGCGTGGGTGATCATCACATGGGTGATGCTGGACGGGTCGATCCCGGCGGCGCCAAGGTTGGGCAACAGCCGCCCGGCGGTGTCGAGAAACCGGTTCCCCGAGCCAACATCCACCAGCAGCCGCGTGTCGTTCATATCCACGACAAGGTGATTGGTGTGGGCATATTGCGTTTCCGGCGACAGGTAGTGTCGTTCAAGAAAGGCCCTGACCTCGGCGGGGTCGGCGTTCACTCCCAGCCCGCTGGCGGGCAGGTGCAGCGCGCCGTCCGAGATCACCGTCAGCCTGGCCTCGCCCAGCGTAAACGACATATGCCCGGGGTTTGCGGCCGGGGGTTGGTGAAGGTCGGCCCGCGCCAGCCGGGGCAGGGCAAGCGCGGGGGCGGCGGCGGCCATCGCCATGATGTCGCGCCGGGTGGGGGTGAGAATGGGCATGCGAGCCTCCCTGATCCGCAAATGCATAGATACATGCGAATACGATAACGGGACGAGGCCCGACGGGCGAGTCCTTTCAGGGCGCGGTCAGCATGGTGACGTGGGTGTCGCCATATCGGCGGCTGTCGAGCAGTTCGAACCCGTCCGGGGCGGGCTGGGGGGCATTCTCTTCCCACACGATCAGCGACCCGGCGGCGAGCCAGCCGCCCAGCGATGCGGCGTGCAGCGCCTTTACCCCGAGCGCCTTGCCATAGGGCGGGTCAAGAAACACCAGCGTGGCGGGGGTTTCGGCCGTGGGCAACCGGGTCGCGTCTCGGGCGATCAAGCGGGTGCGACCGGCGCAGTCCAGCAGGCGGATGTTTTCACGCAGAAGGCTTTGCGCCTTGCGCCCGTCATCCACGAAGGTGCAGCTTTGCGCCCCCCGTGACAGCGCCTCAAGCCCCAGTGCGCCGGTTCCGGCGAACAGGTCCAGCACCGTGGCGGCGGTGAACGGGTCACCGAACCGTCCGCCCGCAAGCATGTTGAACAGGCTTTCGCGGGTGCGGTCGGTGGTGGGGCGCAGATGGGCGCGCGGGTCGCCCTTGCCCACCGGGGTCAGCGCGCGGCCCCGCCATGTTCCGGCGATGATCCTCACTTGAGCAGGGTTTTCAGCTCGGTTGCCGGGTCTGCGACCGCTTCCGGCTTGGGGGATTTTCCGGATTCGATCAACCGTTTGCCAACCATATAGGCGCGCGGATCGTTCATCGCATCCAGCGCCAGCAGGGTGGCGCCGGCGTAATACCAGTGCGACACCGCAACGCCGCTGCGACGTGTCACGACACGGTCATAGCCTGCATTCAGCCCGGCAATCTGTAGTTTGACGTCGTACTGATCGGACCAGAACCACGGCTTGGCGTCATAGGCGCGCGCGGCGCCCAGGATGTTGTCGGCCACCACCCCGGCCTGGTCGATGGCATTGCCAACGCTTTCCAGCCGGATCTGCGCGCCTCTGTGCGGGAAAGACGCGCAATCGCCCGCCGCCCAGACGTTGGGGGCCGAAGTCTGCCCCGTGGCATCGGTGCGGATGCCGTTTTCGATCTCGATCCCGGCGGCTTCGGCAAGGTCCATCGCCGGCACGATACCAACGCCCGCGATCACGAAATCCACCGGTAAGGTGGTCCCGTCGGTCAGTTCCGCCGCCTGGACGCGGCCCTCGCCGGTCAGACGGCCCAGGCCCACGCCTTCGCGGATGTCGACTCCATGGGCGCGGTGCAGATCCCGGAAGTAGTCCGCCGTCTCGGGCGCGGCGACCCGTTGCAGGATGCGCTCGGCCATTTCCACCAGCGTGACCTTCAACCCCAGTTTGGACGCCACCGCCGCGGCTTCCAGCCCGATATAGCCGCCGCCGACGATCAGCACGCGGGCGCCGTGGCGAAAGCGTGGCCGCATCGCCTGCACATCGGCGATGGTGCGCACCGCGCAGACGCCCTCAAGGTCGCCGCCGATGGCGGCCGGCAGGCGGCGCGGGGTCGAGCCGGTGCAGAACACCAGATCGTCCCAATCCAGCTTGCGCCCGTCCGCGACCAGCGTGCGCGCGGTCAGATCGACCGCCGTGACTGGCGCGTTCAGGATGAGGTCGATCCCCCGCGCCGTGTAGAAATCGTGCGGGCGCAGGTACAGCCGTTCCTCTTCCATATCGCCCAGCAGATAGGCCTTGGACAGGGGCGGGCGCTGATAGGGCGGCACGGGTTCGTCGCCGATTACCGTGATCGGTCCCTCAAAACCCTTGTCGCGCAGCCGGACGACCAAAGACGCCGCGGCCTGTCCTGCCCCGATCACCACAACCTTGCCCATGCCGATGTCCTTCGAAAATTTCATTTATATGTCGTGGCGAAGCCTATATCCGTGAGAGTCGGAAACGCAACGCATAGGAGACGCGACATGGCTATCACCAAGGGCGACACGCTGCCGGGGGCAACCCTTGTCAAGATGGGCGCCGACGGGCCGCAGCAGGTCACGGTGGGCGAACTGACCAAGGGCCGCAAGGTCGTGATCTTTGCCGTGCCGGGCGCCTACACCCCCACCTGTTCCTCGGCGCATGTGCCCAGCTTTGTGCGGGTCAAGGACCAGCTGGCCGCCAAGGGCGTGGATGAGATCATCTGCCTGTCGGTCAACGACCCTTTCGTGATGTCCGCCTGGGGCGAATCGACCGGCGCGACCGAGGCGGGAATCACTATGTTGGGCGATCCCGAAAGCGCCTTTACCAAGGCGATCGGGATGGATTTCACGGCGCCCCCCGCCGGGCTGATCGCCCGGTCGCAGCGCTATGCTATGCTGGTCGAGGACGGCGTCGTCACCCTCCTGCACGCCGAAGCCAGCCCCGGCGAATGCGAGATTTCCGCCGGTGAAAGCATGCTCGAGGCGATGTAATGCGGTTCGGCGGCTGCGCCATTGCGTGCAGCCGCCGGTCATGCGGCGCAGATGCGGCTGGACGCCCGGACCGAGTTTCCCGACGGGTCCGACGCGTTGGCAAGCTGTAGCCATCCGCCATCGGCCAGGTGGGACGCCCCGAAACCCAGCCCCCGGCGCGGGCCGCCGAACACCGGTCTGATAAATGACTGCCCCTGCTTTAGATCTTTTGACGTGGCGTGCAGCGGGATCGGAACGCCGGCGTCGGCAGAGCGCAGTTCGACGATGCGATCACCCTGCGGAGCGCAGATCCGCGATCATTGCGTCGATGTTGCCGCCGCGACGGTCCAGCATCGACCCGATCTCGGTCCGTTCGGTCAACAGCATGTTCACGCCCTCGACGTACATGTTGAAGAACTTGCCGGACTTTTCGCCGACGAAAAAGGTCACGTCGAACGGTGATTGCCCGCGCAGGTAGGCCAACGTCGACACCTGATAGGCGTTCTTGACCGCCTTGGTGCCCTGGACGTCGATGCGCCCGCCTACGAACTTGCGGAACTGCTTGCCGTATTTGCGCGAGATGTAGCTGGAAAACGCCTGGGTAAACGCCTTTTTCTGCGCGGCAGAGGCGCGCCGCGCTTCGACGCCCATCACATAGGCGGCGATATAGGACATGTCGCCGTAACTGCGGAAAATCCGATCGAACTGCGCGATCATCTGCTGTTCGGACGCCCCGGTCGAGATCACGCCGTTGATGTCCCCGACAAGACGGTCGACCAGCGATTCGGCCTGCATCGCGCTGGCGGCCCGCGCGGGCGTACCAAGCGCGATGAGCAGCCCCGCCGACAGCATCCCCCCGATCATTGCCCGCCGCGTCATGGTGTCAGTCGCGAAATGCCGCATCAGAATCCCTCCGTGTCCAAGGCCTCGGGGTCCATATAGTCCGCCTGCGCGGCGCTTTCATCCCCCAGCTCGTACCGGCGGTTCTGAAGATAGATCGTGCGCGATTGCGCGTAGCTGTCGGCCGAGCCGTACAGCATCTCGTCGATCTGTTCGCTGTATTCGGACCTGTCGAGCACCCGTTCGGCCAGACGCACCCCGGTGGCGTAGTATTTGTCGGGCGCGGGCAGCCAGTAGCTGAGCGGATTGGTGACCAGATCGACCGCCATGCCGACCGCGTCGCGTTCGGTGCTGGGGCCGGTGACCGGAAGCTCGATATAGGCGCCTTCGGGAAACCCCCAGACATACAGGGTTTCGCCGAAATCACTTTCATCCTCGGGCAGGCCCATGGCTTCGGCGGGGTCCAGCAGTCCCAGCAGCCCGACGGTGGCGTTGATCGAAAACCGCGCCGCGTTGCGCGTTGCGCGCCCCAGCCGCAGTTGCAGCACCTGGTTCGCCACGGTTTGCGGCAGCGACAGCGTGTCGGCCATGTTCTCGATCCCGGCGCGCACCACGAAGGGAACGGCATCCCCGCCACCACCGCCGCCCGTCAACGCGGTATCGAGCCGCTTGTTGAAGGCGTGGACCCGGCGGTTCGGACCCTCCTGAGGGTCGTAGATTCCGTCCGGCGCTTCGCCCGGACCGGGAACCGCACAACCGGCAAGCAGCCCGGACGCGACAAGCAGCGTGACACAGACGATCATGCGGTGCGGGGTAGGCATTTCCTGACCTTCCTTGATTTGATGCTGGAACAGGCGAAGCCAGTCGATATAGGCTCTGCATACTTGCAGAACCGTGAAAGGCCAAGCGCCCGAGCGCGTGAGCCGGTCGCGGAATGGATTGACGTGATAACTTCTGTTAATTGAATTTTCGCTTCTCGGTGACAGGTTCGCCGCAGCGCGAAGGGGGCCTTCGATGGCGATTATGCAACGTTCAAAAGACAGCGGTCGGGATGAACTGGTCGCAGCGCGGCGCCAGGGCAGGCCATATTACTGGTTCGTCGGGGTTTTCAGCTTTCTGGTGAACGCGCTGATGCTGACCGGGCCGCTGTACATGCTTCAGATCTACGACCGCGTGCTTGGCTCGCGGTCCGAAGCGACGCTGCTGGCGCTGTCGGTGCTGGTGCTGTTTCTTTACGGCATGATGGGCATTCTGGATTATGCCCGCGGGCGCATCATGGCGCGGGTGGCGGCACGATTCCAGGCGGCGCTGGACCTGCGGGTGTTCGACGCGGTGATGCGTCGCGCGGCGGTCAAGCCGGACGAGCTGTCCATCACCGGGCTCAAGGATCTGGAATCGGTGCAGCGGCTGATGTCGTCGCCGGTGCTGATGTCGTTTTTCGATATTCCGTGGACTCCGTTGTTCATCGCCGCGATCTTTGTGTTTCATCCGGCACTTGGCATTCTTGCGGTATGCGGCGGGCTGGTTCTGGTGGGGGTCACGGTGCTGAATCAACTGCTCAGCCGTAGCCCGACGCTGAAATCGAACCAGGCGATGATGCGGGCGGAACATGGGTCGGAACAGATCCGGGCCGAGGCCGAGATGGTGCAGTCCCTGGGCATGCGCGCGGCGGCGTTCACCCGCTGGAACAAGGCCCGGTCGGCAGCCCTGAGCGGTCAGATCGGCACGACCGACATCGTCGGCACGTTTACCGTCGCGACCAAGACGTTCCGGCTGTTCCTGCAATCGGCGATGCTGGGCCTTGGCGCCTACCTTGTGCTGCGTGGCGAACTGACGCCGGGGGCGATGATCGCGGGTTCCATCCTGATGGGCCGGGCGCTGGCGCCGGTCGAACTGGCCATCGGTCAGTGGCCGATGGTGACGCGGGCGCGCAAGGGGTGGGACAACCTTGTGCAACTGCTGTCCGAACTGCCCCGCGAAGAGGCGCGGCTGCCGCTGCCCAAACCTGCGGCCAATCTTGAGGTGACGCAGCTGACAGTGGTGCCGCCGGGCGATCATCAGGCGGCGCTGCGATTGGTCAGCTTCACGCTTGATCCCGGACACGCCCTGGGTGTCATCGGGCCGTCCGGCGCGGGAAAATCGACGCTGGCGCGGGCGATCACCGGGGTCTGGCGCCCGGCGGGCGGCAAGATCCGCCTTGATGGGGCATCGCTGGAGCAATACGATCAGGATCTTGGGCAACACGTCGGCTATCTGCCGCAGCGGGTGACGCTTTTCGATGGCACGATCGCGGATAACATCGCGCGCCTGTCTGAAAATCCCGACCCCGAGGCCATCGTCACGGCCGCCCGCAAGGCCGATGCGCATGAGATGATCCTGAAGCTGCCGGATGGCTATGACACCCGTGTGTCTGCCGCGGGGGGGCGCCTGTCGGGGGGGCAGATGCAGCGGATCGGGCTGGCACGGGCGATGTACGGCGATCCTGTGCTGCTGGTGCTGGACGAGCCGAATTCGAACCTCGACAACGAAGGCTCCGAAGCGGTGAACCGTGCGATTCGCACCATGAAGGACGCGGGAAAGTCGGTGATCATCATGGCGCACCGCCCGGCGGCTATTCGGGAATGCGACATGCTCTTGATGCTGGAAAATGGCGCGCGCGCGGCCTTTGGGCCCAAGGAAGAGGTGCTGCGCTCGATGGTCAAGAATCATGACCAGATTTCGCGCAGTGCCGGCAACGGGGGTGTCAGATGAAAGACGATGGCTTTTCAACGCGCGTGCCGATGACCTTGGGTATCTGCGCCTTTCTGCTGCTGGTGGTCGGCTTTGGCACTTGGGCCGTGACGACGCAGATCTCTGGCGCGATCATCGCGGGCGGGCAGATCCAGGTCGAACGCAACCGCCAGATCGTGCAACATCCCGACGGGGGTGTGGTATCCGAAATCCTTGTGAATGAGGGCGATCAGGTGGAGATGGATGACGTTTTGGTGCGGCTTGACCCGACCTTGCGGCAATCCGAGCTGGCCATCGTCGAGGGGCAGTATTTCGAACTGCTCGCCCGTCGCGCGCGGCTGGTCGCGGAACGTGACGGGTCGGACGAACTTATCTTTGCGGACGAATTGTTGGCGCGCGCCGATGTTGAGGAAGAGGTTGCCGAACTTGTCGAAGGTCAGCGCAACCTGTTCTTTGCCCGCCTCGAATCCTTGTCGCGACAGACCGATCAGCTCGGCAAGCGCACCGACCAGATCCGCAGCCAGATCGAAGGCGTCGAAGCGCAGATTACCGCCATGGGCGATCAGCTTGGGCTGATCGAAAAGGAACTGGTGGACCAGCAATCCCTGCTGGACCGCGGTCTGGCGCAGGCCAGCCGCGTGTTGAACCTTCAACGCGAAGCGGCGCGTCTGGCGGGCCAAAAGGGCGATCTGGTCGCGCAAAAGGCCCGCGCCGAGGGGCAAATCACCGAGATCGACATACAGGTGCTTGGCCTGGAAACCACGCGGCGCGAAGAGGCGATCACCACGCTGCGCGACATGCAGTTCCGCTCACGCGAGCTGGCCGAACAGCGCCTGTCGCTACTGGAACAGCTCAAGCGGATGGAAATCACCGCGCCGGTCGGCGGGGCGGTGTATGGCCTTGCGGTGCACACGCCACGTTCGGTGATCCGCGCGGCCGAGCCGGTGCTGTTCATCGTGCCACAGGATCGCCCGCTGGTGATTCAGGCCAATGTCGATCCGATCCATGTCGACGAAATTCACCTTGGCCAGGAGGTGCTGCTGAGATTCTCGGCGCTTGACCAGCGCACCACGCCCGAACTGTTCGGCACGGTGACGCAGATCTCGGCGGATTCCTTTACCGATGAGACGACGCAGGCCAGCTATTACCGCGCCGAAATCGTCATGTCGGAAGGCGAGGTCGGCAAGCTTGCCGAAGGCACGACGCTGATCCCCGGCATGCCGGTCGAGGCGTTCCTGCGCACCGCCGATCGCACGCCACTGGCCTACCTTGTCAAACCGTTCACCGACTATTTCAACAAGGCGCTGCGGGAAAGCTGACCGCGTCTCTTCGGGTGTTTCCATCGGCGCGCAACAGCGGTAGCGTTGTGGCGACACGCTAGACAGGACATTTTCGATGACCGATATCGACGCTCGCCTGGCCGAACTTGGCCTGACCCTTCCCGATGCCCCTGCACCCGCCGCGAACTATGTGCCCTATGTCATCAGCGGCAACACGGTCTATGTGTCGGGACAGATCAGCCAGGGCCCGGACGGGCTTATCCTTGGCAAGCTTGGCGTCGACACCACCACCGAAGAGGGGGCAAAGGCGGCGGCCACCTGCGCGCTGAGCCTGCTGGCGCAGGTCCGGGCGGCCTGTGGCGGCGACTGGTCAAAGCTCAAGCGCGTGGTCAAGCTGACCGGCTTTGTCAATTCGACCCTTGATTTCAGCGAACAGCCCAAGGTGGTGAACGGCGCGTCGGATCTTCTGGTCGAGGTATTGGGCGAGGCGGGCAAGCATGCGCGCTCGGCGGTCTCGGCGGCGTCGCTGCCGCTTGGCGTCGCGGTCGAGATCGAAGGCATCTTCGAGCTGGTCTGATGCAACTGCCCTCCGCCTTTCTGGAACGCCCTATCGCGCATCGTGCCTTGCACGACAGCGAAAGGGGGCGGCCGGAAAACTCGCTTTCAGCGATTTCCGCCGCGATTCAGGCCGGTTACGGGATCGAAATCGACCTGCAACTGTCGCGCGACGGCGAGGCGATGGTGTTTCACGATGACGACCTGTCCCGCCTGACCACGCAGACGGGGCCGGTTCGCCAGCACAGCGCCGCCGAGCTGGGCGCAATCACGCTGCGCCACGGACATGACCCCATTCCGACGCTTGTTCAGGTGCTGGCGTTGGTCGCGGGCAAGGCTCCGCTGCTGATCGAGATCAAGGATCAGGATGGGGCCATGGGCCCCAATGTGGGCGCGCTGGAAACCGCCGCCGCGCGCGCGCTGGCGGGCTATATCGGCCCGGTCGCCGTGATGTCGTTCAACCCGGCATCGGTGGCGGCGATGGCGCGACGGGCCCCCGGCCTGCCGCGCGGGCTGACCACCTGCGGCTGGGACGCCGAAGACCAACCGCTCGTGCCCGAAGCGACCCGGGCCCGGCTGCGCGGCATCCCCGATTACGATGCGGTGGGGGCCTGTTTCATCAGTCACGACAAATCCGACCTTTCGCGCCCGCGCGTGGCCGACCTGAAACGCGACGGCGCGGCGGTGCTGTGCTGGACGGTACGCTCGCCCGAGCAAGAGACAGAGGCGCGCAAGATCGCGCAGAACATCACCTTTGAGGGATACGCCGCTTGAACCCCGCGCAGGCTGCGCCACATCAGCGGCAGGGGATCGCGCAAAATGACAGACCACACCACAGACCAGCCGGGCGCGGCGATTGCCGTCAACGTGTTGACGTCGCTCGACCAGATCGCCGAGGCGGACTGGGACGCCTGCGCCTGTCCCGAGGCTTTCGAGACCGGGCGCCCCAACGATCCTTTCACCACCTGGCGATTCCTGCACGCGCTTGAATCGTCGGGCTCTGTCGGGCGCGGCACCGGGTGGGAACCGCGCTACCTTGCCGTCGAGATGGACGACGTGGTCATCGCCGTGGCGCCGCTATATGCAAAGTCGCATAGCCAGGGCGAATATATCTTCGACCATTCCTGGGCGCATGCCTATGAGGGTGCGGGTGGGCAGTATTACCCCAAGCTTCAGATTGCGGTGCCCTTTACCCCGGCGACGGGTCGCAGGTTTCTGGTCCGGCCCGGCCATGAAGTCACCGGCATTTCGGCCTTGTTGCAAGGCGCGGTGCAGTTCGCATCGGAAAACGACGTCAGCTCGCTGCATGTCACCTTCTGCACAGAGGCCGAGGCCATCGCGGGCGCCGAAATGGGGCTGATGCGCCGCATCACCCAACAATTTCATTGGGAAAACAACGGCTATGCGGATTTTGACGGTTTCCTCGACAGCCTGAACGCACGCAAGCGCAAGACCATCCGCAAGGAACGCCGCACCGCCCAGGCGTTTGGGGGCGACATCCGTGTGCTGACGGGCGATCAGATCGAACCCGAACATTGGGATGCTTTTTGGCGGTTTTATCAGGACACCGGCGCGCGCAAATGGGGCACCCCCTACCTGACCCGTGCGTTTTTCGACATCGCCCATGACACGCTGCGCAACGACATCGCGCTGGTGCTTGCCGAACGCGACGGGGTGCCCGTGGCGGGGGCGCTGAATTTCATCGGGCGCGATGCGCTGTACGGCCGCTACTGGGGCTGCATCGAAGATCACCCCTGTCTGCATTTCGAAGCCTGTTACTATCAGGCCATCGACTTTGCCATCGCACGGGGGCTGTCGCGCGTCGAGGCGGGCGCGCAGGGCGAACACAAGCTGGCGCGCGGATATCTGCCGACCCAGACCCACAGCCTGCACTGGATCGCCGATCAGGGTTTTGCCCGCGCCGTCGCGCGTTATCTCGAAGAAGAACGCCGTGCGGTGGACGAGGATATAGAAATCCTTACCGCCTATGGCCCGTTCCGCAAGGACCGCAGGGAGGAACAGCAATGACGGAAAAGCTGTCGGATACCGCACGCGAAACCATTCTCGCGCCGCTCATCGCAAACGGCTGGATGATGACCCAGGGCCGGGACGCCATGGAAAAGACCTATGCCTTTGCCGATTTCATCGAGGCGTTTTCCTGGATGACCCGCGCCGCCTTCTGGGCCGAAAAATGGAACCACCACCCCGAATGGACGAACATCTACAACAAGGTCACCGTGGTGCTGTGCACCCATGACGTGGGCGGGTTGTCATCGCTGGACGCCAAGCTTGCCCGAAAACTGGATCTGCTGTGACCAGGGGACGCGTCGCAGGGTGGGGATGACGGGGGCGTGAAGCCCCCGCTCATTGCGTGTTGGCATATGGCAAGCTAGGCTTTCGGCAACATCAACGGAGGCAACAGGCATGGCATCACGGACGTTGGGTCCCATTCGCGGGGCGGCGCTTGCGCTTGCGTTCGCGGCGGCAGTCGCGGGTCCTGCGGTGGCCAACAGCCTGTCGGGCGGCTATCTTGCCGCGCGGCAGGCAAGCTTCCTTGGCGATTTCAAGGCGGCCGCCGACTATTACGAGCGCACGATCGCGTTTGATCCGGACAACCCGGCGCTGGTGGAACGCGCGGTTCTGGCCAATCTTTCGCTGGGCGATATCGATCATGCGGTGGCGCTGGCCAACCGGCTGTCCGAGGCGGGCTATCAAAGCCAGGTCGGCCACATGGCCCAGATCGCCGAACTTGCCGCGACCGACGATTTCGCCGGTCTGATCGCCCGCATCGAAGAAGGATCGGCCATTGGCCCGCTGGTCGACGGCCTGACGCGGGCCTGGTCCGAACTGGGCCAAGGCGACATGACCGCCGCGCAGGCGGCGTTCGATGCGCTGGGTCAGGAACGCGGGCTGAGGTCCTTTGCGGAATATCATCGCGCCATGGCGCTGGCCTCAGTGGGGGATTTCGAAGGCGCCGAGGCGGTGTTCGCCGCCCGTCGCGCGGGGGCGATGCAATTGACGCGCCGGGCGGTGATGGCGCGTTCCGAGATGCTGAGCCAGCTTGGCCGTCAGGCCGAAGCGGTGGCGATGATCGACGAGGGCTTTCCCGAACCGCGCGACCCCGCGCTTGAGGTGATGCGCAAGCGGCTTGTCGATGGCGAGGTGCTGCCTTTTACCTACGTCCGCAGCGCCCGCGACGGCATCGCCGAGGTGTTCTACACCCTCGCCGGCGCGCTTTCGAGCGAGGCGAACGACGATTTCACCCTGCTTTACGCCCGCATCGCCGAATATCTTCGCCCGGACCATTCCGGTGCGATCCTGATGACCGCGTCGTTGCTGGAAAGCCTGGAACAATACGATCTGGCCGTCGCGGAATACAAGAAAGTCCCGCGCGAGGACCCCGATTATCACGCTGCCGAACTGGGGCGTGCCGATGCGCTGCGGGCGCAGGACAAGACCGATGCCGCGATCGAGGTGCTGGAACAGCTTGCGTCGACCCATGGCGGCGAGGCGACGGTGCAATCCGCGCTTGGCGATCTTTTGCGCCAGCTTGAACGCTATGACGAGGCCGTCGCGGCCTATACCCGCGCGCTTGCGTCTTTTGACGCGGAAAACCCGGCGCAGTGGTTCCTGTATTACGCGCGCGGCATCAGCAACGAAAGGCGCGGGGCCTGGGACGATGCCGAGTCGGATTTTCGCAAGGCGCTCGACATCAATCCGGGCCAGCCGCAGGTGTTGAATTACCTGGGCTATTCGCTGGTCGAACATCAGCAAAAGCTGGACGAGGCGCTGGCGATGATCGAACAGGCCGTGTCTGCGCAGCCGCAGAGCGGCTATATCGTCGACAGTCTGGGCTGGGCGCTTTACAAGCTCGGCCGCTACGAAGAGGCGGTCGTTCACATGGAACGCGCCGCCGAACTGATGGCGGTGGACCCCGTGGTCAACGATCACTTGGGCGATGTCTACTGGGCCGTGGGGCGTGAAATCGAGGCGAAGTTCCAGTGGCAGCGCGCCCTGAGCTTTGTCGATTGGGAAGACGCATCGGACGAGCTTGACCCCGAGCGGATCCGCGAAAAGCTGCGGGTCGGGCTGGACCAGGTGCTGGCCGAAGAAGGCCAGCCGCCGCTCAAGGTTGCCGATGAGGGCAACTGAGGTCTTTGCACCCGCGAAGATCAACCTTGCCCTGCATGTGATCGGCCAGCGGGCCGACGGCTATCACCTGCTGGATTCGCTGGTGGTGTTCGCGCCGGTCGGCGACCGGCTTGTGATCGCGCCGGGCAGGGGTCTTTCGCTTCATGTTCACGGACCCGAAGCGGCGGGCGTGCCTGCGGATATGGGCAACCTCGCGCTGCGGGCGGCCGCCCTGCTGGGGGGGGACGCGGCGGTGACGCTGGACAAGCGGTTGCCGTCTTCTTCGGGAATCGGGGGCGGGTCGGCGGATGCCGCCGCCGCGTTGCGCGGGATGGCTGCGCTGCACGGCACACGGATCAATGACATGCAGGCGCTGGCGCTGGGCGCGGACGTGCCGATGTGCCTTGGCTCGCGCCCCGTTCGTGTGCGCGGCATCGGCGAACGGCTTGATCCGGTGACGCTGCCGCCCGTGGCCGCAGTACTGGTGAACCCCCGCCGCCCGGTGTCTACCCCCGCCGTGTTCAAGGCATTGCAATCGCGCGACAATCCTTCGATGCCCGACAGGTTGCCCAGCCTGACCGATGCGCCGGGGCTGATCGCCTTTCTCAGGGAAATGCGCAACGATTTGGAGGCGCCGGCCCGGCAGGTCGAACCGGTCATCAACCTTGTGCTGACGGCTTTGGAGGCCCAGCGCGGGTGCACCCTTGCGCGGATGTCCGGGTCGGGTGCGACCTGCTTTGGCCTGTTTGCCCATGAGGCTGACGCGCAGGCCGCAGCGCAACGGATCGGCCGGGCCAAGCCCGACTGGTGGGTTGCGGGCGGCGTGCTTGGCGATCAGATGCAGCAGGCGGCGCCGCGTCTGAGCCAGGGCATTCAGTAAAGCCGCGCCACCACGAAATCGGCCAGGTCGACCAGAACGTCACGCATCTCGCTTGTGGGCATCGCGCGCATTGCCACCTTGGCGGTTTCGGCCCATTCCAGCGCATCGTCGCGCGTGTTTTCCAGCGCGCCATGCCGATTCAGCAGGGCCAGTGCCTGTTCAAGATCGCCATCGCGCTGATCGCCCTTTTCGATGGTGCGCTTCCAGAACGCGCGTTCGGTGTCATCGGCGGCGGCAATCGCCTTGATGACCGGCAGCGTCAGCTTGCGCTCGCGGAAATCGTCGCCGACGTTCTTGCCGGTCGCATTGGCATCTCCTTGATAATCCAGCAGATCATCGGCGATCTGAAAGGCGATCCCCAGCGCGTCACCATAAGTGTAAAGCGCCTGCACGAGGTCTTCGTCGACGCCTGCAATGACGCCGCCAACCTCGGTCGCGGCCGAAAACAACGCCGCCGTCTTGCCCCGCACGACCTGAAGATAGATTTCTTCGGTGGTTTTGAGGTTTTGCGCCGCGGTCAGTTGCAGCACCTCGCCTTCGGCGATGGTGGCGGCGGCGCTGGACAGAATGTCCAGCACGCGCAGGTCGCCCGGCTCGACCATCAGCTGGAAGGCGCGCGCGAACAGGTAATCGCCCACGAGCACGCTGGATTTGTTGTCCCACAGCAGGTTCGCGGTGGGTCGGCCGCGCCGCTGGCTGCTTTCATCGACCACGTCGTCGTGCAGCAGCGTCGCTGTGTGGATGAATTCGACCGTCGCCGCCAGATGCACATGGAACGGCCCGTCATAGCCGCACAGCCGCGCCGAGGCGAGTGTGAGCATCGGACGCAGCCGCTTGCCACCGGCCTCGACAAGATGCGCGGTGACCTCGGGGATGCGCGGCGCGTGTTTCGACGCCATGCGCTCACGGATCAGGGCGTTGACCCCGGCCATGTCATGGTTGAGCATTTCAGAGAGCCGGTCATGCGGCTTTTTCGTCGGCGTATCCAGGCCCATCGGATCCCCATCAGTCCTTGTCCGAACAGGCTCGACAAGGTAGTTGCGCTGTCCTTACATCCTGCCCATGGAAGAGCTTCTTAGAACAAACGACATAACGCTCGTACCGTTGGTGAAAACCCTTCTGGACGCTGAGGGTATAGACAGCTTCGAGCTGGACGTAAACATGAGCGTGCTTGAGGGCAGCATCGGCATATTGCCGCGCCGTCTGATGGTGCGGACCGATCAGGCAGATCGCGCGCGGCGGGTCCTGCGGATGAACGGGGTAAGGTTTGAAGTCTGACCACTTTGCCGAGACCGACCTGTCGTGCGACGCGTTTCTGGGCGGAAAGGCGCAGCTCTGGCAGCCGCGTGCGGGCTATCGCGCGGGAATCGATCCGGTGCTTCTGGCCGCGACGGTGCCGGCGCGGACGGGCGAGACGGTGCTGGACCTGGGCTGCGGAGCGGCGCCCGCGCTGTGTTGCCTTGGGGTGCGGGTGCCGGGGCTGCGGCTGCTGGGTCTGGAAATACAGCCCGCCTACGCGGCGCTTGCGCAACGTAATCTTGCGCATAACGGTCTGAGCGGAGTCATCATGACCGGAGATATCGCGCACCCTCCGGAGGTGTTAAAGACCTATGCGGCCGATCATGTCATCGCAAACCCGCCGTATTTCGACCCGGCTGAGCGATATTCTGCCGACGATCCGGGGCGCGAGCTGGGGCTTGCCGGGCCGGTGCCGCTTGCCGCCTGGGTCGCCTTGGGGGCCAGACGGTTGAAGCCGCGCGGTACGCTGACCGTGGTGCTGCGCGTCGAACGTATGCCCGCGATGATCGCAGCGATGTCCAAACTTCTCGGTTCCTTGGAAATATGGCCGCTTGCACCGCGTACGATGCGCGCGCCACGGCTGTTTTTCGCTCGTGCGCGCAAGGGGGGACGGGCAGCTTTCCGCCTTCATCCATCGCTGATCCTGCACGACGGCGCGCGCCATCTTGAAGACGGCGAGGATTATTCTCAGCTTATCAGGGCGGCGCTGCGGAACGGCCAGGAGTTAAATTTTCCGCGGTGACCGCACGGTGTTGACGCGTCGTAAAGTTATTCTTCAGCACGCTCGCATCTGCAGCGTGACAGGAATCACTCGATGTGCTGCACTGACGGCTCAACCCAGCACAAGGAGGAAACAAATGAGCTTGAGTTCGCACCTGCAGGAACTGAAGAAGAAACACCACTCCCTCTCGACCGCTGTGGAAGAAATGCAGCGGAGTCCCAGCACGGACGGCCTCCACGTCGCACAGCTCAAGAAGCAGAAACTGCGGATCAAGGAAGAGATCTCGCGCCTGAGCGGGCAGCTGCATTGATTCCCCCAGACAGATGATGCCCGGCCCGGCCGTTTTCGGGGCGGTCGGGCCGGTTCGGGGCCACGGCATGACAGAGCCACAGGCGGATCGGGGCCAGAGGACGGCCCGGTGCGCCACTGCCAATTGCCGCCCCTCACCGTTTGGCGTCCCGCATGTTGCGGGGCGCCTGTTGCAGAGACGCTCGCACCGGCAGACGCACTGGGTGCGGCCCGTCCAGCGGCTCCCGTCCAGCGGCTTCAGAACCTGTTCCGGCTTTTGCCGCAGATGCGCGTGCCGCTCTGTCACGCTGGGCGCGGCAACAGGCGTTTCGGACAGGATCGTCGCGCGCAAAGCCGGGGATGTTGTTTGCCACTTCGAACAGCACACCGGGGGGACGGCAATAGGTCGCCTGCTTGCGCTGGACACTCACCGCATCGCGCACCCGCTGTTGCGCCGGGCGGTCCGGCACGGCGAATGCGATGTGGTGAACGTGCCCGGCACCGCTGAGCGCCTGGCAGGTCGCGCTGGCGCAAAATCGACGACCCACGCCGTCGATGCGTTGAGACAGCGCCCGTGCCCGCGGAGCGACCTTGGGGTAAGAAAGCAGGTCATCACCGTGCCCGGGCTGCCCTCTGCATCGCCGTGGTACAGGTGGCAGACAGTCGGTGTGTCGAAATTCACCGTGCTGTTGACCGGCACACCCCAACCCTGCGGGAGCGGACCGCGCGGTTTTCGCGCGGGCTGCGGCCCCGGGCGGCGACGTGCTGCGATCACTGAACGTCGCGCTGCATCGCATTTCTTTCTTTGCTGTGTCGAGCAAGGATGCCACGACGACCGCTATATGTATCGGCACAGATGCGCGCTGATGTGAGGCGTGTTCGCACGAAAACGCCCCGCGCGCGGGCACGGGGCGTTTCAGAACCTGGGATCAGACGAAGAACTGGCCGCCGTTCGCGGTAATCGTCGAACCGTTGATAAAGCCCGCATCGTCAGCCGCGAGAAACACCACGCAGCGCGCGATTTCCTCTGGTTCGCCAAGCCGGCCCGTCGGGATCTGGGCAATGATCGAGTCGCGCACCTTTTCGGGCACGGCCATCACCATTTCGGTCGCGATGTAGCCGGGGCAGATCGCGTTGGCGGTGATACCGGCGCGCGCGCCTTCCTGGGCCAGCGACTTGACGATGCCAAGATCGCCAGCCTTGGTCGCGGCATAGTTCACCTGCGCGAACTGACCCTTTTGACCGTTGATAGACGAAATCACGATGACGCGCCCGAACTTGCGTTCGCGCATTCCCGGCCAGATCGGATGGACGGTGTTGAACACGCCGGTCAGGTTGGTGTCGATCACCTCTTTCCACTGATCGGGCGTCATCTTGTGGAACGGCGCATCGCGGGTGATGCCGGCGTTGGCAACCACCACGTCGATCGGGCCAAGGTCGGCCTCAACCTGTGCAATTCCGTCTTTCGACGCCTCGTAATCGGCGACGTTCCACTTGTAGGTCTTGATGCCCGTCTCTTCGGTGAATTTCGTCGCCTTCTCGTCATTTCCGGCATAGGTGGCGGCGACGTCATAGCCTGCCGCCTTTAGCGCCTTGCTGATCGCCTCGCCAATGCCGCGGCTCCCCCCCGTGACCAATGCAACTTTTGCCATGATGTCCTCCGCTCCGGCTTTTCGTCGTCTGTCGGTAACTTTGTTACTGTGTAAATTAACAATACGCAATCTTGTTGCGCACGCCGTCTTGTGTGTCTGAGGATTGTTACACCTGACGCTCCGCGCCATGACCCTTTCATGACGCGGAGCGCGGACGGTCGCTTATGGACGCTCGACGCACATGGCAACGCCCATGCCGCCCCCGATGCACAGCGTGGCGAGGCCTTTCCTCGCGCCGCGGCGCTGCATCTCGAACAGCAGAGTGTTCAGGACGCGCGCGCCCGAGGCTCCGATGGGGTGGCCGATGGCGATAGCGCCGCCGTTGACGTTGACGATGGCCGGGTCCCAGCCCATGTCCTTGTTCACGGCGCAGGCCTGGGCGGCGAAGGCCTCGTTGGCCTCGACCAGATCGAGGTCCGACACCGACCAGCCCGCCTTGTCCAGCGCCTTGCGCGATGCGTAGATCGGGCCGACGCCCATGATCGACGGGTCAAGACCGGCGGTGGCGTAGGATGCGATGCGGGCGATCGGTTCGATGCCGCGCTTTTCGGCTTCTTCCGCGCTCATCAGCAGCACACCGGCGGCGCCGTCGTTCAGCCCCGACGCGTTGGCGGCGGTGACGCTGCCGTCCTTGGTGAAGGCGGGGCGCAGTTTTTGCATGTTCTCGATGGTGGCGCCGTGGCGAATGTATTCATCCTTGTCGACGATTGTGTCGCCCTTGCGGCCCTTGATGGTAAAGGCGATCACCTCGTCATCGAATTTACCCGCCTTTTGCGCGGCTTCGGCCTTGTTCTGGCTGGCAACGGCGAATTCATCCTGCTGCTCTCGGCTGATTTGCCACTGCTCGGCGACGTTTTCCGCGGTCTGGCCCATGTGGTAGCCGTTGAACGCGTCCCACAGGCCGTCCTTGATCATGGTGTCGATGTATTTGACATCGCCCATCTTGTAGCCATTGCGCAGGTTCTGCGCATGCGGGCTCATCGACATGTTTTCCTGACCGCCCGCGCAGATGATCGACGCGTCGCCAAGCATGATGTGCTGGGCGCCGAGTGCGACGGCGCGCAGGCCCGACCCGCACACCTGGTTGATGCCCCACGCCGCGCTTTCCTTGGGCAGGCCCGCGTTGACATGTGCCTGGCGGGCGGGGTTTTGCCCTTGGGCTGCGGTGAGAACCTGGCCAAGAATGGTTTCGGAAACATCACCCTTGTCGATGCCGGCGCGGGCGACGAGCGCCTCAAGTACGGCGGCGCCGAGGTCATGCGCGGGCGTGTTCGCAAAGCTGCCCCCGAAGCTGCCGACGGCCGTACGGGCCGCAGAAGCGATAACGACATTGGTCATGGATAATTCCTCCAAGCAGAACATGACAGGAGAGGCCACCGTATCGCTGGCAAGCCTCCCTTCTGGATCTTGCGCCCCTTCCATAACGCGGCGTCGCCGAGCGTGACAGGGGGCCTGACAGGAAAGTAACCGCTGGTAGCGCAAATGGTAGCGCAAAAAAACCGGATGCGGGGCGGGACGTCAGCCCAAGGCGCGGTCGGGTTCGATAATGCGCCAGTCGGGGGACACGGTGGGGGCGCCAAAATAATACCCTTGCAGGCAATCGACGCCGATTTCGGTCAGGAACGCCGCATCGTCTGCCCGTTCCACCGACTCGGCGACGGTGAACAGGTCGAATTGTTCGGCGATGCTGACCATGGCGCGGGTCAGCACCTGATTGTCGGGGTCCCGTGCGATTCCGCGAATGAATTCGCCGTCGATCTTGAGGATGTCGAAGCTGAAATCCTTGAAATGACGCAACGCCGTATAGCCCGCGCCGAAATCGTCCATCGCAAAGGTGATGCCGTCGGGCTGAAGGTCGGCCATGAAGCTGGTTACCAGTTCGGGCACCAGCATGGCCGAGGATTCGGTGATTTCCAGGATCAGGCGTTCGCCGACCGTGGGGTTTTCCGCGATGCCCTTGTGAAGGATGTCCATCCAGCGCGGATACCCGATGGAGCGCGCCGACATGTTCACCGCCAGGCGCAGGGACGGGACGTTGGCTAGTTCGCTGAGCCCTTCCTCAAGCGCGATGCAGTCCAGCATACGGCCATATTCGGTCCCTTCGACCGCAGAGATGAAGTCGCGGGCCGGAACGATACGTCCGGTTTCGTCAAGCACGCGGACCAGCCCCTCGTGAAAGGCGAGGGAATCGGGCTTGCGCGCCTGCACCACAGGCTGAAAGGACAGCATCACCTGTTTGTGCCGGATTGCGTTGCGCACCGTGTCCAGGATCGTGCGATCACGCTCCGCCACGGCAAGATCAAGCGGGCTCTGCCCTTGCGGAATGCCCTGTGTGTTGCGGCCTTGCATTGCCATCGCCCTTGTTGTCATTGTTAATCACCGATCGGCCGGCGCCGCTGTGCCCGGCCCCGCGCGCCACATGTGACCGCCCGGTCCTTGCCAGCCACTTTGGCCCGTCGCGCTTAATCGTTGGTAAAAGATTGCATTTGGAAGTATTTTCCGGCGCGCGCAAAGCCGTGTTGACTCGGGCCCCGCATGCCCCTATTAGCCGCCTTTCATTGGTGTTGGTGGCCCCTGCAAGGGGATGCCTGTCAGACCGGGGTGCCAACCGCGATTCGTCGCGCGCAGGTCCGGGAAGAGGACAACGCCCTTCATTGCCGCGCCTTGGCCGGAACGGGACCGATTTGGAACGGTCGGGACGCGATTGCGTCCTTGACCCGAAAAAAACGGGCACCGGTTTTCGGAACAAACGCGGAGCCAGTAAAGAAGGAGATCAGACGGTGACCAAACGCACCTCTGCCAAGTACAAGATCGACCGCCGCATGGGCGAAAACATCTGGGGCCGCCCGAAGTCCCCGGTGAACCGCCGCGAATACGGTCCCGGCCAGCACGGTCAGCGCCGCAAGGGCAAGATGTCCGACTTCGGTCTTCAGCTGCGCGCCAAGCAGAAGCTCAAGGGCTACTACGGCGACATGACCGAAAAGCAGTTCCGCCGCGTGTTCTCGGATGCCGAGCGTGCCAAGGGTGACACTGGCGAGCTGCTGATCGGCCTGCTTGAGCGGCGCCTTGACGCTGTTGTCTACCGTGCCAAGTTCGTGCCGACCGTGTTTGCGGCCCGCCAGTTCGTGAACCACGGCCACGTCACGGTGAACGGCCGTCGCGTGAACATCCCGTCGTACCGCGTTCAGGAAGGCGACGTCATCGAGGTTCGCGAAAAGTCCAAGCAGATGGCGCTTGTCATCGAGGCGTCGCAGTTGCCCGAGCGTGACGTGCCCGACTATCTGGACGTCGATCATAACAAGATGGTCGCGACCTTCGTGCGCACACCCGGCCTGTCGGATGTGCCCTACGCCGTCCAGATGGAACCGAACCTGGTCATCGAATATTACGCGCAGAACTGATCCGGTTCTGACGCCGTTTTGCAAAGGCCGCTCCGTTTGGGGCGGCCTTTTTCGTCGTTTCGCCTCATTTTGCGGCATCGCTTTCGGGCGGGGCGCGGTTTGATATTTTACCAGTTGATAAAAAAATAGAAGCGTGGAAGCCTCTCCCGAGCATATAGGCAGCGGGAGGCGACCGATGGACGCAAAGGCTCTGGCTCCGGGGATTCAGCCGGGGCGTCTGGACAAGGCAGGGATCGAGGCGGGATTCTCCGACCTGCATCCGGCGCTGGACGATCACGAGGCATTGGTGGCGGCGGACCGCTGCTATTTCTGCCATGATGCGCCTTGCGCGACGGCCTGTCCGACGGACATCGACATCCCGCTGTTCATTCGCCAGATCGCGACCGGCACTCCCGACGCGGCGGCGCGCACCATCCTGTCCCAGAATATCCTTGGCGGCATGTGCGCGCGGGTCTGTCCGACGGAAACGCTGTGCGAAGAGGTCTGCGTGCGCGAAACCGCCGAGGGCAAGCCGGTCGAGATCGGCCGTCTGCAACGCTATGCCACCGATACGGTGATGGCGCAGTATGTGCATCCGTTCGAACGCGACGCTCTCACGGGCAAGCGCGTCGCCGTGGTGGGCGCGGGGCCCGCGGGGCTGTCGTGCGCGCATCGGTTGGCGATGATGGGCCATGATGTGGTGATCTTTGACGAACGCCCCAAGCCCGGCGGTCTGAACGAATACGGCATCGCGGCCTATAAAAGCACCGAAGACTTCGCCGCGCGCGAGGTCGACTGGCTGATGGGCATTGGCGGGATCGAGCTGAAATCCGGCATGGCGCTGGGCCGCGATCTGACACTGGAGCGGCTTACGGCAGAGTATGACGCGGTTTTTCTCGGGATGGGCCTTGGCGGCGTCAACGCGCTTGGGGTGCCGGGCGACGATCGCGACGGTGTCGTTGACGCGGTTGATTTCATTTCAGAGCTGCGACAGGCGCCGGATCTGACAACGCTGCCCGTGGGGCGCAACGTGGTGGTCATCGGCGGTGGTATGACGGCGGTGGATGCCGCAGTGCAGTGCAGGCTGCTGGGCGCGCGCGACGTTACAATCGTGTATCGCCGCTCGCAAAGCCGCATGGCCGCGTCGCGCTATGAACAGGAACTGGCACAGGCAAAGGGCGTGCGCATCATCTGCAACGCCTCGCCCGTCGCGGTGCATGGCAATGGCACGGTGCGCGAGATCGAGTTCGCCTATACCGGCGACGATCTGACTCCGACGGGCGAAACCTTTCGCCTGCCCGCAGATCAGGTGTTCCGCGCCATCGGCCAGACGCTGGCAGGCGTTGGCCTGCCTGACCTTGACGGGCGCAAGATCGCGGTGGACGGCACCGGGCGCACCTCGGTCAAAGGAGTCTGGGCCGGGGGCGATTGCGCCAGCGGCGGCGACGATCTGACCGTTACGGCGGTGGCCGAAGGCCGCGATGCCGCGATCGACATCCACACACGCCTGATGGAGCAAGCGAATGGCTGACCTGACATCCAACTTCATCGGGATCAAATCTCCCAACCCGTTCTGGCTGGCCTCGGCGCCGCCCACGGACAAGGAATACAACGTCCGCCGCGCCTTTGAGGCCGGTTGGGGCGGCGTCGTCTGGAAGACGCTCGGCGAAGACGGCCCCCCGGTCGTCAATGTCAACGGGCCGCGCTACGGTGCTGTCTGGGGCGCGGACCGTCGGCTGCTGGCACTGAACAATATCGAACTGATCACCGATCGCCCGCTTGAGGTGAATCTGCGTGAAATAAAATCGGTCAAGCGCGACTATCCCGACCGCGCGGTCGTGGTTTCTCTGATGGTGCCCTGCACCGAGGACGCCTGGAAGGCGATCCTTCCGCAGGTCGAAGACACCGGTGCCGATGGGGTCGAGCTGAACTTCGGTTGCCCGCATGGCATGTCTGAACGCGGCATGGGGGCCGCCGTGGGGCAGGTGCCCGAATATATCGAAATGGTGACGCGCTGGGTCAAGCAGCACAGCCGGATGCCCTGTATCGTCAAACTGACCCCCAACATCACCGACATTCGTGCGCCTGCGCGCGCGGCCCATGCCGGTGGCGCAGATGCGGTGAGCCTGATCAATACGATCAATTCCATCACGTCGGTTGACCTTGATCTGTTCGCACCGGAACCGACGATTGACGGCAAGGGGGCGCATGGCGGCCTCTGCGGCCCTGCGGTCAAGCCAATCGCGCTGAACATGGTAAGCGAAATCGCACGCAGCCCCGACATGTATGGCTTGCCGGTTTCCGGTATCGGCGGGGTGACAACGTGGAAGGATGCGGCGGAATTCATGGCCCTTGGGGCCGGCAATGTGCAGGTCTGTACCGCCGCCATGACTTATGGATTCAAGGTGGTGCAGGAGATGATTTCGGGCCTGGCGCAATACCTTGACGAAAAGGGGCTGGCGCTGGACGACCTTGTCGGGCGCGCGGTGCCGAATGTGAGCGACTGGCAACATCTGAACCTGAATTACATTACCAAGGCGGTGATCGACCAAGACGCCTGCATCAGCTGTGGGCGCTGCTACGCTGCGTGCGAGGATACCTCGCACCAGGCCATCGACATGAGCGAGGACCGGGTCTTTACGGTCAAGGACGACGAATGCGTGGCCTGCAACCTGTGCGTCAATGTCTGCCCGGTCGAGGGGTGCATCACCATGAAACGGGTCGAACCCGGCGACACCGATCTGCGTACTGGCAAGGTGGTGTCTGCACAGTCCGCAGACTGGACGAGCCACCCCAACAACCCGATGTCTGTCCGCGCGGCGGAATAAGATTTTTCGTACGAAAAATCTTGGGACAGGCGCACCGCGTCAAGCCGCACCCTCCAAGAAAATTCGTACGAATTTTCTTGGAGCCGTCGAATCAGCAGTGAACGCGCATCTGCCCGGGGTTGCAGATTATGACGTATTGGTCCCCGCATTCCAGGAGGTGAAACCCACGGGCCCGAACCTCGGCCAGCAGCGCTTCGTATCCGAGCTCTCGGTGCACATCGCTTTTCTTGCGTCGCAGCACACCTCCAGCCCCAACCGCTTTCGCCGAAAAGAGCTGCGCCCGCCAGGCCGGGTTGCGCGGCCGGGAGGTTTGGAAAAAAGGCACATGTTTCATGTTTTCGAGCATCGGTTGATTCTGGTTAATCAGACCTTTCCGAAACGGAAAGCAATTTGCGAAACATTTCCTCGACATGGATAAAGGCCTCGTCCCAGCCCGTTGCCTCATCGGGGATCAAAACCCGGATCTGCGCGTCGAAATCCGCGTAATGCTGAGTGATGGCCCAAATTGAAAGGATCAGCTGCTCGGGGTTCACCATGGCCAGCCGGCCTTGTCCGATCCAGCGCCCGATCAGGGCCGCCTTTTCTTCGAACAGCGGCTTCAGCCCGGTTTCCAGATGCGGCGCCATACGCGGTGCTCCTTGCAGGATCTCATTCGCGAAGAGTCTGCTTTCTTTGGGAAATTTCCGGCTCATTTCCATTTTTCGGCGCGCGTAGGTCAGGATCTCGTCCAGAGGATTGCCGTTTGGATCCATCTCGTGCAGCGGCGCCAGCCAGTCTTCCATCAGGCGGTTCAGAACGGCGACGTGGATCGCTTCCTTGCCGTCGAAATAGTAGATGAGGTTGGGCTTGGACATGCCCGCCGCTTCGGCAATCTGGTCCAGCGTCGCGCCCCGGTAGCCATGCTGTGAAAAGACGTTGAGCGCGGCCTCCATGATCTTTTTGCGGTTGCGCAGCTGGATGCGGCTCGGCTTCTTCGCGGCGTCTTCTGGCATTCTGCCTCCGGTTCGCTCAATTTGCGGGCAATGTGCCCGGCGCTGTGCCTGCATTCCGGGCCACGGCCCGCAGGGAAATCTTGACAGCTTCGGGGGTGGTTGCAATCGTGCCTTTACCAAATGGTAAAAAACAACCCGGACAGGCAGCGGCCGGCCCGGAAAAACAGCAGACAGAACAGGGGAAGCGACATGGTGACCGGTGAAAACCTCCGGATTGACGGCGACCGTTTGTGGGACAGCCTGATGGAGATGGCCCGGATCGGCCCCGGCATCGCGGGAGGCAACAATCGCCAGACCCTGACCGACGAAGACGCCGAAGCGCGCGCGTTGTTCAAGACATGGTGCGATGAGGCCGGGCTGAGCATGGGCGTCGATCAGATGGGCACCATGTTCATGACGCGCCCCGGCACCGACCCCGACGCGCTGCCGGTTTATGTGGGCAGCCATCTTGATACCCAGCCCACGGGTGGCAAGTATGACGGCGTGCTGGGCGTGCTGGGCGCGCTGGAGGCGGTGCGGTCGATGAACGATCTGGGCATCAAGACAAAGCACCCGATCGTTGTCACCAACTGGGCCAACGAGGAAGGCGCGCGGTTTGCGCCGGCGATGCTGGCATCCGCCGTGTTTGCCGGGGTTCTGACGCAGGATCACGCCTATTCCCGTACCGATCTGGACGGCAAGACCTATGGCGACGAACTGAAGCGGATCGGCTGGAAGGGCGACGAAGAGGTCGGCACCCGCAAGATGCACGCTTACTATGAACTGCACATCGAACAGGGGCCGATCCTTGAGGCCGAGGGCAAGGACATCGGCGTCGTCACCCATTGCCAGGGGCTGTGGTGGCTGGAATTCACCCTGACGGGGCGCGAGGCGCACACCGGGTCCACCCCGATGGACATGCGGGTGAATGCCGGGCTGGCGATGGCGCGGATTCTGGAAATGGTGCAAGAGGTGGCAATGGCCGCCCAGCCTGGTGCCGTCGGAGGTGTCGGGCAGATGCAGTTTTCGCCCAACTCGCGCAACGTGCTGCCGGGCAAGGTGGTGTTTACCGTCGACATCCGGTCGCCCGATCAGGCCAAGCTGGACGGGATGCGGGCCGAGATCGAAAGCCGCGCCGCCGCGATCTGCGCCGATATCGGGGTTGGATGCGCAATTGATCCGGTCGGGCATTTCGACCCCGTGACCTTTGCGCCCGAGCTTGTCGGCAACGTCCGCAAGGCAGCCGAAGAACTGGGGTATTCACATATGAACCTGATTTCGGGCGCGGGGCATGATGCGTGCTGGGCGGCGCAGGTCGCGCCCGCCACGATGGTCATGTGCCCCTGCGTGAACGGAATTTCGCACAACGAGGCCGAGGAAATTTCCAGGGAATGGGCGCGGGCCGGGGCCGAGGTTCTGTTCCGTGCGGTGCTTGAGACGGCGGAGATCGTGGAATGAAGATTTTTCGAACGGATTCAGATCCTCAACAGATCGCGATTAAGTTTCCATATCGAAATGGTGCCCCCGCTCGGTATCGGGTCTTTCCTGCATACCGGTATGAAGTGGCGGGGCGCGAAAAGAACACGCTGCAGGAAGAGGTAGCCTTCGAAAGACTGGAGGACGCGGCCGATTTCATTGTTCGCCATCCAGGTTCGGCGATTCGGATGATGCCTGGTCGTGCGCTGGTCTCGGTCGGCTTGGTGATTGATATCGATGCTGATGAGCCCGAAGCGGCAGGCGAGCCTATAGATGATGATGCATAGGGAGTGCGAAACAAAATGACCACTGTCATCAAGGGCGGCACGGTCGTCACGGCGGATTACAGCTATGTCGCGGATGTTCTTGTCGAGGGCGGCAAGATCATCGGGATCGGCCCGGATCTGAAGGGGGACGAGGTTCTGGATGCCTCGGGCTGCTACGTCATGCCCGGCGGGATCGACCCACATACGCATCTGGAAATGCCGTTCATGGGCACCTATTCGAGCGATGATTTCGAAAGCGGCACGCGCGCCGCGCTGGCGGGGGGCACCACGATGGTGGTGGATTTCGCGCTGCCCTCGCCCGACCAGGGGCTGCTGGACGCGTTGCAGATGTGGGACAACAAATCGACCCGCGCGCATTGCGACTACAGCTTTCACATGGCGATCACGTCCTGGTCCGAAAAGATCTGGAACGAGATGGAAACCGTCGTCAAAGAGCGCGGCATCACCACCTTCAAGCATTTCATGGCCTATAAGGGCTCGCTGATGGTGAACGACGATGAGCTTTATGCTTCGTTCAGGCGCTGCGCCGAACTGGGCGCGATCCCGCTGGTGCATGCGGAAAACGGCGACGTGGTGGCGGAATTGTCGGCCCGCCTGCTCGCCGAGGGCAACAACGGCCCCGAGGGGCACGCTTATTCGCGTCCCCCGCAGGTCGAGGGTGAGGCGACCAACCGCGCCATCATGATTGCCGACATGGCCGGGGTGCCGCTGTATGTGGTGCATGTCAGCTGTGAGGACAGTCACGAGGCGATCCGCCGGGCCCGGATGATGGGCAAGCGGGTCTGGGGCGAGCCCCTGATCCAGCATCTGACGCTGGACGAGTCCGAATATTTCGACAAGGACTGGGATCATGCGGCGCGCCGCGTGATGTCTCCGCCGTTTCGCAACAAGATGCACCAGGACAGCCTGTGGAACGGGCTTGCGTCGGGGTCGCTGTCCTGTGTGGCGACCGATCACTGTGCCTTTACCACCGACCAGAAGCGCTATGGCGTGGGCGATTTCACCAAGATCCCCAATGGCACTGGCGGGCTGGAAGACCGCATTCCGATGCTGTGGACCTATGGCGTCGGCACGGGGCGGCTGACGAAGGAAGAATTCGTCGCGGTGACCTCGACCAATATCGCCAAGATCCTCAACTGCTACCCGCGCAAGGGCGCGGTTTTGGTCGGGGCGGATGCGGACCTGGTGGTGCTTGACCCCGAAAAGACCAAGACGATCACGGCGGCATCCCAGCAATCGGCGATTGATTACAACGTGTTCGAGGGCAAGGAGGTCAAGGGCCTGCCGCGTTTTGTGCTGACGCGCGGGCGCGTGGCGGTGATGGATGGCGATCTGAAACCCGCCGAGGGCCATGGCCAGTTCGTGAAACGCCCCGCCTCGGGCGCTGTGAACACGGCGCTGTCGTCATGGAAGGCGCTGACCGCGCCGCGCGCCGTTGAGCGTACGGGCATTCCGGCAAGCGGGGTCTGAGGTGTCCATGCGAGCAGCCCGAAGGAGCGGCGGAACGGCAAGCTTGCGGGGCCGGACGCAAACATGATCCCTGAACGCAAGCCGGAGATCGCGCATCGCACCGTGATCGAAGCCAGCAAGCTGAACCTGACGTTCCAGACCGGCGATGGCCCGGTGCATGCGCTGAAAGACGTGGACCTCAAGGTCGAGAAGGGCGATTTCGTGTCGTTCATCGGCCCGTCCGGCTGTGGCAAGACCACGTTTCTGCGCGTCATGGCGGACCTTGAACAGCCGACTTCGGGGGCGATTCTGGTCAACGGAGTCCTGCCCGAGGTGGCGCGCAAGAATCGTGCCTACGGCTATGTGTTTCAGGCCGCCGGGCTGTATCCGTGGCGCACCATCGGCGGCAATATCCGTCTGCCGCTGGAAATCATGGGCTATGATCGGGCCGCGCAGGCCAAGAAGGTGGCTGAGGTGCTCGAACTGGTCGATCTTGCCGGGTTCGAAAAGAAATATCCCTGGCAATTGTCGGGGGGGATGCAGCAGCGCGCGTCGATCGCGCGGGCGCTCGCGTTCGAGGCGCAGATCCTGTTGATGGACGAACCCTTCGGCGCGCTTGATGAAATCGTGCGCGATCACCTCAATGAACAGCTTCTGGCGCTGTGGGCACGCACGCAAAAGACTATCTGTTTCGTCACCCATTCGATCCCCGAAGCGGTGTACCTGTCGACCAGGATCGTGGTGATGTCTCCACGCCCCGGCCGGATCACCGACGTGATCGAAAGCACCCTGCCACGCGAGCGACCGCTGGGCATTCGCGATTCACCCGAGTTTCTGGCCATCGCGCACCGGGTGCGGGACGGGCTGCGGGCGGGTCATGCCTATGATTGAGGTCCGGCGCGCCGCCCCCGGGGATATCCCGGCCTGTGCCTTCGTCATCAACGGCTGGATCGACCGCACCGACTGGTTCCCGCGCCTTTTCACGCCCGAGCAGATCGAAGGCTTCTTCCGCGATGTCTGGGACGCGCGCGAGGTCTGGGTGATCGGCGATCCGGTCGAAGGCTATGTCTCGGTCGATCCTGCCGAGGGCAAGGTTTCGGCGCTGTATACATCGCGGCCGGGGGCGGGGCTGGGCAAGGCGCTGCTGGATGCGGCAAAGCCTGGGCGCGGGACGCTGCATCTTTACACCCATGTGCCGAACGAGGCGGCGCAGCGGTTCTATCGGCGCGAAGGCTTTGTGCAGGTGGGACAGGCGCTGCCCCCCGAGCCCCCCGAAACCGTGCCGGAAATCCGCATGGAGTGGCGCGCATGAAGAACATCCTGCCTGTGCTGACGGTGATCCTTGCGCTGCTGGTGGTCTGGTACGCATCGGCGTTTCAGCTCAACAAGCAATGGGCGCTGGACATGGCGGCGCGGCAGGACCGCACCATGACCACGCCGCAGCTGATCGCCGACACCTGGGCGCAGGACAAGCCCAAGCTGCCCGCGCCGCATCAGATCGTGGTCGAGCTGTGGAACACCGTCGCGCTCAAGAAGGTGACGTCCAAGCGCAGCCTTGTCTATCACGCCTGGGTCACGCTCAGCGCGACGCTGGCGGGGTTCGGACTGGGCACCGTGCTGGGGATCTCGCTGGCGGTCGGGATCGTCTACAGCCGGGTGATGGATCGCAGCGTCATGCCGTGGGTGATCGCCAGCCAGACCATCCCGATCCTTGCCATCGCGCCGATGATTATCGTGGTGCTGAACGCGGTCGGAGTCTCGGGGCTTTTGCCCAAGGCGCTGATTTCAATGTACCTGTCGTTCTTTCCCATCGTGGTGGGCATGGTCAAAGGGCTGCGGTCGCCGTCACGGATGGAACTGGATCAGATGCGCACCTGGAACGCGAGCGGCGCGCAGGAATTTGCAAGGCTGCGCCTGCCCGCGTCGATGCCCTACCTGTTCGCGTCGCTCAAGATCGCCATGGCCGCCAGCCTTGTCGGCGCCATCGTCGGAGAGTTGCCGACAGGCGCGGTTGCCGGCCTTGGGGCGCGCCTGCTGGCGGGCAGCTATTACGGTCAGACCATTCAGATCTGGTCGGCGCTGTTCATGGCGGCAGCCGTGGCAGCGGCGGCGGTCGGGCTGATCGGGCTGATCCAGCGCGCGACCCTGAAACGGATGGGGCTGGACCGATGACGCTGCCACCGATCATCCTGGCCGAGGCGGCGCTGGGGGTTCTGCTGACGGCGCTGGCCGCGCTGACGCTGGGCGGCCAGGGCGCGCTTGTCACCGCGCTGGTCTTTGCGGTGTGGATCGCGGGCACCGCGTGCAACATCTGGCTGGTGGGCCGGGTTGGCGGCGCGGCGGCCGGTATCGCCCCGCTGGTGCTGGGGGGCACGATCCTGGTGATGTGGGAAATCGCCGTGCGCGGTTACGGCGTTTCGGGCGTCATCCTGCCGCCGCCCACCGCCATCGCCGCGAAGATCGCGACCTCGGTGTCGATCCTGTGGGAGGATTTCGTGCAGACCGTCATCAAGGGCGCGTTGTCGGGCTATGCAATCGGCTGTATCGCCGCGCTGGTGACCGCCGTAATCGTGGACCGGTTCGATTTCCTGCGTCGTGGGCTGCTGCCGGTGGGTAATTTCGTCGCCGCGCTGCCGGTGATCGGCATCGCGCCCATCCTTGTGATGTGGTTTGGCTTCGACTGGCAGTCCAAGGCGGCGGTCGTCGTGGTCATGGTGTTCTTTCCGATGCTGGTGAACGCGGTCGAGGGGCTGCGCGCGACCGAGCCGATGCAGCGCGACCTGATGCGGACCTACGCCGCAGGATACTGGTCCGGGCTGGTCAAGCTGCGCCTGCCCGCCGCGCTGCCGTTTATCTTCAACGGGCTCAAGATCGCCAGCACTCTGGCGCTGATCGGGGCCATCGTTGCCGAATTTTTCGGCTCTCCGATCCGGGGCATGGGCTTTCGCATTTCCACCAGCGTGGGGCTGCTTGCGCTGGATCTTGTCTGGGCTGAAATCGTGGTGGCGGCCATTACCGGGTCGGCCTTTTACGGCGCGATCGCACTGATCGAAAAACGCATGACCTTCTGGCATCCGTCGCAACGGGGCCGGGGATAGAACGAATAACAAAACAGGGAGACGACCATGACCACCTTCAAGCTTTCCGCCGTTGCCGCGCTGACACTGGCAGCAGGCACCGCCCAGGCCGCCGACGAGCTGACGCTTCAGCTCAAATGGGTGACGCAGGCGCAGTTCGCGGGCTATTATGTGGCTGCCGAAAAGGGGTTCTATGACGAAGAGGACCTGGACGTGACCATCAAGCCGGGTGGCCCCGATATCGCCCCGGTGCAGGTGCTGCTGGGCGGCGGCGCGGATGTGATGGTCGACTGGCTGCCCTCGGCGCTGGCGGCACGCGAAAACGGTGCGCCCATCGTCAATATCGCGCAGCCGTTCAAATCGTCCGGCCTGATGCTGACCTGTCTCAAGGAAAACGGCGTGGAAACCCCCGCCGATTTCCCCGGCCACACGCTGGGCACCTGGTTCTTTGGCAACGAGCTGCCGCTGTATTCCTGGATGTCGAAACTGGGCTATGCCACCGACGGGTCCGAAGGCGGCGTGACCATCCAGAAGATCAACTTCAACGTCGACCCGCTGCTGCAAAAGCAGGTCGATTGCGCCACCACCATGACCTACAACGAATATTGGCAGGTCATCGACGCGGGGCTGACGCCGGAAGACCTCGTGGTGATGAAATACGAGGACGAGGGGATTTCGACCCTTGAAGACGGGCTTTACACCACCGAAGACAACCTCGACGACCCCGAGATGGTCGACAAGCTGACGCGCTTTGTGCGTGCGTCGATGAAGGGCTGGAAATACGCCGAATCCAACCCCGACGAGGCCGCCGAGATCGTGCTGGAAAATGACGACACCGGGGCGCAGACCGAAAAGCACCAGAAACGCATGATGGGCGAGGTCGCCAAGCTGACCGCAGGGTCAAACGGTGCGCTTGATCCGGCGGATTTCGACCGCACGGTCGATGTGCTGCTGTCCGCCGGCGCCGATCCGGTGATTACCGCGAATCCGGGCGAGGCCGCCTGGACCCACGCCATCACCGACGCGGCGCTGCAATAAGCCCGTGTGATACGAAAGCGGGGTGACCGGCAGGCCACCCCGTATGCGTTCTGAAAGAGGTCTTTGAAATGATGCGAGCCTGCGGCTTCGGGGACGCGGCTGGAAAAATCTCACTGGTTACCTGCGAGACAAGGCGCAGCCTAAAGGCGCGGTATGACAGCGCCATGTCAGCCCGATGAAAGTTGATCGCCCTTGCTTAGTCCGCGATCAGCGCCAGCAGATCCATCGACCGGAACGGGCGCTCCAGAACGGCAAACCCCGCGGCCTGTCCGCGTTCTTCGGCTGCGTTGCCCAAAAGAACGATCCGCGCTCCGGCCCGCGTCAGCGCCTGCCCCAGGGGGGTGTCCCTCACCGCTTCGGGCGCCATCTGCACAATGGCCACGAGCGGCCCGCAATCGGGCGTCAGCTGGGGCGGGGCGCTTTCGGGCGACTCCGCGCACAGGACCCTGGCCTGCGGACACGCGTCCAGCAGGATGCCAGACACATCCTCGGCGACGATCATATCGGTGATCCAGATCAGAAAAGTCGGGTTCAGGGCCGTCGTATCGTGCATTTCTATCTTCTTCGTAGCCATGAGGGTGTATTGGAACGAATCGGACGAAAGGGCATTAAACTATGACATACCGGCCGACTGGATTTTTGATGAAAACCGTTTCTTGCCGCGCCTGCCCGCTGTCCAAGTGCGAAACACTGATGCAGCACACCGAAGAGCACCGCAGGTTTCTGACGAAATTCCGCGCCGGGGAAATGGCGGTCGAGGCGGGCACGCAGATCCTGCTGGAAGGGTCCAGCGCGCCACAATTCTACACGGTGCTTGAGGGTATGGGCCTGCGCGACAAATCGCTGCCGGACGGGCGGCGGCAGGTGATAAACTTTGTCATGCCGGGGGATCTGCTGGGGCTTCAGGCCAGCGTCATGGGGGAAATGAACCATTCGATCGAAGCGGTTACAGCCATGCGGCTCTGCGTCTTTCGACGTGAAGACATCTGGTCGCTATACCGGACGCAGCCCGAACTGGGTTACGATCTGACCTGGATCGCCGCTGCCGAAGAACATTTTCTGGGCGAAACCATCACCACCATCGGCCAGCGCACCGGCACGGAGCGTGTGGCCTGGGCCTTGCTGCGGCTGTACCAGCGGCTTCGGGGGCTGGGAATCGGCAGCGACGCGCGGGTGCCGCTGCCGTTCCGCCAGCAGGACCTTGCGGATGCGCTGGGGCTGTCGCTTGTCCACACCAACAAGACGCTGGCAAAGCTGCGCGCAAAAGGTGTTGCGGATTGGGCCAACCGCGAGCTGAGCGTGCCCGATCCAGAAGCCCTTGCGCAGCTTGCCGTGGCCGAGCTGGAGTCGGTGCAGAAACGCCCCTACCTGTGAGGGCTCAGCGGCGCAGCGTATCGCCGTAGGCGATCTTGGGCGTCATCTCGATGATCTTGTCGAAGGCCGCGTTGGGGTCGTTGACCCGCGCGGCGATGATTTCGGCCGCCTTCACGCCGATCTCGGTGCGGCAGGCATCCATCGTCGCCAGCTTCTTGGGCAGTCCCTGAAGCAGTTCGACCCCGTTGAAGCCCGCAAGCCCGATATCGCCGGGAATGTTGCGTCCCTGTTCCAGCAGGTACAGCAAACCACCCGCGCCGATCATGTCGTTGGAATAGTAGATGAAATCCAGTTCGGGTTCCTGCCGCAGCAGCGCCGCGGTCATCTCGCGTCCCTTGGCCAGTGCCGATCCGCCGGAATAGAATTCCTGTGCCGCGATCTCGACCCCGCCCTTGGCGAGCGCCTCGGTAAAACCTTCGAAGCGTTTGCGCGCGCGATAGTCCAGCGGCATCTTGGTGCCGAGAAAGCCGATCTTCTGATACCCGGCCCGCAGAATGGCGTTCGCCATCTCGCGGCCCGCACGGCGATGGGAAATGCCCACGGCGGTGTCGATGGGGGTGCCGTCGGTATCCATGATCTCGATCACCGGGATGCCCGACGCCTTGAGCATGGCCTTGGACGCCTCGCTGTGTTCGATCCCGGCGATGATGATGCCAGAAGGACGCCACGACAGCATTTCGTACAGGACACGCTCTTCCTTTTCGGGGATGTAATCGGTCACACCGACCACGGGCTGAAGCTCGGTATCCTCAAGCACGGACGAGATCCCGGCCATGACCTCGGGAAAGACCATGTTGCGCATCGAAGGAATGATGACGGCAACGAGGTTCACGCGCTGGCTGGCCAACGCTCCTGCAATCTTGTTCGGCACGTATCCTAGCTCCTTTGCGGCCTGAAGAACCTTGGCACGAGTGGCTTCGGACACGTCCCCGCGATTGCGCAGGACCCGGCTGACCGTCATTTCCGAAACACCGGAGGCCTCGGACACATCTCTCAGGGTCAACGGACGTGTTGCGTCGTCTGCCACGGTGCGGGCCTCCTCGGATCTTGCAATTGCTTGTGATGTTAGTCTTTCTCTCGCGCGGCACAAGGCGGCAATGCAGGATGCTTCTATTTCGCGCATCGCGGCGGCCCCCGGTCCTGCGCGCTTTCATATGCGCCAGGCTTCGCGGATCTTGAAACCGGATACCGTTCGCTCAAGGCGTTATCGCAAAGCGCGACCGGCGCCAGATCCCGTTGTCAGGGCGCGGGCCGCGTCTTCGATGGCCGGGCGCCGGTGCATGACCGGCTGGCCGATGATCCCCGTGTCACCGGGCGCCAGGGTGCGGCGGATCCGCTGGCGGCTGAAGGCCAAGACGTTGCGCTGGCACGGGATGAGGCCGCCGAGATGGGGTTCGATGCATCCGGAAAACATGTCTCGGCGTCGCCCGGCCAGGTAGGCGACACTGATCAGGATCGGTCTGTCGGCGTCCGTCTAGATCGCGATGACGATCTGGGACACCAGCTCGGCGGTATTGTGCACGCCGAACTTCTTCATCAGCCGGGCGCGGTGCGTCTCGACCGTCCGGTGCGAGATGCCAAGCCTCTCGCCGATCTGTTTCGACGTCAGGCCCTGGCCGATCAGCGGCGCGATTTCGCGTTCGCGCGGCGTCAGGTTCACCGATTGGTACGTCTTCTTTTCGATCCGGTCAAAGCTCCAGATCATCAGCGCGAAAGGGTCTTCGGGCGACAGGGTGATGCCGCGTGCCCGCGCCCAGAAGACCTGTCCGTCACGGGTCTGCATGAAGCGCTTGTCTTCATAGTAATTGTTTTCGCCCCTTCGAAGACCGGCTTCGCAGACCTCTCCGATGCGCTCGAAATCGGCGGTCGACGGGTAGAGCCGTTGAACTGACCGCCCCACCAGATCGTCCCGTCTGAACCCGAACAGACGCTCGATTGCCTTGTTGCTTTCGATGACGCGCCGGTAGCGAAGCACCATCTGGGCAACGGGCGATTCGCAAAAGCCAAGCAGCCCAGCCTTTTCGGGGGTGGATGTATTGATCACGGCGGCCTCCACTACGCGGTATCCTACGTAGTCTTACGCATCTTTCTACGTAGTTCTACGACTATTCCGTCTGTCGTACGCATGTCATGTTGTGCGCCAGATTGGGGGGAAACATGACTGATACAATTTCCATCGTCGGCGCTGGCCATACGAAATTCGGGCGTCTGACCGAGAACCTCGAGGAGATGATCGTCGCGGTTACGCGCGAGGCCGTCGAGGATGCGGGTGTCGACCCCGGCCAGATCGACGCGGTTTTTCTCGGCCATTTCAATTCGGGCCTGGTCAGTGACGGTTTTGCGTCTTCGCTGATCCATCAGGCCTATCCCGAGCTGCGATTCAAACCTGCCATGCGGGCCGAGAACGCCTGCGCATCGGGATCTGCGGCGATCCATGCGGGCATGAACGCGATCCAGGCGGGCAAGGCGAGGATCGTGCTTGTCGTCGGCGCCGAGAAGATGACCCATCGCGCCACCGAAGACGTGACCCTCGCGCTGGCCGGGGCGGGATACCAGAACGACGAAAACGAGAAAAAGCTGAGCTTTCCACAGGTCTTCGGCGTCGCCGCCAGGGAATATACCGACCGATATGGCAGCCCGCTGGACGCGATGGCCCATATCTCGGTCAAGAACCACGCGAACGCGATGCGCAATCCGCTGGCCCATATGCAAAAGGAGTTCACCTTCGAGCAGGCAAGCCAGGTCACCAACAAGAACCCTGAGATTGCGCCGCCACTGCGCCTGACGGATTGCTCGCTGGTTACGGATGGCGCCGCCGCGATCGTGATGACGACCGAAGACAACGCTGCGAGTTTCGACCGCGCGGTGCGTTTCCGCTCGGCGGCACATGTCAGCGATCTCATCCCGATGTCGCGCCGGGACTTTCTGGAATTCGAGGGCCCCGCGCGCGCTTTCGGCATGGCCTTGGACGAGGCGGGCGTCACGCTGGACGATATCGACTTTGCCGAGGTGCACGATTGCTTCACCATCGCCGAACTGCTGACCTATGAGGCGATGGGCTTGGCGCCGAAAGGTCAGGGTGCCAAGGCGCTGGAAGAGGGGCATGTTTACCGGGGCGGCAAGCTGCCGGTGAACCTCTCGGGCGGCCTCAAGGCCAAGGGCCATCCCGTCGGCGCCACAGGCGTTTCGATGCATGCGCTGTCATACCGGCAACTGACGGGGCAGGCGGGCGACATGCAAACGCCCGGCGCCCGTCTGGGGATGGTGTTCAACATGGGCGGATCGGCCGTGGCCAACTACGTTTCGATCCTCGAAACGCAAAAAGCCTGACGCCCATGAACCTCGCGACCTGGCTTCATCAAACCGGCCTCGTGCGCCCGAGCGCACCGGCCATCCGCTTTGGCGAGACGCTTTGCGCCGATTACCGTCAGTTTGCCTTTCGCAGCTGGGCTGTCGGGCAGCATTTGAAGGACCGATACGGTATTCGCCGCGGAGATCGCGTTGCGCTCTTTGCCAAGAACTGCGTCGAATACCTCGAGATGCTCTACGGTGTTCTCTGGATCGGCGCCATCATCGTGCCGATCAACAACAAGCTGCATCCGCGAGAGGCCGCCTGGATTATCGAGAATTCCGACGCCAAGCTCGTTATCACCGAGACGGGCGAGATCTATACCAGCCCGACGGACCTTGATACGCAGTGCCTCGAAGTCGGTATCCGCGCGGCGGAATTCCAGACGTTTGCGAAGGCGGCCCCGGTCGCCGATTACGCAGCGCCCACCGAGATGGCAGATGATGATGTCGCGTGGCTGTTCTACACCTCTGGCACGACGGGCCGTCCCAAGGGCGTTATGGCGACGCACAAGAATCTGCGGATGATGGCGACCAGCTATGCGCTGGATGTCGACACGGTCTCGTCGGCGGATCATTCGCTTTATGCCGCGCCGATGTCGCATGGGGCGGGGCTTTACAATTTTCAGTTCGTGCGAGCGGGGGCCTGCCATGTCATCCCCGAGTCCAAGGGGTTTGACGCCGCCGAAATTCAGCATCTTGCCGACAGGCTGGGCAACCTTGTCTTTTTCGCGGCCCCGACGATGATCATGCGGCTGGTGAAATACGCCGAGCAGACCGGCGATCGCGGCGACGGCATCCGGACCATCGTCTATGGCGGCGGCCCGATGTACGCGGCGGATATCAACAAGGCGCTGGCGACGTTCGGGCCCAAGTTTGCCCATATCTACGGCCAGGGCGAAAGCCCAATGACGATCACCGCGATGAGGCGGGATCTGGTGGCCGATACGCGGCATCCCAATGCCGAGCGGCGCCGTGCCTCGACCGGAATCGCGCAATCCTGCGTCGAGGTGCGCGTGGTCGACGAATTCCTGACCGACAAACCCGTGGGCGAGGTTGGCGAGGTGATCGTGCGTGGCGATACCGTGATGAAGGGTTACTGGAAAAACGCCAAGGCGACCTCGGAGACCATCGTGGATGGCTGGCTGCGGACCGGCGATCTGGGCGCCATGGACGCCGACGGCTTTCTGACGCTGACGGACCGGTCCAAGGACGTCATCATCTCGGGCGGCACCAACATCTATCCGCGCGAGGTCGAGGAAGCGATCCTGACCAACGACAAGGTGTTCGAAGTTTCGGTGATCGGATGCCCGCATCCGGAATGGGGCGAGGAGGTCGTGGCCTTCGTCGTGTTCAACGAAGGCCAGGAATGCGGGACCAATGAACTTGATGATTGGTGCAAATCGCAAATCGCATCGTTCAAAAAGCCGAAGCGCTATGTTTTCGTTCCTGAATTGCCAAAAAACAGCTACGGCAAGGTTCTAAAAACCAGCCTTCGCGAACGCCTCGCAGTCTCTGAGGAGGGGCTGTGACGCTACCACTGTAAATTCATGCAAATCGGGAGGATCACATGAAGCGTAGAAATTTCCTGCAAACGGGTGCAGCGGCTGCTGGCGGCGCATTCATCATGGGGGCACCGTCGATCGCATCGGCGGCTACATCCCTGAAGTTCGACAGCTATGTCTCGGATTCCGCGGGCCCATCCTGGATCGACCGCTGGTATCTGGACGAACTGGAGAAGCGCACCAATGGCGAGGTCGAGATTCGCCGGTACTGGTCCGGCTCGCTCAACAAGGTCGGCGAGCATCTGGCCGCCGCGCGCGATGGCACATCCGAGATCACGCTGATCGCACCGGGCTATTACCAGGCCGAGCTGCCGGTGACACGCGGTCTGGAGTGGTATTTCCGGATGAACCGCGCCGACGCCCTGCAGCGTGTCTGCCGCGAGGTCTATGACAATTTCGAGCCTCTGCGCGCCGAGTGGGAGCAGCGCCACCGCTCGAAGGTACTCTATTGGACCAACTGGAACTATGCGCCCCTCGTGCTGCGCGAACCGATCAACAGCCTTGAGGATCTCAAGGGCAAGCGGATCCGTGGCTATGGTGTGGCCACCGACGTCATCGAAGCGCTTGGCGGTACCGCGATCCCCATGGCGGCCCCCGAGGTCTATCCCGCGCTGGAGCGCGGCATCCTCGATGGTGTCTACGGCTTCGATTTTGTTACCGCCGTGGCCTATAAGCTGCATGAGATCGCGCCGCATTTCTACGATATCGGCGATGGCCCGCACGCGCCCTCGGCGGTCATCATGAACAAGCAGGTTCATGACAATCTGCCCGAAGATGTCCGCAAGGTCTCGGACGAGCTGATTTCCGAAATCTACGGCGGCCAGTTTTCGTCGATCTACGAAGACGTGCTGTCGCGCTATGTGGATACGGCCACCGCCGAAGGGGTCCGGTTCGCGACCATCTCGGACGAGGAAAAGCAGCGCGCCAGGGATCTCGTCCAGCCTGCCCAGATCGACAAGTGGAAAAAAGAGGTCGCTCCGCAGGCGGGTGTCGACGGCGACGCCATGCAGTCGATGATCGACGATGCGATCGCAAAATTCGATCCCGAAGGCACTCTGCCCCGGCCCTACGAGATCAGCAAGCGGTCCTGATTCGCACCGGGCTCGTCGCGACCGTTCTGACAGGAGATTCTCATGAACGTGATCCAGGCAACCCTCAGAATTGTCTCCAACCTGTTCGGGGTGGTCGCGATGCTGTTCCTGGCCTTTCTGATGTTCGGCATCACCGCCGATGTCATCATGCGCGGGCTGACCGGAGACCCCCTTTCGGGGGTCTTCGAGATGTCCGAGCTGAGCCTCGTGATGGTCGTCTTCATGGGGGCGATGTGGGCGCAGCGCGACCGCGCGCATATCAGGGTCAACATTCTGTCCCAGCGGCTGTCCGGGCGCGCGCACCGGGCCATCATGGCGTTCGGATGGGGTTGTGGCGCGCTTGCCCTGCTGATGCTGGCCTGGCCCGCGACGCAGGAGGCCGTCTATTCCGTGTCCATCCGGGAATTCCGCTGGGGGTATACCCAGATCCCGATCTGGTGGACCAAGGTCGGGCTTGCGCTTGGCCTGTGGTTCGCCGCGATCCAGATGATCTGCCACGCCACGTTTGCCCTCGTCCAGGACGAGAGCGATGATCACCAACCCATCGCCGAGGCATGATCGGCCAGCGTTCCGTCTGAGAGGTTTCCAATGGACCCGTCCCTTGCACCGTATATTGCGGTGGCATTGATTTTCATCCTGATGGCGGCCGGTGTTCCGGTCTTTGCCGCGCTTGCGCTGTCGGGCGCCGCGGGCATCATCATGGTCGAGGATTTCGCGTTCCTGCTGACCCGGCTCAAGTCGCTGCCCTATTCGGTCACGGCGGTCTACACTTTGGTGATCATACCGCTTTTCATCCTGATGGGATCCTTTGCGCATCACGCCGAGGTCGGCAAAAAGCTGTTCAACGTGGCCAGCAAATGGACCGGGCATCTTCCCGGCGGGCTTGCCATGTCGTCGATCCTGACCAGCGCGGGCTTTGCCGCCACTTCGGGCTCGTCTGTGGCGACGGCCGCGACGGTCGGCAGTGTCGCGCTGCCCGAGATGAAGAAAGCGGGCTACGATCCCGCGCTTTCTGCCGGGGCGGTCGCGGCGGGCGGTGTCCTGGGCGTGCTCATTCCGCCCAGCGTCCTGCTGATCTTTTACGCGGCGCTGACCGAGACATCGGCGGGCAAGATGCTGATCGCCGGGTTCGTTCCGGGCCTGCTGACGACGATCGTCTTCATGTTCGGAATTTATTTCATTGCCAAGCGGGGCGCCTCGAAGGGGGCCGTGACACCGCGCGCGGGCTGGGGAGAGGCCGCCATCGGCACCGCGCAGGCCTGGCAGGTCCTGGTGCTTTTCATCGTCGTGATGGGCGGGATTTACCTTGGTCTGATGACGCCTACCGAGGCCGGCGCGCTGGGCGCGTTTGCCGCGTTTCTCATGCTGCTTGCGCATCGCGGGGCGTGGAAGGCGGGGATGCTGGGCAAGATCACCGAGAGCTTCCGGTCGTCCATCGACACGACGGTGATGATCCTGTTCACCATCATTGGCGCGGGGGTCTTTTCCTACTTCCTGACGCTGGTGCAGGTACCCAACCAGCTGGCGCAGGCGGTGGTGGATTCGGGCCTGCCGCCCTATCTCGTCATCGGTTGCCTGCTTCTGGTCTTCGTTCCCCTGGGCATGTTTCTGGACGCGTTCTCGATGATGGTGATTGCGATCCCCATCATGTTCCCGACCGTGCGGTCTCTGGGCTTCGACCCGATCTGGTTCGGCATCCTGACGGTCAAGATGTGCGAGATCGGCCTGATCACACCGCCTGTCGGCCTGAACTGTTATGTGATCGCCGGCATCGACCGCGAAACACCGCTTCCGACCGTGTTCCGGGGGGCGCTGTGGTTCGTGGCGATGGAATTCGTGACCATTCTCATCCTCTTCAGCTTTCCCGGCATCATCACCTGGCTTCCCAATCTGATGGATGCGAACTGAGTCCGGCAAACCGCCATGGGTGCGCAGATGACCCAGACCAGCGGCGCGTTGGCGGGCCGCGAAAACAGGAGGAGCGTGATGCTTACATTCGACGATGGAACAGCAGTCGTGACGGGCGGAGGGTCCGGCATCGGGCGGGCTACCGCTGTGCTGCTGGGCAGGGCGGGCGTTCCCGTCGTGGTCGCCGATATCGACGAGGACGGTATGTCCGAGACCGTTTCCCGCATCAGATCTGCCGGGGGCGATGCGTTGGGCGTTACACTGGACGTGAGCGATCAGTCATCGGTTAACGCGGCGTTTGACAAGGCCGAGGCATGGAAGGGGGCGGTCACTGTCCTGGTCAACAGCGCGGGCATCCTGCGGGTCGAACCCTTTGACACCGTATCCCGCGAGGACTTCGAGCGCGTGATGACGGTCAATGTCACCGGCAGTTTTCAATGCGCCCAGCGGGCCACGAAGGGTATGAAAGCCAAGGGGTTTGGCCGCATCGTCAACCTGTCCTCGGTTTCGGGCTACCGCGCGGGCGTGGGCCGGACGGCCTATGGCACGTCCAAGGCCGCCGTCGCGCAACTGACGCGGCAACTGGCGCTGGAGCTGGGGCGATATGGCATCACCGCGAACGCGGTTGCGCCGGGCACCACCATGACCAGCATGACTGCCAAAGCCTATACCGATGAGAACAAGGCGAACTTTCTCAAGATGATCCCCTCGGGGTTCATCGCCGAGCCCGAGGACATCGCGCCCTCGATCGTGTTCCTGGCGTCCCTGCAAGCCCGTTATGTGAATGGGCACACGATGCCGGTGGATGGCGGCTATCTGGCCTCCGGCATGATGCAGACCGCGGGCTTGGAACTGTAAGACGCGGGCCGCGCCCCATTAAATAAGCCGGTCCGCCGTCACTCGGCGGGTCGGTGGAAAATCGTCGCTGCGCCGCGCGCGGTCGGTGCCGGCAGATCCTTCGTTCGATGTTTGCAACCACCCGTCATCGAAGCACAGCATGCCCTGGCTCATCGGCTCATCGGCTGATCCGCATGGGCTCAGAGCATGCCGTCTGAATCACGGCCGGACAAGGCGCATCGCGGTCAAACTTGACCAGGGTTCGCTCGTCTCCGGTGGTTAAACACCCGGTTCCGATGCCATCTGGAGACCTCTGCGCTCCAGATTGATTCTCCGGTCTTCATCCCCTGCATTGAAATACCATCCGCAGCGATATACCCGTGCGCCGCGCGGATCATACCGCTCCATATCGACGGTGTCACCAGCGGCCAGGACTGCCATCGTCTGCAGCCAGAGCGCGATTGCTGCCGACACATGCCCGCCGCGGTGCCGGTGTTGACGTTATAAAAGGGGCGTCGCCGCGAAGAGGTAGGGGCGTCCGCCGGTGCCACGCAGCGGTTGGTCACGGCATCCAGGACTTGCCCGGCAGAGGCACTCGCCTGCCCTCCCCGCAGCGTTGGCCAGGACAAGGAGGGTCTGGCAAGTGTGGACGAGCGAGGCTTTGACAGGCAGCACCGGCATCAGGGCGCCCGGCGATGGCGAATGGATGGGGGTCAGGACAATCGCTACTGGCGCAAGCGCCCTCCGGCCACGGGCCCGGCGAGCTTCGGCATCCGCGCCGTAACACTTCCCCCGGTGCGGCGGGACCTGCTTGGCCGGCTCCCGAACAACGAAGAGACCGGCAGCGGGACCCTGGGGTGGGGCGCATGACGCGCGCCGTTGCGCCCTCGCCATCCTTGACCGTGGCGTCGTCCC
>NZ_QLMG01000022.1 GCF_003259905.1 Salipiger aestuarii | reverse complement strand
ACGACTGCCAGCCAATGGATCGCTGTATTGCTGCTCGGATCGCGTGCGTGCCCTCTCGGCAGATTTGCCTTGCAAATCGCCCGCCGGGTAACAGTGCGTGGCGCTGCCGCGAAGAATTTGTCCCATGGTGCGTCCTTCCCATGGTCACAGATAAGTAGACCATCACATGCTGGGACTAAGCAGCTAGCCCATACGCTCGGACGCATATTCGCCGGGCGAGGCGGGAAAGACCACGGTCTTGTCTCCGTTCACAAACACCCGCCGGTGCATATGCGCGTGGATCGCCCGCGCCAGCACCGCCGATTCCACATCCCGGCCAAGCGAGACATAATCCCCCGGCGATTGCGCATGGGTCACCCGCACCGTGTCCTGTTCGATGATCGGCCCTTCGTCCAGATCCGCCGTCACATAATGCGACGTTGCCCCGATCAGCTTCACACCGCGCTCGAACGCTTGCTTGTAGGGGTTGGCCCCCTTGAACGAGGGCAGGAACGAGTGGTGGATGTTTATGATCCGCCCCGACATGTCGCGGCACATCTCATCGGACAGGATCTGCATGTAGCGCGCCAGCACGATCAGATCGGCCCCGGATTCGCGTACGACGCGCATCTGCTCGGCCTCGGCTCCGGGTTTGTTTGCGGGGGTGACCCTGATGCAGTGAAACGGGATGTCGTGGTTCACCACCACCTTCTGGTAATCCATGTGATTGCTGATGACGGCGACGATGTCGATCGGCAGCGCCCCGATCCGCCAGCGGTACAGCAGATCGTTCAGGCAATGCCCGAACCGCGACACCATGATGACCACCTTCATCTTTTCGGACGGGTCGTGAAAGGCGAAATCGGCCCCGAACCGCGTGGCAATCCCGGCAAAGCCCCCGGCCAGCGCCCCACGGGTCGCCCCCTGCTCGGAGGCAAAGCTCAGCCGCATGAAGAACCGGTCGTTGTCGATATCCGAAAACTGCGAGCTGTCGTGGATGTTGCAGCCCTGCTCGGCCAGATAGGCCGAGATCGCGGCCACGATGCCCGGACGCCCCGGGCAGGAAACAGTCAGAAGAATCCGCGTCATGTGAATGCCTTTCGGAGCCTGCGCGGCATCGGGACCGGCCGGGAAAACGACGCCCCTGATTAGCGCCGCACCGTCTGCCCCGCCCGAAGATCCGCGTCAGCCCTCTGGTAGATTTGCGTCACGCCCCCTTGCGCAGCGCCAGCGGGGTCAGCGCGAACCGCCTGCGGAACGCCCGGCCCAGATGCGAACTGTCGCAAAACCCGCAATCCAGCGCGATCTGAAGCACTGACTTGTCGCTGTGCGTTACCAGATGATGCGCGTGAGACAGCCGGATTTCCAGAAAAGCCGCCTGCGGCGACAGATCCAGCGCGGCGCGGAAATGCCGTTCCAGCCGCCGCTTGCTCAGGCCGGCGCGGCGGGCGATCTCGGCCACGGTGGGCGGGGTATCCAGGTGCTGCTGCATCACCAGCAGCGCGCGCAGCACGATGGGATCGCGGGTGCGGAAATCCAGCGTGACGCCGGGCTGCGGTTTTTCGGCGGCATGGGCATCGTCGATGATCATGATGTGCAGGCTTTTGGACGCCTGCGCCCGGCCGACATGCTTGTCCACCAGATAGGCCGCCAGATGCGCCGAACTTGCGCCCCCCGAACAGGTCAGCCGGTTGCGGTCGACCACGAAGATCTGGTCGGCCACCGGGTCAAGCCCTTCGAACTGCGCCAGAAAATCGGCGTTATGAAACCAGCTGACGCAGCAACGATAGCCGTCCAGAAACCCCGCCTGATGCAGCAGGAACGCCCCGGAACACACCCCCACCAGCGGCACCCCCGCCGCATCGGCATCCGCCAGAAACTGCACATAGGCCGGGCCGAGAATCGACATTTCATCCATCAAACCGCCGACCACGACGATATAGTCAAACCGCGCCGGATCGCCGAGGCGTTCCTTGGGCTGCACCGGCACGCCGCAGCTGGACGTCACCGGATCCATCGTCGCGGACAGCACCGACCAGTTGCACAGGATCGGACGCGACCGGTCGCCTTCATCCGCCGCCAGCCGCAGCACGTCGACGAAATTGGCAAACGCGCACAGGGTGAATTTTCGCGCCAGCACGAACCCGACGCGCAGCCGCGCGCCATCGGATCGAAGGGGAGGCCCCTTGACCGCCTGGCGGGGCGCATTGATCGTGCCAGAGCGGGCCGGGACACGCCGCGTTTCCATGCCTGCGGGCCTTTCGTCGGAAAACCTGACGGCCTGTCGTATCCGTAATGCGCCCCCGCCGCAATTCTTCTGTCTTGCGATGGCGCATTGCGGCAATCCTGAGCGCAGCCTTTGCACCCCTTTCGTCAGTTGGACCCACGCCCATGTCAGCATTCCCCGAACGCGCCCGCGTCGTCATCGTCGGCCTTGGCGGCATCGTTGGCGCCTCGGTCGCCCATCACCTGATCGAACGGGGCTGGGACGACATCGTCGGCATCGACAAATCGGGCATCCCGACCGACATCGGGTCGACCGGACACGCGTCGGATTTTTGTTACTGCACCAGCCATGACCAGCTGAGCACCTGGGCCACGATGTATTCCGTCGATTTTTACGAAAAGATGGGCCATTACAGCCGCATCGGCGGGCTTGAGGTGGCGCGCGTCGGCGATGACGAACGCATGATGGAACTGCGCCGCCGCTGCGATTCGGGGCGCGCCTTTGGCACCAACGTGCGGATGATCTCCGCCGCCGAGGCCAAGGAAAAATTCCCTCTGCTGGAACAGGACCAGATCCAGGGCGCCATGTGGGACCCGGACGCGGGCCTTGTGACCCCGCGGTCGCAGACCGTGGCCGGCAAGCTGGTGGATCAGGCCGAAAAGACCGGCAAGCTGCGGGCGTTTTCCAACTGTCCGGCGCTTGACCTTGTTCAGGAAAACGGTCGTGTTGTCGGCGTAACGACCCCGCGTGGCACGATCTTGGCCGATAAGGTTGTCGTTTGCGCCGGCCTTTGGGGGCGCCTGATCGCTGACATGGCGGGCGAAGACCTGCCGGTCATGCCCGTCGACCATCCGCTGACCTTCTTTGGCCCCTATGATGAATTTTCTGGAACGGGGCTGGAAATCGGCCGCCCCTTGCTGCGCGATCAGGGCAATTCGGCCTATATGCGCGACACCGGCGACCCCTCCACCACCGAAGGCGGACAGATGGAATGGGGCTATTACTACGAAAAAGAACCCCGCATGGTCCACCCGCGCGACATTCTGGAAAAGCACCAGTCGCGCCTGTCGCCGTCGATGCGCGACCTTGTTCTGGATGACGTGATCGAACCGCTTGAACGCGCGATGGAACTGACCCCGATCCTGGCCGAGCTTGGCTTCAATCAAAGCCACAGCTTCAACGGATTGCTGCAAGCGACCACCGATGGCGGCCCGTCGCTGGGCGAAAGCCGCAAGCTGCGCGGGCTATGGTACGCGGTCGCGATCTGGGTCAAGGACGGCCCCGGCATGGGCAAGCTGATCGCCGACTGGATGACTGATGGGCGCACCCATCTCGACCATCACGGCGTCGATTACGCCCGCTTTCAGGATTTCCAGCTGACCGAGGATTTCATCGCGGGCCGCTGCGAGGAAACCGCCAGAAAGATCTATAACCCGCCGATCCACCCGCGAGAGCCTTTTGGCAACGCCCGCGGCATCCGCCGGTCGCCGTTTTATGAGCGAGAGGTCGACCTTGGCGGCCATTTCATGGAACTCGGCGGGTGGGAGCGGGCGCATGGCTACGCGGCAAACAACCACCTGCTGGACAAATACGCCGATCGGGTGCCCGTGCGCGAAAACGAATGGGACAACCGCCATTTCTGGCGCGTGTCCAACGCCGAACAGCTGGAAATGAGCAGCGATTGCGCCATCGTCAACCTGTCGCATTTCCACATGACCGATATTTCCGGCCCCGATCATGTGGCGCTGATGGAATGGCTGTGCGCCGCGAAAATCGGCGGCGACACCATGATCGGCAAGGGCATCTACACTCACATGCTGGACGATGACGGCATGGTGCGGGCCGATTTCACGGTGTTTCGCATGGCCGATCGGTGCCGGCTGGTGAACGGCGCCGATGCCGGGCCGCGCGATCTGGAATACATGAAGCGCACCGCGCAGGATCGCGGGCTGGACGTGACCATCACCGACGTGACCGAAGGCTACACCACCATCGGCATCTGGGGCCCGAACGCGCGCGAGACGCTGAAAAAGGTGGTCGCGGACCCGGCGGGGCTGGACCATGACGCATTCGCCTTTGCCGCGATCAAACCGATTGAAATCGCGGGCAAGCCCGTCACCGCGTTCCGCATTTCCTATGTCGGCGAACAGGGCTGGGAATTGCACATGCCCTACGATGACGGGCTGGCCGTGTGGGACGCGCTGCGCGACACCGGCGTGATGGCGATGGGGGTCGAAACTTATGCCAACTCGCGCCGTCTGGAAAAATCACTGCGCCTGCAAAACGCCGACCTGCACACGCAATACAACCTGCTGGAGGCCGATCTGGCCCGCCCCAGGGTCAAGGAGGCCGATTTCCGCGGCAAGGCAAGGCACCTGGAATATCGCGCCCGCGACCACCAGCCCGCGATGCTGTGCACGCTGGTGATGACCGATAATATCGACAGCCACGGCGTCGCGCGTTACCCGGTGAACACCATGCCGGTGATGGATCCGGACACCGGCGCGGTGCTGGTCGACGATCTGGGGCGGCGATCCTACACCAGTTCGCAAGCCTTCGGGCCAAGCCTGGGCAAGAACATCATGCTGGCCTACCTGCCGCATGACTATGCGCAACTGGGGCGGTCGCTTCAGGTCACCTATTTTGACGAACCGTTCCCGGTCGAGGTGGCCGGCGTCGGATATGCGCCGCTTTACGATCCGCAAAACCTCAAGCCGCGCAGCTGAATCATCATCCGCAACCGGCGGACCACGGCCTGCCGGGTTTCATGCCTCCGGCGCGGCCAGCCAATCCGCGAACAGCCGCGCATTGGCCGAAGCGCGGTTGTGGATACGCAGGTAAAACGGCGACGGCGATGCCATCGCGTCGGGCACCAGCTGCACCAGCCGCCCGGAGGTCAGGGACCCGCCCAGCAGACCTTCCCAGCCCAGCACGGCGCCGATGTGATCCTCGGCCGCGTTCAGCGAAATCAGGTAGCTGTTCAGATAGAACCCCGGCCCTTGCGGCGCCTCGATCCCCATCGCCGCGAACCAGTCGGGCCATTCGGTATAGGGGTTGGTGCCAGATTGCGTATGGATCAGCGGCGCGCGGGCCAGATCCTGCACATCCCTGATGCCCTGAGCGGCGGCGAATTCGGGCGAGCCCAGCGCAAGGATACGATCGTGAAACAGCACCCTTGTTTCATCGGCCTCACGCGCGGGATCGCCGTAATGGATGCTAAGATCCACGCCGTGCCCCGTGCCGTCATCCTGAATGATCTGGGAAATCGCGACACCGGGATGCGCCTTCCAGAACGCGGCAAGGCGCGGTGTCAGCCACAGCGCGCTCATCGCGGTGGTCGCGGCAAGCGACACGCCCGCGCGGTCCTGCCGGGCACGGATGCGCACCACCGCATCCGAGATCGTCTCGAATCCGCGCTGCAAGGCGACGAACAGCAGCGCGCCCGCCTCGGTCAGTTCGACGCCGCGATACTGCCGCGTGAACAGCCCCTGTCCCAGTTCGGATTCCAGCGCCTTGATCCGGTGCGACACCGCCGCCGGGGTCACGTTCAACTCTTGCGCCGCCTGCTTGAAGCTTAAATTCCGGGCGGCGGATTCGAAACAGGCAAGGTCCCCGAGGGGGGCAAGATCATAGGGTTTCCGCATCGGGTGTCGCTTTTGTACCGGGAAGGTCGGAAAAGGATCATTTGCCTTATCCACATTAGGCAGGCTAACCCGAGATGAATATTTTGCCAATTGCCAAGCGCCGCGCGGGATGGGCTAAAGCGAAAGATACGTCCCACCTGCCCGGAGCTTTCGCCATGGTACGTCCCACCGCGTCGATCCCCGAACTGCTGCTTGCTCACCGTCCTGGCCATGCCATGCAGCAGCCCTTTTACACCGATCCCGCGATCTATGAGGCCGATCTGGAAACGATCTGGTATCGCGAATGGCTTTACGCCTTTCCCGCCGTGATGCTGGACAAGACAGGCGCCTATCAGCGGATCAAGGTGGGCGTGTACGACGTGATCGTGATCCGCGACGCCAGGGGTAAAATCAGCGCCTTTCACAACACCTGCCGCCATCGCGGGTCGGTGATCTGTTCGGCCCCCAGGGGGCGCATGGCGAAACTGACCTGCCCGTACCATCAATGGACCTACGATCTGGACGGCAAGCTGTTGTGGGCGCGCGACATGGGCGATGACTTCGACCCGTCGCAACATGGGCTGAAACCGGTGCATTGCGACATCGTGTCGGGCCTTGTGTACATCTGCCTTGCGCAACAGGCCCCCGATCTTGCCGCCTTTGCGGCGACGGTGACGCCCTATCTGGGCGTGCACGACCTGACCGCCGCCAAGGTCGCGCATCAATCCACCATCATCGAGAAAGGCAACTGGAAGCTGGTGTGGGAAAACAATCGCGAATGCTATCACTGCGCGGGCAACCACCCCGACCTGTGTCGCACCTTCCCCGAAGACCCCGCCATCACCGGCGTCGCGGCGGGCGGCGAATACCCCCCCAGGGTGGAAAACCACTTTGCGCGTCTCGAAGCGGCGGGCGCCCCGTCGCGCTTTGTCATGGCCGAGGATGGCCAGTACCGCGCCACCCGGATGCCGCTGCTGGACGGCGCCGAAAGCTATACGATCAGCGGCAAGATCGCCGTGCAGAAACGCCTTGGCCGGATCCCGTTCACCGATGCCGGCGCGCTGATGATCTTTCACTATCCGACGACGTGGAACCACTTTCTGTCGGATCATTCGATCACTTTTCGCGTCACGCCGATCGGCCCGCAGGAAACCGAAGTGCAGACCACATGGCTGGTCCACAAGGATGCTGTCGAGGGCGTGGATTACAATATCGAAGACCTCACCGTCGTCTGGGAACACACCAACAACGAAGATCGCCGCGTGGTCGAAGACAACCAGGCCGGCATCAATTCACCCGCCTATGAACCCGGCCCCTATTCCCCCAGCCACGAGGACGGCGTGATACAGTTCGTCGGCTGGTACATGGACCGGATGCGCACGGCGCACCTGCCCGACGCGATCGCTGCGGAGTAAGCCATGCTGACCAAAACCCACCCCTGGACCGATGACGAGATGCTGGAATGCGTCTCGATCCTGCCTGAAACGCCCAATGTCATCACCGTGTGCTTCCAGGCCCCTTCGGGGCGGCCTTTCGACTTCAAGGCCGGGCAGTTCCTGACGCTGGAACTGCCGGTGCCGGGCGGGCCGCTGTACCGAACGTGGACCATCAGCTCGTCGCCATCGCGCCCGCTGTCGCTGACCCTGACCATGAAGGCGCAGCCCGACAGCATCGGCACGCGCTGGGTGATGGACAACCTGGAACCGGGGATGCAACTGCGCGCCATCGGCCCGGCGGGCCGGTTCACCGCGCAGGACCACCCGGCGACAAAATACCTGTTCATCTCGGCCGGCAGCGGCATCACCCCGATGATGTCCATGACCACCGAAATCTACGACAAGGGCCGCAGCTGCGACATCGTTTTCGTCAACTGCGCGCGCAGACCGTCGGAAATCATCTTTCGCGAGCGGCTGGAACATATCGCATCCCGCTCGGAAGGGATCGAGCTGCGCTGGGTCGTGCAGGAAAAGGACAAGTACCGCCCCTGGACCGGCTACCAGGGCCAGTTCAATCAGCTGATGCTGGGCCTCATCGCGCCGGATTACCTGGAACGCGAGGTGTTCTGCTGCGGCCCCGACGGGTTCATGACCGCCGTGCGCGAGGCGCTGGCGGGGCTGGGCTACGACATGGACCGCTATCATCAGGAAAGTTTCCAGGCGCCGGGCACCCCCGGCCCGGAACTGGTCGAAGCCCCCGTCCCCGAAGACGACCTGCCCGAAGAGGACGTGCAGGCCGAGATCGTCTTCGACATCTCGGGCAAGACCACCCATTGCCCGGAAACCGACACGGTGCTGGCGGCGGCGCGCGGCGCGGGCATCGCCATTCCGTCGGGCTGTACCTTCGGCGTCTGCGGCACCTGCAAGACCATGAAGCTGTCGGGCGAGGTGCATATGGTGCATAATGGCGGCATCACCGATGACGAGATCGAGGAAGGCTATATCCTCGCCTGCTGTTCCAACCCGCGTGGCAAGGTCGTGCTGCACCTGTAGCCAACCCAGGGCGCGACAACATGACAGGGCCGCATCCGGGCGGGGCACAATCTGCCATGACCGCGTCGCATGCCCGAAGACCCCAATCGGTCTTGCCGTCAGTCTGGCGCTGGCCGGCGTCGCCATCGTGCGGTCGCTGTCGGGCACCACGATCCCGGTCGGCGATGCGGATAGGGCGGGCATGGCGGGATTCGCCGCGTCGGCAGTGCGGCTGCCGGACGGTCCGGGGCGTTTCACCGCGCCAAGATCGCGGCACTTGCCCAGCCCGGCCCCGGCCTCAAGCAACGCCCGCCCAAGCGTCGCGGTTTTCGTCCAGGGTCTTTCACGCGCCATCCCTGCCCGCCCGTTTCCGTTGCGCCATCGCCAAGGCCCTGTTTACCATGCGTCACGAAGACTGACGCAAGCTCTTTTCCGGCCGGAATTCGACGCTTCGAGTCATGGGGGACAGGGTGACGGGGCTCGCCGCCGAAATCCCGCCGTCCGGCATGGTCGCGCCAACCTCGGGCAACGGCGCCGACAGCCCGCCGGGCATCGGGCAGCGCGCCGGGACGCTCGCGGACCCCGCCGGCCGGATCAGGGACGGGCGCGGGGTCGTGATGCCCGTAGCCCGCGTCTGGGCCAGCCTTTGCGACCGGCCTTGTTGCACAAATCGCGCTGGGGATTCATACTGCGAATCCAGCATGTTAGCTGGAGGGTATGAGCAGTTGGGTAAGACGAAGTATAAGACCACGAACTGCTCGGATGACAATCATGCGTTGAAGCGGCGTGGATCCTTGTCGATTTGGTTTGATCCAGCGATGGTCTGGATACCCGCGCCGCGTGGCGAACGCGGCCGTCAGCAGCAGTTCGGCAATGCCGCGATCCAAACCTGCCTTACCCTGAAGGTGGTGTTCGGCCTTCCGCTTCGGCAGACGACAGGGTTCGTTAAAAGCCTGTCGCGGCTTGTCGGGTCAGATTGGACGGTACCGGATTACAGCACGCAGTGCCGCCGCCAAAAGACGCTGACTCTGAGCTTGCCGTATCGCGGCGGCAGTGGGCTGGTCAATCTGTTGATCGGCAGCACTGGCCTCAGGGCCGAGGGGGAAGGCGCGTGGCATGCCCGCAAGCATGGCGGCCCTAAACGGCGCATCTGGCGCAAGGTACATATCGGGATTGACGAGGAACCTCTGGAAGTGCGGGCGGCCGAAGATACCACGAGCGATGTCGGTGACGCCCCCATGCCCCCGGAATTGCTCAACCAGATCCCACCAGATCAGCCCATCGGGTCAGTAACGGCCGACGGGGCCTCTGACACGCGCAAATCCCACGACGCGAGTGCTGCGCGTGATGCACATGCTGTCATTCCACCGCGCAAGAATGCCGGGCCGCGGAAACCCGCCAACGCGGGGACCATCGCCCGGAACGGGGCAGTCAATGTATCACGTTGCCTGGGCCGGGCCATCTGGCGAAGATGGAGCGGATACCCGCGTCGAGAGCAAGATGAGCTGCATCAAGCGCCTCAGCCAGACACTTATGTCGACAGACTTCGACCGGCAGGTTGCGGAAATCCACGTCCGCATCGCCGTGCTCAACCGTTACACCGCTCTCGGCATCCCCGTCACGGTGCCCGCAGGATAAGTCCGTCCGGCGAGAAGCGGAAGACCAAACCCTACCCGATTTGAGCAACAATGCCCTTGCTCAGCGCCGAGACCGAAGCTTGCGATCGCTGTCTTGAAGCTCTGACGGAGACCGTGGTCGGGGTGATCCCGTGACGAACTTGCCCCATGGTGCTTTCTTTCATCCATGAGAAAGAACCGCACCATCAGACCGGGGGGGTCAAACAACGTCGATCCGCCCGGCGGGGTCCGCGCGCCTTGTGGCGGCGGTGCCTGCGGTGGTGTCGGCTGTGGCGCTGCGTCTGTTCAGGTGGCTCTGGTCCTGCCGGCCTCGCGCTTTTCCCTGCGCCGGCTGTTCATGGCGGTGGCGACGGCGCACAACGCCGCAGGAAACGCCACCGGCGACAGCAGCACGCCAAGTGGCACCATCAACGGTCAGAGCGATCGGGAACGGGGCGCGCAGGCGGACAAATTTCATGCATTCGCCCTGAAGCTGCCCGTTGAACGGCGCCGGGGTCTTGTCGGCCCGGCGGTTGAAATCAGTGTCGCCTTCGGGGTTCCTGACGGTCTTTGCCATGTCGGTCTGCGCCATGTCGGTCTGTGCCATGTCGGACTGCGCCGGTTGGCCCGAGGGCCCGGCAAGGGCAACAGACCTCGTGTCCGCAGCGGCATCGAAAATGCGCCCGCGCCGGCGGGGTCAGCATTCGGGCAGATTGACGGCAATCCCCCCGGTCGAGGTTTCCTTGTATTTCTCGTTCATGTCCTGCCCGGTTTGCAGCATCACCCGGATGCAGTTGTCCAGCGGCATGAAATGCTTACCATCGCCGCGCAGCGCAAGACTGGCCGCCGACACCGCCTTGATCGCGCCCAGGGCGTTGCGTTCGATGCAGGGCACCTGCACAAGGCCCGCCGCCGGGTCGCAGGTCATGCCAAGGTGATGTTCCAGCGCGATCTCGGCGGCATTTTCGATCTGGGCGTTGGTGCCGCCCAGCACGGCGCACAGCCCGGCGGCGGCCATGGCGGCGGCGCTGCCGACCTCGGCCTGACAGCCCGCCTCGGCACCCGAGATCGACGCGTTGTGCTTTATCAGCCCGCCGATGGCGGCGGCGGTCAACAACAGGTCGCGACACCCTGCGCGGGTCGCCCCGATGCAATGGTCGCGATAATAGCGCAGCACCGCCGGAACCACGCCCGCCGCGCCGTTGGTGGGGGATGTCACCACGCGCCCGCCAGCGGCGTTTTCCTCGTTCACCGCCATGGCGTAGACGCTCAGCCAGTCGTTGACCTGATGCGGCTGGGCCAGGTTCACGCCCTGTTCCGCCTGAAGCTGGTCGTGGATCGCCTTGGCGCGGCGGCGCAGGTTCAGGCCTCCGGGCAGGATGCCGTCCTGGGCCAGGCCGCGCGCGACGCAATCGTCCATCGTGTCCAGGATACGGTCGATCCTGGCATCCAGCGCCGCCCCGTGCAGCACGGTTTCGTTGGCGCGCTTCATCCGCGCGATGCTCAGACCTGACGCCATGCCCATCGCCAGCATCTCTGCGGCGGTGCCAAAGGGATGGGGAAAATGGCGCTGCGCCTTTTGCGCGTGCAGATCCGGCGGCGCGGCCCGCTGCGTGTCCAGTTCGGCGGCGGTAACGACGAACCCGCCCCCGACGGAATAATAGGTCTGCCTGTGGTACATGTTGCCCGCCGCGTCCCAGGCGTTTAGCACCATGCCGTTGGGATGGCCGGGCAGCGGCGGCCCGAAATCGAACACGAGGTCGGCGTCGGTATCGAACGCCAGCGGCGGCAGCCCATCGGGATGCACCGACTTGTTGCGGCGCACCTCGGTCTCCAGATCGGCGGCGCGATCGGGATCAAGCGTTTCGGGCACCAGCCCGCAGAACCCAAGAATCACCGCGCGGTCCGTCGCATGCCCCCTGCCCGTCCAGGCAAGCGAGCCATGCAGGCTGGCCCCCAGCCGGTGCAGATCGCCCGCGCCGGGGATCTTTTCAGCGCCGCCGCGCAGCTCGTCCAGAAACCGCGCAGCCGCCACCATCGGCCCCATCGTGTGCGACGACGAAGGCCCGATGCCGATCTTGAAGACGTCAAAGACGGACAGGAACATCGGGTCATCCTTGCATGGATCGGTTGCGCCGCACAGGGGGGCCTGCGCGCGAAGTTACGACGTTTCGGCGGCCAGTTCCCTGGTGCCGATGACAAGCAGGTCCAGCAGGTGCGGGGCAAAGCTGTTCCAGACGTCGATGCGAAAGCGGGTCGCGCTGTCGCGCCACAGGATAACGGCGGCGCCATCGAACACCGTGCGCCGCGCCGCGCCGTCGGGAATGGCGTCGATGTCGCGCGCGCAGCCGATGGTCAGCAGCTCGGCCGCGCGGGGGCCTTCGATCACGACTGTGACCTCGCGCCCCGACACGTCTACAAGGCTGTGGGGGTGATCCGCATACAGCGGCGCAAGGGCTGAGGTCACAGTGGCCAGATCGTCGGGGGTCGTGTGCAGCATCCATTCATCCGGCCCCAGCCGCAGGCCTTCGCGCGGGCCTGCGTCGGCGCGCGAGCCGAGCCGCCCCGACAGGGTCAGGCCGAGCGCTGCCTCAAACGGCGCCAGATCGCCGCGCAACCGCAGTGAGGCCCGCGCGCGGGGTGCGGCCCGGCGGATCGTCGCGGCGGCGCTGTGCGCCAGCGGGACCTCGGCAAGGATCGGGGCGTTCATGCGGCGGCTCCTTCGGTTTCCGGGGCGGGGATCCTGATGCGAGCGTTGTCGGGATCGACAAACACCGTGGGGACGATCCGTGCCGCGATCGTGCGGTCGGGCATGGGGATGTGAACGGTCTCGCCCAGCCGCGCGTGCCCGCCCGCGACCAGCGCCAGCGCGATAGATGCCCCGGTGGTGCCGGTATCATACGACGAGGTCACATGCCCGACCATGGTCATCGGGATCGCCTGCGCCGGATCGAACACGATCTGCGCCCCCTCTTCGAGCTTGCTGCCATCGTCGGTCAGCAGGCCGACAAGCTGCTTGCGGCCCTCGGCCACCAGGTCGGGGCGCGCAAGGCCCCGCTTGCCGACAAAGTCGGGCTTTTGCGCGCCCACGGCCCAGCCCATGCCCGCATCATGGGGCGTGACGGTGCCGTCGGTGTCCTGACCAACGATGATGTAGCCTTTTTCAGCCCGTAAGACATGCATGGTTTCGGTGCCATAGGCGGTGATCCCCAAGGGCTGCCCCGCCCGCCACAGCGTATCCCACAGCGCCCGGCCCATCGGGGCGGGCACATTGATTTCAAACCCGATCTCGCCGGTAAAGCTGACGCGGAACAGCCGTGCGGGCATGCCCGCAACGGTGCATGTCGTACAGGACATATGCGGAAACGCATCCTCGGTCAGGGTCACATCGGTCAGCGGTTGCAGCAGTTTCGCCGCATCGGGGCCGTTCAGCGCGATGGTCGACCACTGTTCCGTGGTCGAGGTCAGCCAGACGTTCAGGTCAGGCCATTCGGTCTGAAGGTAATCCTCCATCATGTTCAGCACATGGGCTGCGCCACCGGTGGTGGTGGTGACGTGGAACCGATCCTGCCCCATGCGCCCGATCACGCCATCGTCGCGGATATACCCATCCTCGCCCAGCAGCAGGCCGTAGCGGCAGCGCCCCACCCCCAGCCTGTTCCAGGGGTTGGTGTACATGCGGTTCATGAATTCCACCGCATCGGGGCCGACCACCTCGATCTTGCCCAAGGTAGACGCATCAAAGATGCCCACACCCGCGCGGGTGGCGGCGCATTCGCGGCGCACGGCGTCGTCCATCGTCTCGCCCGTTTGCGGGAAATACCGCGCGCGGCGCCATTGGCCGACGGGTTCGAACACCGCGCCGTGGCTTTCTGCCCAGGCGTCGATCCGGGTTTTGCGCGTCACCTCGAAATGCGCGCCCCGGTGATAGCCCGCGAAGGCCCCGAAGGTGGTCGGCGTATAGGGCGGACGAAAGGTGGTCAGCCCGACCTGAGGCTGTTTCCTGCCCAGCGCATCGGCCGCGATGTTCAGCCCGTTGATGTTGGACATCTTGCCCTGATCGGTGGCCATGCCATTGGTGGTGTAGCGCTTGACGTGTTCGATCGACCGCATGCCCTCGCGAACAGCAAGACGCAGATCCTTGGCGGTCACGTCGTTCTGGAAATCGACGAACGCCTTGGCGCGACCCGGCGACAGGTCGGTCGGCAGTTCGCGCGCCGACACGCCGCTTCCGGTGCGATCCTGCGCCACGGCGTAAGGGGGCGCGCTGCCCGCGCGGCCCAGCGCTGCGGCGGCCTCACGCGCCTTTGCGGCGCCGTCGTTCAGTGCGGCTTTGATGCCCCACAGCCCGCGGCTTGCCCCCGCGATGACGCAAGCCTCGGGCGTTTCGCCGGGCAGGAATGTGGTGCGGTCGTCGTCCCACGCCAGCTTGCCCCTGGTGTGCGAGAACAGGTGCAGTGACGGCGTCCAGCCGCCCGACATCAGCACCGCGTCGCAGGCGATGACCTCGGGGCTGCCAACGCCGGTGCCCGTCACGGGGTTCACCCGGATGGATTTCACCCGCAACCGGCCCCTGGTGGCGGTCGCGGTGTGCGACAGCTTGAGCGGGATACCCCGCGCGCGGGCCTGCTGCATCAGCGCTTCGGGCACATCCGCGCGCAGATCGACGATGGCCTGCACCTGAGCGCCGGCATCCGCCAGATCGAAGGCCGCAAACCACGCGCTGTCATGCGATGTCACCACCACGGGACGCCTGCCCACCAGCACGCCGTAGCGGTTCAGGTAGGTCTGCGCCGATCCGGCCAGCATGATGCCGGGGCGATCATTGCCGTGAAACACCAACGGCTTTTCCAGCGCGCCCTGCGCCAGAACCACCTGCCCCGCGCGCACCCGCCACAACCGTTCGCGCGGCGTGTCATCGGGAAGCTGCGCCAGATGGTCGGTCAGCTTTTCGCACAGGCCGACCATGTTCTGGTGATAATAGGCAATCGCGGTGGTGCGGGTCATCACCTTGACGCCCGTGTCTTTCAACGCCGCCAATTCGCGCGCCAGCCAGTCCCAGGCGGGCACGCCGTCAATCACCGCCTGGGGTTCGGACAACAGCGTGCCGCCCGCCTCGGAATGTTCATCCACCAGCACGACGCAAAGGCCATCGGCGCTCGCCGCCCTGGCCGCCGCGATGCCGGTCGGCCCCGCTCCCACCACCAGCACATCGCAATGCAGATTGCGTGAGGCGTAGTGGTCGGGGTCTTCCTCGGACGGGCACACGCCCAGCCCGGCGGCGGCGCGGACGAACGGTTCGTACACCTTGTCCCAGAAGCTGCGCGGCCACATGAAGGTCTTGTAATAGAACCCGGCCGAAAACAGCATGTAGGCGGCATCGTTCACCGCACCCACATCGAATTTCAGGCTGGGGCAGGTGTTTTGCGACCGGGTCTGCAACCCTTCATAGATTTCCTGAACGGTGGCGCGGGTGTTGGGTTCGAACCGGCCCGGCCCACGGCGGGTTCCGATCAGGGCATTGGGTTCTTCTGACCCGGCGGCCACGGCCCCGCGCGGGCGGTGGTATTTGAAAGACCGCCCCATCAGATGCGTGCCCTGCGCCAGCAGCGCCGAGGCAACCGTATCACCGCGTCCGCCCGCACAGGTCTTGCCGTCAAAGGTAAACGTCACCGGGCGCGACAGATCCACCCGGCCCTTGCCGGGAACGCGATAGAAGCTCATTTGCCGCCCTCCGCCTGGGGGGGCAACAGGGTGTCAAGATCGGGGCGCGGGGCCCCCGCCTGATAAGTGGTCAGAAACTTGTCCGACACGGTGTCGCGCACCGCGTTGAAGAACCTCCCGCAGCCGTGCAGATGCCGCCAGCGTTCGTAATACGGCCCCTTGGTGTTGGTGCGCATGAACAGGAATTCCTGCCAGTCCTCATCAGACATCTCGGACGGGTTTTCGGGGCGTGCGATATGCGCTTCCCCCGCGTAGGCGAATTCGACCTCGGGCAGGGTTTCGTCGCAATAGGGGCAATGGATCAAAAGCATCAAGGACCTCGTTAGTGCGCGACAGCGGCGGCGGCGGCTTCGTCGATCAGGCGGCCGGTGCGGAACCGGTCCAGCGTGAAGGGGGCGTTGATCGGGTGCGGTTCATCCCTGGCGACGGTCCAGGCCAGCGTGTGCGCCGCACCCGGCGTGGCCTTGAACCCGCCGGTGCCCCAACCGCAGTTGACGTACAGGTTCTGAACCGGAGTCTTGCCGACAATGGGCGAGCGGTCCGGCGTGTTGTCGGTGATCCCGCCCCATTTTCGCAACATCCGCATACGGTTGAAGATCGGGAACACCTCGGAGATCGCCGCGATGGTGTGTTCGATCAGCGGCAATCCGCCGCGCTGGGAATAGCTGACGTACTGGTCGGTGCCCGACCCGATCACCAGCTCGCCCTTGTCGGACTGGCTGCAATAGGCGTGCACGGCGTTGGACATGACCACGCAGGGGAACACCGGCTTGACCGGCTCGGACACCAGCGCCTGAAGCGGCACGGATTCCAGCGGCAAACGCACCCCCGCCGTCGCCATGACCTGGGTGTTGTGGCCCGATGCCGATACGGCGATCTTTTTCGCGCCGATAAAGCCTTTTTCGGTGTCGACCCCGATCACCGCCCCGTCCGGCCCGCGCCGGATCGCGGTCACGGCGCAGTTCTGGATGATGTCGACGCCGCGCGCCGCCGCACCCCGCGCATAGCCCCATGCCACCGCATCGTGGCGCGCCGTGCCCGCGCGTTGCTGCAACGCGCCGCCCATGACCGGATAGCGCGCATCGGGCGAGATGTTGATCGGGGGGCAGTATGCCTTGCACTCCTGCGGCGTCAGCCAGCGGTTGTCGACCCCGTTCAGGCGGTTGGCATGAACGTGGCGCTTGAAGCTTTGGACGTCATGCACGGTATGGGCCAGCATCAGGCAGCCCCGGTTGGAATACATGACGTTATAGTTCAGTTCCTGGCTCAGCCCCTGCCACAGGTCGACCGAATGGTCGAACATCCGCGCGGATTCGTCGTACAGGTAATTGGACCGGATGATCGTGGTGTTGCGCCCGGTGTTGCCCCCGCCCAGCCATCCCTTGTCGATCACCGCGACATTGGTGATGCCGTGTTGCGTGGCCAGATAATAGGCCGCCCCCAGCCCATGCCCACCGGCCCCGACGATGATCACGTCATAGGCAGGTTTGGGCTGTGCCTCGGGCCACTGCTCGGTCCACCCACGGTGTCCATTCAGGGCATTTCTGAGAAGAGAGAAGGCGTTGAAACGCGTCATGGGGGACTCCGGCGGTGACGGCACGATTCAGGGCTGGAGGCAGAATTACGCTTCGGCACGTCCTGATGCGGGTAGAAATGCGTCGCCTGACCGGGCGATTTGCGTCAAAAGGTCCGCGCCGTGGTCAAACGTCACAAAAGCGCCTGCGCGTCGGGTTTCTGCTGGCCGACAGATTCACGCGGTCCTGCGCATGCAGCAGCATATCGAACTGCCCGTGCCGCTGGCGCAGATCGCGCAGGCGCTGGGGGTGGGGCGACGCAGGCTGGAACGCCGCGTTCTGGCCGATGTCCGCATGACACCGCGCACGGCCTATCCTGACCTGCGGCTGGACCGGGCGCTGCGCGGCACGGGCCAGACCGTCACCGAGATTGCCCATGGCCGCGCGTTCTGCGACGGCCCCAACCCGGCGCGCGTGCTCAAGGCCAGGCGCGGCCTGTCGCCTGCGGAATACCGCCGCGCACAGGCCGCATCCGCAGGGGCCCGTCATGCGGTCGGCGTGTTGTTGCCCCCCGGCGGCACGGCCCACGCTGGGGGCATATCAGCCTGACACGATCATCTGGCGCGGTTCGCGGTGCCATGCCGCGTTGTCGCCCCCCCCCCCCCCGAGGTCCCGGTGTGGCCCTTGGCGTCGGTGCAATGATGAAAACAGAGCGGCATGTTCAAATTCCTTTTGCATTGCAAGGGCGCCCCGATCGCGACACCGCCAGAGTTCACCCCACGGGCGGGTGACGAAAGGGAAATCTGCATGCCCCGCGCCAGCACGACCGGCGCGCCCTGAAACGCCCTTTCCACGCCCCCCCGCGATAGGCTAGCACTTGCCCGAACCAGCGCCTCAGAGGGCAGAGCAGCCATGAAACCCATCCGCCTGATTTCGGGCGTCCTGACCGTCGGCTTCTGGACGCTGGCAAGCCGCGTTCTGGGCCTTGTCCGCGATACGGTGATCCTTGCCCTGATCGGGCCGGGGCCGGTGATGGATGCGTTCGTCGCGGCGTTTCGCCTGCCCAACATGTTCCGCAGGTTCTTTGCCGAAGGGGCGTTCAACGCCGCCTTCGTGCCGATCTTTTCCAAGAAACTCGAAGGCGACGAAGACCCCCTGATCTTTGCCCGCGACGCGCTGAACGGGCTGGCCTTCGTGCTGCTGATCGTCACCGGTTTCGCGCTGGTGTTCATGCCCGCGCTGGTCTGGGCCACCGCCGGAGGCTTTGCCGCCGATGCGCGGTTCGATCTGACCATCGGCTATGGCCGCATCGTGTTTCCCTATATCTTCTTCATCTCGCTGGCGGCGCTGTTTTCCGGCGCGCTGAACGCAACGGGGCATTTCGCCGCCGCCGCCGCCGCGCCGGTGTTGCTGAACCTGCTGGTCATCGCCGCGATGAGCGCCGGCGTCGCGTTCGGAGACGAGGTCATATGGTGGCTGATCTGGGCGATCCCCGTAGCGGGTGTCGCCCAGCTGGCACTGGTCTGGATCGCGGCGGAACGGTCGGGCGTGAAGGTGCGGCCGGGCCTGCCCCGGTTCACCCCCGACATGCGCCGCCTTGTGCGCGTGGCGGTGCCCGCGGCGATGGCGGGCGGTGTCATGCAGATCAACCTGCTGGTCGGCCAGCAGGTCGCATCGCAGTTCGGGCAGGCGGTCAGCTGGCTTTACGCCGCCGATCGGCTGTACCAGCTGCCGCTGGGCGTCGTCGGGATTGCGGTGGGCATCGTGCTGCTGCCGGACCTGTCACGGCGGCTAAAGGCGCGCGACAGCGACGGCGCGCGCCACGCGTTTTCGCGCGCCGGGGAAATGGCGCTGGCGCTGACCCTGCCCGCTGCCGCCGCGCTGATCATCGTGCCGCTGCCCATCGTGTCGGTGCTGTTCGAACGTGGCCGCACCACGCATGCCGATGCGCAGGCCATCGCCATCGCCGTGGCGATTTACGGGCTGGGGCTGCCGGCCTTTGTCCTGCAAAAGGTGCTGCAACCGCTGTTTTTTGCGCGCGAAGACACCCGCACGCCGTTCCGCTACGCGCTCTGGTCAATGGGGGTGAACGCGGTGCTTGCGGTGGGGCTGGTGCCCATTGCGGGCTGGCTGTCGCCGGCCATCGCCACCACAACAGCGGCCTGGGTCATGGTGGTGATGCTGGGCACGGGGGGCCGCAAGCTGGGCGAGACCGCGCGTTTCGATGACCGCTTCCGGCGGCGGGTGCCGCGCATCGCCGTGGCCTCGGTCGTCATGGCGGGAATACTGTGGGGAACTTATCTGCTTCTCGGCAGTATGCTATCCATGAATTACTGGCGTTACATTGCCCTTTTAGTGCTCGTCGCGGTGGGCATGCTGTCCTACGCGCTTGCAGGACAGGCGATTGGCGCCTTCAGGCTGTCGGACTTCCGCTCCGCCCTGCGTCGCAACCGAAACTGAGAGCCTGCATGACACTGACATCCCTGATCACCGCGTCCGAGGGGTTTCCCGCTCTCGAACGTCTCGCCATGAGCGCCCAGCGCGAGCTGGTGATGTCGTTCCGCATCCTCGACCCGACGACGCAACTGCACTGCCCGGAGTTTCTGGATCAGGGTCTGAAGACCTGGGCCGACCTTTTGGCGGCAGTGGCGCAAAAGGGCGTGCGCGTGCGTCTTGTTCTGGCGGATTTCGATCCGATCTTCGCCGAACCGCTGCACAAGCTCGCCTGGCGGTCCGCCAGCGGCTTTGCCCAGGGCATCAAGGGCGATGTGCAGATCCTGTGCGCCCCGCACGGCCAGCTTGCCGGGCCGCTGTGGCGCTGGATGATGCGCAGCCGTGTCGGGGAAAAGCTGCAAGAGCTGCGCGGGCGCGATCACTCGGAACTGACGCCGATCCAGCGGGCGCTCGTCAAAGGACCGATCCTGCTGCGCCCGGTGACCATCCACCAGAAATTCGCCGTCGTCGACAGCGAACGCTGCATCATCGGTGGCCTGGATGTCAACGACCGGCGCTGGGACGATTTCGACCACGATCAGGCGCCCGAGCAAACCTGGCATGACGTGTCCATGCAGGTGGACGACGCGGATTTCGCCGCGGCCCTGCGGCTGCATTTTTCCGAAACCTGGAACCGCGCGCTGGATTGCGGCACCCCGGCGGTGCTGGGCGAGGCCGAGCATATGGCCACCGACATCCGCCCCCAACCGCCCGCCGATCTGCGGCTGCTGCGCACCGTGTCGGTCCCGCGCAGGGGCCTTTCGACCCTTGCGCCCAAGACCTTGGCGACCGAGCACGAAAAGACGCTGATCCAGCTCTTTGGCGAGGCGCGCCACTTCATCTATCTGGAAACCCAGTTCCTGCGGCATCGCCCTCTGGTCGATGCGCTGGTGCGCGCCGCCAAACGCGAACCCGATCTGCAACTGGTGATCGTGCTGCCCCCCGCCGCGGACCGCGTGCTGTTTGACAGCGACGTGGGCTGGGACGCGCGCGCCGCGCATGCGCTTCAGACCGAAGCCGCCGAGCGGCTGAGCCGGGCCTATGGCGAACGGCTGGCGATGATTTCGCCGGCACAGCCCGTGCCAGCCAGGGACGGTCAGGCCGAGGTGTTGCAATCGGGTCCGATCTATATCCATTCCAAGGTGGCGGTGGTCGATGACCGGGTCGGCATGGTCGGATCGGCAAACCTCAACGGGCGGTCGATGCGCTGGGACACCGAAGCGTCGGTGCTGTTCCGTCGGCCCGAGGACGCCAAGGCGCTGCGCGAACGCCTCGCGGAAAAATGGCTGGGTCCGACGATCGGCGGGGCGAGCACATCGCAGGCGCGCACCTGGCGGCAGGCCGCGCTGTCCAACGCCGCCAGGGAACCGGGCGATCGCGAGGGGTTCGCCCTGCCTTATCCGGTGGCCACGGGCAAGAAATTCGCCCGCAAGGTGATCGGGTTTCCCGCCGACATGTTTTAGGCGCGGCGCCGGTTCCGGCTGAAACCCGCGCGCGCCGGTTTTGCCCGGCGCGCCACGGGGGCCGGTCAGCCCAGCAGACGCCGGGCGATCACCTGCGCCTGGATCTCGGCGGCACCTTCGAAGATGTTCAGGATCCGCGCATCGCACAGGATGCGGCTGACGGTATATTCCAGCGCAAACCCGTTGCCGCCGTGGATCTGAAGCGCGTTGTCCGCATTCGCCCAGGCCACGCGGGCGGCGAGCAGCTTGGCCATGCCGGCCTCAAGATCGCAGCGAATGCCCTCGTCCTTCTCGCGGGCCGAGAAATAGGTCAGCTGGCGGGCGACCATGATTTCCACAGCCATCATCGCCAGCTTGCCCGAGACACGCGGAAAGGCGATCAGCGACTTGCCGAACTGCTTGCGGTCTTCGGCGTATTTCATGCCGACATCCAGCGCCGATTGCGCCACGCCGATGGCGCGGGCGGCGGTCTGGATGCGGGCGGATTCAAAGGTTTCCATAAGCTGTTTGAAACCCTTGCCCTCTTCGCCGCCCAGCAGGTTCTCGGCCTTGACCTTGAACCCGTCAAAGCCCAGCTCGTATTCCTTCATCCCGCGATAGCCGAGCACCTCGATTTCGCCCCCGGTCATGCCCTCGGTTGGGAACGGGTTGGCATCGTCGCCCGGCGTCTTTTCCGCAAGGAACATCGACAGGCCCTTGTAGTTGTCGCTGCCGGGGTCGGTGCGGGCCAGCAGCGTCATCACATGGGTGCGCGCCGCGTGGGTGATCCACGTCTTGTTGCCGGTCACGGTCCAGTCGCCGTTTTCGTCCTTGGTCGCACGGGTGCGCAGCGCGCCCAGATCCGACCCGGTGTTGGGTTCGGTGAACACCGCAGTGGGCAGCTTTTCCCCGCTGGCGAGCGCCGGCAGCCACTTTTGTTTTTGCGCGTCGGTGCCACCCGCAAGGATCAGCTCGGCGGCGATTTCCGACCGGGTGCCCAGCGAGCCGACGCCGATATACCCGCGCGACAGTTCCTCGGACACCACGCACATCGACGCCTTGGACAGGCCGAAACCGCCGTATTCCTCGGGGATGGTCAGACCGAAGACGCCCATTTCGGACAGCTCCTCGATGATCTCCATCGGGATCAGCTCGTCCTTGAGATGCCATTCATGGGCAAAGGGTTCGACCTTGTCGACGGCGTAGCGGCGGAACTGCTCGCGGATCATCTCCAGCTCGTTGTCGAGGCCGGTCTTGCCCACGGTGATCTCGGCCGAGCGTTCCTGCATCAGCTCGACCAGCCGGGTGCGTGCGCCCTGGGTGTTGCCGCGTGCCATCAGCGTTTCGACAGCGGGGGTGCGCAGCGTCGCCATGACATCGGGGCCAAGGCCCAGATCCCGCAGGCGCACCATCTCGCCCTGGTTCATCTGGATGCCGCCGGCGATCTGGCTGAGGTATTCGCCGAATGCGATCTGCTGGATGATCTGTTCGATCTCGCCAAAGCTTGCCTCGGACGTCAGCTTGTTCGCCCAATACTGCATCTGGCGCAGCGATTCGACGTAGGTGGCAAGCCAGGCAAGGCCATGGGCGGCGCACTGGTTCGCCTCGACAAGGCGGTTGGACACGCGCCCGTCTTCCGTCGTCATGTCGCGCACCGAGACGCGCGCGGCCTCCAGCACTGCCTCGGCGGGGGCGATGGCGTCGGCGGTGAGGCTCAGCAGATCGTCCAGCAGGATGCCCTGGCCCATCGCCAGGTCGGCTCCGTCATGTGCCATTGTTCGTGTCCTTCCTCTAAGATCGCATCGGGGATAGCCACTTCGCAGTTGCAGCGCAACAAAAAGTCATGCGATGCGGCATCAAGGTTCTATTCTTGCGCAGCCGATTTTCAAGGCAGGCGGATTTCGCCCGTGTTATCAGCGGGTCATGGACAGTATCCTTACCCTGATTTCGCCTTCCCTGCTTGCTATTTCTTTCGCCATCGCAGCGGTGGCGGGGTTGGTGAAAGGCATGGTCGGCTTTGCCATGCCGATGATCCTGATTTCCGGCCTGTCCAGCTTTCTGTCGCCCGAACTGGCGCTGGCCGGGCTGATTCTGCCGGCGCTGGTCAGCAATGCCATTCAGGCGTTGCAGCAAGGCTGGCGTGCGGCGCTGGCGTCGATGCGGCGCTTCGGGCTGTTCCTGGGCGTGGGGCTGGCCTTTCTGCTGCTGTCGTCGCAACTGGTGCGGGTGCTGCCCGCGAACGTCCTGCTGGGGATGATCGGCGCGCCCGTGACGCTGTTTTGCGTGATGCAGCTGGCCGGATGGAAGCCGCATCTGCAACACGGCCCCAGCCGCTGGCTTGAAGGCGTCACGGGCGCGATCGCGGGGTTCATCGGCGGATTGTCGGGGGTGTGGGGGCCGCCGGTCGTGGCCTATCTGACAGCCATCGACACCGAAAAGCGCGAACAGGTGCGGGTGCAGGGGGTAATCTATGGGCTGGGCGCGCTGGCGCTGACCGGCGCGCATGTCGCGTCGGGCGTGCTGAACGCGCAGACCGCGCCATTCTCGGCGCTGCTGCTGATTCCGGGGCTGGCGGGTATGTGGCTGGGCATGAAGGTGCATGACCGCATCGACCAGGCTGCGTTCCGCAAAATCACGCTTTGGGTGCTGCTGCTGGCGGGGCTGAACCTGATGCGCCGGGCGCTGATGGGCTAAAGGCGCGGCTCGTCGAGCGCGTGGGGAAACCGAGGCGGCATCAGCGATTGCTGGAACCACTGCACGAAATTGAAGATCGAGAACACCGGCAGCCCGGTCACCCGCCGCACATCCGCCGCATAAGGCACCATGTTGGTACATTCCAGCACGATCGCGCCAAGCCCCGGGCGGGCCGCGTGAAAGGCGCGGGCGGCGTCGATCATGTTGGCACGGCAGGCGGAAAAGTCGATCTGCGGTTCATCGCCAAGGATTGCGCGGGTGAATTCGCGCCCTGCCCCGGTGCCCCAGACCGGCGTATCGAGGGCCACATTCGCCGCCGCCAGATGCCGCACCGTCAGCGTGGGTTTCCAGATGGTCAGGATGCCCGCCCGCTTGCCCGGCGGCAGCATCGCCTGCACCATCGGCACCTGCATCAGCGACGAGGTCGCGACAGGCACCGGCACGGCGCCGGCAACCTGATCCTGCACGATGGACAGAAACCCGCAATTGGTGGTGATGCCGACGCAGCCATGCGCGACAAGATCAAGCGCCTGTTCGATGAACAGATCCACCAGCACGCGCGCATCCTGTCGCACCACCCTGTCGGGGAGGCCCCGCGCACCACGCGATACTGCACCGGGAACGGCCATGTCAGCGCGTTGCCCATATCGCCGGGGATGCGAGGAAAGCGCGTTTGCAGCATCAAGATGCGGGGAAAGCGCGTTTGCAGCATCAAAATGCCGAGGGTCGCGCCAAAGACGGTCTTGCCGCCGTGGATCTGGGACATGGTGCCTGGCCTTTTCGTGATCGCCCCGGCGGAACGCGCCCGCCCTGCGATCTTGTCAATGGCGCTAGAACGCCTGCGCCGCCTGCACCGCGCGTTTCCATGCCGCGTATTTGTCGTCGCGGGTGGACGTGTCCATCGCCGGATCGAACTGGCGCTCCAGCTCCCAGGTCTGCGCGAACCCGTCCATGTCGGGATAGATCCCGGCGCGCTGGCCCGCCAGCCAGGCCGCACCCATGGCGGTGGTTTCCAGCACCTTGGGGCGGTCCACCGCAGCGCCGGTGATGTCGGCAAGGAACTGCATGGCGAAATCGCTGGCGCTCATGCCGCCATCAACGCGCAGGGTCGGCGCCTCTGCACCAGAGGCCCAGTCGGCGTGCATGGCATCCAGCAGGTCGCGGGTTTGATAGCCGACCGATTCCAGCGCCGCGCGGGCCATTTCCGCCGGACCGCTGGCGCGGGTCAGCCCGAACACCGCGCCCCGGCACTCGGCGTTCCAGTAAGGCGCGCCAAGGCCGGTGAACGCAGGCACCATGACCAGCGTTTGCGCGGGGTCCGCGCGTTCGGCCAGCGCCTGGCTTTCACCGGCGCTGCGGATAATCTGCAACCCGTCGCGCAGCCATTGAACCACCGCCCCGGCGATAAAGATCGACCCCTCCAGCGCATAGGTGCGCTTGCCGTCCAGCTGATAGGCGATGGTCGACAGCAGCCGGTTTTTCGACGTCACCAGTTCGTCGCCGGTATTGAGCAGGGCGAAACAGCCCGTCCCGTAGGTGGATTTCAACATGCCGGGCCGGAAACACGCCTGCCCGATGGTCGCCGCCTGCTGGTCCCCGGCGATGCCAAGGATGGGAATTTCGGCCCCGAACAGATCGGCGCGGGCCATGCCGAAATCGGCGGCGCAATCGCGCACCTCGGGCAGCATTGACATCGGAATGCCCAGCATCTCGCACATGGTGGACGACCAGCGCCCGTGGCGAATGTCATATAGCATGGTGCGCGCGGCGTTGGTGGCGTCGGTGACATGCACATGGCCCGCGGTCAGGTTCCAGACCAGCCACGAATCGACCGTGCCAAAGGCCAGTTCACCCGCTTCGGCCCGCGCCCGCGCGCCATCGACATTGTCGAGCACCCAGGCGACCTTGGTGGCCGAGAAATACGGATCGAGCAGCAGCCCGGTCTTGCGCGTGACCGTTTCCTCATGCCCTTGGGCCTTGAGTTTCTTGCAAAACTCCGAGGTGCGGCGGTCCTGCCAGACGATCGCGTTGTGAATCGGCCTGCCGGTCTTGCGGTCCCAGACCACGGTTGTTTCGCGCTGGTTGGTGATGCCGATGGCGGCGATGTCGCGCGCCTTGACACCGTGTTTTTCCATCACGCCGCGACAGGTCGCCGCCGTGCTCGTCCACAGGTCCATGCAATCATGTTCGACCCAGCCGGAATCGGGGTAGTGCTGGGCGAATTCCTCCTGGCTGACGGCGGCGATCCGAAGATCCTTGTCGAACAGGATCGCCCGGCTGGATGTGGTGCCCTGGTCGATGGCGAGTATATAGGTCATGCGGTCTTCCCCCCGTGTTCAGCCCGGCGCGCGGCGGGCCGTCATGTAGTCTTCGAGCCGTGCCAGCCCCGCCTCGGGCATCGACAGGCCAAGCTTTGTACGCCGCCACAGCACATCGTCGGGCGTGCGGGCGTATTCGCGATCCATCAGCCAGTCTACCTCGGCCGCGGTCAGGGTCGCGCCGAACGCTTCTCCCAGCGCCTCGGCCCCGGCGGACACGCCCAGGATGGCGCGCGCATCGGTGCCGTAGGTACGCACAAGGCGCGTGGCCCAGCGGTCATCCAGAAACGGATGGCTGGCCCGCAAATCGGAGATCAGCGCCGCAACCCCGTCCACCGGGAAATCCCCGCCGGGCATCGCGGCACCCGCGGTCCATTTTTGCGTGCTGCGCCCCAGCGCGCCGTCGATCTTGTCCAGCGCGCTTTCGGCAAGCCGGCGATAGGTGGTGATCTTGCCGCCAAAGACGTTGAGCATGGGCGCGCCGCCTGCGCCTTCGACCTTGATCGTGTAGTCGCGGGTCGCCGCCGTCGCGCTGCTGGCGCCGTCGTCATACAGAGGGCGCACCCCGGAATAGGTCCAGACCACGTCCTCGTCGCGGATGTCGCGTTTGAAATAGCGGTTGGCGAAGGCGATCAGATAGCTTTGTTCCTCGGGGGTGCAGACGGGTTTCTGATCGGGGTCGGTATGTTCGGCGTCGGTGGTGCCGATCAGGGTGAAATCCCGTTCATAGGGAATGGCAAAGATGATGCGCCCGTCGGTGCCCTGAAAGAAATAGCATTTGTCGTGATCGTATAGCTTGCGCGTCACGATATGCGAGCCGCGCACCAGCCGGACCCCTTCGCGCACGTTCAGGTGGACCTTGTCGTGGATGATGTCGCCGACCCACGGCCCGCCGGCGTTGACCAGCATCCTTGCATGGTGGGTGGCGGTGGTGCCGGTGTCGGTGTCCTGCACCTCGATGCGCCACAGCCCGTCTTCGCGCGCGGCCGAGAGCACCTTGGTGCGGGTCATGATGCGCGCGCCACGCGCTTGCGCATCGCGGGCGTTCAGCACCACAAGGCGGGAATCCTGCACCCAGGCATCGGAATATTCATAAGCGGTTTCGAACCGGTCATCCAGCGGCGCGCCTTCGGGGGCGGTGGTCAGGTCAAGCCGCGCGGTTCCCGGCAGGATCTTGCGTTTGCCCAGATCCAGATGGTCGTACATGAACAGACCCAGCCGGATCAGCCAGGCGGGGCGACGGCCTTTCATCCACGGCATGACCGTCGACAGCAGTTTCGACGTCGGCGTGTCGGTTTCGAACCGCATCGACGGGTGATAGGGCAGCACGAACCGCATCGGCCAGGCGATATGCGGCATCGCGCGCAGCAGCACCTCGCGTTCGGCCAGCGCCTCGTGCACCAGACGAAATTCGAAATATTCCAGATAGCGCAGCCCGCCGTGGAACAGCTTGGTCGACGCCGAGGACGTCGCCGAGGCCAGGTCGTTCATTTCGGCCAGCGTCACGGAATAGCCCCGGCCCACCGCGTCGCGGGCGATGCCGCAGCCGTTGATGCCGCCACCGATGATGAAAAGATCGCTCTGCTCTGTCGGTTGGCCCTGCACGAGGTGCCTCCTGTTCGTTGGGTGTCCCACTTGATGCTCACTTGATGCCAAGCCCGCACGCATGTCTCAACCATGCGGGGCGGATTCTGACGTGATCGTGCCGCAATCTAGCACGCGGCGCCTGACAATCGACCCCGCGCGCCATCCCGGCCTGCCGGACGCGGGATCTTGCAAAGGGCTTGTTCTTGACACTTCGGGGCCTGCCGCCCATGAAGCCGAGGTGCGTTTTGCGCCGACACATCATGAAATCAGGGGCTGAGCTTCATGGCGAAAGACAAGGAAACCGGCGGCATTCTGGAGACGATCAAGACGGTCGTCTACGCGCTGCTTATTGCGGGTATCTTCCGGACGCTGTTTTTCCAGCCCTTCTGGATTCCGTCGGGGTCGATGAAGGACACGCTGCTGATCGGCGATTTCCTGTTCGTCAACAAGATGAGCTACGGCTATTCCTATGCATCCTGCCCGTCGATCCGGCTGCCGCAGATTGGCATCGACATCGACGCCACCGACCTGTGCGGCTGGATGGGCGAAGACGGACGACTGTTCGGATCCGACCCCCGGCGCGGTGACATCGCGGTGTTCCGCCATCCCGTGCACGGCACCGATTTCATCAAGCGGGTGATCGGCCTGCCGGGGGATCGCATCCAGGTGCGCGAAGGCTTGCTGTATATCAACGATGACCCCGTGCAGGTCGAACCCGCCGGAATCTTTGCCGAAACCGCCGAACCGCAGGGCCCGCAGCGGCTGCGTCCGCGCTGTGCCAACGGGCCTGTCGGCACCGGGGGCGTGTGCGAAAAGGAACGGTTCACCGAGACCCTGCCCGGCGGCGTCAGCCACAACATCCTGAACATCGCGATGCAGGGATCCGACAACACCCGCGTCTATACCGTGCCTGCCGGTCACTATTTCATGATGGGCGACAACCGCGACAATTCATCGGACAGCCGCGTGCCCAACGCCGCGGGCGGCGTCGGTTTCGTGCCGGTCGAGAACTTTATCGGCAAGGCAAGGCGCGTGGTGTTTTCGTCGGCCGGCAGTTCGATGCTGTATTTCTGGACATGGCGCGCCGACCGGTTCTTTCACAAGCTGCAATGAAGCGGTCCGCCGAAATCACCGCGCTCGAAGAGCGTCTTGGCCACCGCTTCGACACCCCGGACCGGCTGCGCCGCGCGCTGACCCATTCGTCCATGTCCTCGCCGGGGCGCGAAGACAACCAGCGGCTGGAATTTCTCGGGGACCGGGTGCTGGGCCTCGTGATGGCCGAGGCGCTGCTGGGCTCTGACCGACACGCCTCCGAAGGGCTGCTGGCACCGCGTTTCAACGCGCTGGTGCGCAAGGAAACCTGCGCCGAGGTCGCCCGCGAGATCGATCTGGGTGCCGCGCTGAAACTCGGCCGGTCCGAGATGATGTCGGGTGGGCGTCGCAAGATGGCGCTGCTGGGCGACGCGATGGAGGCGGTGATCGCCGCCGTCTATCTCGACGCCGGATTCGACACGGCCAAGGCAATGATCCTGCGCCTGTGGGGCAACCGCATCGCGCAGGTCGAGGAGGACGCGCGCGATCCCAAGACCTCGCTTCAGGAATGGGCGCAGGCGCGCGGGATGCCGCCGCCCGCCTATGTCGAGGTGGGGCGCACCGGCCCCGACCATGCCCCGGTATTCACCATCGAGGCGCGCCTGGCCAATGGCGAAACCGCGCAGGCCACCGCCGGCGCCAAGCGCAAGGCCGAACAGCATGCCGCCGCCGCGCTGCTGGCAAAGCTCGGCGGTGACTGACCGGGGCCACAGCGACGGGGGCCACAGCGACGGGGGCCACAGCGACCGAGGCCACGGCGGCGGGGCCCTGTCCGGCAACACCCTCGGCGCGCTGTTCATGTGTGCGTCGATGTTCCTCTTCGCGGTCGAGGACGCGCTGTTCAAATCCGTGGCCCCCGCCCTGCCGCCGGGCGAGGCGACGCTGATCTTCGGCATCACCGCCACCGCGCTTTACATCGTCGTGACCCTGCGCGCCCGCGAACCCCTGCTGCATCCGGCCATTCTGCGCCCCACGCTGATCGCCCGCACGTCGTTCGAGATCGTCGGGCGGCTGTTCTTTGCGCTGGCGCTGGCCTACACCCCGCTTTCGGTGACCTCGTCGATCCTGCAGGCGGCGCCGCTGGTGGTGACGGCGGGCGCGGCGCTGCTGCTGAAGGAACGCGTCGGCCCGGCCCGCTGGACGGCGATGGCGGTCGGCTTCGTCGGCGTTCTGCTGATCCTGCGCCCCACACCGGAGGCGTTCCGCATCGACGCGCTGCTGGCGGTCGCGGGCATGGTCGGCTTTGCCATGCGCGACCTGTTCACCAGAGCCAGCCCTCCGGCAGTGTCAGCCAACCAGCTTGGCGTCATCGGGTGTTCGGTCATCATCGTCGCGGGGCTTGTCATGTTGCCGTTCGACCCCGACCCGCTGCGGGTGCCCCGGGCCGGCGAACTTGTCCGGCTGGTGCTGACCGGCCTTGTGGGCGCCACCGGCTATTTCGCGCTGACCAAGGCGATGCGCGCGGGCGATGTGTCGGTCATCGCGCCGTTTCGCTATTCGCGCCTGCTGGTCGCACTGGGCTTCGCGTTCGTCTTTTTCGGCGAACGGCCCGACCTGTGGACGCTCGCCGGGGGACTGCTGATCGTGACCAGCGGAATTTACACGCTGATCCGGTCGCGCTAGGGCTGTTTAAGCTTGCAGATCACTTCGACCGCGTCGCCGTTGCCCGGCGACGACATCGCGCTGTCCGCTGCCCGAATCGCCGTGCGGTTCTTTTGTTCCCAGGTGCGCGCCTGCCGGTCGCAATCGCTGCGCAGCATGCCGGCTTCGGTGCCCTTGATCGGATAGGCGTTGTAGCTGCCGTCAATCTGGCGCGCCTGAATGGTCGGCACGAACAGCTCCTGTGCCTGTGTCGCGCCCGCGAGCAGACCCCCTGCCATCGTCGTCATCAGAAAAAACCTCATCGCCACGCTCCTTTCGCGCAAGCCAATAACAATGGATGCTACGCCACAAAACGCGACGCGGGTCCAGCGGTTCGTGTAGATATGGTGTTGGCGCACGAAAAGAAGTATGGGCTGACGGATCATTGATCAACGGACCGCTTACATGACCGACACCGCACCGACCCGCGCAGGCTTTGTCGCGCTCATCGGCGAACCCAACGCCGGCAAGTCGACCCTTACCAACCGGATGGTCGGCGCCAAGGTGTCAATCGTCACCCACAAGGTACAGACCACGCGCGCGCGCATTCGCGGTGTCGCGATGGAGGGCGCGTCGCAGCTGATCTTCGTCGACACCCCCGGCCTGTTCAAGCCGCGTCGCCGCCTGGACCGGGCGATGGTCAAGGCCGCCTGGGGCGGGGCTGCGGATGCCGACATCACCGTGCTTCTGGTCGAGGCGCATCGCGGCATGACCGACGGCGTCAGGGCGATCCTTGACGGCCTGGCAGACCTGCCCAGGGGCACCACCGTCGCGCTGGCCATCAACAAGATCGACCGGGTCGAGGCGCCAAGGCTGCTCGCCCTGACGCAGGCGCTGAACGAGGCCTATGCCTTTGCCGAAACCTTCATGATTTCCGCCGAAAAGGGCCACGGCGTGGTCCAGCTGCGCAAGTGGCTCGCGCAGGCGGTGCCCGAAGGCCCCTGGCTGTACCCCGAAGACCAGATCGCCGATCTGCCCATGCGCATGATCGCCGCCGAGATGACGCGCGAAAAGCTGACCCTGCGCCTGCATCAGGAACTGCCCTATCAGTTGACGGTCGAAACCGAGGCCTGGCAGGAACGCGACGACGGGTCCGCGCGCATCGATCAGGTGATCTATGTCAGCCGGGACGGCCACAAGGGCATCGTGCTGGGTCACAAGGGCGAGACGATCAAATCCGTCAGCCAGGCCGCCCGCGCTGACATCGAGGAATTTCTCGGGCGCAAGGTCCACCTGTTCCTGCAAGTCAAACTGCGCGAGAACTGGCTGGAAGAGGCCGAGCGGTATTCCGAGATGGGGCTGGATTTCAAGGACGGGAACTGATCGCGTGGCGCGCCTGACCACCCGCTTCTGGGTCGATGCCTATCTTGCGCGGCTGTCGCGCGCCAACATCCCCGCCTATGTGACCGCCCATGGCGACGACACGGCGGGGGCTGTGCTGGTCAAGCTGGCAACGCTGGACGGGCAGGCGCGCGCGTTCACGCGGGGGTTCGACCTGACCAGCGGCGCGCGGAAATGGGACGTCCTGGCCAGCGGCGATGAACGCGACGTCGATGCGTCCATCGCGCGCCAGCGTGGATTTGACCCGGATCTCTGGGTGATCGAACTGGAAGACCGCCAGGCCCGGCACCTTCTGGACGAGGCCGGGCTGGCGGACTGAGGCGGGCCTGTCCGCGAGCGGCGCACAGGGGGCGGGACGGTCAGGGGAAAGGCTGCGAAAACGCGACTGCTCTGGCCACGCCCCCCCCTCTCTGTCGATCTGTCGCGGTTTGATGCCGCGCCTTTGATAGCATTTACCGCAACAGGGGAGACGGCCCAAGGGGCGGAAACGGACGGACGAATTTCGCAAGGATGGGGTGCGCACAGCGCTGTCTGGAAGGCGGCGCGCGAGCAGGTGGCTGATGATCCTGGCGTTGGGATGTCGACGCCGAACAAATGGATTACAGCGCGCCCTGACCCCGATGTGGTGCCGAAAGAGCAGCCGAGCCTCGCGCAAGAGAAACGCGTGGTCAACCCAAATGCGGCGGCAATTGATATCGGCTCGACAGCGCATATGGCGGCTGTGAACCCGGATGCCGCCGCCTTAACGCTGCGTGCCTTCGGGACATTCACCCAAGGCCTGCGCGATCTTTCTGCTTGGCTCCGGCCCTGCGATATCACGACCGCTGCAACGGAAACCACGAACGGGTACCGGATACCCGCCTTCGAGATCCCGGAAGAGCACCGCTTCGAGGGCGATCACGGCGAAAGCGCGCGCACCCGGCGGCGTTTCGGCACCGCCCGACAATTTTCGCGGCAAACGAGCGATCGCCCTACTCAGAGCGCGCCTCTCTACAACGTCGGCGAGGTGATTGTCTTCGACAGTGTTTGTGCGGCGTCTGCTACGGCTGGCGCGACAACGTCCAGATCCAGGTCCTCGAAGGCAACCACTCCGACCGAAAATTCCTGTCTTGCAAAACCGACACCCGTGAGAAGAAGGGCACTGGAGACACCCACAGCGCCCCTATGCAATTGGTCCCGCGTTATGCTGTAACCAAGACTGCGGGCAGAACGGACATCTTGGGAGTCTGCGTCCGTTTCGGGGCGCGCCGCAAGAATGGCGATGCCGGCGGCACCACGGGTGATCGGATGCCGCCGTCCAACCCGGTAATGAATGGTGATCGCCACGTCCCGCGGCTCAGCGGTTAGCACAACTACACATTCCTCGCCCTCGGCCATGGACAGAAAAGCGGTGGCCGAGGCGCGCTCGGCAAGGTCTTCCAGTACCGGAAGGGCCATGGTTCGGATGCTGTCCACCGTATGTGCGCCGAGCAGATACGCCCTTGCGCCCAGCACGATACGACCGTCCACCCCCCGTCGGACCATGCCGCGATCCGCCAGCGTCGCGACAATGCGGTAAGTGACCGCGCGGTGCAGTCCTAGCCGAGTCGCAAGATCCCCGACCGTTAGCCCCCCGGATGCCTCGGCGACCAGCAGCAATGCTTCGATGCCACGGTCGAGGGTCTGCAACTTGCCTGTAGCCATGCCGCAATCTGTCCTTTTGATGAAGTCCTGAAACCGCTCATAGCAAGCTTTGGCGCCCATCGACACCCAAAGTCTCGATTAACGTACATCTCGTAACCATATTAGTCATTGCCTGCTCATTCCGCGTAAAGTACAAACAATTACGAACATCGGGGTTGAGCGGAGGCAACGAGATGGTCGGCCAAACCACAAATAATGCGAACGAATGCCCCTTCAGCGGTACGGCCCCTGAAGCGCAGGGCTGTCCCATCAGCGACCCGGCCGCCATGGCCCGCGAATTTGACGCCTTTCAGGGGCCATACCAACTGGACCCTGCTGAAGCCCTGCGCTGGTCGCGCGATCAGCTTCCGGTGTTTTACGCCCCGAAACTGGGGTACTGGGTTGTCTCGCGCTACGATGACATCAAGTCTGTGTTCCGCGACGCCATCCTGTTTTCTCCGCGCAATGTGCTGGAGAAAATCACGCCTGCCACGCAAGAGGCGCAGGAGATCCTCAAGAGCTATGATTATGGCATGGCCCGCACCATGGTGAACGAGGACGAACCCGCGCACATGGTACGGCGCCGTGCGTTGCTGGACCATTTCATGCCCGAAAAGCTGGAACAGCAGCAGGACATGGTCCGCCGACTGACCCGTGAAAAGATGGATGCCTTTATCGACAGCGGACGGGTCGATCTGATCGATGGCATGTTATACGAAGTGCCGCTGCTGGTGGCGCTGCATTTTCTTGGCGTGCCCGAAGATGAAATCGCCACCCTCAAGACCTTTACCCTGGCCCATTCGGTCAACACCTGGGGAAAGCCATCAGACCAAAAGCAGATCGAGGTCGCCCATGACGTGGGGCGTTTCTGGCAGTATGCGGGCGAGATCATCGAAAAGATGCGCGCCCAGCCCGAGGGCACCGGCTGGATGCATCACACCATCCGGATGAACGCCGAGATCCCCGAGGTCGTCACCGACAGCTATGTGCATTCGATGATGATGGCGATCATCGTCGCCGCACATGAGACAACGTCGCTGGCTTCAGCCAATATGTTCAAGACTCTGCTGGCACATCGCGACGCATGGAACGACATCTGCGCCGATCCGACACTGATCCCAAACGCGGTCGAGGAATGTCTGCGCTATGCGGGGTCAACCGTTGCCTGGCGCCGCCAGACCACCGCGCCGACGACTCTGAACGGTGTCGACCTGCCCGAAGGCGCAAAGCTGCTGATCGTTCAGGCCTCCGGCAACCAGGACGAGCGGCATTTCGAGGGCGGCGATACCTTGGACATTTACCGCGACAACGCCATCGACCACCTGACCTTCGGCTATGGCGCGCATCAATGCATGGGCAAGAACATCGGCCGGATGGAAATGCGGATTTTCCTTGAAGAAGTGACCCGCCGCCTGCCGCATCTGCGCTTGGCAGACCAGGAATTCGTCTACATGCCCAACACGTCTTTCCGTGGCCCCGATGAGCTGTGGGTCGAATGGGACCCCGCGCAGAACCCGGAGCGGGCCGACGCGAGCGCCACCAGGCTTTACCGCAGCTTTTCCGTGGGCCCGCCCGCGCGGCGCGACATCGCCCGCAAGGTGCGCATTGCCGAAGTGCGCCGGGAAGCCGACGGCATTCTTGGCCTGACCATCGAGGACGCGCAGCGGCGCGCACTGCCGAAATGGAGCGCCGGATCCCATATCGAGCTATGCGTGGGCGATTATGACCGCAAATATTCGCTGTGCGGATCGCCTGACGATGACAGCTACAGTGTCGCCATCCTGCGCGAGGATCTGGGGCGCGGTGGGTCGCGGCACATCCACGACACCATTCATGCAGGCGCGGAAATCCGTATGCGCGGGCCGTCAAACCTGTTCCGGCTCGACGAAACTGCGCCGCATGTGGTGCTGGTCGCGGGCGGCATCGGCATCACACCGATCCTTGCCATGGCTGACCGCTTGAAAACCCTGGGACGCAGCTATGAGCTGCACTATGCCGGCCGGTCGAGATCCACCATGGCGTTCCTCGACCGCGTGACCCGAGATCATGGCGCGGTGCTGTCGCTGTACCCAAGGGACGAGCGTCGTCGAATGGACCTGCCCGCACTGGTGGCGGGACTGGCGGAGGGCGCGCAGATCTATGCTTGTGGCCCGGAAAGACTGCTGAGCGCGCTGGAGACGCTGACGGATGATTTGCCAGAGGGCACATTCCACTTTGAACATTTCTCGTCCAATGCCGCGGGGATTGATCCCGACAACGAACAGGCGTTCCAGGCAGAGCTGACGGACTCGGGTCTGGTGCTGGATGTCGCCGCCGACACCACGCTGCTGGATGCGATAATGGCCGCGGGCATCGACGTCGCCTGCGATTGTCGCGAAGGGCTGTGCGGCTCTTGCGAGGTGGCGGTTATCGAGGGAGAGATCGACCATCGGGACGTGGTTCTGACACGCGCCGAACGGGCCGAAAGCAAACGCATGATGACCTGCTGTTCGCGTGCCAAAGGCGGGGCACGGATCAAGCTTGCCCTTTGACGAGGCTACTTTAGAAATAACGATGACAAACAGGGGGGGGGACCTAAAAATGTCGCTTAAGAAAACCTTTATGGCCACCATGGCCGCAACGGCCACTTTGGCCACCACCGTTCAGGCGGAAACAACGCTGAAGATCAGCCACTATACGCCTGCCCTGCACGGTATCCAGACCGATTTCATCGAGCCATGGACCGAGCAGGTGACTGAATGCACGGGCGGCGAAGTCCAGTTCGAGATCTTTGCCGCGGGCAGCCAGCTGGGCAATGTAGCGCGCCAGCAGGAACAGGTCATGGCCGGTGTCGTCGACATCGCCCACGGCCTGCACGGCATCCCGCGCGGCCGCTTTCCGCGCACGTCGTTGATCGATATGCCGTTCCTCACCAACGATGCCGGCGCCGCCAGTCAGACATTGTGGGATTTGCTGCCGACGCATCTGGCCGAGGAATACAAAGGTCTCAAGGTTCTGGCGCTGCACGCCCACAACAGCGGGCTGCTGCACACCAACGCGAAAAAAGTCGAGACGATGGAAGATATGGACGGTCTGCGCATCCGCACGCCCAGCCCCGCCGTCTCGCAAATGCTTTCCACGCTGGGCGCCGACCCGCAGGGCCTGCCACCGAGCGAGGTCTATGAAAGCTTGCAGCGTGGCGTCATCGACGGCACCGTGTTTCCCTGGGATCCGGTCAATAGCTTTGGTCTGAACGAGGTCCTGAACTATCATCTGGACCTGCGCGCCTACACCGTTTCGTTTTTCTATGTGATGAACCAGAGGTCCTATGACAACCTCAGCGAAGAGGCGCAGGCCTGTGTCGATCAGGCCTCGGGCGCGGATCTGGTGGCCAAGTTCGGCGACTGGTGGGACGCATGGGACGCGCCGGGCCGTCAGGATGCCATCGACGCCGGCCACGAGATCACCGAACTGTCGGAAGACGAACGGTCCCGCTGGCGCGAAGCCTTGCAGCCGATGATGGACGGCTATCTGCAGTCGGTCAAAGACGGCGGAGTGGACAATGCCGCGGAAATTTATCAGGCGATGCAGGACAAGATCGCCGAATACGAAGCCGCGCAGCAGGACTAGGGCGTCCCGCCTTTTCATTGACACCCGGCACCAGCCTTCGCGTCCGCCCGAACGAAGTGGCCGCGAACAAGCAAAGCAAGGTTCAGCCGGACGTCTGGACCGCGCCGGTTTGCGCATCGGGCTTCGGCCCCGGGCGCGATCCGGGGCGGGGCCTGTTCATGGGAGATCATCATTTGCGACAGGGTGCAAAGCTGGCCGACTGGCTGATCAAGGGGTTGGCCGTTCTGGGCGTTGCCGCCTTCGGCGCGGCGGCTCTTGTGACGGTGGTCGATATTCTGGGCCGGCGCATCGGGTATCCGATCGAGGGCGTGGTGGATCTTGTGCAACTGTCCGTCGTCACCGGCGGTTGGCTGACGATGCCCTTTGCGTTTTATGCGGCGGCGCATGTCACCGTCGATTTCCTGCTGGCGGCACTGCCCACCAGTCTGACGGTTCCGCTAAAGGTGCTGGGCGCTCTGGCCAGTTTCGTGCTGGTCGGCCTGATGCTGTGGCAGGGCTACCTGACGTTTGAAACCCGCACCATGTTCGGCGACAAGTCGCAGCAACTGGGCATTCCCGTCGCTTGGTACTGGTATCCGCTGCTGGTGGGGCTAGCGGTTTCGCTGCTGGCGATCCTTCTGGGTCTGGTGACATCGATAAAGCAGGAGCTGGGCCATGAGTGATCCTACCCTTGGCCTTGTCGGCTTTGTCGCGGCACTGGGGCTTATTGCGCTTGGCCTGCCGGTCGCCATTTCGATGGGCGTTATCGGCGCTTTGGGCTACTGGTATCTGAACGGATGGATGGGCGTCGCCTATATCCTTGGGTCCAGCCCCTTTGAATCGATCTTTCCCTATTCATTTTCGGTGATCCCGCTGTTCGTCATGATGGGGGTCTTTGCGTCGCACGCCGGGCTTTCACGGTCGCTGTTCAATGCCATCAACGCGTTTATCGGGCATCGTCGGGGCGGGCTGGCGGTTACCACCGTCGGCGCCAGCGCATTCTTTGGCGCAATCTGCGGATCATCACTTGCAACCGTAGCCACCATCGGCCGCGTCGCCCTGCCCGAGATGAAACGCCACGGCTATGATCCGTCGCTTTCTACAGCCACTGTCGCGGCAGGTGGCACATTGGGCGTACTGATCCCGCCCTCGGTTCTGCTGGTGATCTACGGGCTGCTGACACAAAGCTCCATCGGCCAGTTGTTTATCGGAGCACTGGTGCCGGGCATTTTGGGCGCGCTGCTATACGCAGGGGCCATCATGATTCAGGTGCGTATGAAACCCGATATGGCGCCCCCGGCTGAACGGACGGCGTGGGGGGCTCGATTGCGCTATCTTGGGCAGGTTTGGCAGGTGCTTGTCCTGTTCGGCTTGGTCATCGGGGGCATCTATATGGGCTGGTTTTCCCCCACGGAAGCGGCGGCGGTAGGCGCAGTGGGCGCCTTCTTCCTGGCGTTGTTTTCGGGCGAGCTGAACCGCCGGTCCCTCAGTGATTCTGTGTTCGAGACGGCGGGTCTGACCGCGATGATCTTTCTCATTCTGATCGGTGCCGCACTTTTCAACTTCTTTCTTGAGAATACCGGACTGCCGCAAATGCTGATCGAACGGATCCAGACTTCGGGCCTCGGACCTATGACAGTCATGATGCTGATCTTGATCTTCTATGTGATCCTTGGCTGTTTCATGGACGCGATGTCGATGATCCTGCTCACGGTACCGTTGCTGGCTCCAGTGGCGCTGGAGCTGGACTTCAATCTGATCTGGTTCGGCATCGTGGTGGTGACGGTCGCGGAAATCGGACTGATCACACCACCCATCGGCATGAACCTTTTCGTCGTACAGGCGGCGTCGCGCGATGTGTCACAGGCCACGGTCATCAAGGGTATCCTACCGTTCATCCTGGCCGACGTCCTGCGGCTGTCGATCCTGGTCGCATTCCCCGCGGTTGTACTATGGCTACCGGGCCAAGCGTTCTGAAACCGGTTTTCTTCGTAGTCAGGGCGCGCTGGGACGTCAGGCAAATGGAAGATTGAAGTTGTCTGGCAACATTGAACTTGACCTGCCCCCCGCGAAGCCCCTCTTCGTGACGCTCTGCTCCCTGCAAACAGGACCGTTTGAAACTGGCGTTTTCCGCTGGGCTTTCCGGGCTGGAAGAGGAGCGGAAACGCATGAAAGCATGGAAACGCCCCGGTTTGGTCGGAGACCTACCGCACCATTTCACCCGACCATATCGCGCCCGCCAGCGACGATCATGCGGTCCGCGTCCAGAGTGGACGGCGGTGCCTGATCGCGATCCCCGACGGTGTAGGTGATCGTGGCCCCCGGATCGTTGACCGCGCCGCCAAAGCCCACCGCCACGGCGTAAAGCCCGCCCAGGATGCGCAGATCGCACCCGACAATCTCGACAAAGCCGCATCCTGCAAGTGGACGGCTATGCGGGCTACAACCGCCTTCTCAAGCAAGGACCTGACATCAGGCTGGCCTACTGTCGGGCGCATGCCCGGCGCAAATTGGTGGAGATCCCCCGGACCGGCCGCGCACCAATCGCCAAGGACGGCGTGCAGCGCATTGGCGAACTGCATCGCATCGAAGCTGGCATCCGCAGCCTTGATCCCGCTACGCGTCTTGCTGCAAGACTGGCGCGTGCAGCGCCGGCCATCGTCGACTTCGAGGTATGGCTCGCCAACCACCGCGCTCGTGTCGCGAGGAGGTCGCCCCTCGGCGAAGCCTCGACCTACATGGCGAAATACTGGGACGGCCTCTGCCTGTTCCCGAGCGATGGTCGGATCGAGCGCGACAACGACACCGTCGAACGTACCATCCGCCCGATCGCGCTGAATCGGAAGAACGCTCTCTTTGCCGACGACGACGCCGGAGTCGAGAACTGGGCTGTCGTCGCCTCGCCAATCGAGACCTGCAAATTGAACGCCGTTGACCCGCAAGCATGGCTCACCAATACGCTCGCCGCTATCGCAGGCGGCCACATGCGGCGCAACATCGCCGACCTCATGCCCTGGAACTGAACCGCCAAGGTGTGACCCGAACGTCGGTTACACACAGCCGGACCCGAGCGGAACGTCCTGCGATGTCCAGGCGCTGGCACCGATGAACCGTGACCTGCCCTCCGGTCGTCCCTCAGTCATAACGAGAGTCCTTGGGTTTGATATTCGTCGGTTCCGGGTGTGGCAAGCGCGCCGGGCGCGGTGCCATCAAGTCGCTCAAGCGCTCGGCGCGCTTCTGCGGGGGTCTTGTTGCCGAGCGATGAATGCGGCCTGACGTTGTTGCAATCGTAGCGCCAGAGGGCCAGCGTTCGGCGGGCGTCGGCAAGGCTGTCGAAGATTTCCTCGTGAGGCATGCGTCGCGCAAGCTGCCGTTGAATGACCCAATATAACCATTGTGCTGCGGCTTGCCGGGATCGATGTAACGCCACTCGACCTCGTTGTCGTTTGCCCATTTCAGGATCGCTTTGCTGGTGAACTCCGTTCCGTTGTCGGAAACCATACAAGCGGGTTTCCCGTAGATCCGAACCAGCGCATCCAGCTCCTTTTGCAACCCTGGCCCCGGAGATGCTGGTGTCGGGGACCAGGCACAGGGTGTCGCGGCAGCAATCGTCATTGACCGCCAGGGCGAGCCATTGTGCGCCATTGGTTCAAGAACAATGGCGAGCGAATTTGCGAAAGGCCCCGAAAGTGTCGGACAGGACGTCCAGGGACCAGCGCCGGTTCGGGCGCAATGACACTGGCATTGGTGTGCGGCTGCCTCGCGCCCGTTGCCGGCCTCTACGGCGGCGCACTGTCAGGCCCTCTTCCCGGTAAATCCGGTAGAGCTTCCTTTCGTTCATAATCATGCCGCCGCGCTCCAGCAGGACGCCAATGCGCCGATAGCCGAACCGGCGCCGCGTCTCGGCAATCTTGTTCATTTCCAGACGGATCTCCGGGGTGTCGGGCGACCTCTCGCGCCGCACGGTCTGCGGATCGACACCGATCAGGACGCAGACCCGGCGTTGAGAGATCGGATGATCCCGCAGCGCCCGCAGCGCTGCGTCCCGCCGTTGCATCGGCGTCGTCAGGGCTTTCCCGGAAGATCCTTCAGCACAACATTTTCCAGCATGACATCTGCCACCGGGCGCTTCAGCTTCGCGTTCTCATCCTAGAGCTGCTTCAGGCGTTTAGCGTCGGACAAATCCATTCCGCCATACTTGGCCTTCAGCTTGTAGAACGTCGCAGGGCTCAGGCCGTGCTTCCGGCACAGCTCCGCCGTCGGCAAACCAGCCTCCTGCTCATTGATCATCCCGATTATCTGCGCTTCAGTGAAACGGCTTTTCCTCATCTCGTCTGCTCCTTCAGGTTGGGCAGACTCTACATCAGACTGAGGGAACTTCGGGGGGACAGGTCAGCCAAAGCCCTGTTTGGGCGCGCCGACATCGCCGAGAAGCTGTCAAGCCTCAGGGGCGGTTCATCCTGCCTGGCACTGAACGACGTTCCGGTGCGACGCAGCCTCTCCGTCGACTTCCATCTTGCCGACCGGAGCACATCCTATGGCATCGCTATTGCTTCGGGGGTGCAGTGCGCGCATCAGGAATTGCTGATATCGAGCTAGGAGCCACCGTTAGAATTCGACCGCAGCACCGTTGATCGCGGCTCCTTTGGGCCTGTCTTCGAGTCTTCGGCCGACGCCCGCTTACGCCACTTGGAAACGAGCGTCGGGTCGATGCCCAGTTCCCGAGCAAGCTCCGCGATCGAAGCTTGTGATCGCTGTATTGCAGCCCTGACGGCGAAGGTGGTCGTGGCGCTCCCAGGGCGACCTTGCCCCGTAATGCTTCCTTCCATTCCAACGAACAGATCGCACCACCAAACCATGGGATCAAACAGCCAGGCGCAATCATCTTGCGCCTCACTTGCCGGTCCAGGGTTTGAGCTTTCTGGCCGAAAAGCCGTTGGCGACGGCCGGCGCCCCAAACTTGGCATGCAAGTCTTTGACCTGCTCTTCATTGACTTCCGGGATCTTCCGGCCGTCGCGCTGAAATACGCCTGACGCGCCTTCAAGTAGAGCCCGCTTCGATTGATGGATCATCGTGGGGTGGGCCCCGAACCGACTGGCCGGCTCGCTGACCGTCTCTTCGTCTTTTTGCGCTTCCAACGTCACCTTGGCTTTGGATTCTGGATGATGTTGCTTCCGTTGCGACATCGGCGACCTCCTTCGTGGTGAAGATCAACAGGCAACAAATCGCAGTCTACGCCAGTGTCCGAATTTCGGGGGGTAGTTCATCGTTCACAGGGTCCTTCCGGCTTTTCGCTTTGGGGATACAGTGGCGTATCTTTTTGTCCTGCGAGATTTCTCTGCATCTTTCCGAATCCTGGCTACGCTCAGCAAGCAGCCATGTGGCTGCGGGCCGCGCATCGGAAAGGGCCTGTGCTCCGTGATCGTCGCTGACCTGTCCTACCCTCATGAACATGCGTAGCGGGCCCCGCCGCATCGCAAATCGCGAACGGCTTGGTGGGCCTCCCACCCTGCACGCGCGCGATCGCACGCACGCGCCCTGTTTGTTTGCGCCCAGGCTGGTAGCGGTTCGGTGTGCTTTCAGGCAGATCAGACCGCAGAGTATTGATTTCAAACCGACCCGCTGCCGGCTTTCAAAAACCCCTTGCCCGACTCGCGAAACATGCGTAGAAGACAAGTGCAGACCTCTTTCTTTATCGACCACTGTCTCCCTTCAAACGGCGTTCAGGCTATCGATCCGGACTGACTACGCCGACCTGTCGCATGTTGCGGACAGACACCAAAAGGAGACTACGGATGGCTACTGGCACCGTGAAATGGTTCAACACCACCAAAGGCTTCGGCTTCATCGCACCCGACAATGGCGGCAAGGACGTGTTCGTGCACATCTCCGCAGTCGAGCGTGCTGGCCTGACCGGCCTGCGTGACGACCAGAAGGTGACCTTTGACATCGAATCCGGCCGTGACGGTCGTGAGTCGGCGTCGAACCTCGCCCTCGCATAAGCTGTTCGGTCCCTCAGCGGATCGAGATCGCAGCGCGGCATCTTCGGATGCCGCGTTTTGCGTTTCCGGGCAGGGCGCGCACCGAGCGTCTTGCGGGGCGCCCCGGTGCATAGGATAACGGCCCCATGGATTGGCGCGACACCGGCATTCTGCTTTCAGCCCGCAAACACGGCGAGACCTCGGCGATACTCGAAGTTTTCACCGCCGAACACGGTCGCCATCTGGGCATCCTGCGCGGCGGCACGTCGCGCCGAATCGCGCCGTCGCTGCAACCCGGGGCCCAGCTTGACCTTTCCTGGCGCGCCCGGCTCGAAGATCACATGGGCGCCTACACGGTCGAACCGCAACGCTCGCGCGCGGCCGCCGCGCTTGGCGACCGGCTGGCGCTGGCCGGGCTGAACGCAGTGACCGCCCTGCTTGGCTTTTGCCTGCCGGAACGCGAATCCCATCCCGCGCTCTACCACCGGACCGAGGCGCTGCTGGACCTGCTGGGCCAGTCCGACCTGTGGCCGCTGGGCTATCTGCGCTGGGAACTGGCGTTGCTGGATGAAATGGGGTTCGGGCTGGATCTGTCCGCCTGCGCGGTCACCGGCACCAACGAGTCGTTGACCTATGTGTCACCGCGCACCGGGCGCGCGGTTTCGGCACAAGGAGCTGGCGACTGGGCTGACCGGCTGCTGCCGCTGCCTCCCGTCCTGCTGGGCGAGGGACCCGCTACCGACGCCGACATCCTCGCCGCGCTTTCCACCACCGGGCATTTCCTGGAAACCCGGCTGGCGTTCGAGTTGCGCGACAAGCCGCTGCCCCCCGCCCGCGCCGTCTGGATCGAGCGGCTCGCCCGCGCCTGATTTCGGCAAGATCGCGCGCCGCCGCCGCCCCCATTTCGCCAACAAGTTAACTATCGCGAAAGCTTGGCTTTCCCCTCGCCAAAAACCGCGCTAACTATCGTTTCATGCGCTGGACCCTGCCCAATACACTCACCGCGCTCCGTCTTCTCGCCGCACCCGGCGTGGCGGTGATGTTCCTGTATTTTTCGCGCCCGCTGGCGGACTGGTTCGCGCTGCTGCTGTTTATCGGCGCCGCCGCCACCGACTGGTTCGACGGATATATCGCCCGTGCCTGGGCGCTTGAAAGCAAGCTTGGGGCCATGCTGGACCCGATCGCAGACAAGGCGATGGTGCTGATCGCCCTGATGGTGATCGTCGGCTATTCGTCGATGTCACCCTGGCTGGTGCTGCCCGCCACGGTGATTCTGTTCCGCGAAGTGTTCGTGTCCGGAATGCGCGAATTTCTGGGCGATGTGGCCGGCACGCTGAAGGTGACGAAACTGGCGAAATGGAAAACCACCTTTCAGATGGTCGCCATCGCGGTGCTGTTCGCACAGGGGGTTTTCGAACATTACCTTGCGGTCAGCGTCGAGGGGCTGGACCCGGTGCAGGTCAGCGCCATCCTCAGCCGTGAGGCCGCCGACGTGCATGGCCTGATCTGGAAGGAACAGGGCATGGTCTATACTGGCTACCTGGGGCTGACCCTGCTTTGGATCGCCGCAACTTTGACGCTGGTCACCGGATGGGATTATTTCATGAAGGCGATGCCGCATCTGAGGGACGGCGCATGATCGACGTTCTGTATTTCGCCTGGGTGCGTGAACGGATTGGCCTGCCAAAGGAACGGATCGACAGCTCTGCCGTGACCGTCGCCGATCTTGTGACCGAATTGCGCGCCCGCGAGGAACGCTATGATCTTGCCTTTTCCGACCTGAGCGCCCTGCGGGTGGCGGTGGATCAGGAACTGGCGGATTTCGATGCGCCGCTTGCGGGCGTGCGCGAGATCGCCTTTTTCCCACCGATGACCGGGGGCTGACCATGGCCATCCGGATCCTGGTGCAAGAAGCGCCCTTCGATTTCGGCGCCGAGGCGGACGGTTTTGCCGCCGGGCGCACCGATCTGGGCGCCGTGGTGACGTTTTCCGGCGTGGTGCGCGACCTGTCAGGATCGCTCGACGGCATGGCGATCGAACATTACCCCGGCATGACCGAAAAGGCGCTGGACGCCATCGCCCGCGAGGCCGAAGCCCGCTGGTCGCTGGGCGAGGTTCTGGTCATCCATCGCTACGGCGAGATGGCGGCGGGCGAGCGTATCATGATGGTCGCCACCGCCTCGGCCCACCGCAAGGACGCGTTCGAGTCCGCACAATTCCTGATGGACTACCTTAAATCCCGCGCGCCCTTCTGGAAGAAGGAAACCGCGGCGGGCGCCCGGTCCTGGGTCACAGCCAGGGATGAGGACGAGGCGGCGCTGAAACGCTGGTAGGCTGGACGCGTGGCCTGTCTGGTCATATGATCTGACCAATTCGACCTTAATCTGAGCTTCTCATGCCCTTTCGCCCCGTGCATTCCGAAAAACTGTCTTCGGCCGTGGTCCGCCAGATCGAAGAGCTGATCCTGCGCGGAATCCTGCGTCCCGGCGAACGACTGCCCTCGGAACGCGAGCTCTCCGAGCGGCTTGGCGTGTCGCGCCCCAGCCTGCGCGAAGCGGTGGCCGACCTGTCCGAACGGGGCCTGCTTGCCGCAAGGGCCGGGGCGGGAATTTTTGTCACCGAAGCGCTGGGATCGGCCTTTTCGGAAACGCTGGTGCAGCTTTTTTCGCGGCACGACGAAGCGGTGTTCGACTATCTGGATTTTCGCAGGGACATGGAAGGGCTTGCCGCCGAGCGTGCGGCCGTGAGCGGAACCGAGACGGATCTTCGCGTCATCGACGCGCTGTTCGTGCAGATGGAGACGGCGCATGGCAAGCGCAATCCCAACGACGAGGCCCGGCTGGACGCGGATTTCCACCTGGCGATCGTCGAGGCCAGCCATAACGTGATGATGCTGCACATGATGCGGTCGATGTATCAGCTCTTGCGCGAGGGCGTGTTCTACAACCGGCAGGTGATGTTCAAGCAGCGCACCACGCGCGAGGCCCTTCTGGATCAGCATCGCAGCATCAACACCGCCTTGCAGGCCCGCGACCCCGGTGCCGCCCGCGCGGCGGTCGTCGCGCATCTAGCCTATGTCGAGACCGCGCTGGCCGCCGACCGGCGCGCCGAACGCGATGAGGACATCGCTCGCCAGCGGTTCGAACGGGTGCGGCCGCGCGGCTGAAGCGTTGGCCTGGCGGGGCGCAGTGACGGAAAAGAGGGGGCCAGCCCCCTCGGCCTTGCGGCCTCACCCCCGGAGTTTATCTGGCAAGATGAAGGGCGGGGGGATGCAAAGGGGCCGCGCGGTGACGCGACCCCGATACATCATGACCCCGAGGGCAGTTTGTAGGCGATCAGCGCATCGCCGACGGGCGCGCGCATGAAGTGGTGCCCGCCCGGTCCGATGACGACATATTGCACGCCGTCGACTTCGTAGCTGATCGGGTTGGCCTGACCGCCCTGATCCATCGCGTCGGACCACAGGGTTTCGCCCGTTTCCATGTCGATGGCGCGGAACAGGTTGTCGGTGGCGGCGCCGATGAAGATCAGGCCACCCCGGGTGATCACCGAACCGCCGTTGTTCGGGGTGCCGATCTTGATCGGCAGCATCGACGGGATCCCGAACGGGCCATTGCGGCGCGCGGTGCCAAGGGGGGTATCCCATACCTGTTCGCCGGTTTCCAGATCGACGGCGGTAATGCCGCCATATGGCGGCGACGTACAGGGCATCCCCGTCAGTTCCGATTGCCAGCCGGCGTTGACCTGGATGGCATAGGGGGCGCCGGTTTGCGGATCGCCGGCACCTTCGGCCCCGCCGGACCCTTCGTTGCCGGACTCGTTGATCGGCCGCCAGCCTGCGGCATCGGCGTCTTCGCGGGGCACCAGACGGTTGTAGTTGGGCACGTCGTTGTAGTTCATCACCATGAGCTTGCGTTCGGGGTCGATGGCGACCGATCCCCAATCGTTGCCGCCGTTATAGCCGGGGTACTGGATGTACCAATCGGTCGATGGCGGCGTCAGGTAGCCGTCGTATTGCGCCATCCGGAACCGGATGCGGCAGAACAGCTGGTCGATCGGGGTAAAGCCCCACATGTCCTGTTCGGTCAGGTCCGGTTTGCGGATACTGAAGAAATCCGACACCGGTTGGCTGTCGGCGATGAAGTCGGGTTCGATGTCGCCCTGCGGCACGCCGGTGATTTCGCCGACCGGGGTCAGCGGTTCGCCGGTTTCGCGGTTCAGGATGTAGACGTCGCCCTGTTTGGACGCGAGCAGCACCGCCGGGGTGCCCCGATAGTCGAGCAGGCTGGCCTGGCTGCCAAGGTCGTAATCCCACACGTCGTGGCGCACGGTCTGGAATTTCCACCGTTCCTCGCCCGTCGTGGCGTCGAGCGCGACCAGCGATGTGGCGTATTCGTTTTCCGCGTCAGAGCGGTTCGAGCCGTAGTAATCGACCGACGAGTTGCCAAGGGGCAGGTAAACCAGGCCGAGGTCTTCGTCGCCGGTTGCGGTGGTCCACATGTTGGGGGTGCCGCGGGTGTAGGTCCTGCCCTCGGGCGGGCCGTTGCGCATCTCGTCCGGCGCGGCGAGATCCCAGGCCCAGACCATGTCGCCGCTGCGCGCGTCATAGCCGCGAACCACGCCAGAAGGCGCGTCTTCGGCCTGGCCGTCCTTGACCTGCGCGCCGGTGACGACAACGCCGCGCACGATGGCGGGCGGGGCGGTCACGGCGTACCAGCCGGGGACCTTTTCCCCGATACCCTCCCACAGATCGACGTTGCCGTTGTCGCCGAAATCGGCGCAGGGCTCGCCCGTCTCGGTGTCGACCGCGATCAGGCGGGCGTCGATGGTGGCTTCTATCACGCGGGTGGCGCAGGCGTCGCCTTCGGCCTTGGCGGGGTCGGTCCAGACCGACACGCCGCGACAGGTCGCGCCATAGGGGATCGCCTCGGCGGGCACATCGGGATTGTAGCGCCAGTTCTCTTCGCCTGTTCTGGCATCGACCGAGATCAGGATGTTCATGGCGGTGCACATCAGCAGGTCGTCGCCGACCTTGAGCGGGGTGTTTTCGGGCGAATACTTGCCCTCGGTCTCGCCGGAGGGCAGATCGCCGGTGTGATACACCCAGGCCCGTTCGAGCTGCGCGACATTTTCGGGCGTGATCTGGTCAAGCGGAGAATATCGTTGCGCCCGTTCATCGCCGCCCCAGGTCGGCCAGTCGGCACCGACCTCGCGGGGAGTATTGGCGGGATAGGGCGCGGCGGCAAGCGGGTCCTCGGCCGGGGCCTGCGCCGAGTCGTCGGCGGCTTCTGGCGGCGCTTCCGGGGGCGCATCGGGCGCGGTCTCGTCGGCGGATGCGCCGGGGGCGGCGTCGGGCGCGGTCTGTTCCGCGGGCGCCGGGGGGGCGGTTTCGTCCGGGGTAATTACTGGAGCGTCCGGCGTGGCCGGGGCCTGTTCGGGCGTCACGCCGGTATCCTGCGCGACGGACGCAAGCGGGCTGACGGCAAGCGCCGCCCCAAGGGCAAGCGCCGAGATTGAGCGGGTGTAGGACTGTGTCATGGGGTCTCCTTGGGCGCGGCGGTTCACGGGCGGCGACGCTGCACACGGCTGATGTTCGGGAGGCAAAGCAGCAGCAGCACCAGGATCACCGTAGGGGCGACCATGCGCGGCACTTGCGCCCACCAGTCGGCGCCGACTTCCCACCAGGCCCAGACCAGCGTTCCGGCCCAGATCAGCAGATACAGCCACAGCGCCGTCGTGGAGCCGTGGTTCAGCAGGATGCCGGTGGCGATCAGCCCCGCCCCGGCGATGCCGTAATACCAGCTTCCGCCAAGCGCGATCAGCCAGATGCCTCCGGCGCAAATCACCAGCCCGAACAGGACGCAGATCCAGCCAAGCAGCAGCACACCCAGACCGGGGCGCGTGCGAGTCTCTTCGCCAGCGGCGGTTCGGTCGCTGCTGGTGTCAAATGTCGTGGTGGTCATACTGACCTCCCCTTCCGTCAATTCGTGCAGTTGCGGGCGGGCGAGATTCTGACATCTTCGCTCCCGCTAAAGGGGAAGGGCGTGAGCACCCGGAAGGTTCCCGCCGGGCCGGAAAAAAATGCGCATCGCGGCGGAACCTTTTGCAACATGCGGAATGTCGGGGGCGCGCCGGCGCAGGGGGGCGCGCACGTGAAAAAAAGGCCCGAGCGCGAACGCCCGGGCAGTTGGTCACGAAAGGCTGAAAGGAAGGAGGAAATCAGCCCTTGGAGAACTCGGGGTAGGCTTCCATCCCCAGCTCGCCCATGTCGAGACCGGTGATTTCCTCCTCTTCGCTGACGCGGATACCCATGACGAGCTTGAGGACGAACCAGGTCACGCCCGAGGCGATCAGGGTGAAGATGCCGACCACGACGATGCCGTAAAGCTGCGTGCCGAAAGACGCATCAGCGTTGGTGAAGGCCACCGCGATGGTGCCCCAGATGCCGCAGACGAGGTGCACCGGGATGGCGCCGACCACGTCGTCGATTTTCATCTTGTCCAGCATCGGGACAACGAAGACCACGATGATACCGCCGATGGCGCCGATCAGAGTCGCGGCCCCCAGGCTTGGGGTCAGCGGTTCCGCGGTGATCGACACAAGACCGGCCAGCGCGCCGTTCAGCACCATGGTAAGATCCGGCTTCTTGTACATGATCTGCGTCAGGATCAGCGCCGCGATGGCACCGCCGGCCGCCGCCGTGTTGGTGTTGGCAAAGATACGCGACACGTCGGCGACATCGCCCACCGTGCCCATCGCCAACTGCGAGCCGCCGTTGAACCCGAACCAGCCGAGCCACAGGATGAACGTCCCCAGCGTGGCAAGGGTCAGGTTCGAACCGGGCATCGGAATGGTCATGCCGTCGCGGTATTTTCCGATGCGCGGACCAAGGATCAGCGCGCCCGCCAGAGCCGACCAGCCACCGACCGAGTGCACGACCGTGGAACCGGCGAAATCAAGGAAGCCAGCTTCGTCCAGGAAACCGCCGCCCCACTTCCAGGATGCCTGAAGCGGATAGATGAACGCGGTCAGCACGATCACGAAGATCAGGAAGGGCCACAGCTTGATGCGCTCGGCCAGGGTACCCGAAACGATCGACGCGGTGGTCGCGCAGAACATCAGCTGGAAGAAAAAGTCGGATCCGGTCGAGGCATAGCCGTAATCGTCGGCCGCATCTGCGGTCACGCCGACGGCTTCCAGCACGCCGGGGCCCCAGACGCCCGAAATCACGCCATCCATCGACCATGTGCCCAGCGGATACATCAGGTTGTAACCGATCAGGTAGTAAAAGATCGCGGCCAACGAAAACAACGCGATGTTCTTCATGCACTGCATGGCGACGTTCTTGGACCGCACGAGCCCCGCTTCGAGCATCGCGAACCCTGCCGCCATGAAGAAAACGAGAAAGCCGCCGACGAGAAAGAGCAGCGAGTTAAGGATGAAGACGGTGTCGGTCGACGCGTTCACGCCCGCGACGGGGCCGTCATCCTGTGCCAGGCCCAGGGTCGGCAGCGCGATCAGCGCGGCAACCGGGGCAAGTACCTTGAGAAGTTTCATGTTCCTGTTGTCCCTTGTATCCGGATGTCCCGAAGGATCAGATCGCGTCCGCGTCGGTTTCGCCGGTGCGCACGCGCACCGCCTGCGCGACGTCCAGCACGAAAATCTTGCCGTCGCCGATCTTGCCGGTCTGCGCGGTCTTGGTAATCGTCTCGACGACCTGGTCGGCCATGGAAGCGGCCACCACGATCTCAAGCTTGATCTTCGGCACGAAGTTCACCGCGTATTCGGCGCCGCGATAAATTTCCGTGTGGCCGGACTGCGAGCCGAAGCCCTTGATTTCGGTCACCATCATACCGCGCACGCCGATACCGGTGAGCGCCTCGCGCACCTCTTCGAGCTTGAACGGCTTGATCGTCGCAATGATCAGTTTCACCTTGGTCCCTTTCGTTTGGCAGACCGCTGCCTGCATTCGCAGCAGCAGAAGGACGCCAGTCATCGGAAATTTGAAAGAATGGGGGCTTGCATGACGTTGGTCGCCTCCCATGATGCACTGTTTATGTGCACAAAGTCCGTCATAGCGCATTTTTTGTGCTTCTTAAAAAGTCGATATTGTGACCCTTTCTGCGTCTACATCCCGGCCCAAAGCCGTTATCCTGCGGCAAAACAGACAAGGCCGGGCAGAGACAGATGAGTGATTCAGGCCGGGGAAAACGACGGCTGGTGGCCGATCGCCGCCATTCCAGCAAGACGCCGCCCCCCCCCCCGAAGACCGCCAAGACATCCGGTGGCAAACCGCCGCGGCGCAAGGCGCCCGCACGCAAGCGCAACCCGATCGCGGCCCTGTTTGCAGGGGTTTTCCGCTGGGTATTCGGGCTGATCTGGAGCGTCGTGTGGCGGGTGAGCGCGGTGATCGCCCTGCTGGTGGCGCTTGGCGTGGGATATTTCTACAGCACGTTGCCCCCCTTGGGCCAATTGCTGGACGGGCGCGCGCGCGGCTCGGTCACGCTGCTGGATCGCAACGACGCGATCTTTGCCTGGCGCGGCGATCAATACGGCGGGGCGGTGACGGCGGACAGCGTGTCGCCGCATCTGCGCAACGCCGTGATCGCAACCGAAGACAGGCGGTTCTACCGTCATTTCGGGGTGTCGCCGCGCGGGGTGGCCGGCGCCATTCGCATCAACCTGTCCGAAGGGCGCGGGCCGCTGTCTGGCCACGGCGGATCGACCATCACCCAGCAAACCGCCAAGCTGCTGTGCGTCGGGCAGGAATTCGACCCCGACGTCTGGAAGACCGAATCCGACTATCTGTCCGACTGCCGCGCAGGGTCGTTGGCCCGCAAGGGCAAAGAGGCGCTTTATGCCCTCGCGATGGAGTTGAAATATACCAAGAACGAAATCCTTTCGATCTATCTCAACCGCGCGTACATGGGCGGCGGTGCCTACGGGGCAGAGGCGGCATCGGAGCGGTATTTCTCGAAACACGCGGGTGAGCTGAACCCGCAGCAAGCGGCGATGCTTGCCGGCCTGCTGACCGCGCCTTCGACGCTGTCGCCCACCAGCAACCTTGAACGCAGCCAGGCCCGCGCCGCGACCGTGCTGCGCCTGATGGAAGATCAGGGCTACCTGACCGCCCGGCAGGCCGAGGCTGCCCGCGCCAACCCCGCCACCCTCTCGGACGAGGCCGAGCGCAAGCTGGGCGGATATTTCGCCGATTGGGTGATGTCGACCGGGCCGGAATATTTCACCCGCGACACCACCGAGGACGTGGTCATCAACACCACGCTCGACCCAAAACTGCAACGCGCCGCCGAGACGGCGATGAACGTGGTCTACAGCGAAAAGGTCACCAAGCCGGGATCCGTCGTCGAGGCGGCGATCGTGGTGATGTCTGCCGACGGCGCGGTGCGCGCCATGGTCGGCGGCAAGAAAACCGGCGTGTCCGGCGTGTTCAACCGCGCCACGCAGGCCAAGCGCCAGACCGGGTCCAGCTTCAAGCCGTTCATCTACGCCACCGCGCTCGACATGGGCTATTCGCCCTATGACACGGTGGTGGACGAACCGTTCTGCATGAACATCCCCGGATCGGGGCAATGGTGCCCCAAGAACTACACCAACAACTTCAAGGGTCGGGTGACGCTGGCCGACGCGCTCAAGAATTCGCTGAACATCCCGGCGATCAAGATTTCCGAAAGCGTCGGACGGGACCTGGTGCAGAAGGTGGCCAGCGGGTTCGGCATCCAGTCCGACCTGAACGACAGCCCCGCCATGGCGCTTGGCACGTCCGAGGCATCGCTGCTGGAAATGACGGGGGCCTACGCGGGCTTTCTGAACGGTGGGTCGGCGGTGGCCCCCTATGGCCTGCGCCAGTTGCGGCTCAAGGGCGATTCGACGCCGCTGATGGGCTCGGGCGGCGGCATCAAGGAACGGGTGATCCAGCCGGAAGCTGCCGGTCAACTGACCTGGATGATGGAAAAGGTCGTCTCCGAAGGCACGGGCCGGCGCGCTCTTCTGCCCGACGGGCGGCCCGCCGCGGGCAAGACCGGCACGTCGAACGACGCGCGCGACGCGTGGTTCATCGGCTTTACCGCCGATTATGTGGTCGGAGTGTGGATGGGCAACGATGACAACTCGCCGCTTTCGGGAGTCACCGGCGGCGGCCTGCCCGCTGACATCTGGCGCGAGACCATGTCGCGGGTCACCGAAGGGCTGCCGATCTCGCCCCTGCCCGCCATCGCGCCCACCCGGCCCGAGCCGCAGGTTGTCGAACAGCAACCCCAGCCACAGCAGCGCGCGCCCGACCCGGAACCCGAACGCCGGCGCCGCGACAACATCATCCAGCAGGTCCTGAAGGATCTGCTTGGCGGGTTCTGACGCGACGACCCGTTGCGCGGGGGCTGGCCTTTGCCGTCCCCGCGCGCTCTAACAGCGTATCGCCCCCTGACGCGGAGGAGACCGGCAATGAGCGTGAAAGAGATTTTCGAGACCATGGAATACGGCCCCGCCCCCGAAAGCGCCGCCGAGGCTCTTGCCTGGCTCGTCGATCAGGGCGCCCGCTTTGGTCCGTTCATCGCGGGCAGCTTTGCGCCGCCGGGCATCCTGTTCGAAACCCGCAACCCGGCCACCGGCGAGGTGCTGGCCTCGATCACGCAAGCGACGCAAGACGATGTGGAGGCCGCCGTCGCCGCCGCGCGCCGCGCCCAGCCAGCGTGGGAAGACATGGGCGGGCCTGCGCGGGCGCGGTTCCTTTATGCGCTGGCGCGGTTGTTGCAGAAACACGCGCGGCTGTTCGCGGTGCTGGAAACGCTGGACAACGGCAAGCCGATCCGCGAGTCACGCGACATCGACCTGCCGCTTGCGGTGCGTCATTTCTATTACCACGCCGGGTCCGCCCAGTTGATGGCATCTGATCGCGCCGCCATGGGTGTCTGCGCGCAGATCATCCCGTGGAATTTCCCGCTGCTGATGCTGGCATGGAAGGTCGCGCCGGCGCTTGCCATGGGCAATACCGTGGTGCTGAAGCCCGCGGAATGGACCTCACTGACCGCCCTGCTGTTCGCCGACATCTGCCGTCAGGCGGGCCTGCCCGACGGGGTGGTCAACATCGTCACCGGCGATGGCCGCGTGGGCGAAATGCTGGTGCAGGCGGAAGTGGACAAGATCGCCTTTACCGGCTCGACCGAGGTGGGCCGCGCCATTCGCACCGCGACGGCTGGCAGCGGCAAGGCGCTGACGTTGGAACTGGGCGGCAAATCCCCCTATATCGTGTTCGAGGACGCCGATCTGGACAGCGCGGTCGAAGGGCTGGTCGATGCGATCTGGCTGAATCAGGGGCAGGTCTGCTGCGCCGGGTCGCGCCTGCTGGTGCAGGAAGGCATCGCCGAGCGGTTTCACGCCAGGCTGCGCGCCCGCATGGATGGGCTGCGCATTGGCGATCCGCTGGACAAATGTATCGACGTGGGCGCGATCATCGACCCCGTACAGCGCGACCGCATCGCGCAGATGGTGGCAGGATCCGATGGCACGATCCACCAGACCGCCGCCTGCCCAGAAGGGTGCTTTTTCCCGCCAACGCTGATCACCGGGCTGTCGTCGGCCTCACCGCTGATGCAGGACGAAATTTTTGGCCCGGTATTGGTCGGCACCACCTTCCGCACCCCATCCGAGGCGGTACAGGTCGCCAATGACACGCGCTACGGCCTTGCCGCCAGCATCTGGTCCGAAAACATCAACACCGCACTGGATGTCGCGCCGAAACTGGCGGCGGGGGTGGTCTGGATCAACGGGTCCAACATGTTCGACGCCGCCGTGCCGTTCGGGGGCTTGCGCGAAAGCGGTTTTGGCCGCGAGGGCGGCCCCGAGGGGCTGGCCGCCTATACCCGCCCCGTGCGCGCCCCCGAACGGCTGGCGCCCATCGCTCCCCTTGCTGGGGACGAGTCCGAGCCGCAGCCGGTGGACCGCACCGCAAAGCTGTATATCGGCGGCAAGCAGGCCCGCCCCGACAGCGGCCATGCCAGCAACGTCTTTGATGCCAAGGGCCGCCTGATCGGTCAGGCCCCCATCACCAGTCGCAAGGACATCCGCAACGCGGTCGAAGCCGCGCGCGCCGCCTCTGGCTGGGCCGCCGCCCCCGCGCATAACCGCGCGCAGGTGCTGTATTACATCGCCGAAAACCTGCACGCGCGAGCGGGCAGCCTTGCCGCGCTCATCGACCGGCTGACCGGTGGCACCGATGGCGCGGACGAGGTGTCGCTCGCCGTCAGCCGCCTGTTCAGCGCCGCCGCCTGGGCCGACAAGTTCGACGGGCGCATCGCGCAGGCTCCGCTGCGTGGCGCGGCATTGGTGACGCGCGCGCCCTGCGGTGTGATCGGCGCCTTCTGTCCCGACGCCGGCCCGCTGCTGGGCCTTGTGTCGGTCATGGCCCCGGCCATCGCCATGGGCAACCGGGTGGTGCTTGTCGCCTCCCGGCCCTTTCCACTGGCGGCGCTGGAATTTGCCCATGTGCTGGAAGGCTCCGACGTGCCGGGCGGCGTGGTCAACATTCTGACCGGCCCGCACGTCGACCTCGCCCCCACCATGGCGCAGCATATGGACATCGACGCGGTCTGGAGCTTTTCCGGCGCCGATATTTCCGAAGCCATCGAACAGGGCGCGGCGGCATCGCTCAAGCGCAGCTGGGTGAATGACGGGTTGGCGCGCGACTGGTGGTCTCCCGAGGGTGAAGGCCCAGAATTCCTGGAACAGGCGACCGAAGCGAAATCGCTGTGGATTCCCTGGGGCGCCTGAGGTATCGCCCCCTGATCGGCACGGCGCCGCCACGCCCGAAGGTCCTGACCTTGCGACAGAAACGGGCGGATGCGCCGCATTCTGCCTTTCGGACAGGCGCAACCCTGGCCGTCATCATTGAGATTTCACATCTTCGATGCTATCTTTTTACTACGCCCGGCGCCGGGGTGGCTTTCGGCGCTTGTCTTAAAGGAGGACGATGTCCTGTCACTTACTGCCGACGCGGCACATGCCGCTGAGCCGGGGCTGGCCATGAACGGCCCCCCCCGATCCGAGGTCACCGGCGAGCAGATCCTCGCGACGATCCTCGCCAGTCTCGACGACAACAAGGCCGAAGAGGTCGTGCAGATTGACCTGCACGGCAAGACCGCTGTCTGTGACCAGATGGTGATCTGTTCGGGTCGCTCGTCGCGCCAGGTTGCGGCCATCGCCGACAACGTGGTCGAAGACCTCAAGCACAAGCTTGGTATTCTGTCCAGAATCGAAGGTCAGGATACCGGCGACTGGGTGCTGATCGACACGGGCGACGTCATCGTCCATGTGTTCCGCCCCGAGGTGCGCGAGTTCTATCAGCTGGAAAAGATGTGGATGCCGCTCGCACGGACCGCAAGCGCCTGATCCGCCGAAAGGACGCCCATGCGCGTGCATCTTTGCGTCGTGGGGCGCCTGCGGGCCGGTCCGGAAAAGGATCTGGTCGATGACTACCTCCGGCGGTTCGATCGCACGGGGCGGGCGCTGGGGCTTGGCCCCGCCTGCCTGACCGAGGTCGACGACCGCAAGGGCGGCGGCATGGCGGGCGAGGCCAATCTGTTGCGCCGCGCCCTGCCCTCGGGCGCGTGGCTGTGCGTTCTGGACGAACGCGGGGCGGTGATGTCCTCGCCCGATTTCGCCGGTCGGCTGGAGTCGCTGCGCGACAACGGCACGCAGGATCTGGCGTTTGTCATTGGGGGCGCGGACGGGATCGACCCCGCGCTGCGCGCCGACGCGGACATGGCCATTTCCTTTGGGCAGATGGTGTGGCCGCACATGCTGGTGCGGGCGATGCTGTGCGAACAGCTTTACCGCGCCGCGTCGATCCTAGCGGGCGGCCCCTATCACCGGGCGTGACGCCGTCCTGGGATAACGATTTTCCGGCTGGTTTCCGCCCAATGCACCGAGCCTGCGGCAGAGTTCCGCTTGCGCCGACGCAAGAGGTATCGGACCACCATTGCCAGCAGCGATCCCTTTGATCTAGCACGGTCTTCAGGACGTGTCGGGCTGCCACTTGCACACGCGCCGCTGTGCCGGCCACCCTGTCCCTTAGCGGTCTATCCCCGGCTGCGCCCGGCGGGCACAGAATTTCAGCCCCGAAAAGCTCCCCAGCTTTTCGGGGCCTTTTCCCGGACGCTCAGGTGTAAACCCACAACAGCAGCCCCGCCCCCAGCAGCACCCGGTAGATGACATAGGGCGTGAAGCTGACCGACTGCAGCAGCCGCATCATCAGAGCCAGCGCCGCCAGCGCCGCGCCAAAAGCGAACACCGCCCCGATCAGCCCGTCGATGGCGACCTGGGCGTTCGCCTGCCCCGCGACATCCGCCGCCAGCAGCACCCCCGACGCAAGGATCGTCGGAATCGACATCAGCATCGACAGCTTCGCCGCATCGTGCCGGGTGTAGCCCATGAACCGCCCCCCGGTGATGCAGATCCCCGACCGCGATGTGCCCGGAAACAGCGCGACCGTCTGCCATAAACCCATCTTGAATGCCTCGCCCAGCGTCCAGTCCGCCTCGGTCTTGATCGCGGCGCCTTTCTGGTCGGCCCACCACAGCAGGATGCCGAAACCCAGCATTGTCCAGCCGATCACCACGACCGAACGCAGCTGTGCGTCGATCCCGGTAAGTTTCAGCACCATCCCCGCGATCACCACCGGGATCGTCGCGATTCCCAGCCCCAGCGCAAGACGCGCACCCGGCGTGTCCCGCCGACCGCGCCCCAGATCGGCCAGCCCCCGCAGCCCCGTGCGCACGTCGGCCCAGAAGTACAGGATCACAGCCGCCAGCGTGCCCAGATGCACCGCGACGTCGATGGCGAGGCCCTGATCGGCCATGCCCGTCAGGTTGGGCAGCAGGATCAGGTGACCCGACGAAGAAATGGGCAGGAATTCGGTGATTCCCTGGATCAGCGCCAGGAGGATCAGTTGCAGCATTGGCATCAGGAATATCCTCCGGATAGGCTCGGGCATGTCTATATCCCCGCCGGGTGACGAGTGGAAGACACCCTATAGGTCCGTATCGGACATATTATTCGTCCGAATTGGCGGAAGCTGCAGCGCAAGCGGTGCAATAATGTGAATATAGGTCAGTCATTCTGACTTTTATTCCCCGCGGGCTTTGTATATGACGCAGTTGACCAAGGACTTGCCCGGAGACCCAGGAACATGGCGAAGCAGCCGATGCTCAAATTCACCAAGATCTCGCGCGGGATGCCCGAAAAGCGGGATGCCTCCGTCAGGAACAAGGATTTTGACGAGATCTACGCCGGCTATGCCGACGCGAAAGCCGAAGAGCAGGCCAGCCGTTGCTCGCAATGCGGCGTGCCCTATTGCCAAAGCCACTGCCCGCTGCACAACAACATCCCCGACTGGCTGCGCCTGACGGCGACCGGCCGGCTGAAAGAAGCCTACGAGATCGCCCAGTCGACCAACACCTTCCCCGAAATCTGCGGACGGATCTGCCCGCAGGATCGCCTGTGCGAAGGCAATTGCGTCATTGAACAATCGGGTCATGGCACCGTGACCATCGGATCGGTCGAGAAATACATCACCGATACCGCCTGGGCCCAAGGCTGGGTCACCCCCGCCGCGCCCGCGGTCGAACGCCGCGAAAGCGTCGGCATCATCGGCGCCGGGCCCGGCGGGCTTGCGGCCGCTGACATGCTGCGCCGTGCCGGCGTGCAGGTCACGGTTTACGACCGTTACGACCGCGGGGGCGGGTTGCTGACCTACGGCATCCCCGGTTTCAAGCTGGAAAAGGATGTGGTGATGCGCCGCGTCAAGCAGCTTGAAGACGGCGGCGCGCGCTTTGTCTTCAACTGCAACATCGGTGAAACCCTGTCGTTCGAGGACATCCGCGATCAGCATGACGCGGTCATCATCGCCACCGGCGTATACAAAAGCCGCGATCTGCATGGGCCCGGCGCCGGGGCGTCCGGCATCGTCAAGGCCATCGACTATCTGACCGCCTCCAACCGCGCCTCGAACTTCGGCGACACGGTTCCCGAATTCGAATCCGGCGAACTGAACGCCGCCGGAAAGAAGGTCGTGGTGATCGGTGGCGGCGACACCGCCATGGATTGCGTGCGCACTGCGATCCGCCAGGGCGCCACGTCGGTGAAATGTCTGTATCGCCGCGACCGCGCCAACATGCCGGGCAGCCAGCGCGAAACCCAGAACGCCGAGGAAGAGGGCGTGGTGTTCGAATGGCTGACCGCGCCCAAGGGCTTCAGGGGCGACACCGTCGAGGCGGTCATCGTGGAAAAGATGCGCCTGGGCCTGCCCGACGCGACGGGGCGCCAGTCTCCCGAGGTGATCGAGGGGTCGGATTACGAAGAACCCGCCGATCTGGTCATCAAGGCGCTTGGGTTCGAACCCGAAGACCTGCCCGGCCTCTGGGGCGCGCCCGAACTCGAGGTCACCCGCTGGGGCACGATCAAGGCCGAATTCACCAGCGGCCGCACCACATTGCCGGGCGTCTATGCGGTGGGCGACATCGTGCGCGGCGCCAGCCTTGTGGTCTGGGCGATCCGCGACGGGCGCGACTGCGCCGAACATGTGCTTCAGGATTTCGACAGGCTGGCGGCGATCGCGGCGGAATGATCCGCCCGATGCCCGTCCGGCCGCGTCACGACCGACAGATGACAAAGCCGCGCCGCGCGGCCAGGGAGGCGTCATGACGGAACAAACAGGATCTTGCATGTGCGGCGCGGTGCGCTTTACCGCGCGGTCCATAGGCGGCTTCGGCGTGTGCCATTGCGAACAATGCAGGCGCTGGACGGGGTCCGCGCTATTCGCCGCAACGGTGCCTGAAACCGACATGGTGATCGCGGGCGGGGCGGTGATCCGCACGTTCCGGTCATCGGCCTGGGCCAGCCGCGCCTTCTGCGGGGTCTGCGGGGCGACGCTTTGGTACCGGTTCGATCAGGGCCGCGACGGCACCGGGAACTACGAGGTGGCCATCGGGCTGCTGGACGACGCCGGCGCGCTGGAACTTGAACGCGAGATATTTGCCGATCAGCAACAGGATTGCTGGCGGCTTGCCGGGGATCACGTCCGCATGACGCGGGCGGAAACCCTGGCGAAATACGGGACGCAGCTCGAAAACGACTGAGCCCCGCACAGAACCCAACCGGCGCCGCGCCGGTCCCGAAGAACCCTGGCCGCGACAGGCGGCCCCGCATGGAGGTGCAATGCCATGACCACATATGACCAGACCACATATGACCAGACCTGGGCCGCCGCCGAGCAAGCCAAGCGCAAGTGGATGGAAGAAAACGCGATGTTCCGCGAGGAACACGAACATTCGTCCTGTGGTGTCGGCCTTGTGGTCAACATCAACGGCAAGCCCTCGCGCAAGGTGGTCGAGGCGGGCATCACCGCGCTCAAGGCGATCTGGCACCGCGGCGCGGTGGATGCGGATGGCAAGACCGGCGACGGCGCCGGCATCCATGTTCAGATCCCCGTCGCGTTTTTCTATGACCAGATCGAACGCACCGGCCATGCCCCGCGCAAGGATGAACTGATGGCCGTGGGTCAGGTGTTCCTGCCCCGCACCAACTTTGGCGCGCAGGAAACCTGCCGGACCATCGTGGAAACCGAAGTGCTGCGCATGGGCTATTACATCTATGGCTGGCGCCACGTTCCGGTGTCGGTCGATTGTCTTGGCGAAAAGGCCAACGCCACCCGCCCCGAGATCGAACAGATCCTGATTTCCAACGCCAAGGGCGTGGATGAGGAAACCTTTGAACGCGAGCTTTATGTCATTCGTCGCCGCATCGAAAAGGCGGCCGTCGCGGCGGGCATCAACGAAGTGTACATCGCATCGCTGTCCTGTCGCAGCATCATCTACAAGGGCATGATGCTGGCCGAGCAAGTCAGCGACTTCTACCCCGATCTGCAAGACGAACGGTTTACCTCGGCCTTTGCGATCTATCACCAACGGTATTCCACCAACACCTTTCCGCAGTGGTGGCTGGCGCAACCGTTCCGGATGCTGGCCCATAATGGTGAGATCAACACCATCAAGGGCAACACCAACTGGATGAAAAGTCACGAGATCCGCATGGCGTCCGCCACGTTCGGGGACATGGCCGAAGACATCAAGCCGATCATCGCCAACGGCGCGTCCGATTCCGCCGCGCTGGACGCGGTATTCGAGGTGCTGGTGCGCGCGGGCCGCAATGCGCCCATGGCGAAAACCATGCTGATCCCGGAATCCTGGTCGAACCAGGCGGTCGAACTGCCGCAGGCGTGGCGCGACATGTATTCCTATGTCAACGCGGTGATGGAACCCTGGGACGGCCCCGCCGCGCTGGCCATGACCGACGGACGCTGGGTCTGTGGCGGGCTTGACCGCAACGGCCTGCGCCCGATGCGCTATGTGGTCACCGGCGACGATCTTCTGATCGCCGGGTCCGAGGCGGGCATGGTCCCGGTGGACGAGGGCACGGTACGTGCCAAGGGCGCGCTAGGACCGGGCCAGATGATTGCCGTCGACATGGAAGAGGGCAAGATCTACCGCGACACCGAAATCAAGAACCGTCTTGCCGCCTCGCAGCCGTTTGGCGAATGGGTCGGACGGATCAGCGATCTGGACGCGGCGCTTGCCGGTGTAAGCGAAAAGGCGATATTCACGGGCACCGACCTGCGCACCCGCCAGATGGCCGCCGGCTACACCATCGAGGAACTGGAACAGGTCCTTGCCCCCATGGCCGAGGATGCCAAAGAGGCGCTCGCCTCGATGGGGGACGACACGCCGTCCGCCGTTCTGTCCAAGAAATATCGCCCGTTGTCGCATTTCTTCCGGCAGAATTTCAGCCAGGTGACCAACCCGCCGATCGATTCCCTTCGCGAATTCCGGGTGATGTCGCTGAAAACGCGATTTGGCAACCTCAAGAACGTGCTGGACGAATCCAGCGCGCAGACCGAAATCCTCGTGCTGGACAGCCCGTTTGTGGGCAATGCCCAGTTCGATGAGCTGTTCCGGCATTTCAACGCCGGTCTGGTGGAAATCGACTGCACCTTCCCGGTGAACGGTGGCGAAGGCGCGCTGCGCGAACATCTGGCGCGCATTCGCGCCGAGGCCGAAGATGCGGTGCGTTCGGGCGGCGGACATCTGGTGCTGACCGATCACCACCAGTCGGCGGACAAGGTGGCGATGCCGATGATCCTCGCCACCAGCGCCGTGCATTCGTGGCTGACGAAAAAGGGGCTGCGCACCTTCTGTTCGCTGGGCGTGCGGTCGGCGGAATGCATCGACCCGCATTACTTTGCCGTGCTCGTCGGCTGCGGTGCCACCATCGTGAACCCGTACCTTGCCGAAGACAGCCTTGCCGACCGTATCGACCGCGGCCTGCTGGACGGCACGCTGACCGAAAACGTCGCCCGCTACCGCGAGGCCATCGACCAGGGCCTGCTCAAGATCATGGCCAAGATGGGCATATCGGTGATCTCGTCCTATCGCGGCGGTCTGAACTTCGAGGCGGTGGGCCTGTCCCGCGCCATGGTGGCGGAATATTTCCCCGGCATGCTGTCCCGGATTTCCGGCATCGGCGTGCATGGCATCCAGCAAAAAGCCGAGGAAATCCACGCGCTTGGCTTCACCGGCAACCGCGACGTGCTGCCCATCGGCGGCTTTTACAAGGCACGCAAGTCGGGCGAGACCCACGCCTGGGGCGCGCAGACGATGCACCTGATGCAGGCCGCCTGCAACAAGGCATCCTATGAGCTGTGGAAGACCTATTCCAAGGCGATGCGGGCCAACCCGCCGATCCACCTGCGCGACCTGCTGGACATCAAGCCGCTGGGCAAGTCGATCCCGATCGAAGAGGTGGAATCCATCACCTCGATCCGCAAGCGGTTCGTGACGCCGGGCATGTCCCTGGGCGCCCTGTCGCCCGAGGCCCACAAGACGCTGAACGTCGCGATGAACCGCATCGGCGCGAAATCCGACTCTGGCGAGGGCGGCGAAGATCCGGCGCATTTCGTGCCCGAACCCAACGGCGATAACCCGTCGGCCAAGATCAAGCAGGTCGCCTCGGGGCGTTTCGGCGTCACGGCGGAATACCTCAATCACTGCGAAGAGCTTGAAATCAAGGTCGCACAAGGCGCCAAGCCCGGCGAGGGCGGCCAGTTGCCGGGCATGAAGGTCACCGACCTGATCGCCCGCCTGCGCCATTCGACCAAGGGCGTCACACTGATCTCGCCCCCGCCGCATCACGACATCTATTCCATCGAAGACCTCGCGCAGCTGATCTACGACCTCAAGCAGATCAACCCGCGCTGCAAGGTGACGGTGAAACTGGTGGCCTCCAGCGGCGTCGGCACGATTGCCGCCGGGGTGGCCAAGGCCAAGGCAGACATCATCCTGATCTCGGGGCATAATGGCGGCACGGGTGCCTCGCCCGCGACGTCGATCAAGCACGCCGGTCTGCCCTGGGAAATGGGCCTGACCGAGGCGCATCAGGTTCTGGCGATGAACAAGCTGCGCGACCGCGTGACGCTGCGCACCGATGGCGGGCTGCGCACGGGGCGCGACATCGTCATGGCCGCGATGCTGGGCGCCGAGGAATACGGCATCGGCACCGCCGCGCTGATCGCCATGGGCTGCATCATGGTGCGCCAGTGCCAGTCCAACACCTGCCCCGTCGGCGTGTGTACCCAGGACCCGGAACTGCGCGAAAAGTTCACCGGCAACGCCGACAAGGTGGTGAACCTTATCACCTTTTATGCCACCGAAGTGCGCGAGATCCTTGCCAGCATCGGCGCGCGCAGTCTGAACGACGTGATCGGGCGCGCCGATCTGCTGCATCAGGTGTCGCGTGGATCGGAGCATCTGGATGACCTCGACCTCAACCCGCTGCTGATCCGCGTGGATGGGGCCGACGACATCGTCTACGACCGCAACAAGCCCCGGAACCCGGTACTGGACACGCTGGATGCGGAAATCGTCCGCGACGGGCACCGCTTCCTGGAAGACGGCGAAAAAATGCAACTGTCCTATGCGGTGCAGAACACGCACCGCACCGTGGGCACGCGCACCTCGTCGCATATCGTGTCCAAGTTCGGCATGCGCAACGCGCTGCAACCCGACCACCTGCACGTCAAGCTGACGGGCAGCGCGGGACAATCGCTGGGGGCCTTTGCCGCGCCGGGGCTGAAACTGGAAGTGTCCGGCGATGCCAACGATTATGTCGGCAAGGGCCTGTCGGGAGGCACCATCGTGGTACGCCCGCCGATGATGTCTCCGCTCAAGGCCGAGGCGAACACGATTATCGGCAACACCGTCCTGTACGGAGCGACCGATGGCTACCTGTTCGCCGCCGGGCGCGCGGGCGAACGGTTCGCGGTGCGCAACTCGGGTGCCAAGGTCGTCGTCGAGGGCTGCGGCACCAATGGCTGCGAATACATGACAGGGGGAATCGCGGTGATCCTTGGTCCCATCGGCGCCAACTTCGGCGCGGGGATGACCGGCGGCATGGCGTATCTGTACGACCCCAGCGACGAAGCCAGCGACATGATGAACCTTGAAAGCATCGTCACCTGCCCCGTCACGGTCGCCCATTGGGAAGCCGGGTTGAAGGATCTGATCGAACGCCACGCGGCTGAAACCAACAGCCGCAAGGCGCTGGACATCCTGCAAAACTGGGCACTGGAAAAGGACAATTTCCTTCAGGTCTGCCCCAAGGAGATGCTGAACAAGATCGCGGCGCCGCTGAGCATCGAGGGCGATCTGGCGATGCCCGCGGAGTAGACCGCGCAACAGACCTCAGACGAACCGCCTGAACGCCCGAAGCCTGCTTCGGGCGTTTGCCGTTTCAGGGCTGCGATTGCGGCCCCTGACGGCCGGATGTTTGCGCGGCGGGCCCCGGTGTCGGGATCATAAAGGATTTGTTCCGATTCCATCGCCTAATATGAGGACGGTGTAAGGTAACAGGTAACGTTCTGGCCGGTCCTTTGTTTTCCGGCCTGGACCCCGGCGCGCTTCGGCGTGCCGGGTCTTTCGGGAAACGACCGGCCTCCCTGTTTGCCCGATGCGGTTGCTGGGTGCTTTCCCGTCGCCGCGACGGCGTGTACATCTGGGCCCATGGCGCGAGCGGCAAAACCAAAATCATCCCCGGCGAAACCGGCGCGGACTGCGCGCAAGGCGGTGCCCGCACCGCGTCCGCGCCCCGGACGCTGGCTGATGGGGATGCTGACGCGTCTGCTGCTGATTGCAGTCGCGCTGCTGCTGTTGGTCGTGCTGCTGTTCAAGGTCGTGAACCCGCCGATAACCTACACCATGTGGTCCGAAGGCAAGCGGCTGGGCGCCCCCGTGGATCACGCCTGGGTCGCTGCCGATGACGTGGCCCCGGTCATGCTGCGATCCGTCGTCGCCGCCGAGGATGCCAATTTTTGCACCCATTGGGGATTCGACATGACCGCCATCCGCGCCGCCATCGAATCGGGCGGCAACCGCGGTGCATCGACGCTGTCACAGCAGGTGGTCAAGAACGTCTACCTCTGGCAGGGGCGCAGCTGGGTTCGCAAGGCGCTTGAGGCGCTGACGACCCCCGTGGTCGAGGCCGTCTGGTCCAAGCGCCGAATTCTCGAAGTCTATCTGAACGTGGCGGAATTCGACGAAGGCGTGTTCGGCATCGAAGCGGCGGCGCGCCATTATTTCGGCGTTGCACCGGACGCGCTGAGCGCGACGCAGGCCGCGCGACTGGCGGCGATCCTGCCCGACCCCAAGCGGCGGTCGGCCGCGCGCCCGTCGACGTTCGTGCAACGCCGGTCGGGCCAGATCCGCGACGGCGCCGCGACAATCCGGGCGGACGGGCGCGCGGCCTGTTTCGAAGACTGAGGCGCCGGGCCTGCATGACGCAGACACAAGACCCGGATCGCACCGGGGTCTTGGCGATCTGGCCGGCCTGTGATCTGGCCGACCTGATCGGGAGGGCGCGGCTAGCGGCGCCGGTCGCGGCGCGACGACATCGGCTGGAACGCCACGCCCACATGCGCCTCGCAATAGGGCTTGCCCTGTTGCACCGGCAGACCGCAGAACCAGAAGTGATCGGTTGCCGGGTCGCCGACCGGCCATTTGCAGGTGCGTTCGGTCAGTTCCATCAGCGTCAGCTTCTTGGCCTTCTTTTCGATCTCGCTGACCTTGGCCAACGCCTCGGGGCTGATCTCGTTGGCCGAGGGCTGCGGCGGCAGGGGCTGGCCCGCCGGGATGATCCTGTTGCGCGCGGACACCGAAACCGAAGGAACGGTCACCGTCTCCTGGTCCGTTTCGGGGGCGGCTTCGGCTGGCTTGGGCGCGGGGCGCGGGCGCACGGCTTCTTTCGGAGCGGGCGCCTTGGGCTTTTCGACGGGGGCCACCGGGGCCGCCGCAGCAGATGCGGCCGCAGCCGCTCCGGTGCCGCCGGTTCGGTTCGACAGGCCCAGCCGGTGGACCTTGCCGATCACCGCGTTGCGCGTGACGCCGCCAAGCTCCTTGGCGATCTGGCTTGCGGACTGGCCTTCCGACCACATCTTCTTCAGGAGCTCGACGCGCTCATCGGTCCAGGACATCGTTCTTCCTCATTGAAAAAGGCGGCCCGACTGCTGGGGCCGCCTGGAAATTCCGCGGGTCACGCTATTGTAGTCATCACAATCCGAGTTACAAGCCACGCGCAGCGATGAAAGGCCCCACAATGACCGAGATTCCGCAACGCGAACCCGGAGAACGGCGGTTCGGCGCCGTCAACTGGCTAGGACTGTACACGCTTTGCCGCCGCGAGGTGTTGCGCTTTACCACCGTCTGGACCCAGACGCTGCTGGCGCCGCTGGTGACGGCAGGGCTTTTCCTGGTGATTTTCACCATCGCTCTCGGGCCGGGACGGGGGGCTGTGATGGGCGTGCCGTTCACCAGCTTCATCGCGCCGGGCATCCTGATGATGACAGTGATCCAGAACGCCTTTGCCAATACGTCGTCGTCCCTCGTGATTTCAAAGGTCCAGGGCAACATCGTCGATACGCTGATGCCGCCGCTTGCCCCGTTCGAGCTGGTGCTGGGCTATCTGGCGGGCGGCATGGCGCGCGGGCTGTTCGTGGCTGCGGCGATTTCCGCGGGGCTGGCGATTTCCACAGGGCTGGTCCCGCATCACCCGCTGGTGTTGCTGGTGTTCGTGCTGCTGGGCGCTGCGTTCATGTCGGCGCTGGGGATGCTGGCGGGGCTGTGGTCGAACAAGTTCGACCAGATGGCGGCGATCACCAACTTCATCATCACGCCGCTGGCGTTCCTGTCGGGCACCTTTTATTCGGTCGAGGCGCTGCCCGCCGGAATGTACGAAGCGACGCATTTCAACCCGGTGTTCTATTTGATCGACGGGGCGCGCTACGGCATGCTGGGCGTGTCGGATGCCAACCCGGCGACCGGATTCGTCATCGCGGCGGGCGCGACTCTGGTGGTACTGCTGGCGGCATGGGCACTGCTGCGGACCGGCTGGCGGCTGAAGGCATAGCACGCGGCCTGGCCCGCGACTCGCGCCAGGCCAGCAGCCCTGCCCCCGCGACGATGACGCAACCGCCCAGCACCGACACCGCGTCGGGAAGCACACCAAAGATCGCCGCATCATAGCCCGTGGCGAACACCAGCGTCGCGTACCAGAAGGGCGAGACAAAGCTGGCATCCGCCCGCCGCAGCGCCTGAATGAAACAGGTCTGCGCGCTGGCCATCAGCGCGCCGATTCCCGCCAGCGCCACCCATTGGCCGGGGGTGGGCATCTGCCAGACCGCCAGCGCGGCGGTACTGGCGATACCCGTGCCGACCAGGTTGTTGACCAGCAGGATCTGGAACGGCCCCTCGCGCCCGGTGAGCCGCTTCGTCACCACCAGTTCCGCCCCCAGACACAGCGCCGCCCCCAGCGCCAGCAGGGCGGCGGGCTGGAACGCCTGCGGTGTGGGACGCAGCAGGATCATCGCGCCGGTCACCGCGATCACCGCGGCGGCAACCCGCCAGCGCCCGACCTTTTCCCCCAGAAACGGGATCGCCAGCAACATCCCCACCACGGGATTCAGAAAACTGATCGCGGTGGCATCGGCGAGCGGGATGAAGGCGGCAGCGGCGAACAGGAAACTGATCCCGCCCCAGCCCAGCACCACCCGCCCCGCGTGAACCGCCCAGGCGGGCCGGGTAAAGCGCGGGCGCAGCACCAGTGCCGCCGCCGTAAACGTCAGCAGCGCAAAGACGAAACGCCCCTGACTGATCTGTAGCGGGTGCAGCGGGGGGCCCAACACTTCGGTGCCGAGCGTCTTGGCAAGCAGCGTCGTGCCCGCGACAAAAGCAGACGCACACAGCGTCAGCAGCGCCGCCAGGGATGGGTTCTGTGTCATCCGCCCTGATCTGCGCCGGTTCGCGCACCAAGGCAAGCGGTTACGCCTCGCGCGAGTTGTAACGCGGCTTGAGCAGGCATTGCAGAATGGCCTTTTCGCCGATGTACAGTTCGGCATCGGCCATCATGCGGGGGCCGACTTCGACGCTGACGTGTCCGTTGCTCATGGCGGACAGGTTGACCTTGACCGTTGCCTTGCAATGGAGGCCCGGCTCGGGGGGGCGGTCATCCCCGAAGGTGTTCGCATTGATGACGTCGACCCGCCCCATGAGCCCGCCGCAGATGGTGCAACCATGGGCGGTCAGCTTGATCGTCGCCTGTTGGCCGGGGCGGATATTGGCGATGTTTCCGGGCTTTACCTGTGCTTCGACGTACGGCTCGCCGTCCAGCGGAGTGATCTTCATGATCTCTTCGCCGGGGCGCACGACGCCGCCAACGGTGGTCACGTTCAGCCCTGTCACAACCCCAAGCAAGGGCAACAGCAACACCTTCCGGTTCAGCTGATCGCGCGATGCCTTGAGGTTCTGGCGCAGCGTCACCAGTTCCTTGCGCATATCGGAGAGTATTCCTGCGCGCGCGTCAGTTCCGCCCGCGTGACGATTTCATCGTGGCGAGCACGGGCATCGGCGTATTGCGTGCGGGCCCGGGTGGCCTGTCAGCCTGCGGGCGCCAAGGTTGGCGACTGCGGGGCCGATGCGGCCCGGTGGTCGAACTCGGCCAGATCCTTCGAGGCGCGTTGGGTGGCCCAGTCTTCCATCGCCGGCGTCAGCTTGCCCGCGTCGCGCGCGGTCTGCAGATCGGTAACGGTGCTGACCGCAAGCGTCACGACCTTGCGACCGCGGCTGTCCTTCAGCCGGAACGACCCGACGGGGATCAATTCGATCCGGTCGGTAGTCTCGGCGGGCAGCGGCGCGAGATCGGGTTCTGGGCGGATGATGATCTTCATGACGACAGCCTTTCGATCAGGCTGGCAAATCGCGCGAAAAGATCGCGCATCCGGCCCGTGATGCTGAAATCGTAACGGATCACGCCCCGCCGCTCAAGGTAAAGCGCAAACGCATGAAGGCTAACATGGTCGCGGTCCACCTGATCGAGATCCGGAGCTTCCGCCGCGAGCAGACCGATGGCCCGGTGTGCGAACGCGGGCGGATGCGCGCCCAGCAGCTCCTTGCCGGGGCGGGCCCGCCAGTTCGAACCGCCGGGGGAGACAGCCAGTATCGATCCCGCGCGGGGATTGCCGAGCACTCTTAGATCCTGAAGCGAAAGCGGCGTTTCTGTCTGGTGGCTGTGAAGCAAATCCGCGCGACCGGCACCCAGCTCGGTAAGTGCAGCGTCGACGGAAACCCGATCCGGGGTCTCGGGATCCGCATCCTTCAGCACCACCCGATCCGGGGCGTCCGTGACGACAAGGCTCTCGCGGCCAAGGCTCGTCTGGCGCAGGCGCATCGCCTGAACGATCCCGCCGATCCGGGCGCGGTCTTCGGGGTCTGCGCCGGGCATGACCTCGGCCACGCGGTCCCTGATGTCCAGCCAGGCGGCGCCAGGATTGCTGTCGAAACCGGGGGGAATGCCCTTCGCCACCAGCTGCTCTTCGCCGGTGCGCTTGTTGGTCCAGGGCTGTTCCTCAAGGTCGATCGGATCCGACACGCTGCGCCCGTTGCGTTTCATCCAGCCTTCGGTGCGCTGGATCACGGTGCAGCCGCAGAAATAGCCGTTGGGGGGATAGATCCGGCGCCAGATCGGATCGTCGACGCGCCAGATCTTGTCATGATACCGTTCGTGATCGTGGCGTTTGGACGGACGTTCGATCTGGATGTAGTGCAGGTAGGGAAAGGCTTTCTTCGTCCGCTCGATGCGCGCCCAATGCCCAGCGGCATGGGCGGTGCGCATGTTGGTGTCGAAGATCGTGCGCAGCCGGCGCATCGAGCCAAGCTGAACCTCTTGGGTCTCTCCGGTCAGCGGATCGTCCATGAGGGCGCGGCCCCACCAGCCCGCCTTGACCAGTTCGGGTTTCAGATCGGCCTGGAACTGCGCCAGCGTGCGCCCCTCGGACAGGGAGCAGTCGAACTGGGCGCGGATGGTTTCCAGCACGTCGTCGCGCATGGCCTTGGCCACCACGAAATCCCGCGCATGATCCTCGCGCCAGTGGTCGCGATAATCGAATCGGTTCAGCTGCGGCGCCAGCCCCTTGGAGCGCCAGAAGGCGATGGCATCGCGCGGGGGAAGCGGCTCGAGCGTGATCACCTGGTTACCTGCGCGCCCAGCTCGCCCGCCAGCCGCGCGGCATAGGTCGAGCGGGTCAGCAGATCCTGCATCGGGCCCGCGGCGGGATCATCGGCGAAGGCGGACAGGATGTCCCGGACCTCTTCGATCGACTGCGCCCCGGCCAATGCTTCGAGAAGTGGCCCGATCTCGCTTTGCATCGCCTCTTCCAGATCGCCTTCGGAAATCAGCGCGTCGACCAGGGCGTCGATGCTGTCTTTCGGGGCTGGCGTGTCGTCACGCGAGGCGGCGATGCGCACCGGCGGATCTGCCGGCGGCGTTGCAACGGCCGGATCGCCCAGCACCTCCTCGTCGTCGTCGGGTTGGCGCAGATTGAAGGCGCGATAGACATCGGCGGTGGCGATGCGCAGCCCCGGCGGGCGCTTTTCGATCAGGTTCAGCAGCGCCTGCGCATCGACCGCATCTTCCATCTCGAAGCGGATGTTCGGCAAAGGCACGGCGCGATCGGCGCGGAACAGCACCCGGCGCAACGCCCCCGCGATGTCGCGCTGAAGCGTTGCCGCCAGCTGCTCGGCGTCCGCGTCGCGGATGTCGTCGCGCACAGCCTCGTGGATCTTGCCGACCGCATGCCCGCCCGCGATCGCGTCGGTGGTCGCAACCTGGCCAAGCACGCCCTTTGACAGCTGCTCATCCCACCAGCGGGCGTTGCCTTCATAGAGCTTGTCGGATCCTGCCTGCGACGCGCTGACGATATCGACGTCCATCGACTGCGGAATGATCGCCGCCATGTCCACGCCGATCTGGCGCACGGCGCGCAGCAGGGTCTGGCGATCCTGCGGCGAGGCTGAGGCGTCATATTTGCCCAGGCGCAGCGGGTGGCCGTAAGCCTCGCAGAAGATGTGCCAATCCTTGATCGTGTAGTTCTTGAACAGGTAGCCCCAGGCGGCAAGTCGGGCGAGCCCGCCGCGGATCGGCAGGCCGGATTTTGCCTTGGCCATATGGATCACATAGCTGTCGGGGCGCAGTGGCTGCGGGCCGGCATTGTCGCGCAGATAAAGATGCCGCCCGTTGTCCTTGTCGAATTCGAACCAGCGCGGATCGACCCATTCAAGATCGGCGATGGTCAGCGCGCCGCCGATCCGGGCCCAGACGATCTCGCAGACCGAGTAGCTCTTGCCGATCGCGTCCATGACGTCGATCAGCGTGGTACGCACCGCCGCCGAGTTCAGCACCTTGCGCGTGACCTCTGCCAGCTCGGCGGCCCCATCGGTTTCATCTCCGGGCTCGACATGCAGCTCGAGCGAGCGGATCGCGCGTTTGCGCACCCCCAGCACGGCCGAATAATGCAGATCCTTTTCTTCCATCTGCTCGGCCAGTTCGAGATAGGCGGTGGCATCGCCCATCTCGGCCGCACGCAGGATTGCCGCCAGGCGCGGCGGTGCCGGTCAGGGTCACGCCAACCGTATCTTCCCCGTGGTTGACGACATTGTCGCTCTCATCCGGATCAGTGGATAGCGTCACCATGGTTTCGCTTTCCACTGCGGACGCGCCCACAGTGCTTGCGATGTTTTCCCCCGCTTCCGTCGCGGTGGTGCCGTAGCTGCCCGGTTCAAGCCCGGTGCAGGTTGCGGTCCAGCTGCCGGCTTCTGTCATCTCGGCCTGTTGCACGAGGCCCCCCAGGTCGACCATCACCGTCGCGCGCAGCTCGGCTGCGCCCGACCGCAAAGGCCATCGGTTAGCTCCTGGACGTTGACCGTGTCATCGCCCGTGGTCGGGATATTGGTGATCGTGACCGAGGTGATCGTGTCCGCATAGAGGCGGCCCGTGGCGCTGGCGGCGTTGCCCACGGCGTCGGTCGATGCCACCGTCAGATCGGACGCATAGGCGCCGGGGGGATGCGGCCTCCGGGCACGAGCACCGCCCTGGTGGCGCCCTCGCCCACGGTCGTGGACGGCGTCCGTCCGAACACCCCGACCGACACGCTGTCGCCCGAGGTCGCGGTGCCGGCGATGGCAATGCCGCCTTCGGCTTCGGCAGCGTTGATCCGGTCATCTCCGGTCAGTGGTAGGCCGGGCAGCGCAAGGCTTCCCACGGTGTCGATCTGCGGCGGCCGAGGTGGTTTGCAACACGTTGCCCGCCCGGTCGACCGTGGTGGCGCCGATCTTGACCAGGTGTTCGCCGCCCTCGATGGCAGCGCGGACGATAATGACCGCCCACGCGCCGTCATCGCATGCCACGGTCTGGTAATCGGAGGCGCCAAAGATCAGCGTGACCCCGGCGCCCGGCGTGCCGCCGCCGGTGACCGGCGTTGTTGCAGACCTCCCGCCTGAGGCGTGATTTTCCGTTATCCCGCTGACGTTATGCCACGCGGATGATCGCGGCGGTGCCGAGGGCGTTGAAGCGGTTCATAAGGGCGACACGAATGTGGATCTCGGCGGTCTGGCGGTCGGGGTCTCTTGTGGCGATGCGTTCGCCGAATGCCTTAGAGTCCGTCCGAGATCATATCCTTTCTTGGCAAAGCCTTCGCAGCATTGATCGAATGGACGCCCATCGCAGGAACGCCAATGCGT
>NZ_QLMG01000021.1 GCF_003259905.1 Salipiger aestuarii | reverse complement strand
AGCGGCAGAAATAGTCGTTTACCGTGCTGCGCGGCGGCAAGTCCTTCGGCAGCGCAGCCCACTGGCATCCGGTGCCGAGAATATACATCAGCCCGTTGACGACCTCCCGCATCACGACCGTCCGCTTGTTGCCGCCCCGCTTCGCGGGCGGGATCAGCGGAGAAATGATCCCCCATTCCTCGTCCGTCAAATCGCTGGGATAGCGCAGTCCACTGCGATCATAACGACCGCGGTTCTCGTTGGTCCACATCCAAAAGCTCCTGCAAAACCTTGCCTCCGCCAAGGATTCACAAGTGATTCCAAAGATTCAAGATGTTCCCGGATGGACACTAAGACGCGCAGCTTTGCAGTGCCGTAGTCGGCAACCTCTACCGACACATCCTTGAGAAGGTTGGTCGGCACGTCTTCGAACGAAACGGCAATACCATCCACATCGACTTTGAAGCTTGGATCCAGAAGAAATCGAGTGCTCAATACGGAACGCACGTCCGCAGGTGAAAATGTGCTTCGCAAGGTTCCGAGCGCGACGATTTCGGTGCCATTTGGAAAATCGCCCTTTGTCTCTTCGATCAACTCGACTTCAATCGGATTTCGGACGCCCTGAGAAACATCAAATACGCATCTGACGCCATCTTTTATGGTAATGACGCGATAGGGTGAAGAGAAGTGGAAAGCTGCGTGGCGTCCTCTACCGTTGTGTCCATAAACACGCCGAGGTCGTGCATTTTTTAGATTCTGGGGTGGCTCTGCAATATCACCTTGATGAGTTGTTCTGTCGTAGTCCAGGGTCCGCCAACGTGTAGAGAACTCGTTTCTCGTCATTCCTGACCCATTGTCACGTATAGTGAATGGCGTCTTAGATGAAAAATCTGGCCATTGAATGCTTACTTCGGTTGCGTATGCATCCCAAGCGTTCGCTACCAATTCCACCAAGGCAGTAGTCGGGTCTGATATGATTGATCCCGCATACTTACCTAAAAATCGCTCGTCAAAAAGTGTGCCCTGAGAGCCGCTAGAAACCACTGTTCATCCTTCAAAAATCAAAGCATTTTCGAGATCATATGTCATGGCAAAGCCCTTACCAATCGCTTTTTGGTTGAACATGGACGAAACATTGGAATCTCTTTGTGCTCCCGTTTCATTCTTGAGTAGGGCAGTGTCCAAGCGGTGTAAGCCGCGCCGCCCTCTGTGTCGGATACGCATGGCTCGGCGGCGCCAGCCTGGCGGAATGTCCACTTCCGTGTCACGGTAGGTATGCGTATGCATTTGCAGAGAAATTCCACAAAGGCCCGGTGTACACGGCGATCTGCGTCGTTAGCGTCCTGCAGTTCATCTAACCTCGTGCTTGGCGAACGGCTGCATCTTGCAGTTTCAGCCGCCAATCAGGCCACTTCGCAAGAAACGCATAGGGCGTCGAGTTTACCATCGAGCGAGTTTGTTCCCACAATGGCTACAAACTGCCCGATCTTCAAACCTCCGGACTTTCCTCGCTCATCGACTCGCCCGTCGTTGGCGACCTGGGTGGGCGACTTGTTGCGGCAGCAACGACAGCGGCACTGCGTGCAACTAGCGCGAGATCTGGTCGCCATCGCAATTGCGCCCCGGCTGATAGCTCGCGGGGGGCGTGGCAATTTTCTTCTCGCGCGATCCTGCTCACCACGTTGCGAGAACATGCCCACCATCGTCGCGCCGACTCCGGGGACGTGACGCTGATGGCTGCTGAAGTGGTCGCCTGAAGAAAATTCAGAGGATATTTTTTCGCATTTTCAGTGGGTTGACTCCACTTCGGCAAGGGCCTTCAAGGCCGGGCGCATTTTTCTGTTTTGGATTTTCAGCGGATTCGCGGACCTTCCCCTTGTGCAAGGTCGGCGGTCCATGAGGGCCACGTCCTGCGCAAAAGAAAACGCGCACCCTGGGGTGCGCGCCTAGAAGTTGGGGCAAAGATCGCCCGTGTATCACTTGCCAAGCTAGAGGCCGAAAACGGCCCGGGCAAGCGCGGTCTGAGCTCCCGGATGAAAAGATGACTACCCCGGAAACGCCTCGTTTCCGGGAACGGAGACGGCATGTCGAATTACGAAGACTGGTTGCAGGACCAACCGGCACCCAAGAAGGAACAGCCCGCCCTTGTGGTGGCACCGATCCATGGGGTTCTGCCCTATGCAGGTGACCGAAATCCCTTGACGCGCAGCGACACGGTCAAGCGGGTGTCGACAGCTTTGGCAACGCCGATGACCGGCGGTATCCGGCAGCTTTACCATTTCGATGGCGAGTCCGAATACGCCGTCACCCTGGATGCCCTTCGCAGCCCTGAATTCTATGGCCTGGAAGTGCAGCTTGCCCCCGTTTATTATTATTGCCGTCGCCAGAGGGGGATGTACCCCCATCATTTCGATTTGCGGCTGACCTTCAAGGATGGGTACCGGCGTGCGGTCTTCGTGCGCAACGCGACGAGCTTGGCGAAGCGCGAAACCCAGGATGAGATCGACGACATCTTCGCCGCAGTGACCGAGGACTTCGCTGACGACTGCATGGTCGTCTGCACGGATGATTATACGCGGGCCTATCGCGACAACATTCGCCGTATCTGGGACTACCTGCAGCTTGGAGATACCGAAGCTGACAAGATCGTCGAGGATGCCGCACGCAATACCAGCTACTGGTACCTGAGCGATCTGATCGCGAATTGCGACTTCGAGCCGGGTCGCTGCTACCAGGCGGCGATGCGGCTCATCGGCCAGAATGTGTTCTGGACGGACATGCATGGGGTCATTGATTACCCCTCCCGGGTCGCGCTGAACGCATGACTTCGCAGCCGCTCTACAACATCCCCAAAGGATCCATCCTGAAGCTGGATGGTCGCGAACTGATGGTGTCGGTTCGCGAGGAGAGCGGCTACGCGGTGCAGTGTCTCGACAGCGGTGAGTGTTTTAACCTGACGGCTGAACGGGTCGACGACGCAATCCGGGCGCGGGATTGCGAAGTGACTAAGCCGGCGGATGCAGAGAAGAGGTATGCCCTTCTGGAGTACACCGGCGGCATTGAACGCGTGGAGCAGTTTCCGGAAGAAACCCAGCGTATCGTCCAGGGCCGCCTGGCCCTCGTGTTGGCCCAGGACGCGCTACGTGAAGAAGGTGAAAAACTTACCCAGCGCTCCATGGACAAGGCCGGGAAGCATCGCCGTCTTGTGCTGGAGCGAGCTGACAGGATCGCACCCGGTTTCAATTTCCTCAGAACTCGACGGGGCGGAAAGTTGGCCGCCGGCTTTGATGTTCCTCAGGGGCGTACTCTCGCCAGCTATTATGATGTCTATCATCGCTTCGATCGCAACCCGGTGGTTCTGGCCGACCGCGACCATAAGAAGGGACGCCGGGAACCCAGGCTCTGGGATTGGCAGGAGCGGTTCATCAGCTTCGTGGTGGATTGTTGGCTAGTTCCACAGAAGCCGAAGCTGGCCGAACTCTACGCGCAGGCGAAGGAGGAATTTCACCGCTCTCCCCAGGAGATCGCGCAATGTATCAGCTTTCCGACGATCACGACGATCCGAAGCAGGATCAAGGCCATCTCGGAAGTCGTGCGCGTTATCGGTCGGAGCGGCAAGCGGCACGCGACGAACGTAAAGGGGCCCGGTTCAACAGACGTGCGCGCCCTGGCCTTCGGCGAGAAGTTCGAAACCGATCAGTGCCTGCTGTCGATCTTCACCTCTGGCGACGGCGTCGTGAGAGCGAAGGTGATCGATCCCAAGCAGGCACCACAAGAGCTCGCGGACAACGAGGTCCGACGCTGCTGGCTTCACCTGATCATCGACGTGGCGACCCGCGAGGTGCTTGGTTGGGTTATCTCCAAGACAGCAGACGCCGACCATACCAAAGCGCTGCTTCGGATGGCGACGCGGGACAAGACCAAGGAAAAGATCCGCTACGGATGCAAGCAGGAGCCAGTGCCGCCCGTGCGGCTCGGCCTCAGCCTAGCCGACAATGGTACCGCCACTCGAAATGCCGATGTCTACGCCAGCCAGCTTGGCATGGGCATGACCGTCATGACTGCGCGTGCTTACCAGCCTCTGGATAAGCAAGTGGTCGAACGGGTGTTCGGCACACTGCAGTGGCAGGTGCTCAATACCCTGCCGGGGTACACGGGCAGTCGTCCTGGTGAGTTGACCGGGTACGACCCAAAGAACTCTGCCAAGCTCAGCCATGACCAGCTTTACGGCATCATCACGCGATATTTCATCGACGAGTATCCCTTCCGACCGCATCGCGGCACCGGGATGAACGGGGCGACCCCACGCCAAAAGCGGGAAGAGGCGCAGAAGCTATATGGCTCTATCGAGGCGCCCTCCCAGCGTGACAGGTGTCTCCATCTTGGCGCCAAGGTCATTGCGACCACGACTTCTGATGGTGTTCGAGCCTTCAACATCCCTTTCAATTCGAGCCAGCTCGTGCGCTTCGATGATGGCAAGTCCAAGCGGGTTACGGTTCATCTCGACCCCGACGACCTCCGCAAGGTCTATGTCACCGCCGAGGGAGTGGAGGAGGTCATGGAGGCAGAGCTGAGCATGACTGTCTTCAAAGACCAATCGCTCGAGGAGGCCATTGAGATCATGGAGGCAGCGTCGAGATCCAACCCGACGCTGCGTGAGCTGCACGACCGACATTTGAGAGAAGCTCGCGCGCGTCGCGCACGCGACTCCGGCTTCTTCCCGGATTCACGCGATCCGTCGAGCTACCAGACACTCGCGCAACTCGAGGCTCGCGCAAGCGAACTGCTTCAGGTCGAAACGCGCCCCGCCGCCTACATCGGCGCCACTGCTGCTCCCGGGCAGCTCATGAGCAGGGGCCGCACGTCGGGTGTGGTGCCGGCACGCCCAGCCGGTACGGCTCCGTTTAAACCGCCATCCGCTTCGACGCCTCCCAGGGCGAGTACATCGTCGCCGCGGTTCGCTGGACAGGCGGATTGGCCCCCAGAGACGGGGGCAACTTCGGCGCCAGACCCAGACGACATCAAGGCCATGACCTTCGGCCCCATCAAGGATAGCAAATTGTGACCAACCCCTTCATCATTCCCTCGTTGGCAAACCTGAATGCGGACTTGGCGCAGCGTCATTTCCCGCTCGCCAGGGGCGAGGAACTTCAGCAGACCTTCGCGCAGCTCTTCAGTCGCCACTTGGGGCGTCTGCGGTCCGGGAAGGGCTTCGAGGCACGTAGCCTCCTTGTGACGGGGCTGTCCGGTTCGGGCAAGACAGCCGAGATCTCGGACATGCTGGACCGGTTCAACAAGAGTGCTGTTCCCATGCCGGACGGCAAGCAGGCGAGGTTTGCAAGTTGCGTGCTTGAGGCGAAAGGGAGCTGGAAGGACCTTGGCCGCAAGACCCTGCACGCCTTGGGCTATCCGATTACGAACAAGACCCGCCGGACGCAGTTTGAAATCTGGGATTTGGTCATCAAGCAGGCCAAGCTCCAGGGCGTCATCGGGATCTACTATGACGAGGCCCAGCATATCATGCGCGGAAAGTCGGATGCCGAGGTTCTGAGCGTCCTGGATGCGTTCAAGACGCTCATGAAGTCACACGACTGGCCCCTCATGTTGATCCTTTCGGGTGTTCCGGAACTGGGAGACTACGTGCAACGCGAGCCACAGCTCGATCGGCTGATGACCAGGATCGAGTTCCAGGAAATCGATCTGAGCAGTGCGCCAGGGCATCCAGCGCAGGACTACGAAACCCTCAATGAAATCGTCGGGAGCTACGCCATCAGCGCGGGGCTCGATGTCGACGCTAGCCTGCCGACGGGAGATTTCCTGCACCGCCTTGCGACTGCCGGCGCTTTCAGGTGGGGCCTGGTCATTGACATGGTCGTCGATGCCGTGGCGCTTGCCGTTGCCAGGAGGGAAGGGGTGGTTGCGCGGTCGGATTTCGTGGCGGCCTGGTGCGAGAAAACCGGAATGAACCAGCTAGCGACGCCGTTCACGCATGACAGCTACGAGAGGATGTTCCGGAGGGACAAGCCGTTCCGGGCCGCCATCGGCACCTGATCTTCCAGGACAATTCAGTCTTTGAGAAACCCGCGCTTCGGCGCGGGTTTTTTCATGCCTAAATGCTGGCGCCCGGATGCCCGCACCAGCTAAGCTGCTGATGCTGCGCAGGTTTTTGGTTTCTGCGCAGGTTTATGCTTTCAACCCGGAAGTCGCGTCCGTCAAGTTGTTGAAAATATTTATGGATTCCTGGCGCCGAATCGGAAGTGATTGATTTTGCGCATTCATCTGCTTTCTCTGACTATTGCCAATGAAGCATAAGCTTGCACGTTTTGGCGGTTTTCATGCACACCCCCTGTCAAGAGGCTTGGGCTGCGGTGTCGAAGGTTTCTTCTAGCTGACTGGGATGGAACGGTATTTCAGCATATCCCGTGGCTAGGGGTCACTTTCCTTCTTGAGATTTCAGGAGTGCCACAACCGGCTCAACAGCGTTGCGAAGATAGACCGGTCCGACATCCAAGCCGTTTGGTCGGAACGGCTGGACCCGCTCGCTCTGCAGAACGGCCCGAATCGTGTTCAAATGCGCACCGGTTTCGGCCGACAGCATCGATGGTGTCGTGTAGTTGGTCTCAAACGCAGCGATGTCGCCCTGGCTCATGCGCCATTCCCGACGCCTGGTCGTAGGATTCAAAACCAACGTCGCAGGCGTGTGACCACCTTCGATCAGAGCCAGGAATTTACCTTTTCCCCGAATACCCGCCGACCGGGCGAAGACGGCTGCGGTCATCTCTCCCTGGTTGGTCGATGGCTTGCGCTTCGGCGCGACCTTCGCCTTGAACGCAGCAACCTCACTGATTTTCACCACAAGCCCGTGGTAACCGACCACATCAGGATGCTGACCAGGGCGCAAGGCACCCGTCCGGATGGCCGCAATGATCCCGCCAACAGGAAGGTCCAGCCGCTTGTGAACGCGTTGGATCGTCTCCCACCCTGGCTCTTTTGGAGCAACCGGCTGCGCGTAGGCCTCCAACTCCTCAAGAAGAGCTTGGCCATCCACAATCCGCCAAGGCGATTTGATCGTTGCGACGTTGGTCCTCGGGACGAGGACACCGTCTGCCTTCAACCCGTTCAATTCGGCCAGGGTCGCGCCGATGGCCCGTCGCAGCGCAATTGGGCCGACCAATGTCGGGATTTCATCGAGAATGTGCTGCCAGGCTTTCGCATCAAAGGTCTTGCGGGCATCGACACGCGCGTCATTGGGCGCAAGCGCGCCTGCTTCTGTCAGGAAATCATTCAGAACAGCCGGGCCGATGCCGGTTTCCTTGGATGCGGACGTGAGGGAGTGGAGGCGCCGCTCTGTCACGGCCTGCCCGAGAAGGTCATCACCTGGCGCCAACGGCCAGATTTCCAGAAAATAGTCACGCAGGATCCCGCGAAACCCCGCGAAGGCATCGTCATCAAGATAGATGCCCTTGAGATGCTTGAAGAGCGGACCCAATTCGCCCTGCGTCACGATGTGGCCGCCGTCCTGCGACCGCATCAGGATGTCCAAAGCCGCTCGGATCCCATCAGGGCCATGCGAGACAAAGGCAAAGCCCGTGGCCTTGGCGCGCCGATCGCCCGGGGCCTCGCCCTGTTTGCGCAGCAAGGCGGCACCGATGAACTCGCAGAGTGTGATCGCCGGAAACACCGGCTGTGAGGCCAGCCAAGTGTCGTCCGCCGCGATACCCTGCGAGAGACGCTTATCAAGCCAAAGGTCATAGTCGGTGGGATCAATGTAAGCGCAGTCGAATGATCCTGCTCGCAGGTCTGGCAGGATTTCCGCCAATCTCGCCCCGATATCATCCCGTTCGATCGGGCGCGCGCTGGACCATAAGGGAACCAGCGGATGGTGGTGACGGTGGCAAATATCAACACCTCTGCACAGCCAGTCGCCCCGCAAGGCAATGTGCCGCAACGGATGGGGCTGATCAGCTGCCTGCTCACGCATGCAGTGTGGACAGCCCCGAATGATCGGATTTCGCAGGGCCCGCGAGACGAAGACTTCCTTTCGAAACCGCATCCGGACGTCTCCGATGCGTTCACCTGTCCAGGAGAGCATTTCGGCGAGCTGCGTGGCCGACAGCCCTGCGCGTTCTGCAAAAATCGCGACAGCCTCTTCGTCCTGCTCCAGGATACGCCGAAAGGTGGTACCGAGATCGAGGGCGAAGTTGGCAGCGTCGGTTCCATTCAGGATTGCCATGCGCGAAAACAGCGACGGGAGCGTCTCGCGGTCAACGGGCTCCACCGTGAGGGCGAGTTTCCGCAGCAAGTACACCTCCTGTGTGATCAAACGCCCCACGTGTTGCCATACGCGGCTCCATAGCCGTTTCGGGATCGGAAGCGAAGTCGCCATTCGCTGCAAGCGAAGATAGAGGCATGTGCCATGCGGGGTCCGATCGGCATACTAGCGACGTGAACGGCCCTGACCTGCCGTTCGCCTCGTGGCCGAGCGCTGCGGTGCAGCTTCACCAGACCGGCCATTCGTCCATCGTGCAGCATTTTCGGAGGATAAAGGTCTGCAGTGCGGACTTTCCTGCCGTTCGCCGCATGCGCAGCCGACGGCAGGTCGAACGGCAGCAATGCGCAGGTCGTTTCCGGTCCGCTTGGGAGCCCCGCCAGCAGCATGTCCGTCCATTTCGCTCCGGATCGGCATTTCGTTCATACCCCCGTGAATGGCTGCTCTCGGGCCATCACGCGCATTTGCAGCCAATGTTGAGCTCGCATGGCACTGGCACAGGCTTCCCCCAGCGTATTACAATGCATGGCCTGTCTCCCCGCTTGCCCTGCCGCTGACGAGGCTTGTCACTTCTGCTGCCACGGCGAGGATGTTGGCCCTTGGCGGCACCGCGACATAGACCGGGCGCCATTCGGGGTCGAATTTGTCCTTGAAGGCACGCAAGCCTTCGAAATTGTAGAACTGCCGCCCGTGACGGTAGACCAGCGCGCCGAGCCGGGCAGAGAGCCGCGCCCCGCGACGGGCTTCGAGCCCCGAGAGCGGCGCATTGCCGAGGCTGAACTCCGCATAGCCTTCGGCGGCGAAATGCAGCAGCAGCTCGGTGAAGAGGAACTCCATCACTCCCGATGGCGCGTCATCGACATGACGCATCAGGTCGAGCGTCGCCGCCTGGCGCCGGTCCGTCAGCCACAGATTGGCAAAGGCGACGATGCGCCCCTCGTGACGGACCACGGCGATCGGCGCTCGTGACAGCAGGTCCGCATCGAAGGCACCGACGGAAAAGCCCTTCTCGCCGCCGGTCTTCGCGGTCAGCCAGGCCTCGGAAATGGCGTGCAACTCGTCCATCAGCCCTTCTGCGAAAGGCGGTTGCAGCAGCTCGAAGCTCAGGCCATCGCGTTTCGCACGGTTGTGAGAGGTGCGCAGCCGCTTGCGATGCGCGCCCTCGAGGCTGAAGCCGCCGAGCGGGATCACCGCCTCTTCGCCCATCTTGACCAGCCCCATGCCCATCTCGAGCCAGAGCGGGATCAGCCCCGTGCCCACGGAATAGAACACTGGGCGGGCATTGGCGGCGTGGGCGGCGTCGTGGAACTCCCACGCCAGCGCCGCGATCTCGGAGGGATCGCCGAAGGGCTCGTGGAGCGCGATCCAACTGCGCCCCCGGATGCGGTACATCAGGGCCGAGCGCCCGGTGTGCGAAAACATCAGGCACTTGTCGCCGGTGAGGGCAATGTTGGCCTCGGGGTCCGGCTGGGCCACGACAATGGCGCGGACCGTCTCGAGCTCTTCGGCGGTGGGCAGGGCGTGGCTCAGGTGTCCGGGCCGCAGCGCAAAGACCAGCAGCGCCAGCGCCAGCACCACGGTGCCGACCAGCGCCGCACGCAGCGCCCTCGGCGCGGCGGCATCGGTGGCGAATTGCCACCAGAGGTCATGAGCGTAGGGCGTCGCCTTGTGGGCAAAGAACAGCACCCCCAGCAGCGCCCCTGCAAGAGCCACCAACGTCAGCGACCAGCGCAGGCTGAGGGCATCACGGGTCAGCCGCGTGGTGCGGAAGAACTCGGCCCGCGTCGGCCAGAGGATCAGCAGCGCCGCGCCCAGAAGCAACGCGCGTTCGATGTCGAGCCCGTTGGCAAGACTCGCAACGACGCCCCCGGCAAGGGTCAGGATGGCCAGCCACCACGCGCCCTGCACCCGGCGCAGCAGCCCGTGCGCCAGCACCAGCATCACCGCGCCGAGGATGCTCGAGAGCAGAGCGCCGCCTTCGGCGATGGCCAGCGGGGTGAGCAGTTCGAGCTGTTCGGCCAGCTCCGAGGTGGGCGGCAGCAAGCTTGCCACCATGAGCAGCAGACCGGAGGCCAGCATCATCGCCGCCATTGCCAGCGGCACCAGCGCGCTGACCGATTTCGCGACGCTGCCGAGCGGCCCGGCCAGGCGTCCGCGTGCCATGCGCGCCTCGGTCAGTGCCAGCAGGGCCAGCGCCACGCCGAAGGGCAGCAGGTAATAGACCAGCCGGTAGAGCAGCAACCCCGTCGCCGCCTGCTCTACGGGGACGGATGCGGGCAGCGCCGCGATCACCACTGTCTCGAGCACGCCGACCCCGCCGGGGACGTGGCTCAGCACTCCGGCCATGACGGCGGCGGCATAGACCGCGAGGAAGGTGGCAAAGCCCAGCTCCGACGGCGGCAGCAGCAGGTAGAGCGTCGAGGCCGCCAGCAGCAGGTCGACCGCGGTATAGAAGAACTGCGCCGCCATAAGCCTCGGCGCCGGTGCGCGCAGGGTGACCCCGCGCAGGGTGATCTGCGACTGGCGGAGCGCCATCAGGAACAGCAGCCCCGTGGCCAGGATCACCACCGCAAGCGACACCACCCGGATCGTCCCGGTAGCGAATGGCAGCAGATGCCCCAGCGCGCCCGGATGCCATGCCAGCGCCCCGAAGCCGATGATCGTCGCCCCGAACCCGAAGGCGACCGAGGCAAAGGCGGCAATCGCCGCAATGTCCTGGGCCGACAGCCCCAGGGCCGAGTAGATGCGGTAGCGCACCGCGCCTCCGGTGATCGGACCCGCACCGATGGTGTTGCCGAAGGCGTAACCGAGGAAGCTGCCCAGCATCACCGTCGGCGCAGGCAGCTCCTTGCCGATGTATTTCAGCGCGGAGTGGTCATAGCCGGTCAGCGCGACATAGCTTGCAAAGGTGGTCAGCACCGCCAGCCCCAGAATATGCCACGGCGTTGCCCGCGCCTGCGTCACGACGCTGCGCAGATCCACCGGCGCGAGCAGGTGATAGAGCGCGAACCCACCGGCCCCGAACAGGGCGAGCGTCACCACATAGGGCAGCACCTGCCTTGCGCGGTGCCAGCGGGGCTCGTTTCGGGGGGTATCGGTCATGGGTCTTCGTCCCTCTGCTGTCTGGTCGCTCCCCGATGCCGGGAGAAGTCTGGCCGAACCTGTGCCCGACATTGGGATTTCGTAATCTTTCCGGCGGCGGGTCAAGATTACGGTTTTCCAATCCTGCGGTCATGCAGCGACATGGGGCGAGGCCTATCTGTCTGTCATACCGGAAAGGGAAAGGAGACCCGACATGGACCGGATGAAACTCTGGATGGCTCAGCTTCTCGTGGGGCTGGTGGTTGTGGTGGGGCTTGGCTTCGGGCTGGTGGCGATGGCTGTCGCGCTGGCCTTTGGCCTCGTGATCTCAGTGGCGGTGCGCATGGCAGGGCCGCAGATCCTTGCCGAGGCAGAGCGCCGCGCCTCCGAACTGCGCGCCGAGGCCGCGCGCCCGGTGACGTGAGACCATCTGATCCGGAGAGGCTCCGGAACAGGGAAAAGGCCCGGCGGTGTTCCCTCCCGCCGGGCCTTTTTCATGCGTGGAAACTGACGCGGACCGTCAGACCGGGGGCAGCATCGCCGAGGGTCAGATCGGCGCCGTGCAGGTCGGCGATCGCCTTGACCATCGCCAGCCCCAGACCCGAGCCGGGGGTCGAGCGGCTGGCCTCGAGCCGGGCAAGGCGGCGCAGCACGATCCCGCGCTTGCCTTCGGGGATGCCCGGCCCACCGTCGGCGACCGTTAGCACCTTCCCCGCCAGGGACAGCCGGATCGGCGTGCCGGGGGCGTGGCGCAGCGCATTCTCGATGAGGTTGGCGATGAGGCGCGACAGCAGGTGGCGGTCGCCGGTCACCGGCAAGGGGTCGTCGATGGTCAAGGTCAGCGTCGTTCCGGCATCCTCGGCGGAGGTCTCATAGATTTCGGTCATGTCGTGCATCAGCGCCGCAAGATCCACCGGCCCGAAGCCGTCGCGCCCCTGACCTCCCTCAAGCTGGGCGATCTGAAGCAGCGACTGGAAGGTGGCGATGATCTGTGCCGTCTCCGTCTGCGCCCGGTCCAGCAGGTCGCGGGCCGCGCCCGGCAGGTCCGCATCGCCCAGCCGTTCCAGCCGCACGGCGACGCGCTGGATCGGTGTCCTGAGATCATGGGCGATGTCCGCGCCGATCTGGCGCAACGCCCCGGTCGCGGCCTCCTGCGCCTCGGCCATGCGGTCGAGATCGCGCCCGATGTCGCCGAGGTCGGTGTCGGAATGCGGCGCACAGACGCGGGCACCAAGCTCGCCTTCGGAGAGCCGGTGCAGCGTGCCCCGGATCGCCTCGACGCGCGCCGTGGTGCGGCGCACCACCACGATGCCGATGGCCGAGGTCAGCGTCAGCGCGGGCAGCAGCACGAAGCCGAGGATCGACACGAAGGTCTCGACCAACTCCGACAGGCTGTCGCGCCCGATGCCGACCATCAGCACCCCCGGCACAAGATCGGCGTGGCGCACGAGGTAGCTATCGGCGATGGTCGGCTCGGGCAGCGGCACCTCGTCTTCGTGAATCACCCCGTCGGGCAGGTCAGGGCTGTTGGCGACGGTATTGCCGTCCAGCGTGAAACGGATCAGCAAGGCGCGAGGGTCGGCGGCGCTGGCGATCTCTCCGGCGCGTTCCAGCCGCTCGTCCTCCTCGGGGATCGCGGCCAACTCGGCGATGACCTGATCGGCCCGCAGGTCGATGTCGGCGCTCAGCGTCTCGTGCATCAGCGCGTAGGCGACGGCGAGCCCCACCGTCATGAAGCCGGTGAACACCGCGATCAGCACCACCGACAGCTTGAGCGGCGTGGAGCGCATCCGGCTCATTCGGAGATCCGGTAGCCGGAGCCGCGCAGAGTCTCGATCAGCGCGACGTCGAAGGGCTTGTCGATCTTGGCGCGCAGCCGGCTCATGTGGCTTTCAACGACATTGGTCTGTGGGTCGAAATGGATGTCCCAGACGCCTTCGAGCAGCATGGTCCGGGTCTGCACCCGCCCCTTGCGGCGCAGCAGGTGTTCCAGCAGGGCGAATTCGCGCGGTTGCAGCTCGATCGTCTCACCGCCGCGCGTCACCTTGCGGGTCAGCAGGTTCATCTCGAGATCGCGCGCGCGCAGCACCGTCGGCTCGTCCGAGGGCGGCGGCCTGCGGGCCAGCGCCGCCAGCCGGGCCGACAGCTCGCCGAAGGCGAAAGGCTTCACGAGGTAATCGTCCGCCCCGGCCGTGAGCCCGTCGATGCGGTCCTCGACCCCGCCGAGCGCGGTCAGCAGCAGCACCGGTACCGGGTTCTTGGACGCGCGCAGCGTGCGCAGGATCGACATGCCGTCGACCTCCGGCACCATCCGGTCGAGCACCATCACGTCGTAGCGCCCCGTCATCGCCTGCATCAGCCCGTCACGCCCATTGTCCAGAAGGTCGACCACATGGCCCTCGGCGCGCAGGCCAGAGGCGACGTAATCGCCGGTGGTGGGATCGTCTTCGATCACGAGGATATGCATGGGGCCTCCAAGGATGACGGGCGGCAGGAGATGCCTGCCGCCCGAAAGGTTTAGAATACGCGAAGCGCGATGTCAGTCGTCATCCTGCTCGCCGTCCTCGTGATCGTCGCCCTGTTCGTGGTCGTCCTGCGTCTCCATCACCTTGGTGACGGTGCCGTCGGCGGGGTTTACGAACCAGGTCTCGATGCTGTTCGAGGCATCGGCGATCTCGACCTCGTAGCCCCAGTGGCCATTGTCGTCGTCTTCCCAGCCCGCGCTGATGGCCGTGCCGCCGGTTTTGCCCTGCGCGGTGTCGATGGCGGCGTTCAGGGTCATGCCGCTGGCCTGCGCGGCCTGGGCCTCCTGGGCGTCGGTCATCTCGGCCTGAGGCGTGCCTGCGGCGGCGATGCCTGCGATCAGCGTGGCGGGGATGAGGGCGAGGGGAATGAAGCGGTTCATCGGGTCTGTCTCCGTTGTGGTCGCTGCGGGATGCGGCGTCCTCGTGACCAACAGATGGCGTGGCTGTCATGGCGCGTCATGACGCCTGGATTGATTATCCGTAATCCGCCGGTCGGTCACATTACGGTTTCCCAATCTTGCGGTCAGGCAACGGCAGGATGCCGGGCGCAGAACCGCCTCACCAGTTCAACGGGTGAGGCCCCCTCCATGAAACAGCTTCTTCTTGCCACCGCATCGATCGCGCTGCCGGTGGCCGTCTTTTCGGGCGTCGAACATTATGTCGTCGCTCCGGCAGATTCGACCGTGCAGACCGCGACCCTTGCCCCGGCGCAGGGCCTTGGCGATCTGTCGGCGTTGCAGGCCATTGTCGCCGATACGCAGACCCTCGCGCAGACCGACCTCGTCGCCGCCGAGACGCGCATCACCGATCTCGAAACCGCATGGGACGACCGGGCCAAGGCGCTGCGGGCGCAGGCCCCGGTGCTCTGGGGCAATGTCGATGCCAGCGCCGACGCGGCCTTCTCGGCGCTGCGGGACAAAGCCCCCGATCGGGCGCGGGTGCTGACCGCGCTGAGCGACCTGTCCGCGACGCTCGCCGATCCGACGCGAGCGGCCACGCCCGAGGGCGCAGCCCAAACCATCGGCGGCATAGCCGTGACCGATGCGGCGGGCCCCGCGCTGCCCTGCGAGGTCATGCTGTCGGACCTGCGCGACGGCCTCGCCGCGGGGCGTGCCTCCGGTGCAGCGCAGCAGATCAGCGACCTGCAAGCCAAGGCGACCGAGCGCTGCAACGCCGATGACGACCGCCGGGCCGATGCCTTCACGGCGCAGGCCCTTGCCCTTCTGACCCCCGCAAAGGTGACGAAATGACCGCTCTCGATGCCCGGATGGCGCACAGCCAGCCCAAACCCGACAACAAGGTGCCCGAGGTCGATGCCGGTTTTTGGCTGATCAAGCTCATGGCGGTGACCATGGGCGAGACCGCGGCGGATTATCTCAACGTCAACCTCGGGCTGGGGCTGACCAACACCTCGCTGATGATGACGGCGATCCTGCTGGGAACGCTGGCGCTGCAATTCTCGCGCAGCCGGTATGTGCCCTGGACCTACTGGCTCAACGTGGTGCTGGTGTCGGTGGTCGGCACGCTGCTGACCGACAATCTCGTCGACAATCTCGGGGTCAGCCTCGTGACCTGCACGCTGGCCTTCAGCGGCGCGCTCGCGGCCTGCTTCGCCCTCTGGTGGAGCGAAGAGCGCACCTTGTCGATCCATGATGTCGACACCCCGGTGCGCGAGGCCTTCTACTGGGTCGCCGTCCTGCTGACCTTTGCGCTCGGGACCGCCGCAGGCGATCTCGTGGCCGAGCATTTCGCCCTTGGCTACCTTGCGAGCGGCATCCTTTTCGCCTCGGTGATCATCTCGCTGGCGCTGGGGTATTTCCTGCTCGGGCTCAACGCGATCCTCGCCTTCTGGCTGGTCTACATCCTCACCCGCCCGCTTGGCGCGTCGTTCGGAGACCTGCTGTCGCAGCCGGTCGACTACGGCGGCCTTGGCTTCGGGACGGTGGCGACCAGCCTCGGATTCCTGGGCGTGATCGCCGCGACCGTCACCGCCATGACGCTGCACCCGCGCCGCTGATCTGCCCCACCTCGGGCGGCCCCGTCGCGGGTCGCCCCTTCTCTCTCGACGGAATTTCAAGACATGCACGGATTGACCTCGCAGATCCTGCCGACGCTCGACGCCTTCGGCTTCTGGTCCTACTGGATCGTTGGTCTGGCGAGCCTGCTCGAAGGCTGGTGGCTTACCTCGGTGATCGTACCGGGCACGTTGGTGGTGGATGCCGGGGGCGCGCTGGTGCGGCTCGGGCACATGGATTTCATCGACCTGTGCTGGTTCGTCGGCATCGGCGCCATCCTCGGCGGCGAGATCGGCTGGCATAGCGGGCGCTGGCTCGGCACCCGCGTGACCCTGCCGCGGTCGGGGGCGTTCCTTAGGGCGCAGGAGCTGATCCGCAGGCGCGGTGGCATGGCGCTGGTGTTGGGCCGGTTCCTCGGGCCGGTAGCAGGGTTCGTGCCTCTGGCTGCCGCGCTGGCGGGGATGGAGCGGGGCCGCTTCCTCCGCTGGAACATCGCGAGCGGCGTGGTCTATGCGCTGAGCCATGTGGCGATGGGCTATGTGGCGGGGGACGTGCTGGCGCGGATCTCGCCCTGGCTGCCGAGCCTGCTGCTGCCGCTGGGCCTGCTCGCGGCGCTGGCCGCGCTCACTTGGATCGTCACCCACCACCTGCGGCGCGGCTGGCCGGTGCTGAGCGGCTGGGCGGCAGCCGTGCGCGGGAGGCTTGCCACCTGGCCGCCGGTGCTGCGCCATCCGCGCCTTGCCGCCTTCGTCGCTGCGCGGCTTGCGCCGGGCAAGGCGCTGCTGACCACGGCGGCGGTGGTCCTTGTCCTCTACCTCGCGGGGGTCTTCGTCGATGGGGCGCTGGACCTGGCCTTCGTGCCGGGCACCGCGCTGCTCGACCAGCGATTTGCGAACCTGATGCACATGCTCTGGACACCGGGCGGGCTGTCGCTTGCCGCCTGGGCGACGCAGGCCGGTCACGTCCCGGTGGCGGCGCTGGTCGCGCTCGGTGCCGTGCTGGGCCTTGCGCTCTGGGGCAGACGCGCCAGCGCCATCGGCCTTGCGGTCGCCGTGCTGGGCAATGCCGCGACGGTCACGGTGCTGAAGCTGGCCTTCGGACGTGCGCGCCCGCCGCTGGCCTATATCCTCGAAAGTTCGAACAGCTTCCCCTCGGGCCACGCGGCGATCTCGGTGGCGCTTTACGGCACGCTGGCAGCGATGCTCTGGCGCGAGAAGGTGATCGGGCCGACCGTGGCCGTGACCTTCGGCGTAGCAATGGCTGCGGGGATCGGCTTCACCCGGCTTTTCCTCATCGAGCATTACCTGTCGGACGTGCTGAACGGCTGGGTGATCGGCAGCATCTGGCTGGTCATCGGCACCGCCTTTGCCGCGACAAGGCCCAAGCGCGGCAGTGCTCGCCCGATGGTTGCGGGGCTTGTCACGGCGGCCTGCCTCGCCGGGGCGCTAGGGTTTGCGATCCACGATCACCCCGCCGCCGCTCCGCGTCCCCCTGTGCCGCCGGTCACCATCGCCGACAGCGCCGCTGCCCTCGCCGATGGCACGCTGCCCAAGGCGGTCGTCACGCTGGACGGTGCGCTGCTGCCGCCGGTGAGCATCGTCTCCGAGGGGCCTTCCGTCCCCGACATCTCCCGCCGCCTCGTGTCGGCTGGTTGGACCGGGATCGCCCAGCCGGGCCTCGGCTCGGGTCTCGCAGCGCTGCGGCAGGAACTGACCGACGCGCCCCGACCGGACGCCATGCTGCCCCCAGCCTTCCTTGGCGCACGTCCCGCCGGGGCGACGCTGCGCAGCCCTTCGCCCGCCAGCACGCTGCGGCTCTGGAACATCGGGCAAAGCCCCGACGGTGCGCCGTTGACCGCCTGGGCCTTCGAAGGCACCGCGCCGCAGGGCATCCCCGCGCTTGCCGGGCTGTCGAACCTCACCTCCGCGCCGGGCACCGACGTGCTCATCGCGCGCCCCTGATCACAGGACAAAAAGATGAAGAAACGCACCCTGATCGCCGCCCTGGTCGCGCCGCTGCTGCTGGTGACCGCGCTTGAATCGCAATGGATCGGCTACGCGGGCCTCCTCGTCCGCAGCGCCACCGCGAGCGGCCCCGAGGGCGACAGCCCGATGCAGCAGACCATCGACCGTGCCTTTGACCCGGCGACCGGCAGGCTCGAGCTGCTCGCCATGGGCGACATCGCCAACTGCCCCGAAGCGCCCGGCCTTTCGAGCGCCTTCCCCGTGACTTCGCGTTTGCTCGGGCTTCCCAGCCCCTTTGACCCCGAAGGCGCCGCTGCCGTTCCGGCGGTGGCCCTGGCAAAGGCCGACACCGCGCCGGTGCTGGCACTCGGCGACCTGGTCTACAGCTCCGGCAAGCCCGGCGAGTTCGCGGATTGCTTCGATCCGCTCTGGTCGCAGCTTTATAACCGCACCCTGCCGACGCTGGGAAACCACGAATACAACACGCCCGGCGCATTCGGGTACTACGACTACTGGCAGGACCGCGCAGGCCCGGACGCGCGGGGATATTACGCGGTGACGGCGGGCAACTGGCTGATCCTGTCGCTGAATTCCGAGGTCGATGCCTCTGCGGGCTCGGCACAGGCAAGGTGGCTCGAGGCCGCGCTTGCGGAACGCCCCGATGCCTGCCTCATGGCCTTCTATCACCGCCCGGCCCATTCGCTCGACCCACGCAAGGGGCGCGGCAATGCCGAGGCGCTGTTCGCAAGGCTGCAACGCGCCGGGGCCAGCTTCGTGCTGAACGGGCACAATCATTTCTACGAACGGACGGTGCCGCTCGACGCCGAGGGCAACGCCGCACCGGATGGCACGACGAGTTTCATCGTCGGAACGGGAGGAAAGACATCCGGGGCGCATCCGCTGTCGGCAACAACTGCGGCCGCTGCTTTCGGACAGCGGGGGCTTCTGCGCCTGAGTCTCAATGCGACCGGCTATGACTGGCGCTACGAGGATGCCGGCAACGGTGCGATCCTCGACGAGGGACAGGCAAGCTGCCGGGACCGTCAGATCTGAAGCGGGCCGCTGCTGATGCGTTTGTGCAGCTGGAAATCGCGAAGGCGGCAGCTCAATCCCAGAAAGGTCAGAGCCCGCGCACAGATTGAGCAGACCAGCCTTGACGAGGGGCAGAAACGACTTGCGCAGACATAAAAACCGTCATTCAGGCGTAGCGGTCCTTCATGTGATGCGCGGCGAATGACGGTTCTCCGCCGGTGGTGTGGAGCCCGGTCTGACGCCGCGCGCGGGCCACGAATGTCGTGAAGGGCTGCGACCGGACGAATGCACCTGCAGCGAAGCCCCCGCGCGAAACCGGTCACTTTGGGCTCGAAGCGGACCTGCGGCGGCGCGGCAAGCCCCTCGCCCTGGTCCGCCAGGCCTGCGGACGCTGACGGCCCTGAGCGGCCGTTCACCCATCCTCGGTCACGCCGCGGTGCGGCGCGTCAGAGTGGCCATTCGCTGCAACTGCAAAATCTGCGAGGGGCGAACTCACAGACTGCGAAACTTTACTGCCGTTCGCTGTAAATGCATCGTTCGTCACGAGCAGCGGCAGCAATGCACAAATAGCGGATGCCGATCTTAACACGTTGCTTCCCACGAAGTCGTGAGCTTCCAGCAACTGGAAGGCTCTTTCCGACTTGACGACTGACCCCCCGGAAGTGTTTATCGTCGGTGGACTAAAGGAAACTGTGTGCTCGGTCGGGTCTTCATCGTTCTTATTGCATTGCAGCTCGTTGTGACGAGTGCATTTGCGCATGTGATGCCGATGGCCGAACATTGTGCAGAGCCTGCGGTTCAGCATGTGCATAGTGACGAAATATCCGTTCTTCAGGATCAGATGGTCGACACTGCCTTCGAGACTGAGCAGCAGCCCAAGCCAATGGGACTGCTTCATTGTGCCAGCGTTGCTTGCACAGATCAGTATGGCAATACGTCTGCTGTCGACCTGCACACAGATTTCCGGATCGCGGACCTGAATCCAGCCGAACCGAGCATTGCTCTGCAGTCCGTTCTTCTCTCCTTCCTTCGGCCTCCTCTGGCCTGAGCGCGCCTGTACGGCGTTGATTGCGGCGTGCCCGAGCGGCTACGTCCGGCAATCCGATCATTTGCGGTCTTCTTCAGGTTCGATCCTCTGGCCCAGATGATCCTTCTCCCTCCCTTCACTGCTCGGCAGTGATCTCCTCTTTGCGAGGCCATCTTTTTGGTCCGCGCTCACGGAAAACAGATGAAACACATGAATCTCCTGCGGCCTCTCGCCGTAGTGCTGGGGCTTGCCCTCGGCCTGCCCGCGCAGGCTGGCACCTATGACATCACCGTCGACAAGGTCCGGATCGACACCGGAACCTTCAAGAAGAACGGCATTGGCTACAATGGCAGCCAGACCCCGACCATCCTGCACTTCCAGGAAGGCGAAGACGTCGTCATCCGCGTGAAGAACAACCTGCGCGAAAGCACGTCCATCCACTGGCATGGCCTGATCCTGCCGTTCCAGCAGGACGGCGTGCCGGGCATCAGTTTTAACGGCATCAAGCCGGGCGAGACCTTCACCTACCGCTTTCCGATCGAACAGGCCGGCACCTACTGGTTCCACAGCCATTCGGGTTTCCAGGAGCCTGACGGTGCCTATGGTGCCATCGTGATCTCTCCGAAGGGCGGCGAGGCCGTGCCGACGGACCGCGACCACGTGGTGCAGTTCACGGACAAGCATCCGCACAGCGGATCGCGTATCTTCCGCAACCTGAAAGCCTCGGCAGACTACTACAACCGCGCGCAACGCACGGCGCAGGACCTGATCGAAGACGCGGGTGCCGAGGGCTTGAAAGCCGCCCTTCAGGATCGGAAGATGTGGGGGGCCATGCGCATGATGCCCACGGACATCGAGGATGTTCAGGGATTCACGCCACTGATCAACGGGGCCAGCACCCAGCAGAACTGGACCGGCATCTTCAAGCCCGGCGAGAAGGTGCGCCTGCGCCTGATAAACTCTTCCGCGACGACCTATTTCGACGTGCGCGTGCCCGGTCTGAAAATGACGGTGGTGCAGGCCGACGGCAATGACGTGAAGCCGGTCGTGGTAAACGAGCTGCGCATCGCCGTCGCGGAAACCTATGACGTGATCGTCCAGCCGCGCGAGGCCAAAGCCTATTCGATCATCGGCGAAAGTGCGGGCCGCACCGCGATGGTGCGGGGCACGCTGGCACCGTCCGCAGGCATGGTCGGCCCCTACTACAAGATGCGACCTCAGCCGCTGCTGACCATGGCAGACATGGGCGGCATGATGTCCGGGATGGATCATTCGGGAATGGACATGGGCGGCATGGACATGTCCGCTGGCATGCCCGTCGTTCCTTCTGAAGGCGCACCGGGCGCTGCCTTCTATGTGCCGGGCAGCGGGCTGATCCCGACGGCGGCCAATGGCGGTAAGTTCCTTGGCTACGAAGACCTCGCGGCGCGCAAACCGCTCTACCGTGATCGCCCTGCCACCCGCGAGATCGAGATCCGGCTCACCGGCAACATGGAACGCTACATCTGGTCCATCGACGGCGTCAAATACGAGGATGCCGACCCGATCCGCCTGAAGTATGGCGAGCGCGTCCGCTTCAAGTTCGTGAACGAGACTATGATGGCGCATCCGATGCACCTGCACGGGATGTGGACGATCATCGACACTGGCAAAGGGGCACACGATCCCGTGAAGCATACGGTCAGCGTCGCACCCGGCACGACGCTCTACACCGAGACCGAAGTCGACGCTCCCGGCCAGTGGGCCTTCCATTGCCACCTCTCCTACCACATGGCCGGCGGCATGTTTCGCAAGGTCATCGTCGAAGGCGGCCCGTCCTGATGGGCGCGTATTCCAAGGAAACCAATCACATGAAAAAACTGCTGCTTGGAACGGCCCTCGGGCTTCCGCTTGCGCTGACTTTCACCTCAGTCGCGATGGCCGAGGTGGGCGTTTCCCCGACAGTCTGGGGCGTGCGGATCGACAAGCTCGAATACCGGATGGGCGATGAAGAAAACTCCTTTGCTTGGGGGTTCGAGGCCTGGACGGGCAATGACGAGCTGCGGCTCGTCTGGAAGAGCGAAGGCGCGAAGATCGAAGGTGGCGATTTCGAAGAGATGGACAACCAGATCCGCCTCCAGAAGCCGATTACCGATTTCTTCGATGGCTTCATCGGGATCGCCGCCTCCACGCCGGACGGCGCGCCCGAGCGTTACTATGGCGCTTTCGGCGTCACCGGCCTCGCGCCGCAATGGTTCGAAGTCGAAGCGGCGCTCTACGTTTCCGAATACCCCTACCTCGGGGCGGAGGTGGAGTATGAAGGCCTGCTGACCAACCGGCTGATCCTGACACCGTCCATCGAAGCCAGCCTGCCGCTGGCGGATGATCCCGAGCGCGAAATCGTGGCAGGCGGCGGCTCTGTCGAGCTGGGGCTGCGTCTGAGCTACGACCTGATCGGTCGCAGCGTCTCTCCTTATATCGGCGTGAACTACGAACGCGCCTTTGGCGGAACAGCCGACATCCTGCGCGATCATGGCGATGAGCTCGACGAACTGACCGGCGTGGTCGGCATCAACTTCATGTTCTGATTTTCCTGCGCCCCTCTCGGTATCTGCTTTTGAAAAGCGATGCACATCCGCAGGGGCGCAACTTTTCAACCTGAACCAACCAAGGGAGCACCCCAATGAAACTGCGTACCATACTCACTGCCGCCGCTTTGTCGGTCGGCCTCGCGCTGAGCGCAGGCGCTGCATCGGCACATGGCAAGGGCATGATGACCATGCCGAGCAACGGCCAGACCATCGGCGCAAACACCAAGGTTATTCACCTGATGTTCAAAGACCCGATGCAGATCACTACGGTCACGATGAAAGCGCCGGACGGTAAGACCTACAAGATTAACGGTCCTGCTGCGAATGAGTCCGTGAAAACCTGGGAAGGCAAGCTGCCCAAGCTCGCACCGGGAAATTATAAGGTCGACTGGCGCGGCATGTCGCCGGACGGCCACCCGATGAATGGCAGCTTCGCGTTCAAGGTCGCGAACTGATCATGGGCGGAGTTCTTGCCGCACTGGAGCCGGTGCAGATCGCCTCGATCCTCGTCAAGGCGGGGATGTACGTCAGTGTCCTGCTTGCGGCGGGCTCCGTCATCAATCTCTGGCTCCTGACGGAGCTGGATGCCGCTGCAGGCCGTCGCCTCAGGCGGCTTGCAGCATGGTCAGCCGTCGTTGGGATTGTGTTCAGCGCGCTGAACATTCCGCTGCGGGCGGCTTTCTTCTACGGGGGCTTCGGCGGCGCGCTTGATCCGATGATGCTCCAGATCGCCCTATTCAGCCCACTTGGGCTGTCGGTTGAGGCCGACATTCTTGGCCTGCTCGGCATCGCGACCATCGCGATCAATCGCAGTTGGACACGACCTGTGGCGGCCCTTGGTGTTGTTCTTGTCGCCATCAGTTTCGCGCTGCGTGGACATGCAACCGGAGATCCGAGGTTGGCGCTTTCGACGCTTTTCGTCATCCACATCCTTGCCGCGAGCTTCTGGATCGGGGGCTTCTATCCGCTCTATGACATGGCAGAGCGCGGCAACGAGGCAACCGTGCGCACTGTCGAACGGTTCGGTCAGGCGGCGCTTGTCATGGTCGGGCTGCTTGTTGCAGCAGGCGTCGTGATCCTGGTGATCCTGGCGGGCGATCCGATCGCAGTCCTGACCCAACCCTGGGGGCAGTTCCTGACGCTGAAGCTGGCGGTCGTGGCCCTGCTTCTCGGCCTCGCCGGGTTGAACAAGCTTCGGCTGACCCCGGCCCTGGCCGAGACCGGAAACGCCGGCCCGCTGAGGGCGTCGATCCGGTGGGAGGTCGCGGCCTTCCTCGTGATCCTGCTGGTCACCGCCACCTTCACGTCAACGGTCGCGCCGGAGCACGTCGGCTAAGCCATAATCACGATGGGCAGGTCGGCTAAAAACCGGGGCGTCACGACGACGCCCCCGTTTATCATCTTATACCCCGAGCGCGCGCAGGCCCATCCAGAGCCCCATCACGATCATCATCAGGTTCTCGGTCAGGGAAATGAAGCCGAGCGGCACGTTGGAGTTCCCGCCGACGCAGGCACATTTCAATTCACGCTTGTCGATGTAGACGGCCTTGAACACGCTGACCGCTCCGATGGTCCCGATGACCAGTGCAACGGGCGCGGAAATCCATGTCAGGACGCCTGCAGTCATCAGGATGCCAGCCAGTGCCTCGCCGTAGGGATAGACCTTGCCGTAGGGCACCCAGCGTTTCGCCAGCAGGTCGTAATTCAGGAACATGGTCGAGAACTGCTCGACGTCCTGAAGCTTCTGGATCGCAAGCACGGTCATGGACAGCGAGATGAACCACTGGAAGCTCTGCCAGGTCAGGATCGTCCCGTACTGATGCCACGCCAGCCCGAGCGCCAGCAGGGCACAGACCGAAAAGATCGCGATGACAGGTCGATACGTCGTGTCGCTCTGTTCTTCCTTGGGTGGGTCGATCCCGAGGAAAATGCGGAGATCGTCATGACCTCCAATCCGTTCCCCGTCGATGAAGGTCTGCGGCGTGGTCTTGACGTCATGCTCGCGCTTGAAGGCCTCGGTCTCGTCCTTGGTCTTCAGGTGGTGATCTTCGACGACGTAGCCCTTGCGCTCCAGCAAATCTTTGGATTTCAGACCAAAGGGGCATGTGTGCTCGGGCATGACCATGCGGTAGAGAACGGCGGTTTTCGTGGTATCCTTTGGCATGATCATCTTCCTCAATTCGCGCAGCGGTACTGGCCGCGGAAACCGGCCTCGTAGTCGGGACCCGCGCTGATGACAAAGTCCTGAAGGCCATCATCTTCCGTGTCGCGCACCTCAATCGTGATCGGGTCAGCCGCGAAGCTTTCTCCGCCGCCCTCAAGCTGGACAAGATCCCCGCTGATCTTGACCAGAGCAGTGTCGCTCCCCGACACGAACACGGGCGGGCTCGTTTCAGTGTAGGTGAAGCTGCACGCGGCCCCATCCGGGAAGACCTGGGCGATATCTGCCTGCGTCAGGAACTCCGGATCGACCATGGAAACGACCTCGCTGGACAGGGCGTCCTGAGCGGGTTTCAGCTCGGCAGCCGGTTCCTCCCCGGCAGGTGTTGCCTCTCCATTCGCCGATATATCCGCGATCAGATAGCGCATTTCCGCGATTTCCTTATCCTGGGCGTAGATGATGTCATCGGCCAAAGTGCGTACCCTGGGATCGGTGATTTCCGCACGGGACGACGTCATGATGGCGATTGAATGGTGCGGGATCATCGCCCGCATGTAAGCCCGGTCCTGCACCGTCACCTGGCTGCGCACCAGCCAGAGCGCCCCTGCGAAAACGATGATGGAGCCCGCGAATATCGCGATATTGAGCGTGCGGTTCTTGTACATGCCGAGCATGAAGGTCAGCATGACGAAGGCCATAACCGCCCCCATGACGATGGCCATATAGGCGCGTGTTTCTGACCAGAAGATATGGCTGATCAGATACGTGTTCAGGTACATCAACCCGAACATCAGGACCGTAGACACGGCAATCATCAGGAAAAAGCGGGAATAGGCCATCGTCACCTCCAAGTGCGTTTAAGGGAACAACAACCTTCCAGTGGGTGGATGTTCCCTAGGGTCAGGATGCATTGATTTTGGTCGCGCAGCGTGATTCACGGCTCGGAAAACGGAGCAGTGACATGAGCGATCTCTTCTGGCTGACCGACGCGCAAATGGCCCGTCTGACGCCTTTCTTCCCCAAGTCCCATGGTAAGCCTCGGGTCGATGACAGACGCGTGCTGAGTGGGATTATCTTCATCAATCGCAATGGCTTGCGGTGGCGCGATGCCCCTGCCGCCTATGGCCCTCACAAAACGCTCTACAGCCGGTGGAAGCGGTGGAGCGAAAAAGGGATTTTTGCGCGGATGATGGTCGGGCTGGCGGCGGAACACGGCGAGAAGACGACAGTGATGATCGATGCGACATACCTGAAGGCGCACCGAACGGCGACCAGCATGGCCGCCAAAAAGGGGGGCGTGGTCGCCTGATTGGTCGCACCAAGGGTGGCATGAATACCAAACTACACGCCATCTGCGACAGCCAGGGCAGGCCAATCGATCTGTTCGTCACCGCCGGACAAGTGAGCGATTATATCGGCGCACGCGCGCTGCTCAGCGGCTTGCCAAACGTCAAATGGATTCTCGCGGATCGTGGCTATGACGCTGACTGGTTCAGAGAAGCATTGCAGGACAAGGGGATACGCGCCTGCATCCCTGGTCGGAAGAAACGCAAGAAGGCGGTCAAATACGACAAGCGTCGCTACAAACGGCGAAACCGCATCGAGATCATGTTCGGCAGACTGAAGGATTGGAGGCGCGTCGCCACGCGCTACGATCAATGCCCAAAGGTGTTCCTTTCAGCCATCGCCCTCGCTGCGGTCGTCATCTATTGGTTGTGAATCCTGACCCTAGTTCATGAGGTGGGCTGACTGCAGAACCCTTGCCGGGCCTACTAGGGTCTCTGACCTCGAATTGTTGGCGAGGTGTGCCTACGTAGAGGCGCCCCCGATTTCGCTTACTGGATGAAGGCGACCATGATTTGTTCAGACGCCTTCGGGTAGCGTCCGGGCCCATGTCGACCCTGAACGGGTTAAGAGGTTTGTGGAAAGTGCGCCGCTGCATCTCCTCGAGGAGTTGAAGGCGAAGCGCCCGGTCTGTCAGTGCTGCGGTGCGCCACTCAGGCTGCAAGGTGAGCAATCGTGAAGGTTCTTCCTGTCTGGCCAGGCGAGGTATCAATGGCATCGCTGATCAATCATTCATGGGCGCCATGCCGAACGGCCGCTACGGGACCTACAGCCTCGGTCAAGTTTGCAGTAGCGCGGCAATAAAAATTGGCGGGCCGCATGGCTCATGCTCTTGGCGAAGTGCGGGCGCCGCCCAGGACACCTACCAGTCAGCCGGCCTCGCTTTTGCGAAAAACCAAATCCACTTTTTCGCAATAATATCATAACATTAGAATCACTTGCGGTGGTTCGGGCGCTATGGCATGGGCTCGCCGAGTAATCGTCCACTCCCAATGGAATGGTGCGTCCTTCCCATGTCTGTCCTCTGCGAGTGCCCGATGATACCTTCGCCACATACCCTTAGCTGACACTGAATTCTTCCTGGCCGGCCAGCCTCCGGCTCAGAGAGATGTTCGACGCATAGCGAATTCAGCCTTCCCTCCAATCCGAGGCTCTGCCCGCATGTCCGCCATCATGGCGGCTGGCGGAGCTATGACGAAAGCCCCCATCCATGCCCAAAATCCGCTTCATCCCGAGCAAACAGCCCGATCCGGCACTCGACGAGGCCGCCATCATCAAGCGTCTCAAGGAATTCTACACCGCCTTGCAGGACAAGCGGCAGATTTCCGATGGCATCCCCCAGGACGAGCGCGCTGCCCACAACGAACTATGGCGCTACGCGCAGAATGAGCTCCCGAAAGCGCTCGAGATCCGGATCCGGCGATGGGCGCAGAAGATCCACCGCCACCATCTGAAGGAAGTCGAGCCAACGCGCCTGTCGCGAGAAGACCGTGCCATGCTGCAGGGCTGTCGCGATGGCGCCGAAATCTTCGACCTGCGCTCTGCGCATCATGTCGACGAGATCGCAGCAGCACTTCATGCCGAGTTTCCCTGGGTCTCGGAAGCGACAACCCATATTTGGCGCAGCCTTCATCATAATCGTTCAAGTGGCAGCCCTGGCGCCCGATTTGCGCCAATTCTTCTCGATGGCCCGCCGGGCATTGGCAAAAGCGCCTGGGCAAGGCGTCTTGCGCAGCTGCTGGGAACGCCGGATATGACCCTGGATGCCACTGGCGAGAATGCCAGCTTCGGGCTCGTAGGAAGCCAACGCGGCTGGGCAAACGCCGGCCCCGGTCGGCTCGTGAGCCTGATGCTGATGCTGATGCGGCAGGTTGCAAATCCCCTTGTCATTATTGACGAAATAGAAAAATCCGGCACGCCCAAATCCGACAAGGGACGGGCTTTCAGTCTTCCCAATGCCCTCCTGCCGCTGCTCGAAGACCTGACGGCAAGCCGGTGGACCTGCCCCTATTTCCAGAACCAGTTCGACATGTCGTTCATCAACTGGGTCTTTACCTCGAATAGCTTGCGTGGCCTGCCGGAACCGCTTTTGTCACGGATCCGCGTCGTCAGCGTGCCCTCTCCCACGCAGGGGCAGATCAATGACCTCGTCCTGCGCGAGGCCGCGAAGCGGCAGCTTTCCCCGATCATCACCGCGGCCATCACGACCGCGCTGGCTGAGGCGTTCGAGGCAGGCCATCAGATCAACATCCGGACTGTCAAACGGATGCTGGAGCTGGGCTCGGACCAACAGGGCCGGCCGATGCTCCATTGACTAGGTCGGCCCAGATTATCTTTATGAATCAGATGTTTACATGAGTTTTCCACATTCATGAAGGCTTGGCGACCCGTTTTCAATTGGGATTTTCGCCGACTTCGCGGAAAATGAGCGCATGGCCCACCCAAGCACTACCGGGTGGGGCAGGACGGAATTTCGCCCAAGAAGCAGAGGTACTGCCGCATCATCACATCTGTCACGCTACCGATAGCGGTTGAGCGTGGCAAGAGTGGCATGTCCTCTTGAAAGGAAACAAAAATGCACCCGGCGCAACGCTGTTCCGGGAACGGAGAAGTCATGTCTGCCGATCACACTATTGATCATGACAGCTGGAACTATTCGCCGGCGAAGCTGCCCAGGCAGTCCAAGATCGAACTCGGGCGGATCCACGGTGTCCTGCCTTTCACCAGCGTTCGCAATCCCGGCTTCCGGAGCTCGAGCTCGCATCGGGTGTGGATGACCTACCGGACCGCGGCCAATGATTACCGGCCTGAGGTCGGCATCGCTGAAAGCGCGGCCGAGGCCGCCGTCGCCCACGAGCTGCTGCTCTCGCCTCTCCTCTATGATCTGCAATTCCAGCCGCTGAAGGTCTATCTGCGTCCTGGTGACCGCAAAGGTCCCAGCTATACGCATGACCTGCTTGCCACTTTCGTGGATGGACGGCGCACGCTCATCTTCGTTCGCAACTCCGACAGCCTGCAAAAGCCTCGGACGCGGCGCGATATCGAAGCGATCCAAGCGGCGACACCCTCGCGCGCTGCAGACAGCATGATCATCGTCGATGCTGGCCGCTATTCGCGGCAGCGACGGGAGAACCTGTTCCGGCTGCATGAGGCCATCCAGACACCCGATCCGGAAATCGACGACATCGTGCTCTGGACCGCCTGCAACCATCGTTCGCTCTGGCTGATGCGTGATCTTTTTCCGCTGCTCGATTTGCCGCAGAAGACGGTCTTCAAATCTTGCCATCGCCTGATCGCACGCGGCGCCTTGACCGCAAACCTTGACCATGTGGTCGCGGAATGGTCGCGCATCGAGGTTGCGTCATGACGATCGCGCCTCGCTACAACTTCGAAGCCGGAACCGAAATCGTCGTCCAGGGGCGCGACCTCCTGCTCCGCAAGGTCGGTTCGCAAGGCTATGAGCTGGCGGACCCGATGGGCGGCCAGATGAGTATTCTTGGGTTTTCGTCCTTCGTCGAATTGATGAAATCCGGCGTCGTGACTTTCGCCCCTTCGCAGCTGTTGCCGGAGGGCAGTGCCAAGCTCAGGCTGGGTGGTCTGAGCGTCGCGGCCCAACTCTCCGATGAGCAACAGACTTATGGCCGCTTCCACTACGCGGTATGCAGGGCGATCGACGAGCTCCATCGGCACCGGACCATTGTCGAGGGCAATGAGGACTTCCGGATTTCCATCGGCGCCTTGAACGACCCCGCGAACAGGAAGTTCTTGCGTCCGCTCGTCGAAGCCTTTTTTGGCGAGCGCGTGCATCTGGGTGCAGCCACCTTGAAGGGCGGTCGACAGAGGAGCTGGTTTCTCTACAAAGGGCGGACGCTGAAGAAATACTACGGGATCTATCAGGGTCTCCAGGACGGTGATGATGTCATCGCTGGGCTGGCAACACTTGACCACCTCAAAGGCAACGAGACACCGCGTCTGCCCTTGCGTCTGAAAGAACTCATGACAGAGGCGTGGGAGGAGATCGGCCTGGATCTCAAGGGCCCGTCCGTGGCGAACGTGCATGGCTACCTTGCAGCGCTGATCAACAGGGAAAACCTGCAGCGGGCGATCAACGACCTCCCCACGCTCCCGGTCCCATCCCATCAATCCGTTCTTCGTCACCGCAAGGAGCTGCTCACGCCGACCGAATACATGGTCGCGACGAAGGGCGAGCGCCACGCGCGCAACAAGCGGGGCCGCGGCAGTTCTGACGTGCGGGCGCTCATGATCGGCGAATTCTGCGAGATGGACGAATGTCGGGCGTCCCTGATTACCTCGGCCAAGGCCAAAGGCTATTGGCATACGCTGTCTGAAGATATGAAGAAGGCTATGGAATGGGCGGATGACGAGATCCGCAGCCGCCTCAGCATCCTTGTCATGATCGATGTCGCAACACGCATGCCGTTGGCCTGGGTTGTCAGCGACCAGCCCAAAGCGGAAGCCACGATGCAGCTGCTGCGGATGGCAACACGCGACAAGACCCGCGAGAGGCGCATCTATGGTTGCGAAGGCGATCCGATGCCGGCCATGGGGCTCGGCATGGTGCGCAACGACAACGGTACCGGCCTGCGGAACGCCGAGGTCAAGTCCGCGCTCATGGGGATCGCATCGGCGAATACTGACGTGCGTACCCACGCCTCCGCCGACAAACCCTATGTCGAGCGCATGTTCGGCACCACCGAATCCGTCTTGCTGAAACTGCTCCACGGCTACACGGGTCGCAAAGCAGGAGAGCTGCCCGGATATGACGCCAAGGCATCAGGCGTCCTTGACATCGATCTCCTCTATGAAATCCTGACCAAGTTTTTCATCGACGAGTACCCGTCCCTGAAACATATGGGCGTCGGTATGAGCGGGCGCCGCCCAGCAGAGGTCTATCAAGAACTGAATGAGACCAGGGAGACATTTCGTCTTTTGGATGAAGATCTCCGCCGCGTCCACTTGGGCTGGCCATTCAAGTTGCAGCCCAACGATGAGGGTGTGCGGGTGCTTGAAGGCCTCTTCTATGCGTCAGACGAATTCCAGGCCGCCCGCGAACACCACAAGGGCAAGGTCACCGTTTATATCGATCCGGACGATCTGAGCTTTGCGACCGCAGTGATCCCGCGTGATCGAAAGACATACAGGCTGGCACTCCAGACGACGGTCTTCGCCGATCTGACCGCATCCGAATTCCTGGAGCTGATGACGCACTACCGGCGTGAAAACCCCGAGGTGACAACACTCTACGAAGACCGGATCGCAAAGGTTCGCCTCGAGAGGCATGATCAGCTCAAGAAAATCGGCGTCGAGCGGCGTTTGCCGAGGAGCTATGTCACTCAGGCCGAAACCTGCAAGAAGGCCAAGAGCCTGTTTGCCGCATCTCGGCTGGTCACCACGCACGTGCCGCTCGATACGGTCGCCCCAGGTACCCTGGCCACCGCGACCTCGGGGCCGGGGATCCTGCCACTCGGCGGAGCAAGCCTCATCGATCACGCGCCTGCGAAGCCGACCTCTACGCCAGCAATACCAACCACGAAATCGAAGCCCAAGGCAGATAACCCGCCTTCGGAGCCCCCTGTCAGGCTCGGCCGCCCCGCCCAGAAGGGCGAGCTCTCGTAACTACCGCCACCTCAACGACGTCCAGCAATTCAAGGATACCCATGGGTTTCATCGACCAGAACCGCGTCAACGCATCGGTTGCTCTGCAGCGCGGCCATTATACCTTTCCGCGCGCGGCAAAGCTCCGCGAAGCTTTCGAAAACTGCCTGCACGACTACTACGTCAAAGCCGCCATCGGCGGGCACTTCGAAGTGCGCGGCATGCTGGTCACCGGCGAATCCCGGGTCGGCAAGACTTCCGAGACAGTCAGGCTCATAGAGGAATTCAACGCCAGCATGACGGAAATGCCCAACGGGAAGGTTGGCAAGATTATCTACTGCAAGCTGGATGGGTCGATCACTTGGAAGGATCTGGGTCACAAGACGCTCGAATCTCTCGGTTACCCCGCGAACCCCCGGCGCACCCAGGGTGAACTCTGGAACATGGTTCGCCACCAATGCCGCGAACAGGGCGTCATCGGCCTCTACTACGACGAATGTCAGCACGCCTTTACTTCTGGCGAAATTTCCAATGCAAAGCTCCTCGACCGCTTCAAGGCGCTGATGAAGGAACCGGAATGGCAGCTGATGCTCATCTTGTCAGGCGTCCCGGTTCTGGCCAGTCATGTGAACTCTGAAGAGCAGATCGCCCATCTCCTCTCCCACATCCATTTCGATGAGATCCACCTGGGCAAGTTCGCTGATCCGACAAGGGATCCGGACATGATCGAACTGAACAAGCTCGTCTACACCTATGCCGAACGCGCCGATATCGATGTCGAAGACCTTGTCGACGTCGATTTTCTGCAGCGCCTCGATTTTGCCTGCGCTTCCAGGTGGGGCCTCGTCATCGAGCTGCTGATCCGCGCCTTCGGCTTGTGCAAACTTCATGGCCAGAAGAGCGCCACAATCAAAATGTTCTCCAAGGCCTATGCCCAGAACTCCCGCCTGCCTCAAGGCCTGTGCCCCTTCACCGCACCCGGTTATCGCGACATGATCGACGGCGACAAACTCATGGAGATGGTGCTGGACGAATAGCAGCTGGCCAATACCGGTATGAACGTTTCAGGGCAAGCATTGCGGGCCCTTTTTTTGACCGCAGCCGTGCATGCTTATGTGTCTACTGTGCATGCTTATGCCTTGCGGGGGGAAAGAGCCTCATGGCAAGCATCTGAAATAAATAAGAAAATTTTACACCACGCAGTCGCGGAATCATCTCGGTGTGCAAGCTTATGGTACATTGGCAATCGTGACGAAAAGCGCGAATTAAACCGCCAGCTTTACGAGTGGTTGGGGACGTAGACCCGTGACCGTCCAATCAGGAAGTTGCGGGTTCGTGTCCTCCCGGGATCGCAAATTCTATAAATTATTCCCGAAATCTAGTGAGTTTTCGCCAGTCAATGATGATCACTCGGGATCAGCGACCAACATGCCAAACTGTATTTTGAGCGCGTCTCTACCAGTCTTGCGCAAAGAGACGGAAAGGCTGCTACGGATTTGAGACTGCGTTGCACCGACAAGATGTTCCTGCAAAACCCCAACCAGAATAGCCAGGCAAATAGGCTACTCCCCCTCTCTTGGACAGGATCTGGCGTGATTCAGGCTACTGTACTGCCCCTGCTGGTCAGTTTCGATCTGGTTGAAGCAGACCACGGCGGACGGCTGTCCGCCATGGGCGGCATGAGGCCGCTGGTGATGGTAGAAAGTGATCCATCGGCCAACGCCGGCCCTGGCCTGTGAACCGGTCTCCCAGGCGTGCAGCTAGACGCACTTATACTTCAGGGGTCGCCGGAAACGCTCGATGAAGATGTTGTCGAGGCAGCGCCCTGTTCCGTCCATCGCGATCCGTGTGCCGATCCGTTTCAGCCGGTCGGTCCAAACAAAGGACGTGAACTGCGAACCCTGATCGGTGTTCAATATCTCGGGCGGCCGAAGCCGTGGTCCGCCTCGTTCAACGCCTCAACGCAGAAATCCGCCGCCAGCGTGTTCGAGATGCGCCAGGCCAGGACCTTGCGGGTGAACCAGTCCATGACCAAGGGGAAGACGCCCCGCCGCATCGGCAGAGAGGTTGTGTTGGCGCACCGGACCTGATGAAGCCGATCAACCCGCAGTCCGCCCGGAAGACAGGGGTCGGTCTTGTGTGAACCGCCCCGAGTTTGTCGGAGACCTATTGCTTCAATTCGCGCGACCATATCCAGCACGTCGCGCTGTGCATAGACGTTCTCTTCAGCCTCTGCTGGCGGGATGTTTCCGATGGGCCCAAGCAGCCGGCGGTTGTTGAACCAATCGACCCAGCCAAGGGTGGCCCGACAGACCCCGGGGCGGTTCATGGCCCTGTCGCGACCGGGGTCGGACGGTCGATGACCGGGCGCCGCAGGACATCGCCGTTTTCGCCCGCGCCATCGCGCCCGATCACGCGCCCGATCACGCGCCCGATCACGCGCCCGATCACGCGCCTGTCGGGCGCCCCCCGGCGGGGCCCCGACCTGACGCAAAACGGATGCGCCCCCGCCCGGCAAAGCGTGCGCGGGGCGCGGAAATCCCTTGCGCCCTGACGCGCGGCTCGCCATTCAGGTCTTTGTGAACCATGCAACAGACCCCGTCTCGCCCGTGTTGACCTCCCTCGGCTGGGGGCCGTTCTTCGACGCCCAGCTTGCCCCGGACGACTCCGCACTTGCACCCATGCGCATCGCCACCGTGCACCGGTCGCGGCTGACCGCCCAATCGGTCACCGGGGCGGTGCGCCTGTCCCTGCCCGCCCACGCCAGGACCACCGACTTCGCCGTCGGAGACTGGGCGCTGGTCGACCCCGCGACCCAGATGCTGTCGCGGCGGCTGGACCGGCGAACCCTGCTGCGGCGCCGCACCGAAGGCGGGCGCCCCGACCAGCTGATCGCCGCGAATGTGGACACGCTGTTCATCGTCACCTCCTGCAACGACGATTTCAACCCGGCCCGGCTGGAACGCTACCTGACCCTTGCGAACGAGGCGACCACAAGGCCCCTGATCGTGCTCACCAAGATCGACAAGGCGGGCGATACCGCGCCCTATGTGGCGCAGGCCGCAGCCCTTCAGCGTGGGCTGGAGGTCGTGCAGATCAACGCCAGGACGCCGGAGGCGGCGCAGACACTTGCCCCCTGGTGCGGCCCCGGCCAGACCGTCGCGCTGATCGGCTCGTCCGGTGTGGGCAAGTCAACCCTGCTGAACACGTTGACCGACAAGCAGGGCGACGACGCCCAGGCGACCGGCGCCATCCGCGAAGACGATGCCAAGGGGCGCCACACCACCACCGCCCGCTCGCTGCACCCGATCAGCGGCGGAGGTCTGGTGATCGACACCCCCGGCATGCGCACGCTGCACGTCAGCAATATCTCGGACGGGCTGGACATGGTGTTCGCCGAGATCGCCGAGCTGGCCCCCGCCTGCCGGTTCAACGACTGCACCCATGACCACGAACCGGGCTGCGCGATTCAGGCCGCCATCGCCGACGGCACGGTCGATGCGGGGCGGCTGGACCGCTGGCGCAAGCTGCTGGATGAAAACCGGTCCAACACGCCGGTCGAGACCGGCCCGCGCAACAACAAGATCCGCAAGACTCCGGGCAAGCGGCGCTAGTCAGTCCCAGCCGCGCGCCTGCGCGATGGCCGCGCCGATACGCTGCGCCAGCCCGCTCGGCACGCCGTGATCGCGCGCCAGATCGGGCCAGGTGGCCAGCGCCGCGTCGATGTCGCCAATGATGGCGTCGCGCTGGCGCGGCTTGATCCCCGCAAGGCGCGCCACCTCGGCCAGGGCGGCGCGTCCGGGCGCCCTGCCCTCGCCCGCGATGGCCAGGGAATGCTCGCCCCCGGGACCGTCGGAAAACGACACGTCATAGGCGGGCGCAAGCCGCCACTGCCCCGCCCGGCCCATCAGGAACGCATGGTTGCGCACATGATCGTCGCGGTTGAAGGCGCGCACGTTGAACACCATCCGGCGAAACACCTGTTCGACGGCGCGCGCGTCGCGGCACAGGTGCTTGGCCAGCTTCACAAGGTCGGTGTAATCCACCGCGCCATGCACCATGCCGCAATCCAGCAGCCCGGCAACGGTCGCCATATGCAGCCGTTCCGCGCCGGGCCGGTCAAAGCGGTCGGTGGCAAAGAAGGGCTCGCGCGCGCCATCCATCCGGGCCATGGGGCTGGTCTCGATGCCGGCGCGGCGCATCGCGGTGCCATAGGCCAGTTCGGCCTGTATGCTGCCCGGCGGATCGGACGCGGCGCGCGCCTTGATCAACACCTGCCGCCAGCCGGGGTCAAGCGGCGCACGATGGCTGCGCAAGGCCCCGGTGGCATTCATCTGCGCCACGAATTTCGGCCGCGCGCCCTGACTGCCGCCCGAAATCGCGCGCAGCCGGGTCAGATCGTCGGCGCTGGCCCCGTCTTCGATCCGGGGAATGATGTCTTCGAACCAGCCAAGGTCGATGGCCCCGCTGGCCTGATCGCCGGTTTCGGGGGTGTATGACAGCGCGCCGGTGCCGTGACGCCCGACAAAGGCCAGCCGTTCCAGATCGCCGATGGTTGCGCGCGAAATGCCCCGCGCGGCCATTTCACGATCCAGCAACAGGCGGCCCCACCCGTCGGGCAGGCTGTCCTCGAACAGCCCCGGCAGGCTGGCGCGGCGCGTGGCATCGGGGCGCAGCAACCCGTCATGGCGGTGCCCCAGGGGCAGGATCGGCAGCGGTGCGCGCGCGAAATCGCCATCCCATTCCAGCACCGTCGTCCGCGTCGCCGGATCGCGCCCAAGCCGGCCAACACGCACCGCGGGGCCGCCGTCGGCGAAATCCAGCCGCACGTCCAGCCGCCGCGTCATTGCGCCCGCCGCCCGCTTGCACGCCGGCGGGGGGCGGGCGCGTCCAGATCATCCAGCGTTTGCGCTTCGGGCAACGGAAACAGCGCGCCGAACCCATCGAGCGCGCCAAGCGCCTCGGCAAGCGCAAGCACCGTTTCCAGGCTGGCGGGGCCGCCGCCCTCGAACCGGCGCAGAGTGGCGATGGACACGCCCGACCGGTCGCTCAGCGCCTTTTGCGTGAGGTTCAGGGCAAGGCGGCGATCCCGCGCGGCGGCGGCGATCTGCTGGCGCAGATCCTCGGCCGTCTTCAGATTGTCGAGCAGCGGCATGGGGCGAACATCCGGGTGGCGCAATGATGCGCCCATTATATGCGATCAAATATGATATTGAAACTGCGATATTCGCCGACAACATATCAAAAATGATCGTTTAACAGCCCAGGCCCCGCCAAACGGATGCGCGGGAATTACCCGCCAATGCCAGCGGCCCAGCGCCCCCAGGGCGACATGCGCCGCGCCCGGTCGCGGCTCCGGGCGCGCGGGCCACGCCGCCCGGGCCGGACCGCGAATTGCCCCGCGTCATACGACTGCGACCCGCCCCCATCAGCCCCAGGGGCCGCGCGACACCTGCCGTGCCGGGCGCGGCGCGGGCCGCGCCGTCGCTCCGGCCAGTTTACGCAGTTCCGCGATGCGGTTTTCGGTCGCCGGGTGGGTCGCGAACAGGCTGTCGCGCGCGTGGGCGTGCAGCGGGTTGATGATGAACATGTGGGCCGTGGCGGGGTTGGCCTCGGCCGCGTTGTTGTCGATCCGCGCCGCACCCTGCTGAATGCGCGCCAGCGCCGAGGCAAGCCACAGCGGATGCCCGCAGATCTCGGCCCCTGCCTTGTCGGCGGCATATTCGCGGGTGCGCGAAATCGCCATCTGCACCAGCCCCGCCGCCATCGGCGCAAGGATCATCATCGCCAGCGTGCCGATGATGCCCATGCCGCCCTCGCGCCGCCCGCCAAAGAACATGCCGAAGTTGGCCAGCATGGTGATCGCGCCCGCAAAGGTCGCGGTGACGGTCATGATAAGCGTGTCGCGGTTGCGGATATGTGCCAGCTCATGCGCGATCACCCCGGCCAGTTCCTCGGGAGAGAGGCTGCGCATCAGGCCGGTGGTCACGGCCACGGCGGCATTGGCGGGGCTGCGCCCGGTGGCAAAGGCGTTGGGCTGCGCCTCGTCGATCACATAAACCGCAGGCATCGGAAGCCCCGCGCGCTGCGACAGATCGGCCACCAGCGCCGACAGCCCTTCGGGGTCGCGGTGCGGCACGGGGCGGGCGTTGTGCATGCGCAGCACCATGCGGTCCGATCCCCACCAGGCGAACAGGTTCATCCCCGCCGCCACCACCAGCGCGATCAGCGCGCCGCCGCTGCCACCCAGCAAATACCCCACGCCCATGAACAGCGCGGTCATCGCTGCCATCAGAACCGTCGTCTTGATGTATCCCATCGCGGTGCACCTCTTGATTGGACACGCAGCCCTATCGCGAAGATATGGGCATGGTTGCGCCCGATGCAAATGCCACGCCGGTCAGGTGGCGGCGGCGCGCAGGCGGGCCGCTTCGGCGGCGATCTGTTGGGGGCTGCTGGGTTTGGCCACGAACCCCGCCGACGGGCAATGCGCGCCAAGCGTATCGGGGTCGCCGTGCCCGGTGTGAAAGATCACCAGCGTGCCGGTCGCCTCCAGCCGGGACGCCAGCGCTTCGGAACTGCCGTCGGGCAGGTTCACGTCCAGAATGGCGATATCGAAACGCCCCGCATCCACCGCATCGCGCGCCTCGCGCAGCGAAAAGGCGCAAACCGTGCGGGCAGCGCCCAGATCCTGCGCCGTCAGCTCAAGATCGAAGCTGATGATCGCCTCGTCCTCAAGAATAAGCACAGTCGCTCCGTCAAAGGCATTGTTCATTCGGTGCGGTCCCTGTGTTTCGTCGCGTGTCGTCGCGTAACTGTCGCATTGCGAACCCGGCACGCAAGCAGGCGGTTCCCTGCCCCGGCACAAAAATCCGGCGCCGTGCGCAACCGGTCACAACGACAGGGCGGCGGATCATCCGGCGCGGATCAGCACAAGCTCGGCGGTGATCGACACCCGTCCCTGTCCGGGGACAAGCGCGCCCGCATACTCCGCCCCGGCGCTGTCGATCACGGCGATGTCGATGTCGGCGCGGGTCGGGCCGACCGTGCCCGCGCGCACCACAAATTCGCTGGCGTGGTCGCGCATCACCGCCCCCCCGGCAAAGCCCGCGCCGTTCAGACTGCCCAGCCCCTCAAGACGCGCCTGCGCCCAGCCCAGCCTGTCGCACAGGCCCATGCAGGTTTCCGCCACGTCCTCGTCCGGACGCAGCGTCAGCGCCACGGCATCCGGACTGGCCACGCCCGCGCCGATGGCGGCGAACAGGTCGAACCCGGTTTCCGGGTCGGCGCGGCGATCGAAATCCGCCCCGTCGAACACCCAGCCCCGCAGCACCTGGCCCGGCTCGGGCATCGTGCGCGGCCCCAGCAGATGGCCAAACCGCGCGCCCGCCGCGGTGTCCCAGCTGCCATGACAATGCAGGCCCGCCCCCGCGCCCTGCCGCCCGACCGACGCATAGGCCGCGCGAATGACCGCACGGCCCCCCTGCCCCTGCGGATCGGAATACCACGCCAGCCGGTCAGGCCGGGTGGATTGCGCCGGGATCACATAATCCAGCGCGGTGCAGCCAAGATCGGTGATGGTCACGAACCCGGACGCGCCCGCAAACGCGGCACAGATCGCGGAGTCCAGCGGCACCAGACCATCCAGCGCGATGTCCACCGCGCGCAATCCCGCCGGAACCGCGCTGACCCGCGGCAACACCGGCGCGCCGGGGTGACACAGCCGCGGGTTCACCCCCGCCCCGGTCATGGCGCGATCACGCCCTGGGCCGTCAGCGTTTCGCGCAACAGCTTCTTGGTGATCTTGCCATAGCTCGTCTTGGGCATCTCGGGCAGGAACACCACCCGGCGCGGCAGCTTGTAACTGCTAACGTCGCCCTTCAGATGCGCGATGACATCCTCCTCGGTCAGATCGGCATCGGCGCGCGCCACGCAAACCGCAAGCCCCACCTCGCCCCAGGTGGGATCGGGCACGCCCAGAATCGCCACTTCGGTCAGGGCGGGATGGGTCAGCAGCTTTTCCTCGATCTCGCGGGGGTACACGTTGGACCCGCCCGAGATATACATGTCCGAACTGCGCCCGGTGATATAGATGAACCCCTCGGCGTCCATATGCCCAAGATCCCCGGTGCGGAAAAACCCGGCCCGAAAGCTTTTGGCATTGGCCTCGGGGTTGTCGTAATAGCCCGCGAACACCGCGGGCCCCGCAACGCAGATTTCGCCGGTTTCAAACGGTTCAAGCTCGGCGCCGTTCTCGTCCTGAACCGACACCTGCATGCCGGTGCGTTCATAGCCGCAACTGCCGATCCGCATCCGGGCGTCATCGACGTGATGTTCAGACGGAGGCAGCACGGTGATGTTGCCCGTCACCTCGCCCAGCCCGAAATACTGCACCAGAACCGGGCCAAGCACGTTCAGCGCGCGCACCTGATCGGCGCGATACATCGGCGCGCCCGCATAGATCACATGGCGCAGGCTGCTGCGGTCGTGATCCTGAACCGACGGGTGCTCGGTCAGCATCTTCACAATCGTGGGCACGGTGAAAATATCGGTGACGCGGTGCGCGGCCACCAGCCGCCACGCCTCCGCCACGTCGAACCTGCCCGGCGGCATCAGCAGCGTGGCGCCCCCCACGGCCGCCTTGACCAGTTGATGAATGCCCGCCCCGTGCGACAGGGGCGCCACCACCAGCGACACATCCCCCGCCCCGGAGCCCGGCATCAGATCGTTGAGATGGCTGAGGATCACGAACGCCAACTGCCCATGGGTCAGCACCGCCGCCTTGGGCCGCCCCGTGGTGCCCGAGGTGTAAAAGAACCAGCACGGATCGTCGCGATCCACCGCCGTATCCGCCACCCGCTGCCCGGCGTAATCGGCGACCAGCGCGTCGAAATCCCCGCCCCCTGCCCCGCCGATGGTGATGACCTGCGCAATGTCGCAGGCGGCGACATGGTCGCGAAACTCCGCCCCCGCGATCATAACGGTCGCACCTGATGATTGCGCCAGATAGGCCACCTCGTCCGGGGACTGGCGAAAGTTGGTCGGCACCCAGACCGCGCCCAGCCGGAAACAGGCCCACATGCTTTCGAACATCTGCGCGCAGTTTTGCGATTGCACCAGCACCCGCGTGCCCTTGGTCACGCCAAACCGGTCGCGCAAGGCGGCGGCAAGCGCATGCACCCGCGCGTCCAGCTCCGCCCATGTGCGCGCCCCGTCGTGCCACAGGATGCCGGGGCGATCGGGCAGGCGGCGTGCGTTGCGGGTCAGGAAATGGCCCAGGTTCGCCACGCGGGTGGTTTGCGGTGTCAGCCCGCCTTCGGGGGGCGTACGAAAGGATACGTCGTTCACTTCACACGCTCCAGAATGGAACAGTAATTGGCCACCGCGGCACCCCCCATGTTGAACACGCCCGCCATGGAGGCGCCGGATTTCTGCATGCCCTCGGGCGCCTCGCCGGCCAGTTGCATCGCGGCCATGACATGCATCGACACGCCGGTGGCGCCGATGGGGTGGCCCTTGGATTTCAGCCCGCCGGACAGGTTTACCGGCAGCTTGCCGTCGCGCGCGGTGATGCCCTCGCGGATCACATCCGCCCCGCGCCCCGGCGCGGCAAGGCCCATCGCCTCGTATTCCAGCAGCTCGGCGATGGTGAAACAATCGTGCGTTTCCACAAGGTCCAGATCGTCAAGCGTGACCGCCGCGCCCTCCAGCGCGCCCGCCCAGGCCCGCCGCGCGCCGTCAAAAGCCGCCGGTTCGCGCCGCGACAGCGCCAGCACGTCATTGGCATGGTGGCGGGCGCGGAACCCGATGGCGCGCTCCAGATCCGCCGCCACATCCGGGTGCACCACCACAAGCGCCGCCGCGCCGTCGGAAATCAGCGAACAATCCGTGCGCCGCAAGGGCTGGGCCACATAGGGGTTGCGGTCGGTCACGGTGTTGCATTGTTCAACGCTGAACGGCTTTTGCATATGGGCCAGCGGGTTGTGGGTGCCATTGACGTGGTTCTTGGACGCGATCATTGCCAGGGCTTCGGACTGATCGCCGTATTTCTGGAAATAGCCCTGCGCGATGCGCCCGAACAGCCCGGCGAAACCGCCCGCGACATCCGCCTCTTCGCGGTGATAGGACGCGCCCAGCAGGATGTCGCCCACCTGCGCCGTGGGCAACGCGGTCATCTTTTCCGCGCCCACCACAAGGGCCACCTTGCCGCGCCCCGCCTCGATGAAATCCAGTGCTGCGAACAGCGCCGCCGACCCGGTCGCGCAGGCGTTTTCCAGCCGCACCGCGGGCACGTTCGCCAGCTCGGCCGCGACCATGCCGGGCAACGCCCCGGTGAAATCCTGCGGTGAAAAGCCGTTGTTGAAACAGCCGACAAAGATCCCGTCCACGTCTGTCGCGGGCACGCCCGCGTGATCCAGCGCCGGGGCGATGACCTCGGCCATCAGGGATTCGACATCCGGCGCCTCGGATTTGCCGAACTTGCTGTGCGCCCATCCGGCGATCTGTGCTTTGGTCATGGTCTGTGTTCTCCCAAGGGTGTTCATTAGGCGATGGCGCGGGGCATGTGGCGGGCATAAAGCCGGGCCAGCCGGGCCTCGACCTCGGTGACGGCGGTATCAAGCTGCGCGGCGATGTCGTGCTGGCGCTCCGGGCCAAGCCGGGAGTCGATGGCGGCCACCGACAATGCCCCCACCACGCGCCCGTCTGGACGGCGCAGCGCACGCCCCACCGCCCAGCTGTTTTCCAGCACCATCCCCGGATTCAGCGCCCAGCCCCGCGCGCGGGCCTCGGCGACGGCGTTGAGCACGGCGGGCTGCGTGACGCGGGGATACTCGGTCGCCAGCAGACGGGCGTTCTGGGCAAGCATCTCGTCGACCTCATCGTCGGGCAGCGCGGCAAGTATCGCCAGCGACCCCGCCCCCACGCCCAGCGGATGGCGAAACCCCACCTGCAAGGCCTGGGTGCGGATCGGATAGGCGCCCTCTTCCTTGTGCAGGCAGACCGCGAACCCGTCGCGGCGCATCGACAGATAGGCCGTGTCGGCGGTGCCCTGCGCCAGCCGCGCGATCGCCTCGTGCGCCATGTCGATCAGCCCGAACCGCTGGGCCGCAAGGCTGCCCAGCACATAGGTTTCCTCGCCCAGAAGGTATCGTTTGGTAAGGGCGTCCTGTTCGGCCAGCCCCGCATGGATCAGCGACAACAGCAGACGGCGCGCGGTGGGGCGGCTTAGCCCGGTGTACGCAACGATCTCGGGCAGCGACGCACCGCGCTGGGGGTCACGCCCCAGCAACGGCAACAGCTTCAGCGCGCGCGTCACGCTTTGCGCGCCCGCCACCTGAGGCGGATCCCGGTCCTGTACCCTGCGCGACTGCGGCATGCTGCTCTCCTCTGCCCGGCCCTTCAGCCGATTAGTCCACTATATGGACACCCCACATGATGAAAGATGATGCCCCATCCCGTCAAGTGCAATTTTTTTATCGCGTATATTCAATGCACTATGCCAAGTATCGGCGACTCTGCCCGAACCGGACACGTTTCCGCTCTTGAACCAAGATCTACTTTATGGACACTCTGGGGCCACGGCTGTTGGAGGATAGCCGATCACACATATGGGGGAGGAAACCCGATGACCATCCTGCGCACCGTCGTCTTTGCTGTCGCCACCGCAGCACTGACCACCACCGCATACGCCGAAACGCTGCGCCTGTCGCACAACACCGGCGATCAGACCAGCTGGCAGAAGGGCGCCGACAAATTCGCCGAGCTGGTCAACGCCGGCAGCGACGGCGACCTGTCCATCCGCATCTTTCCCAACGCCCAGCTCACCGGCGGCGACCAGATGAAACAGGCCGAAATGGTCGGGCGCGGGTCGATCGACTTTGTCGTGACCTCGGCGATCAACGTGACGCCGCTGGTGCCGGAAATGGCGGTGTTCTCGCTGCCCTACCTTTATGCCAACTACGACCAGGTCGACGCCACCACCGATGGCGCGCCGGGCGAAAAGATGGCCGAGATCCTGGCCGAGCACGGCCTGCACCTGCTGGCCTGGGGCGAAAACGGCTTTCGCGAGGTCACCAACAACAAACACCCCATCAAGACGCCCGACGACCTCAAGGGTCTGAAAATGCGCGTCGCGGGGCCGATGTATATCGACGTGATGAACGCGCTTGGCGCCAACCCCCAGCAAATGCAATGGACCGAAACCTTTTCGGCGCTGCAACAGGGCGTGGTCGACGGGCAGGAAAACCCCATCGGCGCGGTCATCATTCCGCAGCGCGTCTATGAGGTGCAGAAATACATCACGCCCTGGCACTACAGCTATGACCCGATCTTCATCGCCACCTCGTCCCAGAACTGGGACAGCTGGGATGCCGACACCCAGGCGATGATCGCCGACGCCGCGCAGCAGGCCATGACCTATCAAAAGGACATCACCCGCGAGGCCACCGCATCCGGGCTGGAAATGCTCAAGGCCGAAGGGATGGAGGTCTACACCCCCACCGACGCCGACCTCGCCGCCTTCCGCGAGGCCACCAAGGCGCCCTTCGACACCTGGGCCGCCAAGGTCGGACTCGATCTGGTAACCCTGTTCCGCGACACCATCGCCAGCAGCGCGGCGTCACAGTAAAATCCACGCGGCGCCCCGGCAACCGGGGCGCCCGACCGGAGGCCCCCCCTTGAAAACCCTGATCGACAATTTCGAAGGCTGGATCTGCGCGATCCTGTTCCTTGGCATGACGCTGCTTGGCTTTGCCAATGTGGTCGTGCGCTACCTCACCAGCTATTCCTTTGCCGCCACGCAGGAACTGCTGCTGACCGGATTTCTCCTGATAACCGTCTTCGGGGCATCCCTCGCCGCGCGGCAGGGCCAGCACCTTGCGGTCACCTATTTCGCCGCCCTGCTGGGCCCCCGCGTCGAACGCGCGATCAAGATATTCGCCACCGCCGTCAGCGTCGTGCTGTTGCTGCTGGCGGCCTGGTACACGCTGGACCTGCTGCGCAACCAACTGGCCACAGGGGTCTCCACGCCGGGGCTGGGCCTGCCCGCGTGGTATTATTCCGCCGCCCTGCCCTTTGCCTTCGTGCTCATCGCCATTCGGACGGTGCAATTCGCCCTGTCCGATGTGCCCGCCCCCGACCGGAGCCTTCACGATGCTTGATATATCCGCCGGCAGCCAGATGCTGATCCTGTTCGCCCTGCTGCTGCTGTTGCGCGTGCCGGTGGCGTTTTCGCTGGGGATGTCGTCGCTATACGCCATGTGGCAGATGGGGTTCGGGCTGGACCTTGTGGGCGATCTTGTCAGCTCGGGCATCACGAAATTCTCGCTGCTGGCGATCCCGTTCTTTATCCTTGCGGGGATGCTGATGGGCACCGCCGGACTGGCCGACCGCATGGTGCGGTTCTTCCGCATCCTGATCGGAGGCATGCCCGGCGGCATGGGCGTCGTCGGCGTCGTCGTGTCGCTGTTCTGGGGCGCGGTGTCCGGGTCCGGCCCCGCCTCGGTCGCCGCCATCGGCCCGATGATCATGCGCGGCATGGTCGAAGACGGCTATTCGCGCGCCTATGCCGCCGCCCTCGTCTGCACGGGTGCCGCGCTGTCCATCGTCATCCCGCCCAGCATCGGGCTGGTGGTCTACGGCGTCATCGCCGAAGTGTCGATCGGCGCGCTGTTCATCGCCGCCATCCTGCCGGGGCTGGTGATGGGGGTGATGATGCTGGCGACCCTGCCCTTTGCCCGGCGCGGCCTGCCCGATACCCAGGGCCGTCTGGCCCGCCAGAACGCCGAAGAGCTGGCGCTGAACGATGCGCCATGGCTTACGCAGCTGTGGCACAGCTTCCGCGCCGCAATCTGGGGCCTGTTCACACCCGTGGTGATCCTTGGCGGCATTTATGTCGGCATCTTCACCCCGACCGAGGCCGCCATCGTCGCCGCCGTCTACGCCATCATCCTTGGCTTTGCCTATCGCTCGCTGACGCTGGAAACGCTGATGGGCGCGGTCCAGGACGCGGCGCGCGCCTCGGCGGTGGTGATGATGGTCGTGACCTTCGCCAGCCTGTTCGGCTGGGTGGTTACCGTCGATGACGTGGTCGGCAAATACTCCGCCCTGCTGCTGAGCTTTTCGCACGCGCCGTTCCTGGTGCTGATGGTCATGGCGCTGGTGTTGCTGATCGCGGGCATGTTCATGGATGCGATCACCATCATGTTCATCTGTCTGCCGATATTCCTGCCTGTGGTGCATGAAATGGGCTGGGACCCGGTGTGGTTCGGTATCTTCCTGTCGATCAACCTGGCCATCGGGCTGTTCACCCCGCCGGTGGGCATCAACCTGTTCGTCGCCGCCAACATCACCGGCCTGTCGCTGGAACGGATCGCAGGCGCCGCACTGCCGTTCCTGCTGAGTTCCGCCATCGGCATCGCCATCGTCGGCGTCTGGCCCGAGCTGACGCAATACCTGTTGGCATGGATGAAATAAGGCGCGCGCTGCGGTGACGTTTCGGCAAGGGATGACCGGCAGACCGCTTGCGCCGATCAGCCCATCTTGCCCCCGCGCAGGCAAGCGATTACCTGCCTGCGCATGAGTCTTCGCATCTTTGTCATGGACGCGCGCGACGACGGAACCGCGCGTCTTTCTCTGGCCTCCCGAGGATCCGGTCGTGGCATCAGCCGGATCGCCTGCGACCTGTCGCAGGCCGATGTGCTGCAACTCGTGCTGTTTTCCGAAGCTGCCGGGCTGCGCGACGCGGTGGGCGATTACGCCCGCTCGACGCTGGATCTGGACGGGCTGACGCTCGAAGACGATCCCGGGGCGGATCGCCTTTTGCTGAGCCGCCGCACCGGCTATTCCGAGCAAACCGCAGAGCTGGGGCGCGAGCTGTTTCAGGCCGAGATCGCGTGCGTGGTCGACATCTGCCTGACCCGTGCCGAAGAAAGCCGCCACGGCGAGATTCTCAGGGACATGATTGCGACCGTGCCGATCCCCCTGCCGCTGTATCCGCGCCTTGATCCCGATACCGGCGACGCGCTGAAACATCGCCTGCGAGAGATGTCGCTGATGCTTCTCAGCGACATCGCCATGACCAGGGGCACCGCTCTGGGCCGCTTGCTGCGGGGCAAAAAGACCCACGGCCAGGCACAGGAAGAGGTCACCGCCCTGGTCGGGGCCCTTGTACGCAGCCTGTTCCCGCGCACCGTCTCTTCCGGATAAGCCATGGTTCACAGCTGTGAACCCGTCGTGTGAGCTCAGGGCGTTCACAGTTGTGAACCGCACCGGGCGGGACGGTTGGACAGCGCCAAGACCATGGGCAAGACGCTGAACGCCCGCTCCTGGGCCTTGCGTGTGAGATGGCGCAGATATCCGCCCGGGGATCGGATTTCCGAGAATCGTTCAAGGATGGCCGAAACCACGACCGAGGCTTCGATTGCGCCCATCACGGATTTCGCATCCTCCCAGGCCGATGCGGAAATGCCGGTCATTGGGCGCACTTTCTCTGCTGCCGTGACCAGCCCGTGCCAACCGGCGATGGGTTCTCCGGCATAGACGGCGATCTCGGTGCATGTCTGCGCGACAAGAGCGAAGGGGAGCGGAGCAGTCGTGACGCGGATGTTTCTGGATTCAATATTATCTTTCTGTGAACTCTGATGGTGCTGCTCATTTTGGCTGTCAGTGGTGACCGGATCGTCGGTTGCGGCCGGATCGAAATCGGTCGAAAGCATCGTCGCGGCGGTGGTCAACGCGCGTTTCAGCATGGTTTCAAGCGCCTCCAGCGCGGGTTCGTCCAGCTTGCGCCGCAGGTCGCGCGCCGCAAGGGTTGCGGTGTCGGACATCTGATCCCAGACGGCATTGTCCGGGTTCCGGTCTTTGCCGAAGACCGCCAGCCCGGCCAGATCCCGACGCATCAAGCTGACCGTTTCGCGCAAGGCGGCAATCCGCGCGGCGGCGGCGCGGACATCGCCGGCGGCCATTCCGATCTCGGCCGCGCGAACGAGCAGGGGGGTCAGATCGAATCCGAAGGCGATCTTGCTGCCCGCGATCCGCCGGGCGTAGCGCTTGCCGTTGGGGCTGTCGCGCCGGACCAGCAGGCCCGCATCCACCAGCCGCGCAAGGTGGCGCCGCATGGTCGAACAGGGCATCCCATGCGCCCGTTCGCAGATCGCCGCGTTCGACGGGTGGACCACAAGCGGCGCGCTGCCGCCAAGCTTGGTTTCGGGGTGAAAGCTAAGGAGCGCCTGCAGGACGCTCAGGTCCCGGTCGCTTAGCCCATAGCGGCGGCGGGCCTGCCCGAGTTCGCGCAGCAACTGCCACTTGTCCACCGGGGAACAGTCTGGGGGGGACATGCGCGACGGGGGCAACGGCGCAGCCTTTACCGGTCGCCCGAAAGGCGTGATGGGGGAATAACCCATGGTCAATTTCACGAAGACAACGAAATACCCGCCCCGCGAATCACTTTGGACTTGCGGGCCGTGGCTCCGGAGACTAACTTGAGGGTGCTAAAACCAAGTCAGGGTCTCGTGGAGCATCGTCTTTGCGGGACTCTTTCCTTGTCGGGCTCGTGCCTCCTTTTGCTCTGCTCGTTGCTTTAGTCTTCCGACGCGTCTTTCCAGCGCGCATGAAGTTCCTGCATGACCGTCTGGGCGTTGTCGTCCAGCCAGTCGGTGAAATCCGTGTCGTTCAACGTCAGCGCCAGCCCCTTGGCCGTGCGCTTGACCGATCCCGCCGGGGTGCCGCCCAGCGTCAGCGCGCGCCGCGCGCCGGGGTCGGTTGTGCGGGGGGGGGCAGGGCGCCTGGGCGCGGGGGCCGTCAGATGCGCCAGTACCGCGTCGAATGCGGCGACCGAGGCGTCGTCGGGCAGGTCTTCGCCGCGCACCATCGACACCTGCGCACTGACATGCGTGTCGTTGGCCAGCGTCACCAGTTCATCCCGCGGGATGCCGGTTTCGTCGATGGCGCGCGCCAGTGCCTCCCAGCGCGGACGGCCGACGCCATGGGCGGGGCCGATGGCCTCGATCAGGTCGCGACCGACCGCCCCGGCGATGCCGATGGCCATGGAAACCGAGCTTTTGGTGACGGTCAGCACCTCGGCCACGCGGGCCTGATTGCCAAATCCGCTATCCACAAGCTCTTGGGCGAAAAGCGCTTTTTCGATAAAAGACAGGTCGCGCCGGGCCATGTTTTCGGTGATCTGCACAGCCGTCGCGGCGCCGTCATCAAGGGTGGCGACCAGCGCGCGCACCTTGTCGACCTTGTCCGACAGCCGCACCGCTTCCAGTCGGCGGCGGCCATAGACCAGCAGGTAGCGCCCGTCTTCGGACGGGTGGCGGCGCACCAGAATGGGCACCGACTGGCCGGTGGTTTCGATGGACTCGCGCAGGTCGTAGACATCGGCCGGGTCGAGCCGGTCGCGGGTGCGGTCGTCGTCGATCTGCGACGGGTCCAGATCCCAGACCCGGTGCCCGTCGACCGCATCGCGTGCCGAGCGCAGCGCACGGTTCTGGGTCATCATCGCGCCGGGCTTCCCCCCCGCGCCGGCGGCGGCGAGGCTGTCGAGCATGGACATCCGTTTCTTGCGCGTGTCGCTCATGGGTCCTTCCTCGGATCTGGCCGCCGATCTGGCCGCCGATGTGGTCTTGGGGCAGGCGGCGTCATTTGCGCCCCCAGGTTTGCTGGATCAGGTCGGCGATTTCGTCGTTCACTGCGTTCAGGCTTTCGATGGCGCGGTCGTAGGTGGTGCGGGTAAAGGCGCTGCGGTCGACCTCGTACAGGGTCTGTTTGGTCAGCCCCGCATCCGAGATCGCGGTGGATTTCAGCATCGGCGCGTTCAGCACCTTGTCGCCATACATGGTGCGCAAAAACGCAACGATCCGTGTCTGGGGCGCGTCGGTGGGTTCATATCTGGTTAACAGATAGCGCATCCAGTCGTGTTTCATGTCGGCGCCGGAGTCGGCGATCACGTCCATCAGGTCGGCGGTCATGCGCAGGAATTGCGACATCGACATCACGTCCAGCATTTCGGGGTGGATCGTCACCAGCACGCCCGTCGCGGCAGACAGCGCCGACATGGTCAGGAACCCCAGCTGCGGCGGGCAGTCGATGACCACCACGTCATAGTCGGAATCGACCTGCGCCAGCGCCTCGCGCACCCGGAAGAAGAACAGCCCCGCATTGCCCTGCGCCAGGGCGCGCGGGGTGTCGTGTTCGAATTCCATCAGTTCCAGATTGCCCGGAATGAGGTCGAGGCCGGGGATATATGTCCGCCGGATCACATCCGCGATGGGCACGGGGTCGTCATAGCGGATGGCGTCATACAGCGTGCCGCCGCCGGCAAGGTCGTATTCGGGCTGTACGCCGTGCAGGGCGGTCAGCGAGGCCTGCGGATCAAGGTCGATCGCCAGCACCCGGTAGCCCAGCAACGCCAGCCGCTGCGCCAGATGCGCGCTGCTGGTGGTCTTGCCCGAGCCGCCCTTGAAGTTCATCACGCCGATGATCTGCATCGGGTCGGTATGGCCGCCATCCGGGGCCACGCGCCGTCCGGGCAGGTAGTCGCCGGGCTTGCGGGCGGTCTTTTCCAGCAGGGTGCGCAGGTCGGCGATGTCCTGCACGGAATACAGCCGCCGGTTGCCTGGCGTCAGTTCGGGCGAGGGCCCCTTGCCATCCAGATGCAGCTTGCGCAGGTAACTGTCGTTGACGCCCAGCAGGGACGCGGCCTCGCCAGAGGTGAACTTGCGCATCTGCTTGCTGGCGTCGGGGGGAAACATGCTTTCGGCCTGGGCATGCAGCTGCGCGGCGAGCCATTCGGAATGCGCGCGGATGACGCTGTTGAGGTCCTCCCGAGGGGGGGTATCTTGCATGTGCCTGTCGCTCTGCTTGGCTCCGGTTGACCCGGGGCGCGTGGTTCGGGGCGCCCGTGGCGGGCGGGGTGCCGTGCCCGTCGGGGGCTGTGCGGCGGCCCGCGCGGGGCTTTGGCCTGGCCCGAGTGGGGGCGCGTCGTGTTCACGGAAACTGGCGTTTGTCGCCTCTTTTCCGTGACTATTGGCGCAAGCGGTGGGGCCTTGCAAGAGTTTTTGCAACGCCGGGCGACCGACGTTCGCGCTGTTCCTTAAATTTTATATGATATATCAATGTATTGATGGGCACAAATGAATCACAGGCGCCTGTGGATAACTGCGCGGCCCGCGGCTGTGTCCCGTCGCCGCCCGCCCCGCGTGCGGGTGGGGCTGGGAAAAAATCTTCGTGGCACGGCGGGTGTCGGGGGCGCGAATCTGCGCGCAGAAGATTTTTGCAGCCGGCATCGTCCGGCGCCGGATCCGAGGCGTGACAGGATCGGATCGCATGCCCCCGACCGGCCCTTGCCGCAGCGCCGCTGTCAGATGCCCGCCGCCGACCATGCCAGGTTTCATGCGCTCTTTCCTTTTGCCACGGCTGCGGCAACTCTGCCCGAAACACACCGCGAAAGGAAACCCGATATGACCGATCCTTGCGCGCCCGGGATGCTGGCGGCGGACCGGGCCATGGCCGATCCCTCGACCGCCGGGCTGGGGCGAGGTGCGGCTCGGGCAGGCTGCGGCGCGATGCCGACGGCTTGGCCCGGCTTTCCGATGCCACCCCGGCCCCCAGTGGGCCGCGCGCTGCGGCGATCGGCAACATCGGGCGCGCGGTCGGCACTGACGACGGCGTCGGGCGGGTGGATGTGACGGACCGGATCGCGCGATGAGACCGCTGTTGATGAACCCCAACAGCAGCGCCGCCACCACGCGCGCGATGCTGGCCATCGCGCGGCGCATTCTGCCGGAACTGATGGGCTGGACCGCCCCCGAGGGGCCGGAAATGATCACCGATGCGGACGCCCTGGCGCGCGCGGCGGTGCGGGTGGGGGGGGCGGATCTGCCGCCCGTGGCGGGGATCATCGTATCGGCCTTTGGCGATCCGGGGCGGGCGGCGCTGGCGGCGCGGCTGACCTGTCCGGTGGTCGGCATCGGCGCCGAGGCCGCGCGCGCGGCGGGGCAGGGCGGGCGGCGGTTCGCGGTGGTGACGACGACGCCGGGCCTTCGGGCGGGCATCGACGCGCTGATGGGCGAAGCGGGCGATTACATGGGGTGCTACATCACACCGGGCGACCCGCGGGCGCTGATGGGCGATGCGCGGGCGCTGGACGCGGCGCTGCTGGCGCAGATCCGGCGCGCGGCGGCGGCGGGTGCCAAGGCGGCGATCATCGGCGGCGGCCCCCTGGGCGAGGCCGCCGACCGGCTGGCGGACCGGTCGCCCATCGCGCTGGTGGCGCCGATCCCGACGGCGGCGGCGGCGTTGAAGGCCCGGCTGAATCTGCGCTGAAAGATACGTCAATTGCTTATTTTGAAAGCACCCTATCGTTTGTCGACCAACAAATAAGCAGACCTTTGCGCGCGCCCCGCTTTGCCGCCGCTTTGACACGTTTCGGGTCTGGTCTCTGAAAAGCGGCGCTTGGCAAAGTCACCCCTGGGGCCTGCCCGAAAAGCGGCGGGACCACTATAAACGCCGACAAAACAAACCGTTGGCTCGACACGGAGGTGACAATGTCCAGATTCTCACGAGGGTTCGCGGCCCTTGCCACGGCGGCTGCCATGGCATGCGGCACGCTGGCCCAGGCGCAGGGCACCCTGCGCATCGGCATGACGGCTGCCGATATTCCCCTGACCACCGGCCAGACCGACCAGGGCGGCGAAGGCATGCGGTTCATGGGCTACACGGTTTACGATTCCCTGATCGAATGGGACTTGTCCAGCGCCGACAAGCCGTCGGTTCTGATCCCCGGCCTGGCGACCGACTGGTCCGTGGGCGAGGACGAGCTGACCTGGACCTTCACCCTGCGCGACGGCGTTACCTTCCACGACGGATCGCCCTTTACCGCCGAAAGCGTGGTGTGGAATTTCGACAAGCTGCTGGACGATTCCAGCCCGCAATACGACCCGCGCCAGTCCGCTCAGGGCAAGTCGCGCATCCCCGCTGTCGCCAGCTACGAGGCGATCGACGATCTGACGCTGACCATCACCACCAAGGAACCCGACGCCACGCTGCCCTACCAGCTGGCCTGGATCCTGATGTCGTCCAGGGCGAACTGGGAAGCCATGGACATGGACTGGGAAAAGGTCGCGATGTCGCCATCGGGCACCGGCCCCTGGAAGCTGGAAACCTTTGTGCCGCGTGAGCGCGCCGAACTGGTGCCCAACACCGAATACTGGGACGACACCCGCATCCCCGAGCTGGACAAGCTGGTGCTGATCCCGCTGCCCGAACCCAACGCCCGCGCCGCCGCGCTGATGTCCGGTCAGGTCGACTGGATCGAAGCGCCCGCGCCCGACACCATTCCCGCGATGCAAGGCAACGGCTTTGTCATCTCGTCCAACGCCTATCCGCACAACTGGACCTGGCACCTGAGCCGCCTGGAAGGGTCGCCCTGGAATGACATCCGGGTGCGCAAGGCCGCGAACATGGCCATCGACCGGACAGGCATGATGCCGCTGCTGGGGGGCCTGATGGTGCCGGCCAAGGGCTTTCTTCCGCCCAGTTCGCAGTGGTTCGGCGAGCCGACCTTTGATCCGTCCTACGATCTTGACGCCGCCAGGGCGCTGATGACCGAGGCCGGCTTTGGCCCCGACAACCGCCTGACGGTCAAGGCGCTGATCTCGCCGTCGGGGTCGGGGCAGATGCTGCCGCTGCCGATGAACGAATTCGTTCAGCAAAGCCTTGCGGAAATCTGGATCGACGTGGAGTTCATGGTCGTCGAGTGGAACCAGATGATAAACCTGTGGCGTGCCGGCGCGGCCGATCCGGCCGTCGAGGGCGCGCAGTCGATCAACTTTACCTACTTCATCCAGGACCCGTTTACCGGGCTGATCCGCCATCTGGACGAAAACCTGATCGCGCCGAACGGCACCAACTGGGGGCATTATTCCGACCCCGAGATGCAAGAGCTGTTCAACCGGATCAAGACCACCTTCGACCCCGAGGAACAGACCGCCGTGCTGCAGCAGACGCATGAGAAATTCGTCGACGACGCGCTGTTCCTGTTCGTCACCCATGACGTCGCCCCGCGCGCCATGGCCCCCAAGGTCAAGGGCTTTGTGCAGGCACAGAACTGGTATCAGAACTTTTCGGGCATCACGATCGAAGAGTGATCCCGGTCACGACACCGCGGCCCTGCCTTTGGGCGGGGCCGTATTCACAGCAAGGTCAGACGCGTGCTCAGCTATCTTATCCGCCGTTTAATACTGGTTCTGCCGGTGGCCTTCGGGGTCTCGGTCATCTGCTTCCTGCTGGTGCAGATCGCGCCGGGCGACCCGCTGACCGCCATCATGCCGATAGATGCCACCGCCGAGGAACAGGCCGCCATGCGCGCCGCCTACGGGCTGGATAAACCGCTTCCCATTCAATACGCGGTGTGGATCGGCAACCTCGTGCAGGGCGACATGGGCAAATCCATCGCCAGCGGCCGCCCGGTCGCGACCGAGGTGTTCGGGGCGGTGAAAAATTCGCTGCTGCTGGCGGCAAGCGCCGCCGTGATCGCCTTTCCAATCGGGGTTTTCCTGGGGTTCCTGGCGGGGTATTTTCAGGAAAGCTGGGTTGACCGCTGCGTCACCGCGCTGTCGATTACGGGTGTGTCGGTGCCCAATTACTGGCTGGGCATCGTTCTGGTCATCATCTTTTCGGTGAATCTTGGCTGGCTGCCGTCCATGGGCGCGGGGCCGGGCGGGTCCGGGGCGTGGGAATGGGACTGGCTGCACGTTCGCCACCTGGTCCTGCCCGCCGTGACGCTGGCGGTGGTGCCCATCGGCATCGTGTCGCGCACCGTGCGCGCGCTTTCGGGCGACATCCTGACCCAGGATTTCGTGCAGGCGCTATACGCCAAGGGCATGAGCCGCGTCGATGTGCTGCGCCATGTGGCGCGCAACGCCGCCGCCACCGCGCTGTCGGTGATGGGCTTGCAGCTGGGCTATCTGCTGGGCGGGTCGATCCTGATCGAGACGGTGTTCAACTGGCCCGGTTCCGGTTTCCTGCTGTCGAACGCGATTTTCCAGCGCGACCTGCCGCTGTTGCAGGGCACGATCCTTGTGCTTGCGCTGTTCTTTGTCGCCATGAACCTGATCGTCGACGTGGTGCAGGCCGCCATCGACCCCCGCATTCAAAGGACCTGACATGGCCCTTGCCGAAACTTCCCCCGTCGCGCCCGTGCAAAAACCCCAAGGGTATTGGGCCGGGGTGGGCGCGCGGCTGGTGCGCGACCCGCTGACGATGATTTGTCTGGGCGTGGTGCTGTTGCTGATCCTGTCGGCGGTGTTCGCGCCTTACCTGGGCCTGCCGGACCCTTACAAGGGGTCGATGATCGCCCGGTTGAAACCGCTGGGCACGCCGGGCCATATCCTTGGCACCGACGAACAGGGGCGCGACATGTTCGCCCGGCTGATCTATGGCGGGCGGCTGACGCTGTTCATCGGTCTCAGCCCGGTGGTGCTGGCGTTTTTCATCGGCGGGGTGCTGGGCATCGTGGCGGGCTATGTGGGCGGGTTCGTCAACACCGTCATCATGCGCACGGTCGATGTGTTCTTTGCCTTTCCGTCGGTGTTGCTGGCGATTGCCATTTCGGGCGCGCTGGGGGCGGGGATCGTCAATTCGCTGGTCTCGCTGACCATCGTGTTCATCCCCCCCATCGCCCGTGTCGCCGAGGCGGTGACGTCGGGCGTGCGCGCGCTGGATTATATCGACGCGGCGCGCGCCACGGGGGCCTCGGCGCTGACGGTGATCCGGGTGCATGTGATCGGCAATGTGCTGTCGCCGATTTTCGTTTATGCCACGTCGCTGACCAGCGTGTGCATGATCCTGGCGGCTGGCCTGTCTTTCCTTGGCATCGGCGTGCGTCCGCCCGAACCCGAATGGGGGCTGATGCTGAACACGCTGCGATCCGCCATCTATGTCAACCCGTGGCTGTCGGCGCTGCCCGGCGTGATGATCTTTGTCACCTCGCTGTGCCTGAACCTGCTGAGCGACGGTCTGAGGAGCGCGATGAATGTCCGTGACTGATGTCATCCCCGCCGCCGATCCCGGCGGCCCCGCGCAACCGCTGATTACGGTCAGCGGCTTGCGCAAGTATTTCCCGGTGCGCGGGGGCATCCTGGGGCGCACGCAGGCGCAGGTCCAGGCGGTCGACGGCGTCAGCTTTGCCGTCGCCGAAGGCGAGACGCTGGGCATCGTCGGCGAATCCGGCTGCGGCAAATCCACCACCGCCAAGCTGCTGATCGGGCTGACGGAACGGGACGCGGGCGAGATCGTCTTTGACGGAGAGGCCCTGGGCGAGCGGCTGTCGCTCAAGGATCTGCGGCGCGGCGTGCAGATGGTGTTTCAGGACAGCTATGCCACGCTGAACCCGCGCATGACGATCGAGGCATCGGTGGCGTTCGGCGCCCATGTGCAGGGGTTGGACGACCCCGAGGGGCGCGCCCGTCGGCTGATGGATCGCGTCGGCCTGGACCCGGCGCGCTTTGCCCATCGCTATCCGCACGAGCTGTCGGGGGGTCAGCGTCAGCGGGTGAACATCGCCCGCGCGCTGGCCATGTCGCCGCGCGTCGTGGTGCTGGACGAGGCGGTGTCGGCGCTGGACAAATCGGTCGAGGCGCAGGTGCTGAACCTGCTGTCGGACCTGCGGGCCGAATTCGGGCTGACCTATATCTTCATCAGCCACGATCTGAACGTGGTGCGCTATATCTCGGACCGGATTCTGGTGATGTATCTGGGCGAGGTGGTGGAAATCGCGCCGGTCGATTCCATCTGGGAGGAACAGGCGCATCCCTACACGCGCTCGCTGTTTTCCGCGATGCCGTCGATGGACCCGGACAACCGTACCGAAAAGCCGCCCCTTGCGGGCGATCCGCCCAACCCGATCAACCCGCCGTCGGGCTGCCGGTTTCACACCCGCTGCCGCTTTGCTTCCGCTGTGTGCAAGGCGGCGGTGCCCAAACTGGCGGGACTGGATCGCAACGCCGCGCATATGGTGGCGTGCCATCTGTATGACCCGGCCTCCGGACACCCGGATGCGGGGCAGGGGGGCTTGGCATGATCCTGTCCGGCAAATGCCCGCGGCGTGAGGTCTTCTGGACCGCGCCTTCCCCCGCCCCCAACCCGGAGGACGGCCGGTGACCAAGCTGCTTGATATCCAGAATCTGTCGGTGAAGTTTTCCGGCAAGCGCAACGTTCATGCGATCAACGACGTGTCGCTGGCGATGGAGCAGGGCGAGACGCTGGCCCTGCTGGGCGAATCCGGGTCGGGCAAGTCGGTGACGCTCAAGGCGCTGCTGGGCTTGTTGCCGCCCAAGCGCACGCGGATCGACGGGTCGATGCGGGTGAACGGCACCGATGTGCTGTCGCTGCGCGGCAAGGCGCTGCGCAAGTATCGCGGCGGCGAGGTGTCGATGGTGTTTCAGGAACCGGCGCTGGCGCTGGACCCGGTGTACACGGTCGGCCACCAGATCGCGGAATCGGTGATGCGCCACAAGGGGTTGGACAAGGCCAACGCCATGTCCGTCGCGCTGGACATGCTGGACCGGGTGCGCATTCCGTCCGCCAACCGCCGCCTGCACAGCTACCCGCACGAACTGTCTGGGGGGATGCGCCAGCGGGTGATGATCGCGCTGGCGCTGGCGTGCCGTCCGCGCCTGTTGCTGGCGGATGAACCCACGACGGCGCTGGATGCCACGGTGCAGATCCAGATCCTGCTGCTGCTGCGCGAGCTGCAAAAGGAATTCGGCATGGGGGTGATTTTCGTCACCCATGACATCGGCGTCGCGGTGGAGATCTCGGAACGGGTCGCGGTGATGTATGCCGGGCAGATCGTCGAAGAGGGCACCACCCGCGAAATCATCAACGATGCCCGCCACCCCTACACCCGGGGCCTGCTGGCGGCGAACCTGCACGACGTGGCGCGCGGCACGCGGCTGAACGCCATCCCCGGCGCGCCGCCCGCGCTGGACTCCGCGCCCGGCGCCTGTTCGTTTGCGCCGCGCTGCCCCATCGCGCTGCCCGCGTGCCGCGCCGTGCTGCCCCCCGTCTTTGCGCCGGGGCCGCGCCGCCGGGTCGCCTGTTTGCGTGCCACTGAACCAATTGCTGCGGAATGAATCATGCTGATCGAACACGATCCCTATCATTGCTACATGCCCTATCCGCCGGTGCCGGTGGAAAACGCCCCGGACGGTCCGCTGGCCGGGCTGACGCTGGGGGTCAAGGATATCTATGACGTAGCCGGCTACCGCACGGGCTGTGGCTGTCCGATCCGGCTGGCGATGTCCGACATCAAGACCGCCACCGCCCCGGCCATTCAGGCGCTGCTGGATGCGGGGGCGGCGTTCAACGGCAAGCTGCACACCGATGAGCTTGCCTGGTCGATGTACGGCATGAACGCCCATTTCGGGATGCCGGTGAACCCCAACGCGCCGGGGCGCATTCCGGGGGGGTCATCGTCAGGATCGGGGGCGGCCTGCGCGGGGGGCCTGGCGGATATTACCGTCGGGTCGGACACCGGCGGATCGGTGCGCGCCCCTGCCAGCTTTTGCGGCACCTGGGGGATCAGGCCGACGCATGGGCTGATCTCGCTTGATGGCGTCATGCCCCTGGCGCCGAGCTATGACACCTGCGGGTTGTTCGCGCGCGATGGGGCGACCCTGCTGCGCGCGCTGTCGGTGCTGCTGTCCGACAGCGCGCCCTTGCCCGATGCGCCGCGCCTGTTGAAATCGCCCGAGATGTTCGACCATCTGGGCGCCGACCAGCGGGCCGCAACCGAAGCGGCCTTTGACGGGGTGACGGCGCGGGATGTCGCGCTTTACCCCGACGGCATGGATGCGGCCTATGCGACGTTCCTCGCCTCGATGGGGGGCGACGCGCAAAAGCACATCGTGCCTTTCATTCGCGACTCCAACATGCCGCTGGTGCGCGGCATCGACGGGCGCGCCGCTGCCGCCGAGGCGCTGAGCGCGGGTGACATCGCGCGGGCCGAAGCGCAGCGCACCGCCTTTGCCGCCCATGTCGATGCCGCCCTGGGCGGCGATGGCGTGGTGCTGGCCCCGGTGGTGCATGACGTGGCCTTTGCACCGGATGCCCCGCTGGAGATATTCGACAATTTTCGCCATATCTCGCAGCGCATGCTGTGCGTGGCGGGGCTGGCCGGGCTGCCGCAGGTGACATGGCCTGCGGGGATGCTGAACGGCGCGCCCTGGGGCGTGTCGCTGATCGGGCCGCGCGGGTCCGACCTGTCGCTTGTCAGACTGGCAATGACGTTGCAGAAGGACACGGCATGACCTGCCCCATCGAGGCGAAACTGGCCGAAATGGGGCTTGCGCTGCCGCCATCGGCCCCGTCGCGGGCGCTGTACCTGCCCGGCAAGATCACCGGCAAGACGCTGTTCGTGTCCGGCCATATCTGCGAATGGGAAGGCGTGCCGAAATATTTCGGCCCCGCCACGCCCGGCGCGGATCTGGCAGAAGGCTACGCCGCCGCGCGCATGTGCGCGCTGAACCTGCTTTACAACATCAAGGCGGTGACCGGATCGCTTTCCGCGGTGGCGCAGGTGGTCAAGCTGAACGGCTATGTCGCCGCCACCCCGGATTTCGGCCAGGGGCCGGCGATCGTCAACGGCGCGTCGCAACTGTTCATTGATCTTTACGGCGAAGCGGGCCGCCACGCGCGCACCGCTGTCAACGTCGCCTCGCTGCCCGAATGCGCGCTGGTCGAGGTCGAGATGGTGGTCGAACTGCACTAGCCGATCGGTGCTGGCCTTCGGGGCTGTCCGTGCTAGGTGGGGTCGCAACGCCCGCGCGGCCTTGCGCGGATGACCGAAGAAACAGACAGACCGTGGTGCCATGACATTCGCGAAAACCTGGATCGCCTCGCTGCTGATCCTCGCCAGCCTTGTGCTGGGCCCTCTTTCCCCGACTGACGCCGTGGCCCAGGCCACCGGTGATGCGACCGACCCCGACCCCGACGCGGCCCGTGGCAATCTGGATCTGCTGTTGCGGGTGATCGAGGACGATGCCAGCCGCGCCGCGCTGATCGACGAGCTGAAGGCGGCGCAGACCACCGCCGAGACGCCCGCCGACGATCAGGTCGTCGAAACGCTGGCAGAGGCCAGTGGGCAAAGCGCGCCCGCGGAAAGCCTGTCGCTGAGCCGCCGCATCGCCGAGATCACCCAGGCGGTGGCGCAGGATCTGGCCTCTGGGCTGTCAGCGGGCTGGGAGCAGATCACCCGCGCGCCCGCCGTGTTCGACGGGTTTTCCGGCGCCGAAACCGGCATTCTGCTGGAGGCGCTGCAACAGCTGGGCCTGATCCTTGTCGCCACGGTTGCGGTGTTCCTGTTGCTGCGCAGCATCGGCAAGCGGATCTATGGCCGGATGGGCGCCAGGGCGGGCGAGTCGGGGATCATTCGCACCGTGGGGCTGTTTCTTGCCTCGGGGCTGATCGACGCGTTGATCGTTGTGGTGGCCTGGGCCATCGGCTATGCCATTGCCACCTTTGCCCTGGGCAATTTCGGACAGATCGGCATTCGCCAGACCCTGTATCTGAACGCGTTTCTGCTGGTCGAGCTGTGCAAGGTGGCGGTGCGGCTGATCCTCAGCCCGTCGGCGCATAACCTGCGCCCGATGCCGGTGTCGGACGGGGCGGCAAAATACCTGTCGCGGCGGCTGAATTTCATGGTCGGACTGGTCGGATACGGGCAACTTCTGGTGGTGCCGATCATCAATTCCAATGTGTCCTATTCCGCCGGGCGGGCGGTGTCGGCGCTGGTGGCGCTGATCGTCGTCGGGATTGCGATCTGGCTTGTGCTGCGCAACCGCAAGCCGGTGGCGGACTGGCTGGAACGCGGCGGGCGCACCCCCGAGGACGTCGTACAGGAAACCCGCCTGGAACAGGCCGAGCAGCCCGACCCCCCGCAACCCGACGCCCGCACCATCGGCACGCCCGATCCGGCGCCACGCAAGCGCGGTGCGCTTGGGGTGCTGGCGCGGCACTGGCACTGGCCTGCGCTGCTGTATCTGCTGGTGATGCTGGTGCTGGTTCTGGTGCAACCCGGAGACGTGGCGTTCCGGTCGCTGATGAATTCCGGGCAGGTGCTGCTGGTCGTGATCCTGGGCATTGCGCTGTCCGGCGCGATGACGCGGGTGATGGTCAGCGGTGTGCAACTGCCCGAGCGTATCAACCAGCGCCTGCCGCTGCTGGAGCGCCGGCTCAACACATTCGTGCCCAAGGCGCTGTTCGTGCTGCGGCTGGTGATCTTTGTCGCGGTGGTGGCGTTCGCGCTGAACGCCATCAACCTGATCGACCTGCGGGGCTGGATGGCCAGCCAGATCGGCGTCGATCTGACGGGCACGCTGTTCAGCGTGGCGGCGGTGCTTGTGGTGGCGTTTGGCATCTGGGTGGCGCTGACATCCTGGGTGGATTACCGGCTGAACCCGGAATTTGGCAGCGTGGCCACGGCGCGCGAAAAGACGCTGCTGTCGCTGATGCGCAACGCGGCGACGATCGCGCTGGTGCTGATTACGCTGATGTTCGTGCTGTCGGAAATCGGGCTGGACATCGCGCCGCTGCTGGCGTCCGCCGGGGTGCTGGGGCTTGCCATCGGCTTTGGCGCGCAAAAGCTGGTGCAGGACATCATCACCGGCGTGTTCATCCAGCTTGAAAACGCGATGAACGTGGGGGATGTGGTGGCGCTGGGGTCGACCTCGGGGGTGGTGGAACGGCTGACGATCCGCTCGGTGGGGCTGCGCGATCTGACCGGGGCCTACCACCTGATCCCGTTCAGTTCGGTCGATATGGTGACCAATTATGTGCGCGAATTCGGTTATGCGCTGTGCGACATGGGCGTGGCCTACCGCGAGGACATCGCGGATGTGAAGCAGGCGATGCTGGATGCCTTCGACCAGCTGCGCAGCGACCCCGAACAGGCGGCCAACATCATGGGCGATCTGGAATGGTTCGGGATCAATTCGTTCGGTGACAGCGCCATCGTGGTGCGGGCCCGCATCAAATGCCTTCCGGGGACACATTGGGGCGTGGGGCGCGCCTATAACGGTGTGCTGAAAGAGGTGTTCGACGCGCGCAACATCGAAATCCCCTTTCCGCATCAGACCATCTACCTGGGCGAGGCCAAGGACGGGACGACCCAGCCGTTCCGCATCCAGTCGGACGAGGGCGCGGCCTGAGATCATCGCGCCCGCAATCAGGCTGCCGCGTTCCGGCATCCCGACCGGGCGCGATCATGCGCTGTTTCCGGGGCGCGCGCCGTCAGGCCGCGTGGGTGTTCCAGCCCCGCGCCGCCCTGGCCAGCGTCACCATGTCGAGCGCCGGTGCATAGTGGAACCCTTGCAGCACGTCGCAGCCCATGTCGCGCAGGATATGGACCTGCTCGATCGTCTCGACCCCTTCGGCAACGGTCGCGATGCCCAGCGTGTCGGCGATTTCGATGATCGCGCGCACCAGATTGCGCGACCGGACGTCCCGCGCGACCGGCAAAACGATCCGCTTGTCGATCTTCAGCGCGGTGGGCGAAATTTCCATCAGGCCGATGATCGAGGCATGGCCCGATCCGAAATCGTCGATCTCGATGTCGATGCCGCTTTCGCGCACCAGATCCAGATGGAACCGGAACGCATCGGATTCTTCTTCGACCAGGATGGATTCGAGCAGTTCGAAGGTCACGCGGGTCTTGCCGGTCGCGACCTGCCGGCCCAGGGCGACCACGTCCGGGTCGCGCATCCGCCCGGAGCTGACGTTGAAGCTGATCTTGGGAATGAAGACGCCGTCGGCCTGCCAGAAATCAAGCGCATCGCGCGCCTTGAGCATCATGATACGGTCGATTTCAGGCACGATGCGCAGATGTTCGGCCACCTGCATGAACGATTCCGGGGTCAGGATCCGCCCATCCGGGCAGCGCCAGCGCAACAGCGTTTCGACCCCGACAAGCTGTTCGCCCTGGGCCGAGAATTGCGGCTGGAACCAGGGTTCGAATTCGTCCCGTTCCAGCGCCTCATGCAGATCGATGGCAAGCCGACGCTCGCCAAGGATGGTTTGGCGCAGCTCGGGGGTGAAAATCTCTAGCCGGTTGCGTCCCAGGTTCTTGGCCCGGTACAGCGCGGCATCGGCAAACACCGGCAGGTCGGTGGCATCCGCGGCCATGTCCTCGGACCGGGCAATGCCGAAGCTGGCGCCGAAACGGCATTGCCGTCCTTCGAAAAAGAAAGGCTCCGCCAGCTGCTTGCGGATGGTTTCGACCAGCGCGCAGACCGCCTCCAACGGCAGGGAAGGGTCCGGCAGGATGGAAAATTCATCCCCGCCGACGCGCGCGGCAAAATCCTCGGGCCCGATCCGGGCGCGCAGCACATCGGCCACGCGCTGCAGCAGCGCATCGCCTGCCTCGTGGCCCAGCGTGTCGTTGACCGACTTGAAATAGTCCAGATCGACGCGGATGATGGTGCCGGCCTTTTGCGCGGCGCTGCGGCGGGATTCAATCTCGCGATCATAGCTGCGGCGGTTCGGCAGGCCGGTCAGCCCGTCATGCATGGCCTGTCGTTCATTTTCGCGGCGCATGTCTTCGGCCAGGCGATGGGCGCGGCGCAGTTCGGTTTCGCGGTGAACATCGTCGGTCACGTCGATGGCACTGCCGAAGCCGATGATCCCTTCGCTGTCCTGCCCGTTGGGGCTGAGCGAGACCCTGAGCCAGCGCTCGCCTTTCAGCGGGTGATTGACCCGGTGGCGAAAGGTTCCCGGCCCGTCGCCGGTCATCGCGTCTTTTACCGCAGCCATGACACCGTCCAGATCCTCGGGCGGGACGTTGGCGTACACCGTTCTGCCATCGCTGCGCAACGGATCCAGCGGCAGGCCCATCAGTTCGGCCAGGCGGGGGCTGCAATACAGGAACCGCACCTTGCCCGTGGGGGTGATGCGAAATTCGACAATTGCGCCGGGCGCATTGTCCGCCATCACGAGAAACCGCGCATGGGCACGGCGCAGGTCTTCGGATGCCTGCGCGGCACGTTGTTCGGCCTGCATCTGTTCGGTCGAGTCGAACATGAAACCGAACCAGCGCACCACCCCGTTTTCGATCCCCACCGGCTGCGCCGTGGAGGTGACCCACCGCGTGCCGCCATGGGTGCGGAAGGTATGCGAAAACTGCTGAAAGCTGGTGCGGGACCTTTCCGTTTCGGCCACCACCGCAGGCAGGTCGTCGGGGTGGATCGCGTCGAAAACAGACTGGCTGTCGGCGGCGATGACCTCGGCCGGGACCCCCATCAGCGCGGGCATCCGGCCCGTGAAAAAGGGAAACGTCCCGTGCCCGCTGTCGTCCATGAGAAATTCGTAAAGCGCCGCCGGAGCGTTGCCCGCAAGGCTGTTGAGCCGTTCGTGCAGGTCGCGCACTTCTTCAAACGCCAGTTCGGCGCGGGCTTCGGTTTCTTCCTGCCGGGTGATGTCGAGCAGGTTGACGAACCAGCTGATCGCTCCGCCGCTCAGTTCGGCGGGCTGCGCCGACAACAGCATCCGACGCGTGCCGTGTTCGGGATGATCCAGCCAGAAGGCGCAGCTGAAAAGCGACCGCGCGCTGCGCGCCACGTCGAATTCCTGGTTCACGCGCGCCACCTCTTCGGGGGGAAGGTGACGCAGTACACTGGTGCAATCGCCGCGCAGATCCGTGGCGCTGACCCCGACCATGTCTGGCAGGCTGGCGCTGAAATAGGCAAAGCACTGGCCGCCGTCGACGCTTTCGCGGTATTCCCAGAGCGCGCCGGGCGCATTGTCCGCCAGATTGTTGAGCCGTTCGTGCGCGTCGTTCAGCGCTTCGGCGGCGCTTCGTTCGGCGGTGGTCTGCGCCGTCACATCCACCATGGTTCCGAACCAGATGGTCGACCCGTCCGGCTGGGGGTAGGGGCGCGTGGTCAGCAGGATCGCCCGCGCGCCGCGGGTCGGGTGCGCGACGCTCAGCACGCGTTCGATCGTACCGCCGGTTTGCACCGCATGGCCGATCTCTGCCACGATACCCTTGATTTCCGTCGCGTCGGCGTGCCTGAAAATCGACCGCGCGTCCCGCGCGATGTCTTCGGGTGACACGCCGAACAGGTCGGCCAGGCCGGCGCTGTGATAGGTATAGGCCCAACGGCCGCCGGCGGTGCGGACACATTCATAGACGGCGCCGGGAGCGTTGTCGGCCATCTGGTGAAACCGCGCCAGCTGGCGGCGCGCGGCAGAGACATCGCTTTCCAGCCGCAACCGGTGATCCTGTCGGGCGGGGCCGGTGGGCGGCACGAGCTGGGCAAGGATGCCGGAGGCACGGTCCCCCGGAGCCAGCCACGCGATTGTGCCGAGCAGGTCGATTTCGGCGCCGTCCGGCCCCGGCACCCTGACCCGGATGTCAGCCGAGGGTTCGCCCGCCTGCAAATCGTTCAGGGCGGCCGCGATGCGGCAGCCAAGCGGCCCCGCCTCTGCAATCTGCGTCCTGAGGCATGGCATCAGATCCCGCGCCGACGGGCTGGCCGCGACAACGGTCCCGTCGGCCGCGAACAGCCATACGGGGCAATCGAGCGTTTCGACAAGAGTTCGCATCATTCCACATACACCGGTCGCCTTGCAAACCGGCAACCATCCCTGGTGTCACGATGTTCGATATACCTTAAGGAAACCCTTCGCCGTGCGCCTTGTGCCCTGACGTAAGGGAGCGCACACCCCCCGGTCAGGGTTGCATGTCGCGCCAGGCTTCGACAAAGGCACCCGCCTTGCGCGCAACCGCCCCGACCGTGTCGCCGGGCTTGTAAAGCGCGCCGCCAAGGCCGAACCCGGCCACCCCCGCGCCGTGGAACCGCGGCATGGTGCCGGGCGAAATGCCGCCCACCGGGAACACCCGCGTGCCCGCTGGCAGGATCGTGCGAATCGCCTTGATTGCCGCAGGGCCGACAAGCTCTGCCGGAAAGATCTTGAGCGCGTCGGCGCCCGCGTGCAGCGCGGCATAGGCTTCGGTCGGGGTGGCGATGCCGGGCATGCAGATCAGGCCCGCCGCCTTGGCCGCCGCGATCACCGCGACATCGGCATGCGGCATCACCACAAGGTCGGCGCCGATGTCGTTCAGCCGCGCCACATCGGCGGGCGTGGTCACCGTGCCCGCCCCCACGAGCGCGTCGGCGGGCAGGGCGGCGCGCACCGCCGCGATGCTGTCGAAGGGTTGCGGCGAATTGAGCGGAATTTCGATCAGCCGGAACCCCGCGTCGTACAGGGTTTGCGCGATGCCGACCGCCTCGGGCGGGGTCAGCCCGCGCAGAATGGCGACAAGCGGCAGCGCCGTGCAGGCGGCATCAAGGCGGGTGGAACGGGCGGTGTCGGTCATATGGGATCTCCGGATTCGGATGTCAGAAGGCCCGCGTCGCAGGCAAGCCGGAACAGCCCCGCTGGCGCGGGGTTTTCGACGATGGCTTCGGCGCCCCGACCGGCAATCGCCGTCAGGGCGCGATCGTAGCGCGCGCACAGCGCCGGGCTGCCGACAAGCAGCAGCGGTCCGTCCGCGCGGGTCGCAAGGGCCGAGACGATCTCGTGCCCGATCAACAGCCCCGAGCAGTACTCCGCCAGCGCCGCCGCGGGAAGCCGCCCGGTGAGGCCCAGCGTGCGGGTTCCGAACAGCAGATGCGTCAGCCCGCCCGCGCCATCGCGCGCGGCCTCGGCCACGCCGTCCAGAAAGGCCGCGTGCCGCACGGTGTCGGCCAGGGGCGCGTCGCTCATCAGGCGCCCAAGGATGGACCGCGTGCGCAGCAGGGCAAAGAGTTCGCCGGTCATGTGGGTTTCAAAGCCGGTGACGGTTCCGCCCTCGACCCGTGCCCATTTCGAATGGGTGCCCGGCAGGATCAGCGTGGTGCCGGCCTGCCGGTCGGGATGGCCCGCGATGGCCCCGGCGATCTGGATTTCCTCGCCGCGCATCACGTCCGGGGGGGCGCCTGCGGGGTCATGGATCAGCCCCGGCGCGATCAGGATGTCCTGCCCGCCCGCGGTGGTGACGCGTCCGGCGGCGTGGGGCAGCGCGCCGAGGTCGGCGGGGCAGGGCAGGTAGGGCACCTCGCGCCAGCCCTGCGCGCTGCCGACCATGCCGCTGGCGACCACGGGCAGCGGCGCGCGGTCCAGCCAGGTGCCGCAGATCGCGGCGAAGGCGGCTTCGAACCCCGGCAGGCCCGGCTCTGGCAGGTGCTGGACGCCGTGGCCCGAGGCGCGGGTGTCGATCACCCGGCCCTGCGCCGTCATCGCAAAGGCGCGCAGGCTGGAGGTGCCCCAGTCGAGCGCGATCAGCGCGGGTGTGTCATCTGTCATCGTCGGGCCTCCGGCCAAGGGGGTTGCGAGATTTCCGTGGCATCGGCGCGCGCCAGCCGCGCGATCCGGTCATCGGGACGACAGGGTGCCGCTGGCGCCGCGACGATGCCGCCGCCGACAATGCCGCAGCGAACAAGGCGCAGGACCTTCAGCCCCCGTGCAAGGGTTTGCTCGCCGCGTGTCTGCGTGTGGCCATCGCGGGTCATGAGCTGCGGCGCCTGACGCCGGGCACGACCCCGGCTTGGATGGCAGGACATCGTTCAAGTGGACTCCCGCGCGATCATCTCGAACCCCAGATCCACATGCCGCTCTGTCACCGACCCCGGCGCGCCGATTTCGTCCAGCAGCATGGCGATGGCGCGGCTGCCGATCTCGCGCCGGGGGGTGGCGACGGCGGACAGGGCAGGAACCATGTGCCGGGCCATCTCGATGTCGTTGTAGCTGCAGATGGCCAGCTGATCGGGCACCTTGATATGGCGCCGGGCGGCTTCCATCAGCGCGCCCACCGCAAGGTCGTCGTTGTTGCACATCACGGCGTCGGTGTCTGGCGCGCGGGCCAGAAGCTGTTCCAGAAGATGCCCGCCGATGCCCACCGAAGACGGCTGCGGCGTGGTCAGAATGCGCGCTTCGTCCAGTTGCCCGCAGGCGGCGGTGACATCGCGAAACGCCCCCAGACGCCGCTGCGCGCGCGGGTCCATCCGCGCGCTTATAAACCCCGGCCGCCGATACCCGCGATCGCGCAGATGCCGCGCCCCGGCGCGCACCGCCGCCAGTTGGTCGAAGCCCACGCTCATGTCGATGGCGTCGCCGGTTTCCATGATCTGCACGATGGGGCAGGGGGCGGCTTGCAGCAGGCGGCGCCCTTCGGGGGTCTGGTCCATCGACGACACGATCAGCCCGGCCGGACGCTGGCTGAGAAAGGTGCGGATCAGGCCTTCTTCTTCCAGGGCGCTGTAGCGGTAGTTGCCGATCTGCACAAAGAACCGTGTGCCCTGCGCGCCATCGTAGACCCCGCGCAGCACGTCGGAAAACACGTTGTTGGTGAGCGAAGGCACCAGCAGCCCGATGGTCGAACTGCTGCGCGAGGCCAGCGCCGAGGCCGCCGGATCGGGGGTATAGCCCAGCCGGGCGATGGCCTCCTGGACCTTGCGCCGGGCCTTTTCCGACACGATCCCCGGCGAGCGAATCGTGCGCGAGACGGTGATCGCGCTAACACCGGCGGCGCTGGCGACATCGGCCAGGGTGGGGCGGTTTGAGCCGGCTCTGCTTTTTCGGGCCATCGGGGCGGGTCCTTTGCTTTGGCCGGAGTTTCGCTGAATTTTCGGCGTTCTTCAAGGAATTCCCGGCCTTGGGCACAGGCGGTGGGGCGCGACCAGGCCGTGCCGCCAGGTCGCGCCGAGGGTCTGTTGCCGCGCCCCCGCACAAAATGATTGCGCTGTCATTATCGCGCGCCTATGGTGCCGGCAGTTTCGGGGTGCCAATCGCGCCCCGAGCCAGCACAACTGGGAGGAGCCCCAAATGACCCATATCACCCGCCGTGCCCTGTTTGCCGGAACCGCGCTTGCGCTGACCCTCGCCGGGGCGGCACAGGCGCAGGACCACACCTTCCGCATCCAGTCGTCGGACCCTGCGGGCAACACCAACTTCCTGCTGCAAAAAGAGTGGGCCGAGATGGTGTCGGACAAGACCGACGGGCGCGTCGCGGTGGAAATGCTGCCCGTGGAAACCATCGTGGCGCATTCAGAAACGATGGATGCGGTCGCAGCCGGCATCATTGACGGCCATTTCACCGACACGTCATATGCCTCGGGCAAGGACCCGGCGTTCGGCCTGATCGCCAATCCCGTCGGCGCCTGGTCCGACCCTGCCCAGATGTTCGATTTCATGGCGAACGGCGGCGGCAACGCGCTGATGAACGAGATGCTGGAGCCCTACGGGCTGCATTTCATTGGCGCGACCACGCCGGGGCTTGAGGCGTTCGTGTCCACGGTGCCGCTGGACGGCGTCGACGACCTGAAGGGCCTGAAACTGCGCGCCCCCGAAGGCATGGTGCAGAACGTGTTCGCCGCCGCCGGGGCCGCGCCGGTCAACCTGCCGGGGTCCGAGGTGTTCACCTCGCTCGACAAGGGCGTGATCGACGCCGCCGACTACAACACCTTTTCCACCAACGCCGCGCAGGGTCTGCACGACGTGGCCAGGCACCCGGTCTACCCCGGCTTCCATTCCATGCCGCTGATCGAAGTGTCGGTGAACAAGGAAAAGTGGGACTCGCTGCCCGACGATCTGAAAGCCGCGATGGAGGAATCCGTCGCCGAGTTCGCCGTCTACCAGTCGGAAACCGTGCATGAGCGCGATATGCAGGCCGCAAGCGAGGCCGAGGCCAGCGGCGAGGTCACCATCCACGACTGGTCCGACGAAGAGCGCGCCAAGTTCCGCGCCATCGCCCGCAGCCAGTGGGAAGACGCGGCCGGAGCGTCGGCCAACAGCCAGAAGGTCTATGACCTGCTGACCGCCTATCTGGTCGACAAGGGGCTGATGTCCGAGGACTGATCCTTTCCGCTCAAACCACCTTGCCCCCGGCCCCGCAGGCCGGGGGTTTCCCGTTCCAGGACCGGAGCCACCGCGATGCCAGACATCATCGACGAAACCCTCAGCAGCCACAACGAAACGCCCGAGCCCGTGCCCGAGGCCGGGGTATTCGGTCAGGCCGTCAACGCCGTGGGCATTGTGTTCGCCATCGGCATCCTCGCTTCGGCCGGGCTGCTGATGTACGAGGTGGTGATGCGCTACGCCTTCAACGCGCCCACCAGATGGGTGCATGAAACGGTGGTGTTCCTGTCGGCGATCGCCTTTGTCTACGGCGGGCTTTATGCCGCCGCGATCGACAAGCACATCCGCGTGGTGATCTTTTACGACCGGTTTTCGGGCGGCGTGAGACGGGTGTTCGACGTGTTGATTTCACTGACCTGCCTTGTCGCGTCGGTGTTCTTTGCCTGGGCCGCCTGGCTCAGCGTGGCGCGCGCGGCCTGGACGCCACAGGGCGATTTCCGGCTGGAAACGTCCGGCAGCGCATGGAACCCGCCCTATCCCGGCCTGCTCAAGATCTTTCTGCTTGTCATCCTGATCCTGCTGGCGGTCCAGTTCGCGATCTTTACGGTCAACTACCTGCGTAAAAAGGCCCGGTGATGGAATTTCTTCCCGATTTTCAGGCGATGGGCATTGGCGGCGCGACATTCGCCATGTTCGTCATGCTCATGGTGCTGCTGCTGACCGGCATGCCGCTGGCCTTCGTGACGCTGCTGGTGGCGCTGATCTTTGCGCTGGGGTGGTTCGGGCCGATGGCGGTGCCGCTTATCACCTCGCGGATCTTCAGTTTCGTGAACAGCTTTGTCTTTGTCTCGGTGCCGATGTTCGTGCTGATGGCGGCGATCCTGGACCGATCCGGCATCGCGCGCGACCTGTTCGATGCGATGAAGGTGCTGGCGGGCCGCATTCGCGGCGGCGTCGCGATCCAGACGCTGCTGGTGGCCGTGGTGCTGGCCGCCATGTCCGGCATCATCGGCGGCGAGGTCATCCTGCTGGGCCTGCTGGCGCTGCCGCAGATGCTGCGGCTGGGCTATGACCGCAATCTTGCCATCGGCGTGTGCTGCGCGGGCGGCGCGCTGGGAACCATGGTGCCCCCGTCCATCGTGCTTATCATCTACGGGCTGACGGCGAATGTGTCGGTGGGCGATCTGTTCAGCGCCGCGTTCATTCCGGGCCTGATGCTGGCGGGCTTTTACGCGGCCTACATCCTGATCCGCGCCTACCTGAATCCGGCGCTGGCCCCCATCGCCGAACCCGAGGACATCACCCGCACCGAAAAGCTGCGCCTGCTCAAGGGGCTGTTCCTGCCGATCCTGGTGGTGGTGTTCGTTCTGGGGTCGATCTATGGCGGCATCGCATCGGTCACCGAGGCCTCGGCCATCGGGGTCGTTGGCGTCACGCTGTCGACCGTCATCCGGGGCGAATTCACGGTCGGGCTGATGGCGGGCGCGGCCAAACAGACGCTGCGCACCGTCGGCATGATCGTGTGGATCGGCATCGGCGCGTCGGCGCTGGTGGGCGTGTTCAACCTGATGGGCGGCATCACCTTCGTGTCCAACCTCATCACCGGGATTTCCGATGAGCCCATCGTTGTGATCCTGTTCATGATGCTGATCCTGTTCGTGCTGGGCATGTTCCTGGACTGGGTGGGGATCGCGCTGCTGTGCATGCCGATCTTTGTGCCCATCGTGCGCGACATGGGCTATGATCCGGTGTGGTTCGGCGTGGTCTTTGCGATGAACATGCAGGTCAGTTTCCTGTCGCCGCCGTTTGGCCCGGCCGCCTTCTATCTCAAATCCGTGGCCCCGCCGGATATTTCGCTGGGCGACATCTTTCGTTCGCTGCTGCCGTTCATCGCCATGCAGGTGCTGGCCCTGGCGCTGCTTCTCGTCTTTCCCGGCATCACCGGCCACTAGGAGTTTTCCTCATGACCGATCCCCGCAAGCTGCGTTCGACAAGCTGGTTCAACGATCTTGGCGACCCCGAGATGACGGCGCTGTACCTGGAACGCTATCTGAACTACGGGCTGACCCTACAGGAACTGCGGTCGGGCAAGCCGATCATCGGCATTGCCCAGACCGGCAGCGACCTGTCGCCCTGCAACCGTCACCATATCGAACTGGCCAGGCGCACCCGCGACGGCATCATCGCATCGGGTGGCATTCCGCTGGAAATCCCGGTGCACCCGATCCAGGAAACCGGCAAACGCCCCACCGCGATGCTGGACCGCAACCTGGCCTATCTTGGCCTGGTCGAAAGCCTGTATGGCTATCCCATCGACGGCGTCGTGCTGACCATCGGATGTGACAAGACCACGCCCGCGCTGCTGATGGCCGCCGCCACGGTGAACATTCCCGCCATCGCGTTTTCCGTCGGGCCGATGCTGAACGGCTGGCACAAGGGCGAACGCGCCGGGTCCGGGGCGGTGATCTGGAAAGCGCGCGAGAAATACGCCGCCGGTGAGATCGACGGCGCCGGTTTCCTTGAGATGGCCGCCGCCTCTGCCCCGTCTGTGGGGTATTGCAACACCATGGGGACCGCATCCACGATGAATTCGCTGGCCGAGGTGCTGGGCATGCAGCTGCCCGGTTCGGCATCCATCCCCGCGCCCTATCGCGAGCGCGGGCAGATGGCCTATTACACCGGCTGCCGCATCGTCGACATGGTGCGCGAGGACCTGCGCCCGTCGCAGATCATGACCCGCGCCGCGTTCGAAAACGCCATCGTGGTCAATTCGGCCATCGGCGGGTCGACCAACGCGCCGATCCATCTGGTGGCCATCGCGCGGCATCTGGGGATCAAGCTGACCAATCAGGATTGGGAATACCTTGGCTACGACGTGCCCCTGCTGGCCAACGTCCAGCCCGCCGGGGCCTATCTGTCCGAAGATTTCCACCTGGCCGGCGGTCTGCCCGCGGTGGTGGCCGAATTGCTGCGCGGCGGGCTGATCCCGCATCCCGGCGCGCTGACGGTGACGGGCGAAACCTTTGGCGGGCTCTACGCCGGGGCGCCCTGCGAAAACGCCGATGTGATCCGGTCGCTGGACAAGGCGCTGACGCCGCATGCCGGGTTTCTGAACATGACCGGCAACCTGTTTGACACCGCGATCATGAAGACCTCGGTCATCACTCCGGATTTCCGCGCCCGGTACCTGTCGAACGACACCGACCCGATGGCCTTCGAAGGGCCGGTGTTCGTGTTCGACGGCCCCGAGGATTTCCACCGGCGCATCGACGACCCAAGCCTTGGCATCACCGCGGACAGCATCCTTGTGATGCGCGGCGCGGGTCCGCGTGGCTATCCGGGCGGCGCCGAGGTGGTGAACATGCGCCCGCCGTCCTATCTTATCAAGCAAGGCATTCGCGGACTGCCCTGCATCGGCGACGGGCGGCAATCGGGCACATCGGGGTCGGCCTCGATCCTGAACGCCTCGCCCGAGGCGGCGGCGGGGGGCAACCTTGCCATCCTGCGCGATGGCGACCGGCTGCGCGTCGATCTCAACACGCGCAAGGTGCGCTTGCTGGTCCCAGAGGCGGAAATCGCCGACCGCCGCGCCACGCTGGAGGCAGAGGGCGGATACAGGGTGCCCGAAAGCCAATCGCCCTGGCAGGCGATCTTTCGCGACCGGGTGCGTCAGTTCTCTGACGGGATGGTTCTGGACGGCGCCGACAAGTTCCGCGACATCGGCAACAAGGCGCTGCCGCGTCACAGCCACTAACGGCGTCCGGCCGCGGCGCACCCGGTCGGTGCGCAAAGCCGGGTTTTTCCCGGTCGGTTCCGGCATCGCACGCCATTGATAACGCGCCGGTTCTGGCCAACGCAGCGATGCCCGCACGGGGCGCGCGCCGATTCTCGTCAGAGGCAGCGCAGGGCGGTCGCTGACAGTCCGGTCCCGCCGCATTGTTGCAACCAGGTAGAAATGTCACTGGTTGCGCAAAGTAGAAATGTCCCGCTGGGGCGCTGACGGGAGCGTAGCCTGGCAGGGCGGAGGCCTCACATATCGCAGCCCTGGCTGGCTGCGCGGGCCTCTCGCTCGGCGCGTTTTCGGGCGTAATAGGCGTCGAGTTTTGATGGTCTTCCCGGCGGTTTGTGGCCGGTCGGTTCGTAGCGCGTCCGCTGCTTTCCCGCACGCGGTTTCCTGGGCGGCGCCTTGTCCTGCTCCTCCTTGAGGAACTCGAGCACCGCGCTCAGATGCTTGTTCTCGGTGATCGCGGCGTGGGTCACGCGCTGATCCTTGTCGAAGGCGGAATAGGGATAGGGATAGGGATAGGG
>NZ_QLMG01000020.1 GCF_003259905.1 Salipiger aestuarii | reverse complement strand
GGCCTCTTGCGCGGGCGTCAATGAGGTCTGAAGCCGGCGCGGCGTGTGACCGCGATCCTTAACGCTATCGCGGTGCCGCCGGTTGCAGACGGTCTGTTCGGTGGTCCCGTATCGCTCTGCCAGGATGGCGGCGGGTTTGTCACTGGCGTGGATGGCCGTCCGAACCGTGGTTGCCTGGCTGTGAAGATGGACCAGCATGGTCGCACCCCGTCCCGAACGCCCCTTGGAACCGCTGTTGCCATGAACAGGAGCTGATCGCCGGGGGGAAACAGGATCGTCCGGGATCGAACAAACAGGATTATTCCTGCCGCTGGATTTCGTTGAGGTATGCGACCAGATCGACCACCGGGCGCGAGGTCAGCACCGGCTGCCCCGCCGGCGTCTTGATCGGCACATCGAAGACTCTTTCGAAATAGTCCCCGTAGACCGGCATCGGAGACCCGTGGCTGATCAGCGGATCGCGCCCGTCGATGCGCCGCACGACCCGTTCCAGCGGGAAGACACCCTGATTGGTGATCGAAAGCTCGGTCAGATTGGCGGGCTTTATCAGCATGGCGCCGGCCATCGGGCCGTCTCCGCGCCCTTCCAGCCCGTGACAGGTGGCGCAATGGCGGTGAAACAGGGCGCGGCCAACGTCGGCATCCTGCGCGAGACCGGCAGAGGCCGTGACTCCAAGGGCCGCAATCAGCAAGACATGAATACGCATGGCGTTCTCCCGTAGCGATAAGGGAAAGTGTCACACCACAGCGGTGGCGGGGCCTTGATCCGGATCAGTCATCGCACAAAAACGGCCGGGACCCGGAGGTCCCGGCCCACTCGTACTCAAAAGACAGGCACTGTACCTGTCCCACTGGTTAAACACTGCGCACGCATTGCCCGACAGCCATGGCACGACAATTCCGGTCTGAGGGCACAGGCATTGTCAGAAGGTTGACCAGATTCCGGTCCGGTCCGCGTCTTCCGGTGCGGCGACCTGTGCTGCGTTCCCCCGCTGCACCCGTTCGCCGGATTTGTCGGCCCATCGCCCCCAAAGTATGGCCCTGACGCTCTTGCGCGTCAACCATTCAACTCAGCTTACACAAGTATTCGTGCCATTTACACACATATTGCAAGCTGAGTGCCAAGATGCCGCGGAATATCCGCAGAACGGGGCTGGCAGATCAGATCTTGCTGCGCGGATCCTTGTGGCCGTGGGTGTCTTTTTCGATGGCCCCGACCGTCAGCACCGGCGATGCATCGATGTCGCGCGCATCAAGCATCGCCGCGACCCGTTCCAGCGAAGACAACAGCTGCGCCTGCTCCCAATCTTCAAGCCGTTCGAATTCGCGCACAAACCGTTGCTGCAACGCGTCGGGCGCCCGGTCCAACGCCGTCTTGCCGTCATCGGTAAGCATGACATTCACCTGACGCCGGTCGGTTTCGGATTGGGCGCGATGCACCATGCCATCCTTGGCCAGCTTGTCGACCAGCCCGGTGATCGTGGCCTGGCTGACGCCCATCTGGGTGGCCAGCGCCTTGGGTGTGGTCCAGCCGCCTTTCATGTGCACGATCTGCATCACCCGCAGCTTCGCGGGCGTGACCCCCGCCGCGCTGGCAAGGTCACGTTCGTAAAGCTCGGTGGCACGCAATATGCGTCTGAGGGCGATCAAGCTGTCATCCGTTCTGTCCATTGGACCTTTGCCTTGCTTCTGCCGGAACCGTCGCCTTGTGCCACGGCGCCAACGGTACTTCAACCGGCTAAGCATCTGTGGAATTATTTATGTCCCTAAGCATAGCCGTCTGCCAAAAACTTTCAAGACACTTGGATATACCAGGCCGATTTAGGTATAAAAATAACGGGTCTGGCGCAAATTTGCCAAAACTTACTTAGGCGGTTGAAACTTTCGGTCGGTTCGGTTAGTTAATCAACCAAAGGAAACAAGAGGGACCTCACCGATGCCCAAAGACAGCTTCTCCGCCCATGCTGACGCTCTGACGCTTCGCAAGCCCGAGAAAACCGATGGCGCCGCCATCTGGGACCTTGTGCGCGCCTGCAAGCCGCTCGACGAAAACTCGATGTACTGCAACCTGGTTCAGGCCGAGCATTTCCGCGACACCTGCGTCGTCGCCGAACTGGACGGCGAGGTTGTCGGCTGGATTTCGGGCCATATGATCCCCAACGACGAGGCTTTCTTCGTCTGGCAGGTGGCGGTCGGGGAACAGGCGCGTGGCCTTGGTCTGGGCAAGCAGATGCTGCTGCATCTGGTGAACCGGGACGAAACCACCGACGCCCGCGCTCTCAAGACCACCATCACCGAGGACAACGGCGCCTCGTGGGGGCTGTTCCGCAGCTTTGCCCGCGACATCGGCGGCGCGCTGTCGGACGAACCGCATTACCACAAGGACGACCATTTCGGCGGCCATCACGACACCGAACATCTGGTGACGATCGACCTGCCGCGCAAACAGGCCGCGCGGTTGCGCGCCGCATAAGGCGCGCCGCCCCGGCGCCGGCGGAACTTTCGCCGGGCGCCCCTTGTTTCCCCCATATCCATATCCCAAGTCCTGAAAGGACGTAAGGCATGACACGCGACATTTACACGCGCCGCGAAAGCGAAGCGCGCTCTTACTGCCGTTCGTTTCCCACAAGCTTTGTCAAGGCGCAGGGTTCGATCCTGACCGACGACACCGGCCGCGAGTATATCGACTTTCTCGCCGGGTGCTCGTCTTTGAACTACGGTCACAACGACCCCGATATGAAGGCGGCGCTGATCGACCACCTCATGGCCGACGGCGTGACGCACGGGCTGGACATGCACACCGCCCAGAAAGAAGCGTTCCTGACCGCGTTCGAGGACATCGTCCTTGCGCCGCGCAACATGGACCACAAGGTGATGATGGTCGGCCCCACCGGCACCAATGCCGTCGAGGCGGCGATGAAGCTGGCGCGCAAGGTCACCGGGCGCCACAACATCGTCGCGTTCACCAACGGCTTTCATGGCATGACCATGGGCGCGCTGGCCGCAACCGGCAATTCGGGCAAGCGCGCGGGCGGCGGCATGCCCCTGCAAGGCGTGACGCACCTGCCGTTCGAAGGCGCCTTCGGCCCCGAGGTCGATACCCTGAAGCAGATCGAATTCATGCTCGACAACCCGTCGTCGGGACTTGACGCGCCAGCCGCCTTCCTGGTCGAGCCGGTTCAGGGCGAGGGCGGCCTGAACGCCGCATCCGCCGACTGGCTGCGCGGTATCGCGGCGCTGGCGAAAAAGCACGGCGCGCTGCTGATCCTGGATGACATCCAGGCGGGCATCGGTCGCACCGGCACTTTCTTTTCCTTCGAAGAGATGGGCATCGACCCCGACCTGATCCCGCTGGCCAAATCGCTTTCGGGCTTTGGCCTGCCGTTCGCCGCTCTGCTGGTGAAGCCACAGCACGACATCTGGAAACCGGCGGAGCACAACGGCACCTTCCGCGGCAACACCCACGCGTTTGTCACCGCCCGCGTGGCGCTGGAGAAGTTCTGGAAACAGAACGCGTTTCAGGAAAGCCTAAAGGACAAGGCCCGCGCGGTGGAAACCGGCCTGAGCTCGATCGCCGACATGCTCGACGGGGCGTTCCTCAAGGGTCGTGGCCTGATGCGCGGTGTGGATGTCGGCTCTGGCGCTCTGGCCGGCGCCATCTGCGCCGAAGCGTTCAAACGCGGCCTTATCATCGAAACGTCGGGCGCGCATGACGAGGTGGTCAAGGTGCTCGCGCCACTGACCACCACCGAAGAACAGTTCGCCAAAGGGTTCGAAATCCTGCGCGATGCCACCCGCGTCGCCCTGACCAACCACAACAAGATAGCAGCGGAGTAACTCCCCATGATCGTTCGCGACTTCAACAAGCTCAAAGACACCGACAAACATGTGGCCGACGCCAGGTGGACATCCACCCGGATGTTGCTTGCCGACGACGGCATGGGCTTTTCGTTCCACATCACCGTGCTCGAAGCGGGGTCGGAACATACCTTTCACTACAAACATCACTTTGAATCGGTATACTGCATGGCCGGCAAGGGTTCGATCACCGACATCGCCACCGGCGAAACCCATGACATCAAACCCGGCGTGATGTATGCGCTGAACCTGCACGACAAGCACATCCTGCGCGCCACCGAAGAACTGCACATGGCATGCTGTTTCAACCCGCCGGTCACCGGCACCGAGGTGCACCGCGAAGATGGCTCCTACGCCCCGGCCGAAGAGAACGCGTAAACCATGGCAGAGCATACCGTTGAAAAGATTGGCGGGACCACGATGTCCCGCCTGAATGAGCTGCGTGACACATTGCTGATCGGCGAGCGCGAAGGCGCGGACCTTTATGGTCGCATCTTCGTGGTCTCGGCCTTTGGCGGTATCACCAACCTGCTGCTCGAACACAAGAAGACCGGCGAACCGGGTGTCTACGGCCAGTTCGCCGCGTCCGACAACAGCCATGGCTGGCATGACGCGCTGAACCGGGTCGGCGATGCGATGATCGACGCGCACACCAGCGTGCTGGAACATCCCGCCGACATTGACCGGGCCACCGATTTCGTGCGCACGCGCATTGATGGCGCGCGCAACTGCTTGATCGACTTGGCGCGCGTGTGTTCCTATGGCCATTTCCGCCTGTCCGAGCACATGCTGCAAACCCGCGAGTTGCTGTCGGGCATGGGCGAGGCGCATTCCGCCTTTGTCACCGTGCTGATGCTGCAACGCGCCGGGGTCGACGCCCGTTTCGTCGACCTGTCGGGCTGGCGCGGCGAAGGCGACGTGACGCTGGAACAGCGCATCCTTGGCGCGATGGACGGCATCGACCCGATGTCCGAAATGCCCATCGTCACCGGCTACGCGCAATGCGCCGAAGGTCTGATGCGCGAATTCGACCGAGGCTATTCCGAGGTGACCTTTTCCATGCTGGCGTCCCTGACGCGCGCGCGCGAGGCGATCATCCACAAGGAATTTCACCTGTCCTCGGCCGATCCCAATCTTGTCGGGCAGGATGCCGTGCGCAAGCTGGGCCGCACCAATTACGACGTGGCCGACCAACTGTCGAACATGGGGATGGAAGCGATTCACCCCAAGGCGGCCAAGACGCTGCGTCAGGCCGACGTGCCGCTGCGGGTGACCAACGCGTTCGAACCCAAGGACCCCGGCACGCTGATCGACGACGAGGCGGCGGAAACGCCTGCGGTCGAAATCGTCACCGGGCTGGACATCATCGCGCTGGAGCTGTTCGAACAGGACATGGTGGGGGTCAAGGGCTACGACGCCGCGATCCTCGAAGTTCTCACCCGCCACGACGTGCGTATCGTGTCCAAGGTGTCCAACGCCAACACGATCACCCATTATGTCGACAGTTCGCTGTCGGCGATGCGTCTGGTCGAAAAGGATCTGCGCAAGGTCTATCCGGCAGCGCGCATAGGGTCGCGCACGCTCGCCATGGCGTCGGTCATCGGGCGCGATCTTGCCGGGCTGTCCTGCCTTCAGCGCGGCCTGATCGCCATTGCCGACCAGGGGCTTGAGGCCATCGGCGCCACCCAGGGACCGCGCAACGTCGACGTGCAGTTCATCATGGAACGCGAATTGCTGAAACCCGCCATCAAGGCGCTGCACAAGACCTTTATCGAAGACATTCCCGCGGTCCGGGCCGCCGCCGCGTGATCGCGCCGCACAAATGACACGGGCCCGTTCCGCATCTTGCGGAGCGGGCCTTGTTCCCTCGTGCGGCTTGTGCGTCCGCCGCGCGAGTCGGGCGTTCAGGCCATCCCCACCGTGACAATCTGGCAAGTGACCGGGAAATGGTCGCTATAGCCCCTGCCGGTTTCGGGATCGAAACGTTTCGGGCGCACCATGTGGCGCGGCGCATCATCTGCCAGCGCCTGATTGGTCCACAGCAGCCGTGGCGCGTGGATGGTGTAATCCAGCGGGTCGATCCGCAGCCCGCTGCGCCCGTATACCAGCCCGCGTGACGTGATGATCTGGTCGAACACCTGTTTGGTGCGCACCGTATCGCGCGAGAAAAACATCGTGCCCTCGCCCGGAATGCCCAAGGGTTTCCACGACATGTTGTACAGCGCCGGCGTCCGGCGCAGGTAACGTTCCCGCGCGCCCATGTCGTCGCCGGGCGCGGGCAGATCTTCTTCCAGCTTGTCCAGACTGTTGGTGGCGGTCAGTTCGGACAACACCGAAATATCGAACGGATCGTCGTTGAGATCGCCCAGCACCAGCACGTTGCGGTTCCAGGCGGCATCCATGTCGGTCGTCAGATCCGCCAGCGGCGCCGCCACGACCCGCGCGCGCGGCAGTTTCAGCCATGCATCGACCCGGCGGGCAAGATGCGACGCGACGGTGATCCGGTAGGGCTGCGATTGCAGCGTGCCGCGCGACCGCGACGGCCAGTGACTGACAAACACCACCAGCCCGGCGCCGGTTTCGCGCACCCGCAACGACACCTCGAATATATCGCGGGTGCGAAAACGCAGGAACACAATGTGGCCCACAGGCACCCCCGCCGGTTCGAAGATGTCGCTGGAATAGATCAGCGAACAGTCGATGCCGCGCAGGTCCGGCGATTCCGCATGGGCAAAGGTCAGATCGTCCCGCCCCAGCCGCGCGTTCAGCGCCTGCGTGAACCGGGCGAGCAGCCCGGCCGTCTCGATCTCGCACACCCCCAACAGATCCGGGCCGCGCCCGTAGAACATGGTGGCGACGCCCTCGACCAGCGCGTCGATCTTGGCGGCGACGGCGGCCTCGGTCCAGCCGTTTTCGGGTGTGAATTCCAGATCCGCCGCAATTTCGGATGGCACCGCGTCGAACAGGTTCTGAAGGTTCCAGAACGCGACGTTGATGATCGACATGGGCAGGCTCCGGCGTCGGTGAGGGGGCGAGCGCAATCAGCGCGTGCCCCGATACACTCATGACGCGAGTTTAGCTCTCGCCGTTCTGCAAAAGCAAATGACATGCCCATGAAAAAAGCCCCGCCCTGCCGGTCTGGCAGGACGGGGCCGCGTCAGTGTGTCCGAAACGCTCAGGCGTATTTCACGTCAAAGCGATCGGCATCCATCACCTTGACCCAGGCCGCCACGAAATCACGCGCGAATTTCTCGGCGTTGTCGTTCTGGGCATAAACCTCGGCATAGGCACGCAGCACCGAATTCGACCCAAAGACCAGATCGGCGCGGGTCGCGGTATAGGCGACCTCACCGGTCTTGCGGTTGCGGATCTCGTAGGTACCGCCCTCTACCGGGTGCCAGCTATAGGCCATATCGGTGAGCACATCGAAAAAGTCGGGCGACAGCGCGCCTTCGTTCCGCGTGAACACGCCATGCTTGCTGCCACCATGGTTGACACCGATGACCCGGAAGCCCCCCGCCAGAACGGTCATTTCGGCGGCGGTCAGGCCCATCAACTGTGCCCGGTCCAGCATCATCTCTTCGGGAGAAACGACATACTCTTCCTTCTGCCAGTTGCGGAACCCGTCCGCCAGCGGTTCGAGCGGTTCGAAGCTTTCGACGTCGGTCTGTTCCTGCGTGGCGTCGCCGCGGCCCGGCGTGAACGGCACGGGGATGTCGAAACCGCCCGCCTTGAGGGCCTGTTCGATGCCCATGTTGCCGGCCAGCACGATCACGTCGGCGATCGACGCGCCCGCTTGGTCCGCAATGGGACCCAGCGCCGCCAGCACGCGGGCCAGCCGCTCGGGTTCGTTGCCCGCCCAGTCCTTTTGCGGGGCCAGCCGGATACGGGCGCCATTGGCACCGCCACGACGGTCAGAGCCGCGGAAGGTGCGTGCGCTGTCCCAGGCCGTGGCGATCAGTTCGGCAGCCGGAATGCCGGTGGCGGCGATCTGCGCCTTGACTGCCTCGACATTGTAAGCGGTCGACCCTTCGGGGATCGGGTCCTGCCAGATCAGGTCTTCGCTGGGCACATACGGACCGAAATAGACCGACTTCGGCCCCAGGTCGCGGTGGGTCAGCTTGAACCAGGCGCGCGCAAAGGTGTCCGAGAAATAGTCGGGGTCCGCGATGAACCGCTCGCAGATGGCGCGGTAGGACGGATCGACCTTGAGCGCCATGTCGGCATCGGTCATCAACGGCATGGTGCGGATCGAGGCATCCTCGACATCCACCGGCATGTCCTCTTCGGCGATTTCGACCGGTTTCCACTGCTGGGCACCGGCGGGGGATTTCGTCAGTTCCCACTCATGCCCGAACAGCATGTCGAAATATCCCATGTCCCACTGGGTGGGGTTGCTGGTCCAGGCGCCCTCGGGACCGCCGGCCAGCACGTTGCGACCGATGCCGCGCCCGTTCTTGGGCATCCAGCCCAGGCCCTGATCCTCAAGCCCGGCCGCTTCGGGTTCGGGGCCGATGTTGTCGGGGGTGGCCCCGCCGTGGCATTTGCCGATGGTGTGGCCGCCCGCGGTCAGCGCCACGGTTTCCTCGTCGTTCATCGCCATGCGGGCGAAGGTTTCGCGCATTTGCGCGGCGGTGGCCTGCGGATCCGGGGTGCCGTTGACGCCCTCGGGGTTGACGTAGATCAGCCCCATCTGCACGGCCGCCAGCGGGTTGGCCAGCGTGTCGGGCTTTTCGACCGCTCCGTACCGGGTGTCGGACGGTGCGAGCCATTCCTTTTCGGACCCCCAGTAGATGTCCTTTTCCGGGTGCCAGATGTCTTCGCGACCAAAGGCAAAGCCAAAGGTCTTGAGCCCGGCCATCTCGTAAGCGACCGTTCCCGCAAAGACCATCAGGTCCGCCCACGAGATCTTGTTGCCGTATTTCTTCTTGACCGGCCACAGGATGCGGCGGCCCTTGTCGGTGTTGGCGTTGTCGGGCCAGCTGTTGAGCGGCGCGAACCGCTGGTTGCCGGTCGCGGCCCCGCCCCGGCCATCGGCCAGACGATAGGACCCGGCAGCGTGCCACGCCACCCGCGCCATCATGCCAAGATAGCTGCCCCAGTCACCGGGCCACCACTCGACGCTTTCGGCCAGGCAGGTGCGCACGTCGATTTTCAGCGCCTCGACGTCCAGCGTCCGAAGCGCGTCGCGATAGTTGAAATCGGCACCCATCGGGTTGGTCTTGGTGTCGTGCTGATGCAAGATGTCCAGGTTCAGCGCGTTGGGCCACCAATCCATCACCGATGCGCCCGTTGCGGTCATGCCGCCATGCGCCACCGGGCAGCCCCGTCGGCTTTCGTTGATCTCGCCTTCTACCGTATGTCCGTCCATGGAACTCGCTCCCGCTTTTTGTCTCAAGGTTGTTTTCGCAGTATGCCGCGTCCGGGTCACGCCGGGGTGGCAGGGCACTGTCTGGAATCGTTCTAGCAAAGCCGTTCTGTTAAGCCCAATTGCATTTACTGAAGGTTTCGATAAGCATGCCTTATGACAAGTCTGACCATGAAACACCTTCGATATTTCGATGCCCTTGCCCGGCTCGGCCATTTCGGCCGCGCGGCAGAAACCTGCGCCATCAGCCAGCCTGCCCTGTCCATGCAGATCAAGGAACTGGAACAGCTTGTGGGCGCACCGCTGGTGGAACGCGGCGCGCGGCAGATCCGGCTGACCGGCCTGGGCGAGGATTTCGCGGAACGGGTCAGCGTCATTCTCAGCGCGGTGGACGATCTGACCGACCTGGCCCGCGCCTCGCAGGGGCAATTGACCGGGCGGCTGCGCATCGGCGTCATCCCGACCGTCGCGCCCTATCTTCTGCCGCGCATCATCATGGCACTGTCGGCAACCCACCCCGCGCTTGACCTGTTCCCACGCGAGGCGGTGACCGGCCGCCTGATCGACGAGCTGATGGCGGCCCGGCTGGATGCGGCCATCGTAGCGCTGCCGGTTTCCGAACCCAGCCTCGAAGAGGTCGCGCTGTTCGAAGAGGAATTCGTGCTGGTGCGGGCCCTGAATGAGGCTGACCAGCCGGTGCCCGACCCCGGCATGCTGCATGAAATGCGGCTGCTGCTGCTGGAAGAAGGCCACTGTTTCCGCGACCAGGCGCTGTCGTTTTGCAAGCTGTCGCCCGATGTGACGCGCGAGCTGATGGAAGGCAGTTCCCTCAGCACCCTCGTCCAGATGGTCGGCGCGGGCATCGGCATCACGCTGGTGCCCGAAATGGCGGTCCCCATCGAAACCCGCTCGGCCGAAGTGTCGATCGCCCGGCTGCCCGAACCGCGCCCCCGCCGCACCGTGGGCATGGTCTGGCGGCGGTCGAACCCGCTTGGCGCGCAGCTGGGGCGGATCGCGGGGATCGTCCGTCAGGTCGGGCTTGAAACGCAAAGCGCGGCACATCGGTAACGCGCCGCGCCCGCGCGTTCCGGGGGCCGGCCCCATGGCAGAGCAGTCGTCGTCAGCCGGCGCGCCCTCAGCGCCGACAACACGGCGGGTGCCCCACCGGGCGTCACCGCTGGCAGGCCCCCATCAGCCCATCCTTTCGGAGGCATAGCTGCCCGGAGACGCCGGAAACACCACCGTCTTGTTCCCGTTCAGGAACACCCGCCGATGGATATGCGCGTGGATCGCCCGCGCCAGCACCTGCGCTTCGACATCGCGGCCCAGTGAAACGTAGTCCTCGGGCGATTGCGCATGGGTCACGCGCACCGTGTCCTGTTCGATGATCGGCCCTTCGTCCAGATCGGCGGTGACGTAGTGCGAGGTTGCCCCGATCAGCTTTACCCCCCGTTCGAACGCCTGCTTGTAGGGATTGGCCCCCTTGAACGAAGGCAGGAACGAATGGTGGATGTTGATGATGCGCCCCGACATGGTCCGGCACATCCGGTCCGAAAGGATCTGCATGTAGCGCGCCAGCACGATCAGCTCGGCCCCGGTTTCCTCGACCACCTCCATGATCCGTGCTTCGGCCGCGGGCTTGTTGTCCCTGGTCACGCGAATGCAGTGAAACGGAATGTCATGGTTCACCACGACTTTCTGATAATCCATGTGGTTGGAAATCACCGCCGCGATGTCGATGGGCAATGCGCCGATGCGCACCCGGTACAGCAGGTCGTTCAGGCAATGCCCGAACCGCGACACCATGATGACGACCTTCATCTTCACCGCTTCGTCATGGAATTCGTAATCCATGCCAAAGGCTTTGGCAGTCTCGGCAAAGCGCACCGTCAGCGCGTCCAGCGTCGTGCCGGTTTCCGAAATCACGCTGACGCGCATGAAAAAATTACCCGTCTCGAAATCGTCGAACTGCGAGCTGTCGGTGATGTTGCAGCCTTGCTCCGACAGGAACGCGGCGATGGCCGCGACGATGCCCCGCGTCGAGGGGCAGGTCACAGTCAGGGCGAATTTGGTCATGGGCGCGTCTCCAGTCTTTGTGCCGCTTGCGTCAGGGCGTGCCACAGGCTGCCCGCGGCCGAGCGCATGCCCAGCACCGCCAGCCGGTCGGCGCCCTGACGCATGACGAAGACGCCGAGGTGATGCAAGCCCGTGCGTGCCGCGCGCCCCGGTTGCAGCGCGGCAGGCGGCAGGTTCACCAGCTTTTCCAGCAGCCGGTCAAGGGGGGCGCCGCGCGCGGCGGAGGCGATGTCGATCCACACCCAGCCATCGGTCTGGTCGGTGACCGACGCGCCCGGCGCCTGTGCCTGCACGGCGGCGGCGAAATCGGTGTCGGCCTGCCCGTCGGCGGCGATCATCCATTGTCCCGGTCCGGACCAGAGGGCAGTCATGTCGCCTGCGCTGGCGCATCGCCCCGGCTGCGGCAGGGTCAGCCCGAAGGGGGCGGGCGTGGCCATCCCCCCCCGCGGCGCCAGAGACGCCAGCGCCACGTCCGGGCGTTCGATCAGGGTCAGCGCACCAAAGCTGGTCTGGCGCGGAATTTCGCCGCCAAGCGCGCACAGGGGGATCAGCCGGGGCGTTGCGGCGAGGGTTGGGTCAGCCACGCAGACGGTCTCCTTCGGGGTCGATGAAATGGGGCGAGGTCACGGTCAGCGTGACCTCGTCGCCTTCCAGCGGGTTGGCGGCCACGATGGTCTCGCCCATGCGTTCGGCGCCGTCGGCCAGAAACCCCAGCGCGATGGGGGTTTTCAGATGCGGCGACCAGCAGGCCGACGTCACCCAACCCTGATCGGTCGCGGTGACGCGCGCCGCCCCCTGCGCGAACAGATGCGCCCCCGCCGGAATGCGCGCCGCGGGGTCGATGGCGCGCAGACCGACAAGCCGCCGGGTGTCGGACACAAGCCCTTTGCGCCGCGACATCACCGCGCCGATGCTGTCCTTCCTGGTGGACACCATCCGCCCCATCCCCACCATCTGCGCGGTGGTCTGCCCGTTCAGTTCGGCAGCCGCCGCATGGCCCTTTTCGATGCGCAGCACCGACAGCGCCTCGGTGCCGTAGGGCGTCACCCCCAGGTCCTGCCCCAGATCGGCCAGCCGCGCCATCAGCGCATTGCCATAGCGCGCGGGCACGGCGATTTCATAGGCCAGCTCGCCCGAGAACGAGATCCGGAACAGCCGGGCCCTGACCCCGCCGCAGACCGTCAGCGCCGCGCAGGACATGAACGGGACCGCCGCGTTGGACATGTCGAACCCGTCCACGACGCGCTCCAGCAGTGCGCGGGATTTCGGCCCGGCCACGGCGATCTGCGCCCAGGCGTCGGTGGTCGAAATCAGCTGCACGTCCAGATCGGGCCACAGGCACTGGCGCGCAAATTCCATCCGGCTATAGACCAGCCCGGCGTTCGCGGTGGTCGTGGTCACGACGTAATGCGTGTCTGCCAGCCGCGCGCAGGTGCCGTCGTCATAGGCGAAACCGTCCTCGCGCAGCATCAGCCCATAGCGCACCTTGCCCACCCTTAGCGAGGCCATGGCGTTGCAATAGATCCGGTCCAGAAACGCCCCCGCATCCGCACCCTGCACGTCGATCTTGCCCAGCGTGGTCACGTCGCACAGCCCTACGCCCGCGCGCACCGCCATCACCTCGCGATCGACCGTGTCGCGCCAGTGGGTTTCGCCCGCGCGTGGAAACATCTGCGCACGCATCCACTGGCCCGCCTCGACAAGGCGCGCCCCGTGCGCGACCGCAAAGCCATGGGTCGGCGTCAAACGCGTGGGCCGGAAGGTCATGCCGCTGTCGCCGCCCCCCAACGCCGCCAGCGCCACCGGCGTATAGGGCGGGCGAAAGACCGTGGTGCCGGTTTGCGCAACGCTCGCGCCCGTCAGTTCGGCCATCACCCCCAGGGCCGTGACATTCGCCGTCTTGCCCTGATCCGTCGCCATGCCAAGCGTGGTCCAGCGTTTCAGATGTTCGACGCTGCGCATGTTTTCGCGGTGGGCCAGCGCGATGTCCTTGACCGTAACGTCGCTCTGGAAATCGACCCAGGCACGGCCCCTGCCGGGAACATGCCACAAAGGGAGTTGGCAAAGCGGCGCATCCTCGGCGTGGGGCAGCAGAGCGGCGCTGCAATCCAACAGCCGCGCGGCGGTTTGCGCCCCCGAGCGCAGCGCCGCGTGGGGGCTGCCGTGGCCCGCGGCGGCCCCCGCGACGGCCATACCGGGCGGCAGATCGGCGGGCGGCAGGAACGCCTGATGAGCCTGCGACCACTGCGGGCGGCCCCGGTGGTGCGAGGCCAGATGCACGTTGGGGTTCCACCCGCCTGACACGCCAAGCACCGCGCATTCCAGCACGTCGCTGCGCCCGTCGCGCGTGATCTCGATCGACGTCAGACTGCGACGCCCGGTCGAACCGGTCACGGTCGCGCCGCTGAACAACTGGTATTCGCCGAAGCGGCGGGCATCTCTGCGCGGGTCGATCACCGCCAGCACGGGCACGCCCCTGGCCACGAGGTCTGCCGCGGTGCGATGCCCGTCGTCGTTGTCGGTGAAAATGGCGACGCGGTCGCTGTCGCGCGCCTGCGGGGTCACGCCCCAGCGATTGACATAGGCGCGCAACGCCCCGCCCAGCAGGATGCCGGGGCGGTCGTTGTCGGCAAACGGGATGTGCCGTTCGGTCGCGCCCGCCGCCAGTATGCTGTGCCGGGCGGTGATACGCCACAGGGTCTGGCGCACGGTCTCGGGGCGCGGCAGGTGGTCGCCCACCCGTTCGATTGCGCCGAATATGCCGTGATCGTAGCTGCCGAATACCGTGGTGCGGCGCAGGATGCGCACATTGGGCATGGTATCGAGGTCAGCCTCGGCGGCGGCGACCCAGGCGGCGGCGGGGCCGTCATCCAGAAGGTGGCTTTCCATCAAAAGCCGCCCCCCCAGCCGGAAATCCTCATCCGCGAGGATGACGCTGGCGCCCGCCCGGCCCGCCGTCAGCGCGGCGGCAAGCCCCGCCGCGCCCCCCCCGATCACCAGCAGATCGCAGTGCAGGAACCCCTTGTCATAAGCGTCGGGGTCAGGGTCGCGTCCCAACGCGCCAAGCCCGGCGGCGCGACGGATCAGAGGCTCGTACAGCTTTTCCCAGAACGGCTTTGGCCACATGAAGGTCTTGTAATAGAACCCGGCGGCCAGGAACGGCGACGCGATGTCGTTTACCGCCAGCGCGTCGAAATCCAGGCAGGGCCAGCGGTTCTGGCTGGTGGCCGCCAGCCCGTCATACAGCTCGACGCAAGTGGCGCGGGTGTTGGGTTCGGCGCGCGCACCGCTGCGCAAGGTGACCAGGGCGTTGGGTTCTTCTGACCCCGCGCTGAAGATCCCGCGCGGGCGATGATACTTGAAGCTGCGCCCGACGAGCCGCACGCCGTTCGCCATCAGCGCCGATGCCAGCGTGTCGCCGGGATGCCCCTCGTATCGCGTGCCGTCAAAGGTAAAGGACAGCGTGCGGCTGCGATCCACCAGCCCGCCCGGAATGCGCGTCATCGTGCGGCCCCCTTGACGTCCATTGCCAGTTCGGCGGCAACGATTTCATGGGTCGCCGTGTCACGGGTGACCACAAGCCAGGACCGGTCGCCCTGCTCGTGGTACCACAGCTCGCGGTGCGGCCCCGCCGGATTGTCGCGCAGGTGGGTGTAGGCGTGGAACGCCGCCTCATCGCCGCCCTCGGGGCGGTTCAGCAAGGCGGCGTCGCCCAGATAGGTGAATTCCTGGGCGTCGCGAGGACCGAGAAGAGGATGGGGGATCAGCATGTCGACCTCAGTGCAGGTTCGGCTGGGCGCCGGCGCCGTTTTCATCGATGGGACAGCCGCGCGCGAAGCGATCGAGTCGAAAGGCGGTGGCGGTGTCGTGCGGGCGCCCCGTGGCCAGCAGATGCGCAAAAGCATACCCCGATGCCGGGGTCGCCTTGAACCCGCCGTAACACCAGCCCGCGTTCAGATAGAGCCCCTGCACCGGCGTCGCGTCGATAATGGGCGATCCATCCATCGACATGTCCGTGGTGCCGCCCCAGCTGCGCAGCAGGCGGGCACGGCCCAGCGCCGGCAGAATGGCCATGCCGCATTCGGCGACGTCTTCGACCGCTGGCAGGTTGCCGCGCTGCGCATAGGAATTGTACCCGTCGATGTCGCCGCCGAACACCAGACCGCCCTTGTCGGACTGGCTGACATAGAAATGCCCCGCCCCAAATGTGATGACCCCGTCGATGATCGGCTTGAGCCCTTCGGACACGAACGCCTGCAGCACATGGCTTTCGATCGGCAGGCGCATCCCCGCATGGGCCATCACCCGCCCCGTCGATCCCGCAACCGCCACGCCGACCTTTTTCGCGCCGATATAGCCGCGTGTGGTCTCGACGCCCCGCACGGCACCGCCGTCGATGCGAAAGCCGGTCACCTCGCAATTCTGGATGATGTCGACACCCTTTCGGTCGGCCCCCCGCGCATAGCCCCACGCCACCCCGTCATGGCGCGCGGTGCCCGCCCGTCGCTGCAACAGACCGCCCTTGATCGGAAAGCGCGCGTTGGCGAAGTTCAAGTAGGGGTACATCGCCCGCACGCCGTCCCGGTCCAACAGCTCGGCATCGGCCCCCGCCAGCAGCATCGCATTGCCCCGGCGACGGAAGGCATCGCGCTGCCCGTCGCTGTGGCACAGATTCAGGATGCCGCGCTGGCTGACCATGGCGTTGAAGTTGAATTCCTGCTCCAGCCCTTCCCACAGCTTCATGGAAAACTCGTAGAACGGCTCGTTGCCCGGCAGCAGATAGTTCGACCGGATGATCGTGGTGTTGCGCCCGATGTTGCCCGACCCCAACCAGCCCTTTTCCAGCACCGCCACCCGCGCCTGACCAAAGATGCTGGCAAGGTAATAGGCGGTGGCAAGCCCGTGCCCGCCGCCGCCCACGACGAGGATGTCATACTCGGGCTTCGGATCCGGGTCGCGCCACAAAGGCCCCCAGCCCTTGTGGCCGGTCAACCCTTCCCAAAGCAGGCGCAAGCCGTTGAACTGCATGGTGAGGTCGGTCTCCTGAACGGACGGTCGGGCGGGGAAAAATTCTTAGCATAAGAATTTTTGCGCCCGGCCTCAGATGTCCAGCGTGTTGGCCCGTTCCCAGGCCGAGAAATGCGAAACGAATCTGTCCCATTCGCGCCGCTTGAGCGTGATGAAGGCCTGGGCAAAGTCGCCGCCCAGCATGGCTTTCAGCTCGGTGTCTTCATCGAAGGCCCTGATCGCGTCCAGCATGTTGAGCGGCAGCCGGGGCGCATCGGTGATCTTGTGCCCTTCGGCGTACATGTCGATGTCATGGCGCGGGCCGGGGTCGGCGTCGGTGGCAAGGCCAGACAGGCCGGTGGCGATGATCACCGCCTGCAACAGGTAAGGGTTGGCCGCCCCGTCCGGCAGGCGCAGTTCGAACCGGCCCGGGCCCGGCACGCGCACCATATGGGTGCGGTTGTTGCCGGTCCAGGTGACGGTGTTGGGCGCCCAGGTCGCGCCCGACACGGTGCGCGGTGCGTTGATCCGCTTGTAGCTGTTCACCGTCGGATTGGTGATCGCCGCCATGGCGGTGGCGTGTTTCATGATGCCGCCAAGGAAGGCGCGGCCCTTGTCCGACAGGCCCAGATCCCTGCTGTCGTCGGCAAAGGCGTTGGTGGTCCCGGCATTGTCCCAGACCGAGATATGGGCGTGGCAGCCGTTGCCCGTGAGACCTTCGATGGGTTTGGGCATGAACGTTGCGCGGAAGCCATGGTTTTCGGCGACCGATTTCACCATGAATTTGAAAAAACTGTGGCGGTCGGCGGTGACCAGCGCATCGTCGAAATCCCAGTTCATCTCGAACTGGCCGTTGGCGTCCTCGTGGTCGTTCTGGTACGGCCCCCAGCCGAGGGCGAGCATGTAGTCGCAGATCTCGGCGATCACCTCGTAGCGGCGCATCACCGCCTGCTGGTCGTAGCAGGGTTTTTCGGCGGTGTCGGCGGCATCCGAGATGGCATCGCCCTCGGGGGTGAGCAGAAAGAACTCCGCCTCGATGCCGGTCTTGACGCGCAGCCCCTTGTCGGCGGCCTCGCTCACCAGCTTGCGCAGCACGTTGCGGGGGGCCTGCGCGACCTCCTCGCCGTCCATGACGAGATTGGCGGCGACCCAGGCGACGTCTGGTTTCCATGGCAGCTGGATGACGGTTTCGGGGTCGGGCATGGCAAGCATGTCGGCATGGGCGGGCGTCAGGTCGAGCCAGGTGGCGAACCCGGCAAAGCCCGCCCCGTCCTGCACCATGCCCGCGATGGCCTGAGCCGGCACCAGCTTTGCCCTCTGGCCGCCGAAAAGGTCGGTGTAGGAGATCATGAAATATTTCACGCCCTTTTCCCGGGCGAAGGCGGCGAGGTCGCTCATGGGGTATCCCTGTCGTTTTGTCCTGTTTCGCACCGCCTTGCGGCGATCCGACCGGGTGGCGGTTTCCCCCCCATACCCCCAGAATATTCGGGGCGATTGGAAACCGGAAGCTTTCGCCCGGGTTTCAGCATTTCAGAACCCGCCCTTGCCCGGAATCCAGTCGGTTCCGGCAAGCGGCACCTGCGCCATGGCGGCGGCTTCGATGGTCAGCGCGACCAGGTCTTCGGGTTCAAGATTGTGCACATGGCTCTTGCCGCAGGCGCGGGCGAGGGTCTGGCATTCCAGCGTCAGCACGTTCAGGTAGTTGCGCAGGCGCCGGCCGGCTTCGACGGGATCGAGCCGGGCCATCAGGTCGGGGTCCTGGGTGGTGATACCCGCGGGGTCGCGGCCTTCGTGCCAGTCGTCATAGGCGCCGGTGGTGGTCCCGAGGGCGCGGTATTCCTGTTCCCATTTCGGATCGTTGTCGCCCAGGGCGACCAGCGCCGCCGTGCCGATACTGACCGCATCCGCCCCCAGTGCCAGCGCCTTGGCCACATCGGCGCCGGTGCGGATGCCGCCCGACACCACGAGTTGCACCTTGCGGTGCATCCCCAGATCCTGAAGCGCCCTGACCGCCGGGCGGATGCAGGCCAGCGTCGGAGTGCCGACATTTTCGATGAACACGTCCTGCGTGGCCGCCGTGCCGCCCTGCATGCCGTCAAGCACGATCACGTCCGCCCCCGCCTTGACACTGAGCGCAACGTCGTAATAGGGGCGCGCGCCGCCGATCTTGATGTAGATCGGCTTTTCCCAGCTGGTGATCTCGCGCAGTTCCAGGATCTTGATCTCCAGATCGTCCGGGCCTGTCCAGTCGGGGTGACGGCAGGCCGAACGTTGGTCGATGCCGATCGGCAAATCGCGCATTCCCGCGACGCGTTCGGTGATCTTTTGCCCCAGCAGCATGCCGCCGCCGCCGGGCTTGGCGCCCTGCCCCACGACCACCTCGATGGCGTCGGCGCGGCGCAGATCGTCGGGATTCATGCCGTAGCGGCTTGGCAGGTACTGGTAGACCAGCTTTTCGCTATGGCCGCGTTCCTCTTCGGTCATGCCGCCGTCGCCCGTGGTGGTCGAGGTGCCCGCAAGGGAAGCGCCGCGCCCCAGCGCCTCTTTCGCGGGGCCGGAAAGCGAGCCGAACGACATGCCCGCGATGGTGATCGGAATCTTCAGCTCGATCGGTTTGCTGGCAAAACGGGTGCCGAGGGTCACTCCGGTTTCGCATTTCTCGCGGTAGCCTTCGAGCGGGTAGCGCGACATCGACGCGCCCAGAAACAGCAGGTCGTCGAAATGCGGCACGCGGCGTTTGGCCCCCCCGCCGCGAATGTCGTAGATGCCGGTATGGGCGGCGCGGCGGATCTCGGCGTTCACCTCGTTGGAGAACGTCCAGGACTGGCGCGGCATTGTCTGCGGAGTGTCGTTCATGCCCGTGTCCTTCAGTATGCGTCGGCGTGGTCGACGTTGAAATGATACAGCTTGCGGGCCGAGCCGTAGCGTTTGAAATCCTGCGGTTTTGCGTCCGCCCCCGCGCGGGCCAGCAGATCGGCGAGGATGTCGAGATGTTCGGCGCGCATTTCCTTTTCGATGCAATCCGCGCCCAGCGATTTGACCGAACCGCGCACGAACAGCCGCGCCTCGTACAGGCTGTCGCCCAGCGCATCGCCCGCATCGCCAAGCACCACAAGGTTGCCCTTTTGCGCCATGAAGGCGGACATGTGGCCGATGTTGCCATGCACCACGATGTCGATGCCCTTCATCGAAATGCCGCAGCGCGAACTGGCGTTGCCCTTGATGACAAGCAGCCCGCCGTGCGCGGTGGCCCCGGCGTATTGCGATGCGTCGCCATCGACGATGACCGTGCCGCTCATCATGTTTTCGGCCACGCCCGGTCCGACCGAGCCGGTCACATGCACCGTGGCGCGCTGGTTCATGCCCGCGCAGTAATAGCCGGTGGACCCCTTCACGATGACCTCGATTTCGGCATCGAGCCCCACGGCGATGGCGTGGCTGCCGCGGGTGTTGAGGATTTCGAACTGCGTGTAATTGGTCGACGGCGCCCGTTGCAGCGTCGCGTTGACCTCTCGCAGTTCGATCTGCTCCATGTCGAGGATCTGCACGTCAGAGACGGCCTGTACGGTCGCGATCATGGCTCAGCGCTCCCAGAAATAGACGGTGGCGGGTTCGGGTTCCCACACGCGGGCGGAATCGATCCCCGGAAGACCGGCGAAGGCGCGGTATTCGCTGCCAAAGGCGACGTAATCGTCGGTTTCGGCCATCACCGCGGGCTTGCAGGCGATGGGGTCGCGCACCACGCCAAAACCGGTCTTGGTGCCCATGACAAAGGTGAAGAACCCGTCAAGATCCTCCAGCGTTCCGCTCAGCGCCTCGCCCAGATTGGCGCCCTCGGCGATGCGGGACGAGATGTAGCACGCGGCGACCTCGGTGTCGTTTTCGGTTTTCGGGGCAAAGCCCTTTTGCGCCAGAACACGGCGCATGGTGTTGTGGTTCGACAGCGACCCATTGTGCACGAGGCACTGGTCGGCATCGGTGCTGAAGGGATGCGCGCCCAGCGTGGTGACCGCGCTTTCGGTCGCCATCCGGGTGTGGCCGATGCCGTGGCTGCCCCCCATGGCGCGCAGGCCAAAGCGGGTGGCGACATCGCGCGGCAGGCCGGTTTCCTTATAGATCTCCATCGCCTCGCCGACGCCCATGATGCGCAGCCCGCGCGCTTCCAGGAACGCGCCGGTCGCCTCCAGCGCCTCCGCCGGGACGGTCAGCACCGCGTGGGTGTCGTTGGTTTTCATCGTCACCGGGGCGCCAAGTCTATCGCCCAGCGCGGTGTCCAGGCCGTCAAACGCCGTGTCCGGCGTATCGGACTGCACGGTGATCTTGTGCCCGTCGCCCTGATCGCCATAGATCGCGATGCCCGCGCTGTCCGGGCCGCGATCGGACATGGTGATCAGCATATCCGCAAGCATGTCGCCCAGCCTGGGGCGCAGATCTTCCTTCTTGAGGAAGAGTCCGACAATGCCACACATTGGTTTTCTCTCCGTTGCAACCGGTCCGAGCCATGTACGCCCGCCATCGCAAACCGGAGTGCCATGCGGTGATATTTACTGCAAGGAAAATAATTTCACTTAGGGAAAACATCTCGCAAAGCTTGCCGTAAGCCTAAAATTGTAGCACCCTCGCCGGACTGCCGGATCAGTCTTTGGCTTCGCTGTCCGCTAGCCCCATTGCCAACACGGTAAAAGGTTGCGTCAAACAGCAGCTTCCCACAGTCTACGTCTGATAAAAGCAATCCCGGAGCGCGTATCGTGGAAAGCGGTTTCAAGCGGACCACATGGGTTGAAACCTTGGACAGGCTTCTGGGACTGGTCCAGAAACTCGCAGTCATTTGCGGCGTCGGTGTTGGTGCCGCCTTCTTTTTCATGCGATTGGAACATACGCCTGGCGTTGACACAGACCTGAGGTTCGTGGCCGTCACCGATTGTGTCGCAAAAGGCGAACTGACCCTGACCAATATCGGAACATGGCCCTTTGAAGTAACCGACGCCTATGTTTCGGCGCGCCCCGATCCGGCGGATTCGACCAGGCTTGCAGGCGCGCTTGGACAAACCCTCGCAGCTGGGGAAAAGGTCAGCATCTTGTTCGAACTGCCCTTAGAGCCGCCCATGTTGACCGGCTGGGTTGCCGTCAAACTTACGCTCACCACAAATCGCGACAAGGAAAACGAATGGCGTCTTGCAAATCAATGGGTCAACTTCGAAAGTCTCGGCGGCGCGTGCTGATTGGCTTTGCGACGCTCGCCATACTTGGCGGCTGCGGACAGGGGACCAGTCGGGTCGATGGCAATGATCCCGCAAACTGCGACCTGCTAAGCCAGCGTTTGCCTGCACATGCGTTGCCGCAGGTCTGTCTTGCGCAACGGGCGCCGTCCGGTGATGCGCAAAAACGCCCCGTCTGACCGTTGCTTGCGCTATCTCCGCTAGCGCATCTGCGGGTAGGTGATGATCGACAGGTAGCGCGCCGGAATGTCCACCAGCACTTCGGGCCCGTGCGGCGCATCGGAATCAAACAGCAGCGAATCCCCCGGTTCCAGCAGGTAAAGCCGGTCGCCGTGGCGATAGTCGATCACCCCGTCGAGCATGTAGATCAGTTCGATCCCCTCATGCTGGAACGCCGGAAACCGGTCCGACGCGCTGTCGAGCGTGATGAGGTAGGGTTCGACCACAACCCCCGAATTGTTCGACCCGATATGGCCCAGCAGGTTGTACTGATGCCCGGCGCGGGTGCCGGCGCGTTCGATCTCGGCGCCCTGCCCGGCCTTGACATGCATCGCACCGCGCGGTTCCTCGAACCCCGAAAACAGCTGCACCAGCGGCACCCTCAGGGCGTTGGCCAGTGCCTGCAACGTGTTGAGCGAAGGCGAGATCACCCCGTTTTCGATCTTGGACAGCATCCCCACCGACAGCCCGGTCTGCTGCGCCAGTTCCGAGCCGGTCATGCGCTGGCGCTTGCGCAGATCGCGCACCTGGCGCCCGATTGCCACCTCAAGGTTCTTTTCGCGCAGGTCGCGCACCGCGTGCGGGTTCTGGGTGAGCTTGCTTTCAGGTGCGCTTTTCATGTTGTGTCCGTCCTTGGGGGACTCCCCTCGTGCGGGTGCGGGGCGGGTCGTGTCAAGCCATTGCCGGGCGCCCGCCCCCCCTCTGCCCATCAGGATTTTACCCGCAAACCGGCGGGATCGTAAGGCGGCGACAGGGTGACGTCGCAAGGCACACGGGTGCCCGCGACCTCCAGTTCGTAGCGGCCGGACAGGATCCAGTCCTTCGACACGCCTTCGCGGCGGCGCACATAGCCCAGCCCGACTGATCTGTTCAGCGTATGGCCAAAGCCCCCCGAACCAAGATAGCCGACACGCGCGCCATCGCGAAACACCGTCTCGCGCCCCCACAGGATCACATCCCGCGCGGCGGTCACGATGACCAGGCGCTTGCCAAGGCCCGCCGCACGCTGCGCCAGCAACGCGTCCCTGCCGCGAAACGCGGTGCCGAACGCCACGGCAAAGCCAAGGCCCGCCTCAAGCGGGGTGGTGTCGGGACCGATGTCGGCGCCCCAGGCGCGATAGCCCTTTTCCAGCCGCAGGGTTTCGATGGCGCGATAGCCCGCGTCGATCAGGCCATGCCCGGCCCCTGCCGAATGCAGGGCTTCGTATACGGTTTGGGCGTATTCTGTCGGCAGGTGCAGCTCCCATCCCAGCTCGCCCACATAGGACACCCGCAGGGCGCGCACCGGGGCGCCCGCGATGGCAAGGGTCTGCGCCGTGCCAAACGGAAATGCGGCGTTGGACAGGTCCGCCCACGTCACTGCAGACAGGATGTCGCGCGCCCGCGGCCCCATCAGCGACAGAACCGCGTACCCAGAAGTCACGTCGATCAGCTGCGCGTTCGCGTCCAAAAGCCCGCGCCGGATCCAGTCGAAGTCGCGCGTGGCAAAGCCGGTGCCGGTGACGATGTAGAACGCGTCAGGCCCGGTGCGCACCACGGTCAGATCGGCCTCGATCCCGCCGCGGTCGTTCAGCATTTGCGTGTAGGTCAGCGTGCCCACCGGCCCGCTGACATCGCCCGCGCAGACCCATTGCAGCGCGGTTTGCGCATCCGGCCCCTGCAGCATGAACTTGGCGAACGAGGTCTGGTCGATCAGCGCCGCCGCCGTGCGCGCGGCGCGGTGTTCGCGGCCCACCGCATCGTGCCAGTTGGGGCGCTGATAGCTGTAGATGTCCTGCGCCACCTCGCCGGGGGCGGCGAACCAGTTCGGCCGTTCCCACCCCAGCTTTTCGCCAAACACCGCGCCGCGCGCTTTCAGTCTGTCATACAGCGGCGAGCGGCGGCCGGGGCGGGCGCTGTCGTGTTCCTCGGACGGCCAGGCCATGGTGTAATGCTTGCCATAGGCCTCGATGGTGCGGCTGCGCACCCAGTCGGCATCGAAATGCGACCGGCCAAAGCGGCGTATATCCACGGGCCACAGGTCCATCGGCGGCTCGCCCCTGGCGACCCATTCCGCCAGCGCCATGCCCGCCCCGCCGCCCGACGCGATGCCGAAGGCGTTGAACCCCGCGCCCACAAAGAACCCCGGCTGTTCCGGTGCCTCGCCCAGAATGAAATTGCCATCCGGGGTAAAGCTTTCGGGGCCGTTGGTCAGCGTCTTGATCCCGGCGGTCTGCAAGGCGGGCACCCGGCCCAGCGCCAGTTCCATGATCTGTTCGAAATGGCCGTAATCGCTGTCAAGCAGCGTGTAGTGAAACCCTTCGGGAATGCCCGAAATGGCCCAGGGCTTGGGGTTCGGCTCGTACCCGCCCATGACCAGGCCGCCGACTTCTTCCTTCCAGTAGGTCAGGCGGTCGGGGTCGCGCAGGGTGGGCAGATCGCGGGTCACGCCCGCTATGGGTTCGGTCACCATGTACTGATGTTCCATCGACATCAGCGGCACGGCAACCCCCAGAGGCGCGGCGAAATCGCGGGTCCATTGTCCGCAGCAGGCGATGACGATACCGGCCCTGATAAAGCCGTTCGACGTGTGAACCCCGGTGATGACGCCCTTTTCGCGGGCGACGGACAGCACCGCGCAATCCTCGACGATGCGCGCCCCCGCCATGCGCGCGCCCCTGGCCAGCGACAGGGTGATGTCGGACGGGTTGGCCTGCCCGTCGGTGGGCAGATAGGCGGCGCCGATCACGTCCGACACATCCATCAGGGGCCACAGATCCTGCGCCTCGGACGGGGTCAGCAGTTGCATGTCCAGACCAAAGCTGCGCGCGGTGGTGGCCTGACGTTTGACCTCGGTCCAGCGTTCGGCGTTGCAGGCAAGGCGCAGACCGCCGTTGCGCTTCCATCCGGTCGCCTGCCCGGTCTCTGCCTCAAGCGTCTCGTACAGCCTGACCGAATAGCCCAGAAGCTCGGTGATGTTGGCCGAGCCGCGCAGCTGCCCCACCAGCCCGGCCGCGTGAAAGGTGGTCCCCGAGGTCAGCTTGTGGCGTTCCAGCAAGACCACGTCCCAGCCCAGTCTGGCCAGGTGATAGGCGGTGGAACAGCCGATAATGCCGCCCCCGACGATAACGGCGCGGGCGTGGGTCGGGAACGTCATCGGGCGTTCCAGTCTGCAAGGGCGGCGGCGTAGCGCGCGAGGTTTTCGCCGGTGTATCCCGCGTAATCGAAGTCGATGTCCGAGGTGATCTCGGACACCATGGACCACATCACCTCGCGCAAGAGCGAGGCGCATTTCATCGCGCCATAGCGGCGCAGGTAATCGGTGTCCGGCGCGCGCCCCAGATAAAGGCTCAGCATCTCGTGTTCCGCCCCTTCGGAAAGCCCCGAGTTGCCGGCCAGCCCGCCCAGATCGAACAGCGGCGTGTTGAACCCGCCATATTCCCAATCGACCAGCCACAGCCGGTCCCGTCCGCGCAGGATGTTTTGCGGCAGCAGGTCGTTGTGCCCCAGAACCAGGTCGATCTGACCGACCGCCTGCTCCAGCTCCGCCGCCCCGTCCATCAGCGACGGCACGCGGGCGGCGTGAACAGACCCGGCGTTCCCGAGAAACCGCGCGTAACTGCGCAGCACATGAAACACCCAGAACGTCAGTACAGGCCCGCAGATACGGCGCGTCATGTCGCGGTGGACACGGCCCACCAGCGCGACCACGTCGCGCAGGGTCTGGGGGTCGTGCAGATCGTCCGCACCCAGCGCGGTCGAGGCGACGAAATCGGTGACCATCACCCCCGGTTCGGCATGGCGCAGGGCGGGAGACAGGCCCGCCTCCGCCGCCACGCGGCTCAGCGCGCGTTCGTTCCAGCGCATCACCATATGTTCGGGAATGTCCTGCCCCAGCCGCACAACGTAGCGCGCGCCGGCATCCGTCACCACGAAGTTGCGGTTGGTGATCCCCCCCGTCAGCGGTGCGATGTCGACGGGACCGGACCACAGGTCAAGCGCGCGCACGCGATCCTCGGGGGTCATGCGCCGTAGTCGCCTTTGGCGCGGGATTTCGCGGGATCGAAATGCGGAAAGGGCACCACGCGCGCGGTCAGCCGTTTCTGGTGCCCGTCCAGCTGGCCGATCTCCAGTTCGGTACCCGGCCTTGCGTGGATGGCTTCGACGCGGGCCAGCGCGATGGTCTTGCCAAGGATCGGCGCGCGGGTCGCGCTGGTCACCACCCCCACCCGCACCCGCCCCAGACGCACGCAATCGCCATGCGCCGGTACGGTCGAGGCGTCGATGTCCAGGCCCACCAGCTTGCGCTGCGGATGCGCCTTGCGATCCAGCAGCGCGGCCTTGCCCGAAAAATCCGCCTCCTTGCTTTTCAGCGGCACGGTAAAGCCGATGCCCGCCTCGAACGGATCGGTGGCATCGTCGAATTCATGGCCCGCAAAGGCCAGCCCGGATTCGATGCGCAGCATGTCCAGCGCGGCAAGCCCCAGCGGTTGCAGCCCGTATGGCCTGCCCGCCGCCCAGAGTGCGTCGAACACCTCGGGGGCGTCCTTGGGGTGACAGAAGACCTCATAGCCCAGCTCGCCGGTATAGCCGGTGCGCGAGATCATCACGGGGGTGCCCTGGAAACCGCCCAGCCGCGCGATGGTGAACCGGAACCAGCCCAGATCGGCCAGTGCGGTCTTGTCGGGCGCGGTCCAGAACAGTTCGGTCAGGATGGCGCGGGAATGGCGCCCTTGCAGGGCGACGTTGTGCAGCTGGTCGGTCGAGCTGCGCACATGCGCATTGAGGTCCAGCCGCCGCGCCTGTTCGCGCAGGAACAGCCCCGACCCGTCGCTGCCCCCGATCCAGCGAAAGTTGTGATCGCCAAGGCGAAACACCGTGCCGTCGTCGATCATGCCGCCATGTTCGGCACACACAGCGGTATAGACCACCTGCCCCGTGCTGAGTTTTTCGATGTTGCGGGTGACGCAGGCGTTCATCAGCGCCCCGGCATCGGGGCCGGTGATCTCGAATTTGCGCAGCGGCGACAGATCCATGATCGCCACCTTTTCCCGGCAGGCCCAGTATTCGCCCAAGGTGCCGACCCCCGGAAAGCTGTTGGCCAGCCAATACCCGTTATAGTCCACGAAATCCTGCGTGTGGGCGGCAAAGCGGGCATGAAAGCCCGTCTCCTTGGTGTGCTCCACGTCGTCCTCCGGTCGTTTGCGCCAGCCGATGGAACGGCGGAAATCCTGCCCCGCGCCATATGTGCGCAGCTGGATGTCGGTGGGGGTCCAGCCATTGGCCGGGCCGATGTCATCGGGGCACGCGGTCGACACGCAGACCAGATCGCTCAGCGCGCGCAGCAGAACGTAATCGCCGGGGCGGCTCCATGGCTCGTCGGTGACGATGCCATGGTCGGCGTCCAGCAGCGTGTTGAAGAAAAAGTTGATCGCGGGCCAGCCGGCGCGGGGCCGAACGCCGTAGGGGCCAAGCGAGGCATTGATGTTGTCGGTGCAGTTCACATGCCCGAAATACCCCATGTCTTCGTAGGACCGTGCGGTACAGGCCAGCCCAAAGGTATCGTGCCGCCCGCAACTGTCCTGTACGATCTCGATCAGCGGTTCGAAATCGACGGTCCAGTATTTCGCGGCGAGGCCGGGCTTGGGGTAGACGCGCCCCGTCATGGAACGGGTGGCGGTCGGGTCGATTTCGCGCGGGATGCCCCTGTCGAGGCTGCGCGCGCTGAACGCCTGGAAATCCGAACACTCGCGGCCCTGTACGTCGAGCACCTGAATGAAGGCGCCCTTGGGCACCTCGTAGATCAACGCCTCGCCGGGGGCGATGTTGCGGTCGATCAGCGGATCGGCCAGCGGATCGGGGGCAATGTGCGCACCCCTGGACATGGCTGGATCGGCGCGCTTGATCCACAGCAAAAGGTCGGTCACCGTGTCCTGCGCATCGGGGGTCATCGGCCCGCCGGGCGCGCCGATGACAAGCAGCCCGTCGCCATGGGCGGTGAACCGTGCGCTGTCGCCCGCGCGCGCACCGTCGGCAAACACCCGCACCGCCCGCGCGCGCCCCAGATCGAAGCCCGCCGCGCCCAGCGCCCGCGCCACGCCGCGCCCCGAGACCGATGTCATCAGCGTCGCCTTCAGCCCGTCGGGGCCGGTATTGCCGGATGCCCCGATCAGCCCCGGATCGCCCGCGCCGGCGGGGGTAAAGGCGACCAGTTCGGCCACCTGCCCGCCCTCGCGGTTTTCCACGGTGATGATATCGCCCGCATGGATTTCAACCGCGCGCGACCCGCCGCCGGGCACCGGATAGCGTTCGATGCCCGGCGGCAGCGACAGGCCGGGGGTCCGCACACCCCGCTCTGGCGCGGCAACTTCCATCACTCCGCGGCCTCGGACCCGGTCTGCAGATAGGCATCCAGGCTGTCATCCAGCGCATGGCGCCACGGCGTGTGGTGCGGCGGGGCCATGGTGCCGGTCATCGGCGAGACATAGCCATTGTCGCGGAACGCCATGATCGCCTTTTTCTTGTGCTTCTTCCATTCAAAGAACGCCTCGGTCGCGCCGTCCACGTTGAAACTGGGGTAATCGGTCTCGGCGATCAGTTCCTTGACGTAATCGCCCTGGTAGACGATCGCGTCGTGGTCGTCGGCCACCGCGTCCTCGTCGGTTTGCCGCTGTGTCCAGTCGTCCGCCATGTCCGCCGCATCCGGCAGGGAGATCCTGCCAAGGATGCAATCCCGCACCCACCACGCCTGGGCGTCGAACATGTTGAAGGTGAACCACTGGTCCTGCATGCCAAGGTAGAACAGCCGGGGATTGCCGGTATAGACCACGCCCTTGTAAAGATCGCTCGCAGCTAGCCGGTTGGCGGTTTTCAGCCGCAGATCGTCGCCCAGAAACGGGAAATGGTGCTTGTAGCCGGTGCACAGGATGATCGCGTCGACCTTTTTCGTCGTGCCGTCCCTGAAGGTGGCGGTCTTGCCGTCGACCTTTTCCAACGCCGGCACTTCGGCCCAGTTTTGCGGCCAGTCATAGCCCATGGGCGCGGTGCGATGCGCCACGGTGATCGACTTTGCGCCGTATTTCCAGCATTGCGAGCCGACGTCCTCGGCCGAATAGGAGGTGCCGAGGATCAGCAGGTCGCGGCCTTCGAATTCGCGCGCATCGCGGAAGTCATGGGCGTGCAGGATGCGCCCGTTGAAGCCTTCGAAGCCGGGATAGTACGGCACATTGGGGAATGAGAAATGCCCCGAGGCGACGATGACGTGATCGAAGTCTTCGGCGCTTTCGGTGTCGGTTTCACCGTTGCGCGCGATGACGGTGAACAACCCCGACGCGCCGTCGAAGCTGACATCGCGCACCACGGTGGAAAACCGGATCCAGTCGCGCACCCCGGCCTTTTTGATCCGCCCCTCGATATAGTCGAACAGCACGGCGCGGGGCGGGTAGCTGGCGATGGCCTTTCCGAAATGCTCGTCAAAGGTGTAATCGGCGAATTCCAGCCCCTCTTTGGGGCCGTTCGTCCACAGGTAGCGATACATCGACCCGTGCACCGGGTTGGCGTATTCATCCACGCCCGTGCGCCAGTCATAGCGCCACAGCCCGCCCCAGTCGGGCTGTTTTTCGTAGCAGACGATCTCGGGGATCTCGTCACCCTTTTCGCGCGCGGCCTGAAAGGCCCGCAGCTGCGCAAGGCCCGAAGGCCCCGCGCCGATCACGCAAATCCGCATTTCCCGATACTCCGTTATCTGCAATCGCTCTGGGCAAGTTTTCCTGATGGTCACAAATATTTCCCCCTGCGCAACCATTCTTCTTGTTCATTCCGGCCCCGGGTGGGAATCTGTGATCGGTGGACGGGCGCGCTGCACACGGATGAGGCAGTGCCGATTGCAGGGGTTGTCGAAATGCGTTTTCTGGTTCTTCAGCACGAGCCGCTGGAACATCCCGCCGCGTTCCGGCCCCTGATCGAAGCTGCGGGCCACACACGGTTTGCCGTCCACCTCAACGAGGGCGACACACTGCCCCAGCTGGACGGCTACGATGCGCTTGGGGTGATGGGCCGGCCGATGGACGTCTGGCAGGAAGAGGCGTTTTCCTGGCCGCCCCCGAAAAGGCATACATCCGCCAAGCGGTGGTGGCGCGCAACATGCCATTTTTGGCGTTTGCCTTGGCCATCAGCTGGGGCGCGCGCGCGTTTTCTGTGCAGGTCCACATCGAGATCGAACAGCGCACCCTGCGCGGCTGGGCGGCGATCCCGGAACACGACATTGCCGTCGCCGCGTCCATCGGCCCCGCCGCCGTGCAGCGGCTGCAATCGCAGGTGGTCGAAGGCCTGCCCTGCCTCAACACTGCCGCCCGGCAGATCTTTGACAACTGGGGCCGGCAACGCCGCATCCCAAATGCCCTGCAAGGAAATGACTGAATGAGCGCGGATCTGACCCCTTTCGAGGTTTTCGAGGCAGGCGATGTCGCCCTGCAATGCGGCATCACGCTCCGGGGGGCGCGGCTGGCCTATGCCACCTACGGCACGCTGAACGCCGCAAAGGACAATGTGATCGTCTACCCCACCCGCTATGGCGGATCCCATGCGGACAATGAATTCCTGATCGGCGACGGCCTGGCGCTGGACCCCGAGAAATACTTCATCGTGGTGCCCAACATGCTGGGCAACGGGGTGTCGTCGTCGCCGTCCAACACCGCGATCCCGCTGGCGGGCCCGGATTTCCCGACCGTCACCCAGTACGACAACGTCGTGCTTCAGGACAGGCTGCTGCGCGAGGTGTTCGGCATCGACCGGGTCCGTCTTGTCTGCGGCTGGTCGATGGGAGGCCAGCAGGCCTACACCTGGGCGGCGCTGTTCCCGGACCGCGTCGCCGCCATGGCCTGTTTCTGCGGTCAGGCCATCACCGCCGGGCACACCTACGTCTTTCTCGAAGGGGTAAAGCACGCGCTGATCACCGATCCGGCCTGGAAACAGGGGCGTTACACCGAACAGCCCTGGCGCGGTCTGACCGCCAAGGGCCGTGTCTGGGCCGGGTGGGTGCTGTCTCAGGACTGGTTTCGCGCGGAACTGTGGCGCGACATGGGATTTGTCTCGGTCGAGGACTACCTGAAGAACACCTGGGATTCGATGTATTACGGGCTGGATGCCAATGACATGCTGTCGATGATCCGCACCTGGCAGATGTGCGACATCTCGGCCAACCCGATCTACAACGGCGATCGCAGGGCGGCGCTGGCGGCGATCACCGCACGGTCGATCGTTCTGCCTTGCCGCACCGACCTGTATTTCCCCCCCGCGGATAATGCCGCCGAGGTGGCACAGATGCCCGACGCCGAATTGCGGGTGATCGATTCGGTCTGGGGCCATTACGCGGGCGGCGGGCGCAACGCCCCCGATACCGCCGTCATCGACACCGCCCTGCGCGATCTGCTGGCATGACCTGGGACATCATCATCGTCGGCGCGGGCAGCGCGGGCTGCGCCGCCGCCGAACGGCTTAGCCGCGATCCCGCCTGCAAGGTGCTGCTGGTCGAGGCCGGCCCCACGGGGCGCCACCCCTTCGTGCAAATGCCCGCCGGCGTCGCCAAGGCCATCGCCCACCCCCGGTTCAACTGGCATTACGACACGGTGCCGCAACGCCATATGGACGGGCGCAGCCTGTATGTGCCACGCGGCAAGGTGCTGGGCGGATCGTCCGGCATCAACGCGATGGTCTGGGTCACCGGACACCCCGCCGATTACGACTGGTGGGCGGCGAACGGCGCGCCTGGCTGGAGCTGGAGCGATATCGAACCCACACTTGACGAGGTCACCCGCGTGATGGCCCCCGCCCTGCCCCCGGGCGGCCCCGCCTATGACGGTTTCATCGACGCCGGCGCCCAGGCCGGGTTTCCCGTACACGCCGCCGTCGATGGCCGGACCGAGGGCTTTGGCCGGTTCCGTGTCAACGTCCGGCAGGGCAAACGCCGCAGCGCCGCCGCCTATCTTGCGCTGGCAGGGGATCGCCCCAACCTTGCCCTGCGCACCGGCGCGCAGATCGTCGGGCTGGCCATGCAGGGCAACCGCGCCACCGGTATCCGCCTTGCGGACAAGGTGCTGCACGCGGGTCATGTGGTGCTGTGTACCGGAGCCATCGGCACCCCCCAATGGCTGATGCTTTCGGGCATCGGCCCGGCCGACCACCTGCGCGCCCACGGTATCCGGGTGGCATCCGACCTGCCCGGCGTGGGCGAAAACCTGCACGACCACCTTGAAGTCAAGGTCAAGCACCGCATGACCCAGCCGCTGTCGCTGTGGGATCATGCGAAATTCCCCAACAACCTGGCGGTGGGCGCGCAATGGCTGCTGACCCGACGTGGCGTCGGCACGCGGCAGGGCCTTGAAGCGGGCGCTTTCCTGCGTCTTTCCGACACCCAGGGCCCACCGGACACGCAGCTTCACTTCATCAACGCGCTCGCGTTTGACGGCGCCACCGCGGACGATCGCGGCCACGGCTTCGCCATCGACGTGACACAACTGCAACCCCAAAGCCGCGGCACCCTGCGCCTTGGCTCTGCCGACCCGTTCGCCAAGCCGTTGATCGACCCGAACTATCTGGCCGAGCAAACCGACCGCACCCTGTTGCGCGACGGGCTGAAACTGCTGCGGGAGCTGTGTCGGCAACCCGCCCTCGCCGCCTTTTCAGGCACGGAACTGCGCCCCGGAGCCCAGGTGCAGACCGACGCGGAGCTCGACGCCGTCGTACGCGCCACCGCCGACAGCATCTACCACCCCGTTGGCACTGCAAAGATGGGCACCGATCCGATGTCGGTCACCGATCCGGCCACCATGGCCGTGCACGGAACGCTTGACCTTTCGATCGCCGATGCCAGCGTCATGCCCCGGATCGTTTCGGGCAATACCAACGCCGCCGCCATCCTGATCGGCGCGCTGGGGGCCGACAAGATCGCCACCGCCTTGTAGCGCGCCGCCACCGGCAGCGCACGCAACAGGGGCGCGCCCGGATAGGCCCGCCCCTGTTCAAGCCGGTAAAACCGCCTCAGCGCGCCGAAAACGTGATCGGCAGCGCGATCGGCCCGGTGTTGCCGCTGTCCGCCAGCCACGTCGCCCGCGCGTCCACCACCGGCGCGGACATGCGCGCCGACAACACCCGGTAGGCCACCGCCATGTCGTTGCGCGCCACCAGGTTGCCAAGGCAATGATGCACCCCGCCGCCGAACCCGAAATTGCGCGCCCGCCTGGCAGTGATGTCGAACGGCGCGTCCGCCATGACCTCGGGGTCGGTGCCAGCGCTTTCGGAATAAAGATGCAGCACGGTGCCCTTCGGGATGGTGATACCGCCGTATTCGAAATCCTCGATGGCCTCGCGCGACACCCAGGTGATCGTCGGGCGCATCCGCATCACCTCGGTCGCCGCCGCCATGTCCAGCGACGGGTCGGCGGCCAGCGCCTCCCATTGATCGGGATGGGCGGCGAACATCGACATTCCAAGCCCCAGCTGGTTGCGCGTCGTATCCACCCCGGCAAAGGCCAGCATCAGGGCGACGTTCCACAGTTCTTCTTGCGAGAGGCGGTCGCCGTCTTCGCGCGCCTGAACCAGCACCGACAGGATGTCATCGCCTGGCGCGGTTTCGCGCGCTTTCAGAACGTCCGAGATATAATCGCCAAGCTCGACCGTCGCCGCCTCGATCGTGTCGACCAGATCGGGAAAGTTCACCCCCAGCGCCAGCCCCATGGTGGCCGAGGTGCGCAGGATGAACGGTGCCTCTTTCTCTGGCAGGCCCAGCAGCAGGCACAGCACCCGCGCGGCGTAGGGGTCGGCGAATTCGGCCATGAAATCACAGCACCCCCGGTCGATGAACCCATCCGCCAGATCGTTGGCGATGCGTTCGAAATGCGGCATCAGCGCTTTGACGGTCCCGGGCGAGAATGCCGGGTTCACCAGCTTGCGCAACCGCCAGTGATCATCGCCTTCGGTGACGAGGATCGACTTGTTCCACCAATCGGCGAACACCCCCGTGGTGACCCCGTTCAGCGCCGGCCACGCATGGCTGCCCTGGATCAGCGACTTGTGCGTCAGCAGTTGCCCCATTTCCTTGTGGCGCAGCACCGCAAGCCCATAGGGCGTGCGGGCGTACCAGCTTTTGCCGCGCGCTGCGCGCACCGGCTCCGAGCGCAGGGAAAAGGCCGGATTCGCCACATCCAGAAACGGCGCATCCGGGAATTGCGTTTCAAGGCTCATGGCAGGCATTCCATGTATGTGTCCTTGTCCCAATCGGTCACGGTCGACATGAACCGCGCCCATTCATCCGACTTGTATTCATGGTACAGGCGGAACATCTCGCCCGGAAGACCGCGCTGCACCACCTCGTCGTTTTCAAGGTGGATCAGCGCCTCGCCCAGAGACATTGGCAGTTTCTTGACCTTTTTGCCCTGCGCGATGGCATCATAGATGTTGCGCTCCTCGGGCGCGCCGGGGTCCAGCGCGTTGTCCAGCCCGTCATCCATCGCCGCCAGCAGGGTGGACCCCATCAGATACGGGTTCACCATCGAATCGACCGAGCGGTATTCGAACCGCCCCGGCGCCGACACGCGCAAACCGGTGGTGCGGTTCTGGAACCCCCAGTCGCTGAACACAGGCGCCCAGAACCCGGTGTCCCACAGGCGTCGATAGCTGTTCACCGTCGATGCCCCGATGGCGGTCAGCGCCTGAAGATGCTGCACCACGCCGCCGATGGCCTTGAGGCCGGTCTGGCCCGGCATCTGCGGGTCGTCCGTGTCGGGCATGAACGTGTTTTCGCCACCCGAGACGTACATGTAATTGTCCTTCATCCCCGGCAGGGTGTCGGGATCGTTGCCGGTGCGGCGGAATTTGTCCTGCCCTTCGGTCCAGAGCGACATGTTGTGATGGCACCCCGAGGCGCTGACGCCCATGAACGGCTTGGTCATGAAGCAGGCGAATATACCGTTTTCCCGCGCCACCTGCGCGCAAAGCTGGCGGTAGGTGGTCAGGCGGTCGGCGTTGCGCAGCACGTCGTCGAAGGCCCAGTTGAGTTCCAGCTGGCCGGGCGCGTCTTCGTGATCGCCCTGGATCATGTCCAGGCCCATCTTGCGCGAGTAGCGGATGACCTGCATCGACACCGGGCGCAGCGCCTCGAACTGGTGGATGTGGTAGCAATAGGGCTTGGACATCCCCTCGGACGGCTTGCCGTTCTCGTCGTATTTCAGCCACATCATTTCGGGCTCGGTGCCCATGCGCAGTTGCAGCCCGTGCTTCTTTTTGAACGCCTCGTGCATGCGGCGCAGGTTGCCACGACTGTCGGCGGTCAGATACGCACCGGGGTCGACCTTTTCCTCGCGGTTGCGGAACAGCGTGCAGAACATCCGGCCGATTTCCGGCGCCCAGGGCAGCTGCATGAATGTTTCGGGTTCGGGGATGCCGACCAGTTCGGCCGCTTCCGGGCCGTAGCCCAGATAATTGCCGCCCCGGTCGGTGAACAGGTTCACGGTCGAGCCATAGACCAGCTGAAAGCCCTTTTGCGCGACGCTTTCCCAGTGATCGGACGGAATGCCCTTGCCCATGATCTTGCCGGTGACCGACACGAACTGAAGGTAAAGGTATTCGATGCCCAGAGCGTCGATTTTCGCGCGCACTTGGCGGACCAGATCGGCGCGGCCCTGTTGTTCGACGAAGCTTTCGATATCCATGATGACCGTCCCTGCTGTCCTTGGCTGGGTCAAATCAGCCTCGTCGGCCCGCCGTCTGTCCAGCGAAATATATTACTGAGGGGAAATTTTTATTCTCTTGGATAGAGCCGCCTGCAAGGCAGGCAGTCGCCGTTTCCAGAGCGCCCAGAAAAACCGCAAACGGGCGCGGTTTCTGCCTTTGTGCGAACAAACCCGACAATTGACCCCGCCGCACTTGCGCCGGGATTTGCTCAGAGGAAACTTTCTTCACTCTGGGGTTCAGGGGGCGTCAAAAGCCCTGCCGATACCTTTTGACCCAGAAAACCAACAATGGGGAACGACGGACAATGGAACAGGAACTCGCCGCCCTGACAGAACGGCTGGCTGCGCTGGAAAGCAGCACCGCGATGTCGGATACGATCAATTCGGAAATATTCTACTGGTGGTGTACGGCGCTGATGATCGCCATCCACGCAGGCTTTCTGGCCTATGAAATGGGCGCAAGCCGGGTCAAGAACGTGCTGGCCTCGGGGATCAAGAACATCCTTGCCTTCGCCTTCATGGTGCCGACCTTCTATTTCTTCGGCTGGTATATCTACCTGTCGTTCTACAATGGTCTGCTGCCCGCCGAGGACGCTTCGGGCTTGCCGTGGGAAATGTCGATGGGGCCGAACCTGACCGACAACGGTACCGGCATCTTCTGGGCGGCCTTCACGCTGTTCGCCGCCACCACGGCGTCGATTTTCTCGGGCGCGGTGATCGAGCGCATCCAGACCGCCGGTTTCCTGATCCTTGCCATCTTGCTGGGATCGGTCGTCTGGATCATGGGCGGCGCCTGGGGCTGGCATCCGCAAGGCTGGCTGACGGTCAAGTTCGGCTATCATGACGTGGGCGCCGCCGGCGTCGTGCACATGGTCGCGGGTTTCTTTGCGCTTGGTGTGCTGCTCAACCTTGGTCCGCGCGTCGGAAAGTTCAACGCCGACGGCAGTGCCAACGCCATCTTTGCGCATAATGTGCCGTTCACCATCACCGGCCTGATGCTGATTATCGTCGGCTTCTTCGGCTTTCTTGGCGGGTGCATCATCTACATGCCCGGCGAGCAGTGGACCAACATCTATGGTCAGCCCACCACGCTGTCGGCATTTGCGTTCAACACGCTGATGGGCATGGCAGGCGGCATCATCGGCGCCTGGGTGAAAACCCGCGATCCGTTCTGGATGATGTCCGGCGCGCTGATCGGCATCTTTGCCGCCGCTTCGGGGCTCGATGTCTACTACCCGCCCGTTGCCTTCGTGCTCGGCGCCTTTGCGGGTTTCATCATTCCGATGGTCGCGGTCTGGCTGGAAAAGATGGGCATCGACGATGCGGTCGGCGCGTTCCCGGTGCACGGCGTCGGTGGCCTGATCGGTGTGGTGGCCTGCGGCATCTTTGCAAGCGGCTATCCCAATGTCGACGGCATGCCGCCGGTGTCGCTCTGGGGGCAGATCGTCGGTGCGGCGACCATGGCTGTGCTGGGCTTTGTGCCCGGCTATGTGGTGTCGTTCATCCTCAAGGTGTTCGGCCTGCTGCGCGTGCCCGACCACATACAGGAAATGGGTCTGGACATCGTCAAGGTGCCCGTGTCGGCCTATCCCGAAAGCTACATCCCCGGTCCGGTCAGCGTGGCCACGCCGGGCGGCGTTGCCGCATCCCCGGCCGAATAAGAAAGGACACCTGTTATGAACACTTCTCCGATCGACAGCTGGGACGGGGCCGAGGCGGTCTTTACCTTTGCCGACAAGCCCGCGGTCATGATGCTGTTCCTGTTGCTGGCGCTTGCGATCACCTTCGGGACGATCGTCATCGCAGCGATGCACGAAAAGCACGCGTATAATTCGCACTGACCGTTCCCGACGGGACGACGCCAACCGGGGGCGCGCCGCAGGGTGCGCCCCTTTTCATACACCAGCGCCGCGAACCGCTTTGCCCCGCGCGCCGTGATCCGCCGCACTCGCGCGCACGAACCGGCTGAAAGGCGGGGCACGCATCGCCGATATGGCCGGGAATCCACGGCACCATGCGGTCGTGACCCCGCCCCTGCGGCATCGTGGCGACACCGCAGGGGCGATCACGGCGGCAAAACCCACCTTGTTGATATGCCGCAATGCAGAATCGCGACGTGGCGGCTTTACCCCCATGTGGAGCCCCCCAAAACGCCCCGACACAGGCACAGGCACAGGCACAGGCACAGGCACAGGCACAGGCACAGGCACAGGCACAGGAGACGCACCATGTTCCACCCCGCCGGGCAAACGGGCCCTGATCGTCCGCATCGCCAGCAAACAGTCCATCGCCTGTGCCTGCGCGCGGCCGCCACCGCGCGGCCTGAACGGCGCCATGGCCAGGATCGGCGCGACATGGGGCAAGCTGGGCGCGCTGTTGCATTCCATCGCCTTCGCCGCCATGCACCTGCGGGACGGCATCGGCGGCTCGGGGGCGATGGCCGCCCGTGTCGCCCGGCCCGAGGCACGCCACCTGACGGGCGGTATCCACGAGATCGACGGCGGCTCTTCCATCACCGTCCGAACGGAGCATCGACATGACCAACACCCCCGTGGCGCTGACCCTGAACGCCGGGTCCTCATCGCTGAAATTCGGCCTGTTCTCGATCGGGGCCACGCCGGTCGCGATGGCTGTCGGGCTGGTGGATTCCATCGGCAGGACTCCGACGCTGAAGGCCAGCTTCGGCGCCGGAATGCCGCCCCTTGGCCGCGACCTGACACCCGCCGAAGCCAGCGACCATAAATCGGCGCTCGCCACCGCGCTGGCCCTGCTGCGCCAGCATTTCCCCGAGGCCCAGGTCGCCGTCGTGGGCCACCGCGTCGTGCATGGCGGGCCAAGCTATGACGGGCCGATGCGGCTGACACCGCAGGTGATGGCGGAACTGCGCCGCCTGTCACCCTTTGCGCCGATCCACCAGCCCCACAATCTGGCGGGCATCGACGCCGCCGTCGCGGCCTTTCCCGATGCTGTTCAGGTCGCGTGCTTCGACACCGCCTTTCACCGGTCGCATCCCTGGGTGAACGACACCTTTGCCCTGCCCCGCGACTATTACGACAAGGGCGTGCGGCGCTATGGCTTTCACGGGTTGTCCTATGACTACATCAGCGGTGAACTGAACCGCACTGCCCCGCTGATCCACGCGGGGCGCGTGATCGTCGCCCATCTGGGCAACGGCGCGTCGATGTGCGCCATGCTCGGCGGAAGGTCGGTGGCGTCGACCATGGGGTTCACCGCGCTGGACGGGCTGCCGATGGGCACTCGGACCGGGCAGATCGACCCCGGTGTGATCTTTTACCTCGTGCAGCAGGAGGGCATGACCATCGACGAGGTGCGCGACCTGTTCTACACCCGGTCCGGCCTGCTGGGTCTGTCGGGACTGTCCAACGACATGCGCGCGCTTGAAGCTGCCGGAAGCACGCAGGCGAACGAGGCCATCGACTATTTCGTCTTTCGCATCCGGCGCGAACTCGGCGGGCTGGCGGCGGCGCTGGGAGGCCTGGACGCGCTGGTGTTCTGCGGCGGCATCGGGGAAAATTCGCGCCTGATCCGCGAACGGGTCTGCGAGGGCATGGGCTGGATCGGGCTGGACCTTGACCGTGCGCGCAACGCGGCAGGCGATACGGTGATCTCGACCGACATGAGCCGGGCGCGCGTGATGGTCATTCCCACCAACGAAGAGCTGGTGATCGCCCGCGCCGCCAAGAAGGTCGTGGACGCCGACAGCGCGTGCGCGGCAGGCCGACCCAACGTAAGGAATACCTGACTGCGCGCGGGATGCCGAAGATGTTAAAATATCGTTACCGGGTTCGTAAGACGCTCGGCGCTGCGGCCAGGATAGATCGGCCGCGGTCCAAAAATCTTGTTTGTTACGATAGTTCAGTGTTTCGGCGGGGAGTGGACCAGGTTCCGGTCCCCGTCTTTTCCCGCGTTGGGGCGCCGCTGGTGGCCGTTCGCCGGGTGACGCCCGTTTCGCGGGCTGTTAGGATGGGCCGAAGCAACAAGAGCGGTCCAGCATGACGAGCTATGAATACAAGGTGGTGCCGGCCCCGCAAAAGGGCGAGAAGGCGCGCGGGATCAAGACCGCAGAAGGGCGTTTTGCCTGCGCGATCGAGCGGGCGATGAACGACATGGCCGCCGACGGCTGGGAATATCTGCGCTCGGAAACCCTGCCCAGCGAGGAACGCAGCGGCCTGACGTCCAGCACCAGTGTCTGGCGCAACCTTCTGGTGTTCCGCCGCGCCCGAATGGAAGGCACAGAGGCCGAAAGCGCCGTGGCCGAAGGCACGGCCGCGCTTGAAGGCCGCAGGCTGGCGTCCGCTGCGGATCTGGCGCGCAGCTCTCAGATGGCCCCGCCCGTCCCAGGCCCGCTGCGACCGGACCCAGCGCCGCGCCGGGATGCGGGCTCGGACCCACACACCGCCGGCGAAGGCGCCGCTGACACCGAGGCGCCGGCGACCGACGACAAGCACCCCGCCGGCGGCTGAGCGCCCGTCGCCCTGCGCTGCTGTCAAGCCGCCGGGTCAGGCCCAGTCTCAGGCCCAGTCTCAGGCCCAGTCGCAGGCCCCAACTCAGGCCCCAACTCAGGCCGCGCTGTCAGGCCCCAAGGTCAAGCGACAGCGCGTGGATCGCGCCGGTCAGCTCTTGCCCCAGCGCCTTGTGAACCGCGCGGTGCCGCGCCACGCGGGTCAGGTCAGCCATGGCGGGCGCGCGCATGTGAACGTGAAAATGGCTTTCACCGCTGCCATCGTCGCCCCCATGCCCCGCATGGCGCGCGCTGTCGTTGCGCACATCCAGCTGCGTCGGTGCAAATGCCTCGCGCAGCCGTGTCTCGATTTCCGCCAGTCTGGTCATTTTTCGACTCCTTGCCTCTTCTATCTGTTCCCCGATTGTCTAAACTCCCACGTCCGAGTCGAAAAGGTGAGACCATGAGCAGAAGCGACCCCTTCGGTTTCGATATGTCGGTGAAGACTTCGAAGAAGAAGAACCCGCGCGGCCGGCGGGGAATGACCGGCGAACAGGAAACCTCGACCCGCCTGTGCGACCATGAAGGGTGCAGCGAGCCGGGCAAGTTTCGCGCGCCCAAGGCCCCCGATGTGCTGGATGACTGGTACTGGTTCTGCAAGGACCATGTGCGCGAATACAATGCGCGGTGGAGCTTCTTTGACGGCAAGACCGAGGCCGAGATGAACGCCCAGCAAAGTTCCGACAAGGTGTGGGAGCGCAAGACCAAGGATTACCGCGACCCCGAGGCCCGCGCCTGGGCCCGTCTGGGGATCGAGGACCCGCATCAGGTGCTGGGCGACAATGCCACGCGCAATCCGGGGCGCAACGCGCCCACCGGGGGCGGGCGACGCCTGCCGCCGACCGAAAAGAAGGCGCTGGAGATCCTGGATGTCGAAAAGGCCCAGACCAAGTCGGATGTGCGCAAGGCCTACAAGGCGCTTATCAAGGTGCTGCATCCCGACATGAACGGCGGCGACCGCAGCCAGGAAGAGCAGCTGCAAGAGGTTGTCTGGGCCTGGGACCAGATCAAGGACAGCCGCAACTTCAAATAGGGCGGCAGCGGGGCACCACATCCGAAGTCTTTGGCTCCGCAGGAATTTTCGGTCAACGATGACGAAACGGCGATGGACGGGTCTTGGATTGCCCGCTGCAAGTCGCTGGTCCGGCATGCGGCAATGCGCAGCCGTGTCATCGTGGTGGTGATGGCGGCAAATCGGGTCGCGGGCGTGGGTGGCGGGGTGGCGGGGCGTCGACATATGCGGGAATAATAAGTTGACTTTACCCCGCAGGGTTGTGTTAACCTGAGCTACGGCGGGCTTGTGATGCTGCGACCTACCCGTCCCTCGCGCATTCCGGCACTCACGAACCGACCAGACCTGTGCGTCTTTCCCCTGGGCGCACAGGTCACCCCATCCCCTCCGCAAGCGCCCTTGCGGCGCGGGCCATCACCACCGCGCTCGGCTTGGCCGAAAGCCAGCGAAGCGATGCTTTTTGCCGGTTGGCTGCTGGCCGCCGTCAAAGACGTGCCCAAGCGGCGGCCAAAACAACGGTTGGCCTGTGCCGCTGTCGCACCCGGGGACCGGTGCATAGACCGCCAAGCCATAGCCCCCGCTCAGAAAATCTCTGCCGCGTTTTCGTCGTTGAGCGCCGGGGCAGAGGCCCGCTCGGTGCCTTGTTCCCGCATCACCCGGTATTCCGGACCGCTGAGCATCGCGCACCACTCGACCGCCGAGCGGATGACCTCACGGGTTTACGCCTGCGCGTCCGGTGCGCCGGGCGCGCTCGGGGTCGGATCTCTGGGTCTAGTCCCGCGCGCCTCTTGCGGTCGTGCGAACGAATATACCCCCGGCGGACGATCTGTCCACCGGGGGCGACGGCTCCGGCGCAAGGCATACGGGGGGGCAAAGCCGTGCCCGGTCCGGGCCGTATGTTTGCCCTTACATGGCGGGCAGCAGCACCCGGTCGATGACGTGGATCACGCCGTTCGACTGCATGACGTCCGCGATGGTGACATGGGCCGTGCGCCCCTGCTCGTCGGTCAGCGCGATGCGGTCGCCGTCCATCCGGGCCTGAAGCGTGCATCCGCCCACGGTCGGCACCGGGTGGACGCCGCCGTCATCGGCGATCATGCCCGCGATGGCGCTTGACATGGCCGAGGTCGCGACGACGTGGCAGGTCAGGATCCTGGCAAGCTGCGCCTTGTTCTCGTCCATCATCAACTGGCCAAGGCTGTCGTCCGAGATCATGTCGAAGGCATCGTCGGTCGGCGCGAAGACGGTGAACGGGCCTTCGCCGCTCAGGGTTTCGACAAGGCCGGCCTGCTTGACCGCTGCCACCAGCGTTTCGTGATCGGCCGAGTTGACGGCATTTTCGACGATGGTCTTGTCCGCATACATCGCGGCTCCGCCAACCATCGGGTTCTCCGTGGTCTGCGCGAAGGCGGGTGCGGCAAGGCCGATCAGCGCGGCGGCGGCAAGGGCGTTGGTCCTGATGGTCATGTTCGAAATCCTCCTCGGAACGGTCCGGGCGTTGATCGCCCGGATCTGCCATGAGTCACGAAGGCGAGGGGCGCGCGGTTTCAATTTCGCGCATCACGAGAGCGTGAAGCACATGCGGGGCGTCGCAGCCTTTCTGGCCAGCACCACGCCCCGTCGGCGGCGCGCGCCTGTTCACCCTCGCCTTTACCGGCGCGGCGGCGACCCACGCCGGCGCAACCGGGCGACCCCACCGCGGGATGGGAACCAAATCCCCCAACGCGCGCTGTTCTGTCATCAGAGGAGAGGATTTCATGCCCGCAAAAAAAGCACCCGCCTGGGTCGTTCCCGTCATGCGCGCCGGCTACGCCGCGCGCGGCGCCGTCTACGTCATCGTGGGCGGCCTTGCCCTGTCAGCAGCCGTCTACGGCGGCCAGGCGCGGGGCACGACCGGTGCGCTTGTCACCCTGCGCGGCCAGCCCTGGGGGGCCGCGCTGTTGTGGGTGATCGCGATCGGTCTGATCGCGTATATGGTCTGGCGTCTGATCGACGCCGCCATGGATCTGGAATGCAAGGGCTCCGACGCCAAGGGCCTTGCCGCGCGCGCCGGGCAGGCCGTCACCGGGGTGATCCACGGTGCCATCGGCGTGTCGGTCGCCGCAAGCGCCATGGGCGGCGGCGGTGGGGGCGACGGTACCCAGACCGCCACGCAAAAGCTGATGGCGGTGCCCTGGGGGCCGTATTTCGTCATGGCGGCGGGCCTCGTCACCATCGGCGCCGGGATCTATTACGCGCACAAGGGCATCGCCGAAAAGTACAAGGCCGACATCCGTGTCACGCCCCTTGCCCGCAAGCTTGACCCGGCGATGAAAGCGGGCCTTCTGGCCGAGGGCATCGTGATCGGCATCATCGGCGCGCTGATCTTTTACGCGGGCCTGACCCATGATTCGGGACAGGCGGGCGGCGTTGGGGCAGCCCTGGGCGAGATCCGGTCCGCCCCCTACGGCGGTATCCTGATGGGGGTCATCGCCGCCGGACTGGTCGGCTTTGGTGTCGAGAATTTCGTCGAGGCCGCCTATCGCATCATCCCCCGCCGGTCCGGACCGGATGTCATGACCCTGGCACGCCGCGCCAAGCTGGAGGCCGAGGGCAAGCTGCGCGAGGCCGCCGCGTGACGGATGCGGGCGGGGTAAGGCTTTACCCTGCCCCCTCATCCGGCTATCCACCAGGGCAAATCCTTGCCCGCAGATCCCGTGTCTGGGGCAGAACACCCTGGTGAAACAATGCCCGACCTTCTGATCGAACTCTTTTCCGAAGAAATCCCCGCGCGCATGCAGACCCGTGCCGCCGAGGACCTGAAGAAACTGGTGACGGACGGACTGGTCGAAAGCGGTCTGACCTACGCCGGGGCGGCCGCGTTTTCGACGCCCCGGCGCCTGACGCTGACCCTGTCGGGGGTGCTGGCCGCCTCGCCCGCCACCCGCGAGGAACGGCGCGGCCCCAGGGTCGACGCGCCGCAAAAGGCGATCGACGGGTTTCTGCGCGGCGCCGGTGTGGCGCGCGCGCAATGCGAGGAACGCGCTGACAAAAAGGGCACCGTGCTGTTCGCGATCCTCGAAAAGCCGGGCCGCCCCGCCGCCGAGATCGTGGCCGAGGTGCTGGAACGGACCATCCGCAACTTTCCCTGGCCCAAATCCATGCGCTGGGGCGCGGGCAGCCTGCGCTGGGTGCGCCCGCTGCACTCCATCCTGTGCCTGCTGAGTGATGAACAGGGCTCCGAAGTTGTGCCGCTGACCGTTGATGGCATCACCGCCGGGCGCAGCACGCAGGGCCACCGTTTCATGGGCAGCGGTGCGTTTGACGTGACCGGCTTTGACGATTACGAGGCCAAGCTGAAACGCGCCCGCGTCATCCTGTCCGCGACCGAACGCGCCGACACCATCTGGCACGACGCCACCAACCGCGCCTTTGCTCTAGGGCTTGAGGTCGTGCAAGACGCCGGCCTGCTGGCCGAGGTCGCGGGGTTGGTGGAATGGCCCGTGGTGCTGATGGGCAGGATTGGCGAAGATTTCCTTGGCCTGCCCCCCGAGGTGCTGCAGACCTCGATGAAAGAGCACCAGAAATTCTTTTCCGTACGCAACCCGGCGACGAGCCGTATCGAAGGTTTCGTGACCGTTGCAAATATCGAGACCGCCGATGATGGCGCCACCATCCTTGCGGGCAACAACAAGGTACTGTCGGCGCGCCTTTCAGACGCCAAGTTTTTCTGGGAAAACGATCTGCGCGTTGCCAAAAACGACGGGCTGGAGGCGTGGACCGAGCGGCTGGCCAACGTGACCTTCCACAACAAGCTTGGCAGCCAAAAGGACCGCATCGACCGCATCGCCGCGCTTGCGCGTGAGATCGCGCCGATGGTCGGGGCCGATGCGGACCTTGCCGAACAGGCCGCACGCGTCGCCAAGGCCGATCTGTCATCGGAAATGGTGTTTGAATTCCCCGAGCTTCAGGGCCTGATGGGGCGCTACTATGCTTCGGCGGCGAACCTGCCCACCGAAGTCGCTGCAGCGGCGCAAGACCACTACTCCCCCCTTGGCCCGTCCGACGACGTGCCCACCGCGCCGGTGTCGGTCGCCGTGGCGCTGGCCGACAAGCTGGACACGCTGACCGGATTCTGGGCGATTGACGAAAAACCCACCGGGTCTAAAGACCCCTTCGCCCTGCGCCGCGCGGCTTTGGGGGTGATTAGGCTGGTGTTGGTGAACGGCATTCGAACAAATCTAAGACCGCAAACTGAAACGGCTCTGAAGAAGAACATTCTTGCTAGGGACTGGATCAACGCTTGCTCAGGCTCAAATGCGCTTTTGAAGATGTCTGGCTTTGAGCTTTTCGAGGATTCTCTGAAGGATCGGGATTTCTCCGACGAGATTGGACCTTTTTCCGATGACCTTCTCTCTTTCTTGCACGACCGCCTCAAGGTCCATCTGCGCGACGAAGGCATCCGCCACGACGTGATCGACGCGGTGCTCGCCATGCCCGGCAGTGACGACCTGTCGCTGGTGGTCGCCCGTGCCCGCGCGCTGAGCGAGACGCTGAACACCGAAGACGGCGCCAACCTCGTTCAGGGGTTCAGGCGGGCGAACAACATCCTGACCCAGGCCGAGGAAAACGACGGCGTCGAATACAGCTTTGGTGCGGATGCAAAATTCGCCGAGACGCCCGAGGAAACGGCGCTTTTCGCGGCGCTCGACGCCGCTGATGCTGTGATCAAGCCTGCGATGCAGAAGGAGGCGTTCGGCAAGGCGATGTCCGCCATGGCCGGTCTGCGCGGCCCGATTGATGCGTTTTTCGAGGCGGTTCAGGTCAATTCCGACAACGCCGTGGTAAGGCGCAACCGGCTCAACCTTCTGTCGCGCATCCGCACCACCTGCCTGCAAGTGGCTGATCTGACGCGCCTTGACGGCTGAGCCGGCCCGATTTCCGGTGTCCTGACCGGGCGTTGCCACAGCGTGACAACGCATCACCTGCTTGTCCCGCGGCGGTATACCAAACTTGCCGCGGGCCCGAACGCACGCTAACCATATATTCGCAATCAAAGGTGATAGTATCATGACCCTTTTCCGGGTTATGCTGCAGTGCGGAAACTCCGGATGGACGCCCACGTGCCCGATACGCTTCGACAGGAAGAACAAGACCCCAACGTGACGCTGGTCACGGCGACGGCTCCGATTTCGGTGCCGACCCATGGGGGGCGGGCCAAATGTCTGCAACGGCTTGTCCGGCTGGGTCTGCCCGTGCCGCGCACTGTGGCGCTTGGTTTTGGCACGGTGCACCGCATCGCCCAGGGCGATCTGCCCGACATTCACGCGATTCTGTCGCGCTTTCCCGACAGCGCCCTGCTGTGCGTGCGCCATTCGTCCGAGGATATGGATTGGGGCGGTCCGGGGTCAGTGCTGAACATCGGTATGAACGACGCGACCTATGCCCGACTGCGCGACAAGATCGGCAAGGATGCGGCAAGCGCGCTGTATCAGCGGTTCGTCATGTCCTTTGCTATTCACGTCGCGCGGCTTGACCCGGACGCGTTCGAGGAAATCGAATCGGTCGGCCAGGAAGGTCTGGCCCAGGCGCTGAAAGCCTATGAAGAACAGGCCGAAGAACCGTTTCCCCAATGCGCCGAACGCCAGCTGGCCGAGGTGCTGCGCTCGATGGCGCGCGCTTGGGAAGGCACCACCGCCCGGCTGCTGCGCCAGGCCAAGGGCGCGCCGGTGGATGCCGGTCTGGGCCTGATCGTTCAGGAAATGGCGCTGGGGCTGGGCATCGGCGAATGCGGTTCGGGCGTGTTGCAACTGGTCGATTCGGACACAGGCCTGCCCCAGGTGACCGGGCGTTACCTGTCGCAAAGCCAGGGCCGCGAGGCGCTGCAGGGCGGACAGGCGGCGCTGTATCTGGCGCGCGACCCGCGTGGCCCGTCGCTGGAGGATCTGGAACCTGCGGCGTTCGAAGAGCTCAAGCAATACGCCGCCTACATGCGCAACAAGCTGCGCGCCGAAATGCAGATCGAATTCACCATCGAAAACGGGCAGGTGCATGTTCTTGACGGCGTCCGGGTCAAGCGCAGTTCGCGCGCGGCACTGCGCATCGCCGTGCGTCTGGCCGAAGACGAAATCATCACCCGCCAAGAGGCGGTGATGCGGGTCGAGCCGCACAGCCTGACCGAATTGCTGCACCGCCAGGTCGATCCCGACGCACAGCGCGACGCCATCGGGCGCGGCGTCGCGGCATCGCCCGGCGCGGCGACGGGCCGAATCGTGTTCAGCTCGAACGAGGCGCAGGCATCGGCGGCGCGGGGTGAACCCTGCGTTCTGGTGCGACGCGAAACCTCGCCCGAGGACGTGCGTGGCATGCACGCGGCCGTCGCGGTGCTGACCGAACGCGGCGGCATGACCAGCCACGCGGCGGTGATCGGGCGCGGCATCGGCCTGCCGTGCGTGGTGGGCGCGGTGCGCATGGGCTTTCGCCATGACGACAAGCTGTTGCTGGCCGAAGACGGCCGGCGCTTTCACGAAGGCGACATCATCACCGTCGATGGCAGCGCGGGTCAGGTGCTGGCTGGCGCGCCGAAGATGATCGAGGCGGCGCTGGACGACGTGTTCCATGTGTTCATGTCCTGGGCGGATGCCGAACGCGACATCGGCGTGCGCGCCAATGCCGACACGCCCCAGGATGCCGCCACCGCGCGCAACTTCATGGCGCAGGGCATCGGGCTGTGCCGGACCGAACACATGTTCTTTGAAGACGACCGCATCACACCCATGCGCGAGATGATCTTTGCCGACAGTCCCAAGGATCGCGAGGCCGCGCTGGCGCGACTTTTGCCCATGCAACGCAAGGATTTCACAGAACTTTTCCGCATCATGGAAGGCATGCCCGTCTGCATTCGCCTGTTCGATCCGCCGTTGCACGAATTTCTGCCCAATGATCGTGCCGGGCTGCGCGCGCTGGCCGAGGCGGTGGATCGTCCGATTTCCGAGGTGACGCGCCGGGTGGCCAGCATGGGCGAGTACAACCCGATGCTGGGAATGCGTGGCGTGCGGCTGGGCATCACCGTGCCCGAAATCTACGACATGCAGGCGCGCGCCATTTTCGAGGCGACGCTGGATGCCAGCCGCATCGGCGCGGCTGTGGTTCCCGAAATCATGCTGCCGCTGGTCTCGGCCTGCCGCGAAGTCGAAATCGTGCGCACCCGGATCGATGCGGTCGCCGCTGCGGTGCGCAACGAGCGCGGGCGCGACTTTGACTACTCGCTGGGGGTGATGGTGGAAACACCCCGCGCCTGCCTGCGCGCGGATGAAATCGCGCAACACGCGCATTTCCTGTCCTTCGGCACCAACGATCTGACGCAGATGACCTACGGGCTGTCACGCGACGACGCGGGGCGGTTCATGTCGCATTACGTTCAGCAGGGCGTGTTCCCCGAGGATCCATTCCACCGCCTTGACGCCGAGGGCGTGGGCGAGCTGATCCGCATCGGGGTCGAACGCGGGCGCCGGGCCAATGGCGGTGTCATGCTGTCGGTCTGCGGTGAACACGGCGGGAATCCCGAATCGATTGCCTTCTGCCGCAGCGCGGGAATCGATTACGTCAGCTGTTCGCCCTTTCGGGTCCCGGTCGCCCGGCTGGCGGCGGCGCAGTTGGCGATCAGGGACAAGATCGCATAGCTGCACGATTTTTCACCGCAAAATCTATCGTATTTACAAGACTGTTGGGCCGAAATCCGCCGACTTCCTGCCCTGTGGGTGGACGGTCGGGAACAATTTTAATAGCCAGCCCTCCGGACGACAGACGGCTTTGGGGAGCCGCGTTCGAGATGTAAAGAGGGACAGATGATCAAAGCAATGACGTTCGCGCTGGCGGCACTTGCCGTGGGCCAGCCTGCTGCTGCCGAATTAGAGAAAGACAGTTTTCGCCAACTGGTCAAGCTGGAACAGCAGGGACTTCGCTCCGCAACGCCGTCGCGGCTGAATGCGCTGATCGCACCGGATGCGACCGGGGCGGTCGTCCCCTTTTCCTATAACCGCAGCTGGCTGGCCCGACAGCCGCGCGCAGACGGCAGCACCCAGTGGGAATGTCTGGCCGAGGCGCTGTATTTCGAAGCGCGCGGCGAAACGGTCAAGGGGCAGTTCGCCGTGGCCGAGGTCATCATGAACCGGGTCGATTCCCCGCGCTTTCCCAATTCCGTCTGCGGCGTGGTGAACCAGGGCACCGGGCGCAAGCATGCCTGCCAGTTCACCTACACCTGCGACGGCCTGCCCGAGACCATCGCCGAGCCGGCCGCCTGGGACACCGCCGGCAAGATCGCCCGTGAAATGATCGACGGCGCGCCCCGCGCCCTGACCGAAGGCGCCACTTTCTATCACACCCATGCGGTCAAACCCTACTGGGCCAAGAGCTTTACCAAGACCGCCGCGATTGGCGACCATCAGTTCTATCGCGCCGGCTATCGGGTCAGCAGCAACTGACGCAAGCGGCTGTCAAAGCGCCGCGTCCGGGTCTCGCGCCCCGGCGCGCATTGCGGTAAACAGACGCCGGCAGCGCCGCTTACAGGCGCCCACAGACCGCCGCCAGACCGGAGCCCCCCATGCCCGACGAGATCCGCCTTGCCTTTGCACACCCGTCCGAACGGGCGATCTCGACCGAAGGCAGCGCCCCGCGCGATCGCATTTCGCTGCGCGACCATGTGCGCGAGGTCGAGATCGGCGCCTTTCAGGCCGAACGCGGCCACACCCAGCGTATCCGGTTCGACGTGGTGGTCGAGGTCGCGCCAGCGGGCGGCGCGCTGGACGACGACGTCGACCGCATCCTCAGCTATGACCGGGTGACCGAGGCGATCACCACCGAGCTTGCCGCCGAGCGGCTCAACCTTCTGGAAACGCTGGCGGAACGCATCGCCGAACGCATCCTGCTCGAACCCCAGGCGATGCGCGTCTTCCTGCGCATCGAAAAACTGGATCGTGGCCCCGGCGCGCTGGGAGTCGAGATCGTGCGCACGCGCGGCGATTACGGCGGCCACCTGCAAGAGGTCGCGCGCCCCCGCCCACACCCGCGCGTTGTCTTTCTGTCGAATGCGGCCATCGCGTCGGACGCACTGAGCAGCTGGATCGACGGGCTGCTGGCCGACACCGCGCCGCTGATCCTGTGCATCGGCCTGCCCGACACCCCCCGCCCCGTCGCCGCGCACCCGTTGGCGCAGCGGCGCATCGACCTGCTCGCCATAGAACAGAACGGCTGGGTGCTGGCCGCGCGCAATCCGCGCTGCAAGGTGGTTTCCACCCGCACGGAACTGGACTGGGCCATGCGCAACGGCCAGATCTGCATCTGGGCACCGTCGAAAATCGTGCTCGACGCCACCGACGGCCCGGTCGGACAGCCGCGCGACGCGGTCGCCCTTGCCGCCTGGTTCGCGGCGACGATCGAGGCCTGCGAACTGGTCGCCATCGGCGCCCCCTTGCCGGACGCGATCACGCTGCCCGCGCGGGCTGTCACGCTCTGAAACACGTCGCGTGCGCCCCGCTTGCCAATTCCCGCGCCGGGGGGCACAACGCGCGCCATGCAGGACTATTTCCGCCCCCTCGTCCGCTCGGACCGCCCGCGCCCTGATAACGCCTTGCCGCTGGCCGGAAGCCCGCGCTGGTTCACCCATGTCGCGCGCCATCGCCGCGACGGCAGCGTCACCCGGCTGCCCGCGTCGGATCTGCCCGACGATGTCGCGACACGGCTCAGCGCGCCGCGCGGCACGCTGATGGGCCTGCCGATGGACCGTCCGCAAATCATGGGCATCCTCAACGTCACCCCCGACAGCTTTTCCGACGGCGGGCGCGACCGCACTGCCCCCGAGGCGGCGCGGCGTGGACGCACGCTTGTGACCGAGGGCGCCGACCTGCTGGACATCGGCGGCGAAAGCACCCGCCCCGGCGCGTCCACGGTGCCGGTGGGCGAAGAAATCGGCCGAACCGAGCCGGTGATCCGCGCGCTGGCCGGGCTGCCGATCTCGATCGACACCCGCAAGCTGGCGGTGGCGCGGGCCGCGATGCGCGCGGGCGCCTCGATGGTCAACGACGTGTCGGGGCTGACCTTCGATCCGGCGCTGGCCGACTACTGCGTCGACAACGCGCTTCCGGTTTGCATCATGCACGCTCAGGGCGACCCGCAAACCATGCAGGACGCGCCGCATTACGATGACGTACTGCTGGATGTGTATGATTTCCTGGCGGGCCAGGCAGACCGGCTTGTCGCGGCGGGCCTGGCGCGCGACAAGATCGTCATCGACCCCGGCATCGGCTTCGGCAAGACCACGCAGCATAACCTTGCGCTTTTGCGGGGGCTGTCGCTGCTGCATGGCATCGGCTGCCCGATCCTGCTGGGCGTGTCGCGCAAAGGGTTCATCGGGCGCATCGGCAAAGCGCCCGACCCCGCCGCACGCGCCCCCGGCTCGATCGCGGCAGCGCTGACGGGGGTGACGCAGGGCGTTCAGATCCTGCGCGTGCATGATGTTGCCCAGACCCGCCAGGCGCTTGCGCTGTGGCAGGCTGTGGAAAACGGAGACTCCCATGACTCGTGACTTGTTCGGCACCGATGGGGTGCGCGGAACCGCCAATATCCACCCGATGACCGCCGAGACGGCGCTGCGCATCGGCGCCGCCGCCGGGCGCTATTTCCGTCGCGAGGCGGGCGGCGTCCACCGCGTCGTGATCGGCAAGGACACCCGGTTGTCGGGCTACATGTTCGAAAACGCGCTGACTGCCGGGCTGACCTCGACGGGCATGAATGTTCTGCTGCTTGGCCCCGTACCGACGCCGGCGGTGGGCCTGCTGACACCGTCGATGCGCGCCGATCTCGGCATCATGATTTCGGCCAGTCACAACCCGGCGGCAGACAATGGCATCAAGTTCTTTGGTCCTGACGGATTCAAACTGTCCGACGAGGCCGAATCCGAGATCGAAGCGATGGTCACGGACGGCGTGGCGCCCGCGCAGGCAGACAACATCGGTCGCGCCCGGCGCATCGACGATGGGCGCTTTCGCTATCAGGAGCGGGTGAAATCCTCGCTGCCCCACGGGCTGAGCCTTGAGGGCATGAAGGTGGTCATCGACTGCGCCAACGGTGCCGCCTACAAGGCCGCCCCCGAAGTCCTGTGGGAACTGGGCGCCGAGGTGATTTCCGTAGGAACTTCTCCGAACGGGCTGAACATCAACGACAATTGCGGATCGACCAAGCCACAGGTCGCGGCCGAGGCCGTCGTGGCGCATGGTGCGGATATCGGGATCTGCCTTGATGGCGACGCGGACCGGATCATCCTGATCGACGAAACCGGGACGGTCGCGGACGGCGATCAGCTGATGGCGCTGCTGGCGGGCCGCTGGGCGGACGAAGGCCGTCTGAAGGGCGGCGTACTGGTATCGACGGTCATGTCGAACCTCGGGCTGGAACGGTTCATGACCGCGCGCGGCCTGCGACTGGAACGCAGCAAGGTCGGCGACCGATATGTGGTCGAAGCGATGCGCGCCAATGGCTGGAACCTGGGAGGCGAACAGTCGGGGCATATCGTCATGACCGATTATGCCACCACCGGCGACGGGCTGATGGCCGGACTGCAGTTTCTGGCCGAAATGGTACGCACCGGCCAGCCCGCCTCGGCCCTGGCCCGCCGCTTTGAACCGGTGCCGCAGCTGTTGAAGAACGTCCGGTATGCCGCCGGGCAGACCCCGCTGGAAACCGCGTCGGTTCAGGGCGCAATTGCCGAAGCCGAGGCCCGGCTCGATGGCAAGGGCCGCCTGCTGATCCGCAAATCCGGCACCGAGCCGCTGATCCGCGTCATGGTCGAATGTGAGGATGACGGCCTTCTGAGGCAACTTGTCGATGGCATCGTGGCCGAAGTCGAAGCCGCCGTCTGACAAGGGCGCTGCGCCCCGCGCTTCATCTTGCCGGTTAAACTCCGGGGGGCCCGAAGGGCGGGGGCAGCGCCCCTCCGACAGCGGGCGCCCCTGGCAGCGGTCGGGATCGCCTCCGGCGGGAGTTTATTCAGCATGATGAAGGGGCGGGTCGCGCCTTGCGACGGAGGATGCGCCGCCCGACACCAGCAAGCAGAGCGATGCCTAGCCAGCCCAGCCCGAACCCGACACCCGCGTAACTGAGCCCCTCGAACGTGGCGGGCACCGCGGGGCGATAGGCGGCCCAGGCGCGCGCGGCGATTTCGCGGTCGCCCATGTGGGCGGCCAGTCGCGCCCGCATGAACGGGCCGGCCCCGTCCAGCGCGGCAAGATCGCTGGCCAGGCGGGTTTCGCGCATGATCGTTTCGCGCATCGACCGGGCGCGCGCCGCGCCGAAATCGCCCGCCGTGGACAGCTGGCGCAGCGCCTCTCCCCGGCTCAACCCCAGCGCCGCGGCGTCGCTGTCAAACCGCGCCACCACGCGTGACAGCTCATCCACCGCGCCTCCGAGGCGCTGGGTATATTGCTGCGAAAATTCGGGAAATTGCGACAGTCCGACTGCGCCGGTCAGTCCGGCAGCGAGGGCAATGGCCTGGGTGATGGCTCGGGTGATCATCTCTGCCTCCTTTTGCCCTCTGGCGGGGCGTATGAGGCAGAGTATAGCGCAAAAGGGTCCGCCGTGTCAGCGGACCCCGCCGAATCAGGCCGCGATAGCCCCGTAGAGGGCGGCGATTTTCGCCACGGCGGCCTCGGGCGGCAGTTCTTCGGATTCGCCGGTGCGGCGCGAAGTCAATTCCACCACGCCGTTTTTCAGCCCGCGCGGCCCCACGGTGATGCGCCACGGCAGGCCGATCAGATCCATCGTGGCGAATTTCGCGCCCGCGCGTTCCTTGCGGTCATCGTAGAGCGGGTCCAGCCCCAGCGCGACGAGCGCCGCGTGCAGGCTGTCGCAGGCGGCATCCGCCTCGGCGTCGCCCTGCTTGAGGTTGACGATGCCGCAATGAAACGGCGTAACCCCTTCGGGCCAGATGATGCCCTTGTCGTCATGGCTTGCCTCGATGATCGCGCCAAGCAGGCGCGACACGCCAATGCCGTGCGACCCCATATGCACGGCGACATCCTTGCCCTGGCCATCGTTGACGGTGGCGTTCAGCGCGTCGGAATATTTCGTGCCGAAGTAAAAGATCTGCCCGACCTCGATGCCGCGCGCGGTGCGGCGGCGGTCCTGCGGCACCTGGGTTTCGAATTCGGCCTGCACATGGGTTTCATCGGTGCGGGCGTAGCGCGAGGTGAATTCCTCCATCACCGCCTGGCACTGTTCGACGCTGTCGAAGTCGATCGCGCGGTCGCCGAATTTCAGGTCGGTGATCTGGGAATCGTAGAACACCTCGGATTCGCCGGTGTCGGCGAGCACAAGGAATTCATGCGTGTCCTCGCCGCCGATCGGGCCACTGTCAGCCCGCATCGGAATCGCCTGCAGGCCCATGCGTTCATAGCTGCGCAGGTAGCTGACAAGATGGCGGTTGTAGGCGTGCAGCGCGTCCTCTCTGGTCAGGTCGAAATTGTAGCCGTCCTTCATCAGGAACTCGCGGCCGCGCATCACGCCGAAGCGGGGACGGATCTCGTCGCGGAATTTCCACTGGATCTGATACAGCGTCAGCGGCAGGTCCTTATAGGACGACACGTTGGAGCGGAAAATGTCGGTGATCAGTTCTTCGGCGGTGGGCGTGTACAGCATGTCGCGGCCGTGACGGTCGGTGATGCGCAGCATTTCCTCGCCATAGGCGTCATAGCGCCCGGATTCGCGCCACAGGTCGGCCGATTGCAGCGTCGGCATCAGCAGCGGGATATGACCCGCGCGGGCCTGTTCCTGATGGATGATATCTTCGATCTTGCGCAGCACCTTGAAGCCAAGCGGCAGCCAGGAATAAATCCCCGCCTGGGCCTGTTTGATCATGCCGGCGCGCAGCATGTAGCGGTGGCTGACGATCTGCGCCTCGGACGGCGTTTCCTTCAGCACGGGCAGGAAATAGCGGGACAGGCGCATGATTCGGGCCTCGTGTAAACTGGGGGTTTGCGGTGGGGTAAGCGAAAGGCGGCGGTCAGGCAAGGGGCCGCGCAGCGGCCTTGCAACCGCGCGCCCAAATCGCGATGAAGGGGCAGGTCTACCCAGAAAGGCACGACATGGCATTGCCGGTGCGGATGCAACTGAAATACTGGGGCATCGCGGCGGCGGTGCTTGCGGTCATGCTGTGGTTTCTCGGCGATGTGCTGCTGCCCTTTGTGCTGGGCAGTGCGATTGCCTATTTTCTGGATCCGGTGGCGGACCGTCTGGAACGGGCGGGCCTGAGCCGCGCGGGCGCCACCGCCGCGATCACCGTGGCCGCGATCCTGATCTTTGTCATCCTTGCGCTGGCGGTCGTGCCCGCGCTGGTCGAGCAGACGACGCAGCTGGTGGATACCGCGCCGCAGCTTTTCCGCAAGCTTCAGACCTTTCTGACGTCGCATTTCCCCGAGGTCATGAACGAAGGCAACCCGGTGCGCGAAACCCTTGTGTCGCTGGGCGATACCGTCAAGCAGCGCGGCGGAGAGCTGATGAACACGGTGCTGACATCGGCCGCATCGGTGATCAACATCCTGATGCTGTTCGTCATCGTGCCGGTTGTGGCGGTCTACATGCTGCTGGACTGGGACAACATGGTGGCGCGGGTCGACGACCTGCTGCCGCGCGACCATGCGCCGGTGATCCGCGAGCTTGCGCGCGGCATCGACGACACGCTGGCCGGGTTCATCCGGGGGATGGGGTCGGTCTGCCTTATCCTCGGGGTCTATTACGCGGTTGCGCTGTGGCTGGTGGGGCTGAATTTCGGCCTTGTGGTGGGCGTGGTCGCGGGGATGCTGACGTTCATCCCCTATGTGGGCGCCATCGTGGGCGGTGCGTTGGCCATCGGGCTGGCCCTGTTCCAGTTCTGGGGCGAATGGGTGTGGATCGCCGCCGTGGCGGGGATCTTTTTCTTCGGTCAGTTCCTTGAGGGCAATTTCCTGACCCCCAAGCTGGTGGGGGATTCGGTCGGGCTGCACCCGGTCTGGCTGATCCTGGCGTTGTCGGTGTTCGGGTCGATCTTTGGTTTCATCGGGATGCTGGTCGCGGTGCCGGTCGCCGCCGCCATCGGGGTCGTCATCCGGTTCGTGGTGGACCAGTACAAGGAAAGCCGTCTGTACACCGGCCTTTCCCGCGATACCGACAGGTGAGCCCCGCCATGCGACGCCCGCGACAGCTTGTCCTGCCCCTGCCCGTGCGTGAGGCGCTCCGGCGCGAGGATTATTATGTCTCGCGCTCCAACGGCCTTGCGGTGGCGTTGCTGGACGACTGGGCGGGCTGGCCCAACGGCAAGATGATCCTTGTGGGGCCGCGCGGCGCGGGCAAGACCCACCTTGCGCATGTCTGGGCCAAGGAAACCGGCGCCGTCATCGTGCCGGCCCGCGACCTGCCGGGCGCCGACATCCCCACGCTGGCCCGCGCGCCGGTCTGTGTCGAGGATGCCGACCGCATCGCCACCGACCGTCTGGCCGAAGAGGCGCTGTTTCATCTGCACAACCTTGCCCTGGCCGAACGGCGCGCCCTGCTGCTGACCGCATCCAGCCCGCCACGACAGTGGGGGCTGGCCCTGCCCGACCTGCGCAGCCGGATGGAGGCGACCCAGACCGCCACCCTGCCCGACCCTGATGACGATCTGCTGGGCGCGGTCATCGCAAAAACCCTGAACGATCGCGGCTGTCTGCCCGCCCCCGAGGTCATTCTCTATCTGGTGCGTCACATGCCACGCCGTTTTGCCGCCGCGCTGGCGTTGGTCGATGCGCTGGATGCCCAGGCCATGGGCCGCCCCAAGGGGATCACCCGCGCACTGGCCCGCGATGTGCTGACCCGCATGACCCCGGCGCTGGACGCACCGCGCACGCCCCGGTCGCCGGACGAAACGCGCAATTGACCCCGGCCTGCGATGATCGCATGATCCGTCATGATCCTGTTGCAATTTCCAACGCATAAGCCGCCCATGAGCATCGCAGATTTCCTGACCGCCCCCATTCCCGCCGCGACCGAGATGCCCGACATGGACATCGAGGGTCCCGCACGTTTTTACAACCGAGAGCTTAGCTGGCTCGGGTTCAACTGGCGTGTGCTGGAAGAGGCCGAAAACCCGCGCGTTCCCTTGCTGGAACGCCTGCGTTTCCTGTCGATTTCGGCCACCAATCTGGACGAATTCTACACCGTGCGCGTTGCGGGCCTGCGCGAACTGGCCCATGCGGGCAACACCAACCCCGCCGCCGACGGGCTGACCCCCGCCCAGCAGCTTGAACAGATCAACGAAGTCGCGCGCGGGCTGATGCACCACCAGCAAAAGGTGCTGTACCAGCTGGAATCCGAAATGGCGGCGCAAGGCATCGACATCGTGCCGCTGGACGAACTGACCGAGGCCGACCGTGTTCATCTGGAAGACCAGTTCCTGACGCAGGTGTTTCCGGTGCTGTCTCCGCTGGCCATCGACCCGGCGCATCCGTTCCCGTTCATCGCCAACATGGGCTACTGCCTTGCGATCCAGCTGGAACGCAAGAAAGACCGCCGGGTGCGGTCCGCCCTGCTGCCCATTCCGCATCAGATCGACCGCTTCATCCGGCTGCCCTCGGATTCCGGGCAGTTCCGGTTCATCTATCTGGAAGACGTGCTGCTGCTGCATATCGAAAGCCTGTTTCCCGGCTACCGGGTCAAGGAACATTTCGGCTTTCGCGTGCTGCGCGACAGCGACCTGGAAGTCGAGGAAGAGGCCGAGGACCTCGTGCGCGAGTTCGAGGTCGCGCTCAAGCGGCGGCGGCGTGGCGAGGTGGTGCGCCTGACCATCAGCGCCGGGGCGCCGGATGCGCTGCGCCGCGCGGTTCAGGATGAACTGCATGTGCGCGACGACGAGGTGATCGAACTGAACGGCATGATCGGCATTGCCGACCTCAAGGAACTGGTGCTCGACGAGCGCCCCGACCTGCTGTGGCCGACATTCACCCCCCGCGTACCCGAACGGGTGCAGGACCACGAGGGCAACATGTTCGCCGCCATCGCGCAAAAGGACATGCTGCTGCACCACCCCTATGAAACCTTCGACATGGTGGTGCGCTTCCTGCATCAGGCGGCGCTGGACCCCGATGTCGTTGCGATCAAGCAGACGCTCTATCGCACCTCGCGCAATTCCCCCATCGTCGAGGCGCTGTGCGAAGCCGCCGAAGAGGGCAAATCCGTCACCGCCCTGGTCGAGCTGAAAGCCCGCTTTGACGAGGCCGCCAACATCCGCCAGTCGCGCCGTCTGGAACGATCGGGCGCGCATGTGGTCTATGGCTTTCTTGACTGGAAAACCCACGCCAAGATTTCCCAGGTGGTGCGCCGCGAAGGCGACCGGCTGGTGACCTATACCCATTGGGGCACGGGCAATTATCACCCCATCACCGCCAAGATCTACACCGACCTGTCGTTCTTTACCTGCGACGCGGCACTGGGGCGCGATGCGGCCAAGATCTTCAACTACCTCAGCGGTTATGCCCGTCCCGAGGGGATGGAGAACGTGGTGATCTCGCCCAGCACGCTCAAGCCCACCATGATCGCCCTGATCAACGCCGAGGCCGAACACGCCCGCGCCGGGCGCCCCGCGCAGATCTGGATCAAGATGAATTCGCTCATCGAGCCCGACATGATCGACGCGCTTTATGCCGCCAGTCAGGCCGGGGTGCGGATTGATTGCGTCATCCGGGGGATTTGCGGGCTGAAACCGGGGATCAAGGGGCTGTCGGACAACATCCGGGTCAAGTCGATCATCGGACGTTTCCTGGAACATTCGCGCATCGCCTGTTTCGGCAACGGTCACGGGCTGCCCCATGCGGAGTCGCGGGTGTTCATCTCATCCGCCGACTGGATGGGCCGCAACCTGAACCGCCGGGTCGAAACCGGGGTCGAGATCAAGAACCCGACGGTCAAGGCGCAGATCGTCAGCCAGGTCATGGCCGCGAACCTGGCAGACACGGCGCAGAGCTGGGTGATGGAACCCTCGGGTGCCTTCACCCGCCACCCCGTGCCCGAGGGCGAACCGTTGTTCAACTGTCATCGGTTCTTCATGGAAAACCCGTCGCTGTCGGGGCGCGGATCGGCGGGCGCGGGCGATGTGCCCTCGTTGACCCACGACGATTAGGGCGCGACGCGTTCGGGCGGCGGCATCCGCCCCGCGCCCGTGTCCCACCACGGCCAGGGCCCCCTTATGCGGGGCCTTTTTCGGTCTTGCGCCATGGTGACGCGGCGGACACCCGTGCGCGCCGCCCCGAATTCGCCACAAAATGACCGCCCCCGCGCCACGAAACATTAAGTTCCGGTAAAGACCGGCCTGCGATCTTGACGGTGCACTTGGGGGCAAGTGGCACGGGCGAACGAGATGTTCTGAGATTCACCCGTTTCCGGCCGAATGGTCGGGCAAGACGCCTCGGAAAAATGGGGCACCTCCCTCGCGTGAATATGCGATCCCCCATATAGGCACCCACCAGATGTCCAGCATCCTTACCAATGACGGCGCGTCCATCGCGCTGCAAACGCTCAAGCATATCAATTCCGGGATGGCCACGGTCCAGTCCGAAATCTCGACCGGCCGCAAGGTCTCGGGATCACAGGACAATGCCGCCGTCTGGGCGATCGCCAAGACGATGGAGGCCGATGTCGTCGGCTATAAACAGGTCTCGGCCAGCCTAGCGCTTGGGTCGTCAACCGTGGCCGTGGCGCGCTCGGCCGCCGAAACGGTCACCGACCTGCTGACCGAAATCAAGGGCGGGGTCGTCTCCGCACAGGAAGAAAACGTCGACCGAGTCAAGATTCAGGCCAACATCTCGGCGTTGCGCGACCAGATCGGCGCCGTTGTCCGGACGGCGCAGTTCAACGGGCTGAACCTGCTGGGCAATACCGACACGACCGCCGGATCGGGCAGCGAGGCGGTGCTGGGCTTTCTGCAACGCGATTCCGCAGGGGTGCGCGGCGTCGACATCGCGGTGTCCCGGCAGGATCTGGGAACCGGCGCGCATGCCATTGCGGCCACGGGCGGCACCTATACGTCGGGCGTCGACAGCGCCACGCTGAACGCCACCCGGACCGGCACCATCGACGCCAGCGGCGTCACGGTGGCGGCGGGCATGGCGTTCACGCTGAACGTCTTTGGCACGGACGCGGACGATTCGACCTTTACCCAGGCCGACCTGCGCACCACGACCGCCGCTGCCGAAACCCGTGCCGAGATGGCCGCGCAGCCGGTGTCCTATGTGGCGCGCGACGGCGACACCGCCACCGATGTGTTGCGGGAACTGTCCAACCGCTGGAGCAGCTACGCCGTCAAGAGCGGCTTCGACGAAGGGCTTCTGAGCATGTCGGTTTCGGGCACGGACCTGACCGTCAGTTCCACGTTGACCGATGGCTCCGATACGCTTGCGGTCTCGCTGAACGCGCTCGGGGCCGATGCCGGCAACACCATCGGCGGCGGGCTGGAAACGCTGGCCAGTCTGGACGTGTCGACCCGGGAGGGCGCCGAAGAGGCGTTGCTGAACATCGAGAACCTGCTGCAAACCTCGATCTCGGCCGCCTCGGATTTCGGCACCGAACAGAACCGGCTGGCGACGCAAAGCAACTTCAACGACACGCTGGTGGATGCGATGACCTCGGGGATCGGCACGTTGGTCGATGCCAATCTCGAAGAAAGCTCGGCGCGGCTTCAGGCGCTTCAGGTGCAACAGCAGCTTGCCATTCAGGCGCTGTCCATCGCCAACAGCGCCCCCTCTGCCCTGCTGGGTCTGTTCCGCTGATCGGTCCGCGCTGACAGGGTGAACCCGCCGGGGTTCCGGGGCCCCGCCCCCCTTCTGACGGTCATTTCCCCCCAAGCGCCCCTTTCGCGCGCCGCGCAATGCGTGCTAGGGAAAAACGTCAGTGAAAGCCGGAGAAGCACATGGACGGACACCCTGATTCCGGCCAGAGCGATACGACGATCGAATGGGGCCCGTTTGGCCGCCCGATTTTCGACGACCCTCAGGCGCGGCGACTGGCGCGCGTCGGTGTCGTGGACATCGGATCCAATTCGGTCCGTCTGGTTGTGTTTGACGGTGCCGCGCGCAGTCCGGCCTATTTCTACAATGAAAAGGTGATGTGCGGCCTGGGCGCCGGCATGGCAGAGACGGGCACGCTGAACGCTGCCGGCAAGGATCGTGCCCTGTCGGCCCTGCGCCGGTTTCAGGCGCTGGCGGCGGGCATGAACCTGCCGCCCCTGACAGCCGTAGCCACCGCCGCCATGCGCGAGGCCAGCGACGGCTCGGCCTTTCGCGCGAAAATCGAACAGGAAACCGGGCTGAAGATCTGGGTGATCGACGGCGAGGAAGAGGCGCGGCTGTCGGCGCAGGGCGTGCTGCTGGGCTGGCCCGGCGCCACTGGGGTCGTGTGCGACATTGGTGGATCGTCGATGGAACTGGCGGAACTGTCGGGCGGTCAGGTCGGGCGCCGCCACACCTCTCCGCTTGGGCCGCTGCGGTTCAAGGACATCGACGGCGGGCGCAAGGCCCGCGAAAAGCACATCCAGAAACACGTCGCCGCCCTGGCCGAAAAGATGCAGTGGACCGGCGGGCGGATCTTTCTGGTGGGCGGGTCGTGGCGCGCCATTGCCCGGCTGGACATGGAACGGCGCGACTATCCGTTGCATGTGCTGCACGAATACCGGATGAATAGCGACGCGGTGCTCGAGACGCTGAAATTCATCGAGAAATCCGACCTTGAGGCGCTGCGCGGCGCCTGCTCGATTTCATCCGCCCGGATGAGCCTTGTGCCTTACGCCGCCGAGGTTCTGGCCGAGCTTATCACCGCCTTCAAGCCGTCCGAGATCGCGATTTCGTCCTATGGTATCCGCGAGGGGCTGCTGTACGAACAGATGCCGCAAAAGCTGCGCGACCGCGACCCGCTGATCGAGGCGTGCCGCTTTTCCGAAGCCAAGGACGCCCGCCGTCCCGGCTTTGGCAAGACGCTTTACAACTTCGTGCTGCCGCTGTTTCAGGACGCGGACATCGCGACGCTGCGGTTGATCAAGGCGGCCTGCCTGCTGCACGATGTCAGCTGGCGCGCCCACCCCGATTATCGCGCACAGACCTGTTTCCACAACGTCACGCAGGCCGACCTTAGCGGTCTGGACCACCCCGAACGGGTGTTCCTGGGTCTGTCCCTGCTGCATCGCTACAAGAACAAGCGCGACGGCATGCCGTTCGAGGATCTGTTCTCGCTGATCGGCAAGAGCAGCCAGCGCGAGGCCGAGACGCTTGGCAAGGCGATGCGCTTTGGCGCGATGCTGTGGATGCCCGACGACAGCAAGGGCGAGGCGGCGTCGCTGGCCTGGGACAACGGCGTGCTGACGCTGCGCCTGACGCCGCAGAGCGAACCGCTTTTCGGCGAGGTGGCCGAGGCGCGGTTCAACGCGCTGGCGCGTATGCTTGATGCCGACGACGTTCAGATCACCTCTTCCGAGGCGGACTGACGACGCCCGCGCAGCGCAATTTCTACAGGTCGATCTTGTTGCCATCCAGCGGCGGCAAACCCTTGCGTTCGCGCGGTTCCAGCGGGGCCTCGTCAGGTTCCGCGTCGGGCGCTGTATCGAACGGTGGGTCCCCCGCGTTGCGGGGCTCCTTGCGGCGCAGGATGATGTCGCCATTGTCCAGCATTTCCGGGGCCTCGTAAACGGACCAGTCCTTGACCTCGTCCATCAGCTCCGCAAGCGCGGGCCCCATTTCCTGGGCAAAGCTGCGCAGCGCCGGTTCGGCGTCGCGTGCCATTCCTTCCAGTCCGCGCAACGCCGGGCCAAGTTCGTCCATGAACCCGTCCAGAAACATCTGCACGCCGCGCTTCATCTGCGCTCCGCCCCCGCCGTCGTCGTCCTGCGCAAGGGCGGGCGGGGCCAGCAGGCAGGCGGTCAGGGAAAGGGCGATCAGGCGGGTCATGCGCATAATATAGGGCAGATGCGCACCGGTATAAAGCCCGTCCGCGTCACAGCGGCCCTGTCTGGTACAGCCGCACCCGCAACGAACCATGCGCCACAGGTCGCCCCGCCGGCAGGAACGGCAGCCCCGTGGCCCGCGCCAGCCCCGCCTCGGTGGTGATGACACCCACCCGCCAACCGCGAAACCGCTCCATCAGCGCCGCGCCGACATCGCGGTGCAGCCCGTACAGCGGGCCGGGCTTGCCGATGCGCTCTCCATAGGGCGGGTTGATCATCACCAGCCCCGCCGGCCCGTCGGGCCGCTCGATCGCAGTGGCAGACCGGCACTCGAAGCGGGCAAGATGATCCACCCCCGCGCGCTCGGCATTGGCGGTGGCCATGCGCACCGCGCCCGCGTCGCGGTCCGATCCGTAAAAGCGCAGATCGCAGGGGTGCGGCGCGGCGTCGGCCTTCATCTGCGCCCAGGCTTGGGGATCGAATCCCGAGAGCCGTTCGAAATCGAATTTGCGCGCCCGGCCGGGGGCCAGCCCGCAGGCGATCTCGGCCGCCTCGATCACAAAGGTGCCCGACCCGCACATCGGGTCCAGCACCGGCTCGGTGCCGCGATAGCCGCATTCGCGCAGGAACAACGCCGCCAGCGTCTCACGCATCGGCGCCTTGCCGACCGCCTGTTTGAATCCGCGCCGGTGCAGCGGCCCCCCAGAGGTGTCGATGGAAAAGCTCACGAGATTTTCTTCGATACGCACCAGCAGGCGAACGCCATCGTCGGCAACCGGCGAACCCAGTTCTTCGGTGATCGCGCGTTCGATCCGGCCCCTGATCGCCCCTTCGTGGTAGATCCTGGACCGCAGACTGGTCGCCTCGACCCTTACTGGCTGATCGGCGCGCAGGACGTCGCCCCAGGCGAACCGCCGGGCACGCTTGTCCAGCTGCGCCAGATGCACCGCCGGGAATCCCCCGATGCGCGCCAGCACCCGCGCCGGCCCGCGCAGCACCAGGTTGGCGCGCCAGACATCACGCCAGGTGCCGTCAAAGGCAATGCCGCCCGCCATGGGGCGCAAGGGGCCAAACCCCATCCCCTTGGCCTCGCTCGCAAGCGCCGCCTCCAGCCCGGGCGCACAGGCCAGGAAAATCTCGAATCTATGGTCCATCCGGTGCAGATAGCGCCTTGACGCGGGTTTGCACAGACGCGGTGGGGTGCGCGCGCCCCGTCCCGATGTCAAATGCAGCACGAACGGGGACGCGGATCATGAAACGCATCGGCGCCCTGTCCTTTGGGCGCTGGCTGCCCGGCCACGGTTCGGCGATCAGAACCGCCACCGACGTGCTGACACACAGCATCGATCTGGCCGTCGCCGCCGAAGTGCCCGGGCCTCGATGCGCAGATCGCCCGAACAGCTGATCGCCGACTGGCAACAGTTCGGCCATCGGCCCGGACCTCGTGACACCGCCGCCACAGGAAATCCTTTCTCGACCCGCCGAGAAGCGACGGCCTGGCCGGGCCAAGCCGCGACCGTTGTTTTCCAACCGGCCGGGCTTGCTGGGGCTGGAACCGGCGTCCGAAGGGCTGCGGCGCCGCATCCGATGGGGTGCCAGATCCAACGCCACTGTCCGCCGGGCAGCACGGATGGGGACGCACCTGCAAAGCGCGGCGCTGACGCGCGGCGAAGGTCACATGACGAAACCGGAGCGCCGTTCCATGTCCAGCAGCCCGAACAGATCCGCGCCGGTCCACGGCCGCAGCCCGCAGGGGCCGGTCAGCCGGTCGATATTTGCCATGACCATGGACATGGATCGCCGCGACTTCGGGCGCGGCAAGGAAACCGCCCAGGCAGGGGCATCGAAGATCAACGCGCGATCTTCGCGGCGCGGCGATGCGGACGAACCGGACCGCCCCATCGACCAGACCAGCTGAAAATCGACAAAGCCACCCCCGAGCCGAATACCCTGCTGCCGGCCATGCCGCGATGCCCGGGGTGGATTGCAACGTGCATGCGCTCAAAGCGCTTCTGCGCGACATCGCCCCCGCCGTCGGCTGGTGCCAATCCGGTCGCTCACCGGCGAAGTCCCCTGGCGGGCACCCCATGATGCCGAACCGACCGACGCCCCTGCTTCATCTTGCCGGATAAACTCCGGGGGGAGCCGAAGGCGGGGGGCAGCGCCCCCCTCCGATGCCTGGCCCAATGCGCGCAGCTCTCCGCCCCGGCCCGTCGCCCCCGTTCATCGCCCGCGGCCTTCGACCTGCCCAACGGGCGGAGGGTGGGCGCAAAGGCAGCCCCGACAGGTGTGGCCGCGATCCGACACCCGAGCCCGGCAGAGGCCCCGGGGGCGGCATTGCCCCCTTCCCCCGGCGCGCCTTCCGCGCCATAAGGCGACCATGCTCAAGACCCGCATCATTCCCTGTCTCGACGTCGCAGATGGCCGCGTGGTCAAGGGCGTCAACTTTGTCGACCTACGCGATGCGGGCGATCCCGTCGACGCCGCCCGTGCCTATGACGCGGCTGGCGCGGACGAGATCACCTTCCTGGACATTCACGCCACGCATGAAAACCGCGGCACCATGTTCGATGTGGTCACCCGCACCGCCGAGCAGTGCTTTATCCCGCTGACGGTGGGCGGCGGTGTGCGTACGGTGGCCGATGTCCGCGCCCTCCTGCTCGCGGGCGCGGACAAGGTCAGCTTCAACTCCGCCGCCGTGGCCAACCCCGATGTGGTGGCCGAGGCGGCGGATCATTTCGGATCGCAATGCATCGTGGTGGCGATTGATGCCAAGACGGTCGCGCCGGGCAAGTGGGAAATCTTTACCCACGGCGGGCGGCGGCCCACCGGCATCGACGCGCTGGACTTTGCGCGCACGGTCGCGGCCAAGGGCGCCGGCGAAATCCTGCTGACCTCGATGGATCGCGACGGCACCAAGGCGGGGTTCAACCTGCCGCTGACCCGCGCGGTGGCGGATACCGTCACCATCCCCGTCATCGCATCGGGCGGCGTGGGCACGCTGGATCATCTGGTCGAAGGCGTTGCCCAAGGCCATGCCTCTGCGGTGCTGGCCGCGTCGATCTTTCACTTTGGCACCTTCACCATCGGCGAGGCCAAATCCCACATGGCCGCCGCCGGCATCCCCGTGAGGCTGTGATGACGCTGCAAGAGCTTGAAACCATCGTCGCCGCCCGCAGCGCCGCGTCTCCCGATGAAAGCTGGACCGCCAAGCTGCTGGCCAAAGGCCCCGAAAAATGCGCCGAAAAGTTCGGCGAAGAAGCGATCGAGGCCATCATCGAGGCCGTCAGGGGCGATCGGGCCAAGCTGGCGTCCGAAACCGCCGACGTGCTGTTTCATCTGCTGGTTATGCTGAAATCGCGCGACGTGGCGGTCAGCGACGTGATGGCCATTCTCGCCGACCGTCAGGGTCAGTCCGGGCTTCAGGAAAAGGCCGCGCGGGGCAGCTGACCCTGCTCCCCCTTGGCAGCCAGCGCCATATCGCGATATAGACGCCCGACCGTGCAAAGGAATTTCGTCATGGCCGACGCCGACCACCCCCAGCTTTACCTCATCACACCGCCCGAATTCGACCTGTCGGAGTTTCCCGCAGGGCTGCACAAGGTGCTGGACGCAGTCGATATCGCCTGCATCCGGCTGTCGCTGGCCACCCGCGACGAAGACCGCATCCTGCGGGCCGCCGACGCGGTGCGCGAGGTCGCCCATGCGCGCGACATCGCGCTGGTCATCGACACCCATATCGTGCTGGCCCAGCGGCTGGGGCTGGACGGCGTGCACCTCACGGACGGGTCGCGCAACGTGCGCGCCGCGCGCAAGGAACTGGGGCCCGATGCCATTGTCGGCGCGTCCTGCGGCGGGTCGCGCCACGACGGCATGAGCGCGGGTGAGGCGGGTGCCGATTACGTCAGCTTCGGCCCCATTGCGGGCGAGACGCTTGGCGATGGCACCCTTGCCGAATTTGACCTTTTCGAATGGTGGTCGCAGGTGATCGAGGTGCCCGTGGTGGCCGAAGGCGGACTGACCCCGGACCTGATCGCCCGGTTCGCGCCGGTCACCGATTTTTTCGGCATCGGCGAAGAAATCTGGTCCACGGACGATCCCGCCGCCGCCCTTGCCCGGCTTGCGGCCGCCATGGGCTAGGCGAGTACGGGCCAGATGGGACTGGGCCGGGCAGCCGCGCCGGTCAGTTGTGCCGGTCAGTTGTGCCGGTCGCCGTGAGGATGCGCGCTGCGCACCTGGCCTTCCAGGTGGCTTGCCAGCGATTTCCGGTTGGGAAAATCATCCGCCCGCACGGGCGGGTGATAGACCAGTCGCGCAGCGCCCTGACGCCGGGCGGCCAACATCCGCAGCAAGTGCGGCGCAAAGCCCATATCCCCCCACCAGCCGTAAAACCGCGGATCCGCGCCCCTGGGGGCGGTGTAGATCACCGTCACCGCCTGGACCTGAAATTCGTGCCGCAGCGCCCCGCTGTAGAAGGCCGCGAACAGCGTCGACTTGAACGGCAATACGCGCTGCCCGTCGGTCGAGGTCCCCTCTGGAAAGAACAGCAGCCGGTCACGGTGGGCCAGCCGCGTTTCGAACAGCGCGCGTTGTTCGAGCGCGGCGCGCGGATCGCGCGCGATGAACACCGCGCCCGCCAGCCGGGCAATCCGACCGATGACGGGCCAGTCCGCGACCTCGGCCTTTGACACAAAACACACGTTGCGCCGGGCGTTCAGCACGAAAATATCCAGCCAGGACGTATGGTTGGCCACATAGGCCCCGGCCCCGGCCATGCGCGTGCCGCGCACATCAAGCGACAGCCCCAGGATCATCAGCGCCCCCCGGCAGACCGCTTGCGTCAGATAGGGCGACACCGGGCGGCGCTGGCCAAAGACTGCAACTTCGACCAGCCGCACCGGCAGTTTCACCCCGATCCCGACCAGCAGCAACAGCGCCAGCGCCGCGCCGCGCAACACCGCCAGCACCCCGCCAAGCGGGCCGGGCGGTGCGGGCGCAGGGGGCGGCGCATCGCCGTTCCAGGTCGATCCGCTCACGCGCCGCCCCGCGTATACAGCCCCGCGGCCTTTGCGTTCAGCCGTTGTGTGTCCATCACAAGACACACGTCGGTGGTGTTGAAGGCGCGGTCGACAAAGGCGCCCTCGCCCACCACACCGCCCAGCCGCAGGTAGCCCTTGATCAGCGCGGGCACCTCGCGCATGGCGCGGCGGCGGTCGATGCGCTCCTCGGGCACCAGATCCATGCTTTGAAAAACCCGCGCCCGCACGCGCAGGTCATCAGGCGCAAGATGGCGGTGATGCAACAGCGACAGCGGTTCGGCAAGGCGCGCCACATCGGTTCCGTGAAAGGACGCGGTGCCGAAAAGCACCTCGATCCGGTGCTCGGCCACATAGGCGGCCAGCGCCTGCCACAGGTGCATGATCGCCGTACCGCCCCGATAATCCGGGTGCAGGCAGGACCGGCCCAATTCCAGCAGCCGCCGCCCCGAGGCGCGCAACGGTTCCAGATCGTATTCGTCTTCGGAATAGAACTGCCCCGCAGCCTGCGCCTGATCGCCGCGCAACAGCCGGTACACACCGACAACATCGCCGCCCCGGCTCTGGTCCCGCAGGATGAGATGGTCGAAATACGGGTCGAACCTGTCGCATTCCAGCCGCGCATCGTGATCGACCAACGCGCCCGAGCCACCCAGTTCTTTGACGAACACGTCGTAGCGCAAACGCTGGGCCGCGCGGATATCGCTGTCGCCCCTGGCCAGCCGCACCGTAAATTCCGTCTCGTCCAGCGCCATACAGCCGTCGCCCCCTTGCGCGGTGTCCGGGATCACGCCCCCCGTCCCCATCCCACGCGTGTTTAAAGCCAGTGGCGTCCAAGGAAAACCGGTTTCGCGCGCCGCCCCGTCAAAGCCGGCATTAACCATTCGTAAACCGGTACAAGTTTAGTTTAATCTTCGAATACCGGCAGAAGGGTGACCCAGCGACCGTCGATCACGACCTTTCCCTGTTCACGGAAGTTGACCGTGACCCGCCCGCCGATGTTGGATTGCACCTGACCGGTGCCCCACTCGGGCCGGTCGGGATGCATGACAAGCATACCGGGTTCCAGTATCGCGTTCAGGTCGTTCATCTTTTCGCCTTCTCTCAAGGAGTCTGTCATGGTTGATGATAGCGCGAGACTGGCCACCCTGGTAGGGTCGCGCCTGTGCCACGATCTCGTAAGCCCGGTAGGGGCAATTTCGAACGGCCTGGAATTGATCGCGCTGTCCGGTTCCCCCGGCCCCGAGGAAATGGACCTGATCGCCGAAAGCTGCGCCTCGGCGCGCGCGCGCATCAACTTCTTTCGCGTCGCCTTTGGCCTGGCCTCGCCCGAACATATGGTCGGGCACAACGAAGCCGCGAAGCTGATGGCGGACTACTGCCTTGGGGGCCGGCTGACCATGGACTGGCAGCCCGACCTCGGCGTGGCGCGCAAGGATGTGCAACTGGCCTATCTTGCCGCGATGTGCTGCGAAACGGCGCTGCCGCTGGGCGGGCGTGTGCAGATCCTCGAATCCGACGGGGTCTGGCGAATCACCGGCACGGGGCCGCGCGTGACGGTCGATCCGGATCTGTGGGGGCCGCTGAACCGGCTCCAGGCGGATGACGACATCGCCCCCAACCGGGTCCAGTTCGCCTGCCTCGCGCTGCTGGTGGCGTCCGCGGGGCGCACGCTCGCGGTTCACAGCGGTGACGCCGCGGTGTCGATCGAGATCCGATAAAAGCGGGCCGCCGGATGCTGCTCCGGCGGCCCCTGCCCGGCGCCCCTGCCCCGTGCGTATCAGCCCCGCGTCGCGCCGTCCGAGCGCACAAGGTACTTGAAAGACGTCAGCTGCTCGGCCCCGACCGGGCCCCGCGCGTGCAACTTTCCGGTGGCGATGCCAATCTCGGCGCCCATGCCGAATTCGCCCCCATCGGCGAATTGCGTCGACGAATTCACCATGACGATGGCGCTGTCCACGCGGGCGGTAAACCGGTCGATAACGGCCTCGTCCTCGGCCAGAATGCAATCGGTGTGGCTGGAGCCATAGCGCCGGATATGGGCGATGGCATCATCCGCGTCCTCGACCACCTTCGCCGCGAGGATGCTGTCGAGGTATTCGCAGCCCCAATCCGCCTCGGTCGCCGCAACAGTGCCCGGAATGGCCTGCAAGGTCTCGTCGGCGCGCACCTCGACACCGGCGTCGATCAGCGCCCGCACAACGCCCTGCCCGATGGTGTCCAGCGCATCGCGATGGATCAGCAGGCATTCGGCGGCGCCGCAAATGCCGGTGCGCCGGGTCTTGGCATTCATCACGACCGACAGCGCCTTGACCGGATCGGCGGAGGCATCGACGTAGATGTGCACGATGCCCTCGAGATGAGCAAAAACCGGCACCCGCGCCTCGCGCTGGACAAGGCTCACAAGGCCCTTGCCGCCGCGCGGCACGATCACATCGACATCGTCGGTCATCTGCAGCAACTCGGTCACGGCGGCGCGGTCACGGGTCGGCACAAGCTGGATGGCATCCTCGGGCAGACCGGCGGCGCGCAGTCCCTCGACCAGGCAATCGTGGATCGCACGCGAGGAATGAAAGCTTTCGGAGCCACCGCGCAGGATCACGGCATTGCCCGCCTTCAGGCACAGCGCGCCCGCATCGGCGGTCACGTTGGGGCGCGATTCGTAAATCACGCCGACGACACCAAGCGGTGTGCGCACACGCTTGATGTGCAGGCCATTCGGGCGATCCCATTCGGCGACCACCTCGCCCACCGGATCTGCCTGGGCGGCAATGGCGCGCAGGCTGTCCTCGATCGACGCGATGCGCGCCTCGGACAGGGTCAGCCGGTCCATCATGGCGTCAGACAGCCCCTTGTCGCGCCCAAACGCCAGATCCCGAGCATTGGCCTCGAGAATCTCGGCGCGATGCGCGCGCACGGCATCTGCGGCCGCCTCCAGCGCCTGCGTCTTGCGATCTGGCGGAGTGAAGGCGAGCTCGGCTGCGGCCGCTTTCGCACGTCGGCCGATTTCGGTCATGACGGCCGGGATGTCGGTCATGTCTTTCATCGCGTTTCACCCTTTGGGATCGGTTTCAGTGGGCCTTCCTATACCGCCTCGCGGCGCACGGCACTAGCGAAAGATGGGCGCGGCGCGCGTCATCATCTTGCCAGGCAAACTCCCGCCGGAGGCCGGCCGATCCTCGCGACCGGGCGCGGCGCGGGGGCTTACAACGCCATATCGTCCCGGTGAATCAGCACGGCCCGCCCCGAATAGCCAAGCGCCTCTTCGGTTTCCCACGAATGCAGGCCGGTGATACGCCGGGTTTCGTCGCCGGTATACCGGCTCAGGCCCTGCCCCAGCGTTATGCCGCGCGCGTCGCGGATCGCGACCGGATCGCCCCGCCCGAACGCACCCTCGGCATGCGTGACGCCGACGGGCAGCAGCGAGCGTCCCTCGCCCAGAGCCTTGGCCGCGCCGCCATCCACCGTCACCGCGCCGCAGGGTTTCATCGCCGCGATCCAGCGTTTGCGCGCCGCATGCGGGTCGAGGCGCGAGGTGAACCATGTCGCGTTGGCGCCCGCTTCTAGCGCGGCCAGCGGATGCAGCCCCGACCCTTCGGTGATCGCCATGGCGCAACCCGCCGCCGTGGCGGTCCTGGCGGCGAGCAGCTTGGTCTTCATGCCGCCCTTGGACAGGCCCGAGCCCGCGTCCCCGGCCATCGCCTCGATCTCGGGGGTGATCTCGTCGATCACGTCGTAGCGACGGGCGGCGGGGTCCTGCGCCGGGTTGGCGGTGTAGAACCCGTCGACATCCGACAGCAGGACAAGCTGGTCCGCCCCCACCGTCACCGCGACCTGCGCCGCAAGGCGGTCGTTGTCGCCATAGCGGATTTCATCCGTCGCGACAGTGTCGTTCTCGTTGACGATGGGCACCACGCCGAATCCCAGCAGCGTTTCCATGGTGGCCCGCTGGTTCAGATAGCGGCGGCGGTCGGCGCTGTCTTCAAGCGTGACCAGCACCTGCCCTGTCACCACGCCGTGCGGCGCGAGCGCATCTTCCCATTCGCGCGCAAGGCGGATCTGCCCGACAGACGCCGCCGCCTGGCTTTGTTCCAGCGGCAGCGCGGTGCGCGGCAGCCCAAGGATACCCCGCCCCAGCGCGATGGACCCGGACGACACAAGGATCACATCGGTGCCGCGCGCCCGGATGGCTGCGATGTCCTGGGCGATGGATCGCATCCACGCGCCGCGAAACGCGCCGGTTTCCTTGTCCACCAGCAATGCAGAGCCGATCTTGACAACCAGCCGCTGCGCCGCGCTCAGGGACGCCATGCGTCGTCAACCTCGGGCGTGGCAGGCGCGCGGGCGGCGTCCACATAGGGGCGCAGCGCGCGCAGCACATCGACGGTGCCTTCCTTGCTTGCGCCAGACATCAGCATGACCTTTTCGCCGGAATGCGCCTCAAGTTCGTCCTTGAGAAATGCGCGTTCCTCGGCATCCATCGTGTCGATCTTGTTCAGCACGACGATGCGTGGCTTGTCCGCAAGGCCAGCGCCGTATTCCTCGATCTCCGTCAGAATGGTGTCGTAATCCTCCAGCAGCGTACCCGAGCTGCCATCGACCAGATGCAGCAGCACGGCGCAGCGTTCCACATGGCCCAGGAACAGATCGCCGAGGCCCCGGCCCTCGTGCGCGCCTTCGATCAGGCCGGGGATGTCGGCCACGACGAATTCGCGGTTGTCCACGCCCACGACCCCCAGATTGGGGTAGAGCGTGGTGAACGGGTAATCGGCGATCTTGGGGCGCGCGTTCGACGTGGACGCGAGAAAAGTCGATTTGCCCGCATTCGGCAGCCCCAGCAGACCCACATCGGCAATCAGCTTGAGCCGAAGCCAGATCGTGCGTTCCACCCCCGGCTGGCCCGGATTGGCGCGGCGCGGCGCCTGATTGGTGGCGGTCTTGAAATGCAGGTTGCCCCAGCCGCCGTTGCCGCCCCGCGCCAGCAGCAGACGTTCGCCCAGCGTGTCCAGATCGGCGATGACCGTTTCCTGATCCTCGTCCAGAATCTCGGTCCCGACGGGCACGCGCAGCACGATGTCGTCGCCATCGCGGCCGGTCATCTGACGCCCCGCGCCCGCGCGACCGTTTTCGGCAAAGAAATGCTGCTGATATCGAAAGTCGATCAGCGTGTTCAGCCCGTCCACGGTTTCCACCCAGACATCCCCGCCGCCGCCGCCATCGCCGCCGTTGGGCCCACCGTATTCGATGAATTTCTCGCGGCGGAACGCGACGCAGCCGTTCCCCCCGCTACCGGAGCGGATATAGACTTTGCAAAGGTCGAGGAACTTCATGAGGCCGGTCCTGGGAAACTGCGTGCCCTGCGGGCGATGCGGTGGCATTTAACGAGTGTCGCGCGCGAGCTCAAGCAACGACGCGGTCTGATCGGGGCGTGGCGTGGCAAAAGCCGACGCAAGCGACGACCCCGCGGGTAATTCCGGAAAGACAAGGCGGGCGACGGTCCTTCATCCTTCCCCAGATACTCACGGCAGGGACTGCAAAGTCCATACCGGAATATCATGGGAAAGTGGCGCGGTTGACGGGGCTCGAACCCGCGACCCCCGGCGTGACAGGCCGGTACTCTAACCAACTGAGCTACAACCGCGCATATACGCAGGAAAACCAGATCGGGGCAGTGTGGCGCGGTTGACGGGGCTCGAACCCGCGACCCCCGGCGTGACAGGCCGGTACTCTAACCAACTGAGCTACAACCGCTCACTGCCGCCGAGGGCTGGCCCCCGAACGTGGAGGCCCTTCTAGGCGGCACTCCGGATGCCGTCAAGCGGTTTCGGCACGGCCTGTGACGCATTTTTCCCCGCCCGGCGCGACTGGGGGCCGGGCGGCCGACAGGGGGTGGGAAAACGCCCGCTGAACCTGCGTTCCCGGCGGTTGCCACGGCCTGCTGTCAAGGTCGGCGGCAGCCGCGCCGGCCCCCGTGTCAGCCACGTCCGGAAATCGGGCGGTCCGGCCTGCGCGCCGAAGCGTCCCCGCCCTTTTCAAACGCGGTGCCGAGCCGTTCCAGTTCCGCCGCCAGAAGAATCAGCTGCGTGACCCGTGCCGTTTCTGCGGTTCTGAAGATTTCATAGCCTGCCTGCTCGACCAGCGCGGCGGCTGCTCGCAACAGGCGCGGCGCGGCACCGTGGCCAGTCAACATACCCGCCTGCGCCACCAGTGATTCAAGGACGTCTCTTTGCTGGGCCGACACCATCAACCCCTTACACCAACACACCCGTCACCCACCGAAAACAGCGCATTGCCGCGTCGTCCGGTGCAAACCCCACCCGTGCCCTGCCACATCGGCGGGTCCGGCGAAGCAGTCCTCAGATCTATCATGACCTAGCTGTTTAGTCCCAGCGTGTGATGGTCTACTTATCTGTGACCATGGGAAGGACGCACCATGGGACAAATTCTTCACGGCAGCGCCACGCACTGTTACCCGGCAGGCGATTTGCAAGGCAAATCTGCCGAGAGGGCACGCACGCGATCCGAGCAGCGATACAGCGATCCATTGGCTGGCAGTCGTTTGCGCAGCACAACGATGAGAAGCGCAAGCTTCGAACGCGGCGCTGAGCCGGGAGTTGGGCATCAACGTCAAGACCGTCGCCAAGTGGCGCAAGCGTCAGACGGTTGAGGACGTGCGGATGGGTCCGAAGGAAGCGCATTCGACAGTTCTCAGCGTCGAGGAGGACGCCGTGA
>NZ_QLMG01000019.1 GCF_003259905.1 Salipiger aestuarii | reverse complement strand
CCAATATCAAGGCGCGCCGCCCGTCCCTACCTCTCGAATGTCCGTCGCGCCAACAAACCGTCCGTAACTCAGCAGCTCCGCTACCTCATCCCGTCCAGCCCGTCCGGCGCCCCGTCCAGCGCCTCAGCGCCGCCGGTGAGGGGGCTTTTACGGTTAGCCACCAACACCCGCAACCCCTTTTTGCAAAAGACGTCATCTTTTCTTCAAGAAAAGACAACTAACAAACCAAATCAATACCTTAACCCAAAACTCCACCCCAAACCCAAACCGCCAAAACCCCCGCACCCTCAGCAACATCCCCCAAAAACAACCCAATACCCCCCCTACCCACGACCTTATCCACACAAACCAAACAGAATCCCCAAAACAATCACGCAAAAGGGCGGAACCAAACGGTCCCGCCCTCAACTCGAGTCGCTTTGATGGCGAATCCCTATTGCGCGGCAACGCTGGTCAGTTTGCTTAACGCACCCGCCATCGGAGTCGTTACGCCCTCGGGCAGATCACGATCGGACAGGTCCGCAAGCCGCGCGGCCGGCGCTTCATAAGACAAATGCACCGCGCCCTCCGCATTCTCATACACAAGAACATGCAGCGGCAGCGCCAGGCCCAGCGTCCGGTCCTCGATCATCGCGGGCGTACCGACCTTGGGATTGCCAAAGATCACCAACTGCGATGCCCCTATATCCTCACCGACCTTCTGGGCCCCTGCCCCGTGATCGACGCGCGCGAAAACCGTGGCCCCCGCGTTCTCGATCGCGTCGATCAGCGCATCGGCAGCTTCGGGTACCGATTTGTCGGTCGGAACCGAAACGACCTCGGCCGTTGCTGCCGTTGAAAGCAGGGTCAGTCCGACCAGAGCTTGCTTGAACATGTTGTCTCCTATCCGGATGCGCGCATGAACGGCGCGCGTTGAAAGGGAAGCCGCAGCACCAACAGCACCAGCACGACTCCCATGTAGATCAAGGGCTCGATCTGAAAGCCCTTTACCAGCATGACAAAGTGCAGCCCGCCAAGAAGGGCCGCGCCATAGGCAAGGCGATGCAGCTTGCGCCAGGTTCTGCCCCCCAGCTTGCGGATCGACATGTTGTTCGACGTGACCGCCAGCGGGATCAGCAGCGCGAACGCGCCCATACCCACGGTGATATAGGGACGCTTTAGAATGTCCGCCCAGATCTGCGAGGGGATCTGCACATCAAGCACAAGCCAGACCAGCAGATGCAGCACCACATAAAAGAAGGCGATCAGCCCGACGGCACGGCGATACCGCATCAGGTTCACCCCGGCAAAGCGGCGCAGCGGCGTAATGCACAAACCGGCAATCAGTAACTTCAGCGCCAGTTGTCCCAGTTCGTGTTCCAGGGCGCGGATGGGTTCGACCCCAAGCCCGCCGGTCAGGCCCTGATATAGCAACCAAACCGGCGGCAGCACGGCAATCAGATACAAGGGCCACGGCGGAATCCGGCGCGTTACCGCGTTGATCCGGTCGGCGATCATCAGTGGTTCACCGTCAGATCCATGCCTTCGTACAGCGAGGCCACCTCGTCATAGCCGTTGAAAACCAGCGTCGGCTTGCGCTTGGCGAACAGCCCCCCGCCGATTTCGCGTTCGGTGGCCTGCGACCAGCGCGGATGATCCACGGCGGGGTTCACGTTGGAATAAAAGCCGTATTCGCGGGCGTTCGCCTTGTTCCACGACGTCGGCGGTTCCTTGTCCGTCAGCGTGACGCGCACCACGGACTTGATTGACTTGTACCCGTATTTCCACGGCACCACGAGCCGCAGCGGCGCGCCGTTCTGACGTGGTATGTCGCGCCCATAGATGCCGGTGGCCATGATGGTCAGCGGATGCATGGCTTCGTCCAGACGCAGACCTTCGACATAGGGCCATTCCAGCACGTTGCGGGACACACCGGGCATCTCGTCAGGACGCAGCACCGTTTCGAAGGCGACATGTGTGGCGCCCGATTGCACCCCAGCCATCTCCAGCAGGTCGGCGAGCTCGAACCCGGACCAGGGCACGACCATCGACCACGCCTCGACACAGCGGAAACGATAGATCCGCTCTTCGATGGTCATCTTCGACAGGATGTCATCCAGCCCATAGGCGCCGGGGCGATCGACCATGCCGTCGATCTGCACCGACCAGGGGGCGATGGTCAGGTCGCCGGCATAGCGCGCCGGGTCTTCCTTGCCGGTGCCGAATTCATAGTAATTGTTGTAGTTGGTGATTTCCTCCCAGCTGTTGGGCGTCAGCCCGTCGGCCGCCTGGGCGCGCCCCGCAAGCCCCGCGACGGCAAGCCCGCCCAGCCCCGCCATGATCTGGCGGCGATTGAGCCAGTGGCGTTCCGCGGTTACGTCCCGTGCCGTCATGGTGTTTGTCCAGCGATGCGCCATGGCGTCCTCCTGTCGCGATCCATTCCCTTACATATACGAAGGGCCATGCTTTGTTGTTTCACCTCGGGGGGGGGCGACAGGCTCACGTTCTGGTGTTCTCGCCATCGGCGGGCCGATAGCTTGGGCGGATCTTGTTGAACGGGATCGAGCTGCCGTCCGCCTGCACGATCCGCACATGACGGCGGCGCATCTGGCGCGGCTCGGACACACCGACCGAATGGGCGATTGTCTCGACCTCCTTGATGATCGCCTTGGCGTAATTGGCGACCTTCTTGTACTTGTCTTCGACCACCAGCCCCTGTTGCAGGCGCGGGTCGTGGGTGGTGATCCCCGTCGGGCAGGTATTGCGGTTGCATTTCAGCGCCTGAATGCAGCCCATCGAGAACATGAACCCCCGCGCCGAGGTCACAAAATCCGCGCCAAGGCAGATCGCCCAGGCCACATCCGCCGGATTCACCAGCTTGGCCGATGCGACGATCCGGATGCGGTCCTTCAGCCCGTAGCGGTCGCGCAGATCGACGATCCGGGGCAGCGCCTCGCGGATCGGCATCCCCACAAGATCAATCAGCGGCATGGGCGCGGCCCCGGTGCCGCCCTCGCCACCGTCGATGGTGATGAAATCCGGCGCGCTTTGCGGGCCCCGTTTCGCGATCAGGTCGAACAGTTCCTCCCATTCGTCGGACGAGCCGATCACCGTCTTGAAGCCCACCGGCTTGCCCGACACCTCGCGGATGTGATGGATCACGTCCAGAAGATCGCCGAAATCGTCGATCTCGGGGTGGCGGTTGGGCGAAATCCCGGCCTGCCCGACCTTGAGTCCGCGAATGCGCGCCACCTCTTCATTGACCTTCTCACCGGGCAGGATGCCGCCCTTGCCGGGCTTGGCCCCCTGCGCCAGCTTCAGCTCGAACATCTTCACGTTCGGGTTGGCCGCGACCGCGCGCAGCTTGTCATCGCTCAGCTTGCCATGTTCATCGCGCAGGCCGAATTTCGCGGTGCCGATCTGGAACACCAGGTCGCAGGCGGCGGCCTCGTGATAGGGCGACAGCCCGCCCTCGCCGGTGTTCAGCCAGATGCCCGCCAGGTTCGCGCCCTTGCTCAGGGCCTGAACGGCCGGTTTGGAAATCGCGCCGTAGCTCATGCCCGAGATATTGAAGATCGACCGCGCCAGATAAGGCTTGCGCGCATGCGGGCCGATCACCATCGGCTCGGTCGATGCGAACTGATCGTCCAGCGGCGGGAACACGGCGTTCACGAAAATCGGCGTGCCGGGGATATTGAGGTTTCGCGTCGATCCGAAAGCGACGGTGTTATCCTTGCCCTTGGTTGCGTGATAGACCCAATCCCGCTGGGCGCGGTTGAAGGGCATCTCTTCGCGGTCCATGGCAAAGAAATACTGGCGAAAGAACTCGCCCAGCTTGGTGAACAGCCCGCGAAACCGGCCGATCACCGGATAGTTGCGCCGGATCGCGTCGCCTGATTGGACAGAGTCCACCATGTACAGCACAATGGCGACAAGCATCGCCACGCCGATCACCGCGACAAAGAACAAGGCCATCATCTGAAAGATGTACATTGCGGCGCCCATGGTCATTTCCTACACATTCATTGCTTTGCATGACTAGGCTCATGCGGCTATTGTCGCTCAACCGTCACCGGCAGATTGACGACCGTTTTGCCGGACGGCAACCACCGGGAAGGGGTTAGAGATGACGAAATGGTTCGTGACGCTGATAATTGGCGCAACGCCCGCACTCGCCGACGGTCTGGTGCATTATGACACGCCGCAAAGCTTTGACGATGTGATCTTTGGCCTTGAAAGCGCGATCATCGACGCGGGGCTGGTGGTGGATCACGTCAGCCACTCCGGCGACATGCTGGAACGCACCCGTGCCGATGTCGGGTCCGACGTGATTCTGTTCGATCATGCGGATGTTTACAGCTTTTGCTCGGCCGCGTTGTCGCGGGACGTGATGGAGACGGACCCGCTGAACATCATGTTCTGTCCCTACGACATTTTCGTAATGGTGCGCCACGATACCCCCGATGTGACCACCATCGGCTTTCGCGCCTTTCCCGACGGCGAGATGCAAAAGATCCAGACCCTGCTGGACGGTATCGCCCGCACGGCCATCGGGATGGACTGACGCGTCGGCGACGCGCGTATGCGGGCGGACGGCCCTGCCCTGCCCCGGCCCCTGGGCTCGATGCGGCACAAAAAGGCCCGGCACCTTTCGGGGCCGGGCCGGTTGGTGTCACGCCGTCAGTGAACGACCGCGTCGTCCGGTCTGGGCCGGTTCGACGCCCCCACCGTTTCGCCGATCAGCAGCCCCTCGGCCCCGGCGCTGACGGGCACCGTGTCGCCATCGCGAATGTCACCGCTCAGCAGCATCTCGGCCAGCGGGTCCTGCAAGGCGCGCTGGATCACCCGCTTGAGCGGACGCGCCCCGAACACCGGATCATAGCCTTCGTCCGCCAGCCATGCCCTGGCGCCGTCGTCCAGCGTCAGCGTGATCTTGCGCGCCGCAAGACGCCGCAGCAGGCGCGACATCTGGATTTCGACGATACCGCCCATATCCTCGCGCTTGAGCCGATCGAAGATGATCGTCTCGTCGAGCCGGTTCAAGAACTCGGGCCGGAAATGCGCCCGGACCGCGTCCATCACGTCGCGCCGGGCATGGGCGCTGTCCGCCCCTTCCGGCAGTTGCGACAGCGCCTGAGACCCAAGGTTCGACGTCAGGACGATCAGCGTCTGCTTGAAATCGACGGTGCGGCCCTGACCATCGGTCAGCACGCCATCGTCAAGCACCTGAAGCAGCACGTTGAACACGTCCGGATGCGCCTTTTCGACCTCGTCGAACAGCACCACCTGATAGGGCCTGCGCCGCACGGCTTCGGTCAGCACGCCGCCTTCGTCATAGCCGACATAGCCCGGAGGCGCCCCGATCAGACGCGCGACCGAATGTTTCTCCATGAACTCGGACATATCGACCCGCACCATGGCGTTGTCGTCGTCGAACAGGAATTCGGCCACAGCCTTGGTCAGCTCTGTCTTGCCGACGCCGGTCGGCCCAAGGAACAGGAAACTGCCCAAGGGGCGGTTTTCGTCGTTCAGGCCCGCCCGCGCCCGACGCACGGCATTGGCCACCGCGCGCACCGCCTGATTCTGGCCGACAACGCGCTTGTGCAGCGAATCCTCCATGCGCAGAAGCTTTTCGCGATCGCCTTCCAGCATTTTCGACGTGGGTATGCCGGTCCAGCGTTCGACGACCTCGGCGATCTGTTCGGGGCGCACGGCTTCTTCCACCATGACATCGCCTTCGGACTCGTCCGCCTCGGACAGCTGCCGTTCGATCTCGGGGATGCGACCGTATTGCAATTCGCCGGCACGGGCAAAGTTGCCCTCGCGCTTGGCGATCTCAAGTTCCGCGCGCATCTTGTCGAGTTGTTCCTTGAGGTCGCGCGACGACGCCAACTTGTCGCGTTCCGCCTGCCACTGCGCTGTCATCTCGGCCGAGCGTTCCTCGACCTCGGCCAACTCGCGTTCCAGCGTTTCCAGCCGATCGCGCGAGGCCTGGTCGTCTTCCAGCTTCAGCGCCTCGACCTCGATCTGCATTTGCAGGATCTGACGGTCGATCTGATCCAGCTCTTCGGGCTTGCTGTCGACTTCCATCCGCAAGCGGCTGGCGGCCTCGTCCATCAGGTCGATGGCCTTGTCGGGCAGGAAACGGTCGGTAATATAACGGTGCGACAGGGTCGCCGCCGCGACAAGCGCAGAGTCGGAAATCCGCACGCCATGGTGCAGTTCGTATTTTTCCTTGATGCCGCGCAGGATGCTGATCGTGTCTTCGACCGTCGGTTCCTGCACCATCACGGGCTGAAACCGCCGGGCCAGCGCCGGGTCCTTTTCGACGTGCTTGCGGTATTCATCCAGCGTGGTCGCGCCGACGCAATGCAGCTCGCCCCGCGCCAGCGCCGGTTTCAGCAGGTTCGAGGCATCCATCGCCCCGTCCGCCTTGCCCGCGCCGACAAGCGTGTGCATCTCGTCGATGAACAGCACGATCTCGCCGGCGGCGGCCTCGATTTCCTTCAGAATGGATTTCAGCCGTTCCTCGAATTCGCCGCGATACTTGGCCCCCGCGATCAACGAGCCCATGTCGAGCGCCAGCAGCCGCTTGCCCCTCAGGCTTTCGGGCACGTCGCCGTCGACAATGCGCAGCGCAAGCCCCTCGGCGATGGCGGTCTTGCCTACACCCGGCTCCCCGATCAGCACCGGGTTGTTCTTGGTGCGGCGTGACAGAACCTGCATCGAGCGGCGAATTTCGTCGTCGCGTCCGATGATCGGGTCGATCTTGCCCTGCTCGGCGGCCTCGGTCAGGTCGCGCGCGTATTTCTTCAGCGCCTCATAACCTTCTTCGGCGCTGGCACTGTCGGCGGTACGGCCCTTGCGCAGATCGTTGATCGCCTCGTTCAGCTTTTGAGGTGTGACCTTGCCCGCCTCCAGCGCCTCCTTGGCCCCGGATTTTTCGATGGCCAGCGCGGTCAGAATGCGTTCGACCGGCACAAAACTGTCGCCTGCCTTGCCCGCGATCTTTTCCGCCTCGTCCAGCACCTTGGCGGTGGCGCTGTCCAGATAGGTCTGCCCGGCATCGCCGGACACTTTCGGGAATTTCGCCAGCTTCGTCTCAAGCACCTGCGTCACGCGCGCCGCGTCGCCGCCCGCGCGGGTGATCAGATTGGACGCAAGCCCCTGATCGTCGTCCAGAAGTGCCTTGAGAATATGCTCGGGGGCGAGACGCTGGTGGCCGTCCCGCATTGCGATGGTTTGTGCAGCCTGGATGAACCCACGCGACCGCTCCGTGAACTTGTCCAAGTTCATCGTGTCTCTCCTTGCGATAAGCGCCCGTCTTGTCGATGTCACGCCCGCCTTGCGGCACATGACGGCACCGGGCCTCGGGAAAGGAGATGGGCAGCGACGGGCCGGGGTTCAAGATCCGGGATCGCAAAAACCACACCCTGTCAGCAGCAATTTGTTTACCGATTCGCTGCCAAGCTGCGGAACGGGCTGACAGAAAGGGCCAAGACACAGAAAGGGCCAAGACCATGCATGTGCGGGAAATCACCGTCGACGGGTTCGACGGGCCAGAGCCCGAGGCGATGAAGCCCGGCACCGTTTCGCTGATCGCAGACAACGGACGGATCGAAATCGCGCGGCTGGCGCCCCCCCGCGCCTCGCCGTGGAAAGCGGCGCTGCGGCGGCGCATCCCGGATCGGGCGCTGCCTATTTCGCAATATCGCCCCGGCGACGAAGAGCTCTCGTTCGACGTGGGGCTTCTGGCGGTGCTGCGTTCGAACCCGTGATCCCCAGCCATTCCGCACGGGATGGCCGGTGATCGCGCCCCCGGTCTTGACCTTGGGAAACCGCAGCCGCATGACAGGCCCACCTCACCCCGAAGGAGCGCCCCCGATGAATGCTGCAAGCGATGATCGCCTGATCGTGGCCCTGGATGTCCCGAACGCGCTTGAGGCGCTGCAACTTGCCGATGGCATCGGTGACGCCGTGTCGTTCTACAAGATCGGCCTGGGGATGCTGACCAGCGGCGGTCTGGCGCTTGCCAACGAGCTGAAACAGGAACACGGAAAGCGCATCTTTCTGGACCTGAAGCTGTTCGACATCGGTCAGACGGTGGAAAACGCCGTGCGCGGACTGTCGCAGTTCGATCTGGATTTCCTGACGGTGCATGGCGATCCGCATGTGGTGCGCGCCGCCAAGGAAGGCACGGGGGGCAAGGATCTGCAAATCCTCGCGGTGACCATCCTGACCTCGCTCGACCGGTCCGATCTGGATGCCGGGCTGATGCAGGCGGGCGACGTGGCCGACCTGGTGGTCGAACGCGCCGCGAAGGCGTTCGAGGCGGGCGCCGACGGCGTCATCGCGTCGCCGAACGAGGCCGCGCGCATCCGTGCCCTGCCCCAGGCCAGCGGGCGGCTGATCGTGACCCCCGGCGTGCGTCCCGCAGGCAGCGCGGGCGACGATCAGAAACGTATCGCAACCCCGGCGATCGCCATCGCGGCGGGCGCCGATCATATCGTGGTGGGCCGCCCCGTCTGGCGCGCCCCGTCCCCGCGCGCGGCCGCGCAGGCGATACAGGCAGAGCTGCGCTCGCCTCAGGCGCGGATACCCAACCGGTAAACTGCGTCAGTCTTCGTTGATGTCGCGGTCCCAGGTCTTGACCTGCCCTTTGCGGATGCCGACCATCTGTCGCAATGCAATCCATGCGGCCAGCGACACCAGCGCAAAGACCAGCACCAGCCAGTGCCAGCCGACGGCATAGCCCGCGACCAACCACAGCCCCACTGCCGCCGCCCCGATCGCAAAGCCAAGAAACAGAAACCCCGGCACCACCATTTCAAGCACAAGCAACACCGCCGCAGCGGCCATCCACGCCCACCACAGATAAATCAGCCCGGTCATGTCCTGCCCTTGAGCATGGTGAACGCGTTGCGAAACGCTTCGACCGCGTCGGCGGGCAGCACGATGGTTTGCCGTCCTTCGCCCTTGGCAAGCGTGGCCAGGGCATCGACCTGTTTCAGCGCCACTTGGTATTGCGCTGCCTCCAGCCCGTTTTCCGCGATGGCCACCGCCACGACCTGCGTGGCGTAAGCTTCGGCATCGGCGGCGATGCGGCGGGCCTTGGCGACCTGCTCGGCGGCGTACAGCTCGGCGTCGGCGGACAGTTCGACCGCGCGTTTGCGCCCTTCGGCCTCGGTCACCTGTGCGCGGCGCGCGCGTTCGGCGTTAAGCTGCTGCAACATCGCCTCGCGGGTGGCCTGATCCAGGTTCACGTCCAGGATTTCGGCCCGCGTCACCTCGATCCCCCAATCATCGACCTGCTCCTCGACATTGCTCTTTATCGTGGAAATCAGCGCCGAGCGGTTCGACTGCACCTCGTCCAGTTCCATCTTGCCGATCTCGGCGCGCACGATCCCCGCCACGGTGGTGGCGATGGCCGCATCCACGTCGCGGATGCGATAGACCGTCTTTTCCGGTTCAAGGATGCGATAGAACACCGAGGTTTCCACCTGCACAAGCACGTTATCCGCCGTGATGGCATCCTGCGTCGCGGTGGGCAGTTGCCGTTCCAGGATCGACACCTTGTGCGCCACGCGATCCAGAAACGGCACAATGAAGTTGATGCCCGGCCCGAGCACCGCGCGCAGCCGCCCAAACCGTTCAACCACATGTTTTTCCGATTGCGATACGATCCTGACGCCCAGAAAGACGCACAGGATGACAAGCCCGGCAAGAAGCAGAACAACGATGGTCCCGCCCGAAAGAAACTGCAGAATGATATCGGTGTCGTTCATAATATGATCCTTCACGAAACGGGATCAGTATGCCGCGTTGTCAAGCGGCGGAACAGCCCGGGCGGGAACCTTGCGCGCCCTGCGGTGTTTTGGCAACGTAACAGGCAGGAGAAAAGGCGATGGCACAGAGTCACGCTCAGATCGGCAATCTGACTTACAATGCGGCGACGGCGCAGCACGAGGCGCTTGTCACGTTCCACACCGCTGGCGGGCGCGTGCGCGTTGCTGCCAGCGTCGATGCACCGCTTGACGCCGACCCCGAGGTCGTGCGCCGGCAGTTGATTTCCGACGCGATGCTGGGGTGTCGCGAACCGGACAGGCTGCGTTCCAGGCTCAAGGCGTCGCCGCCCGAGCCGGTGCTTCGGGCCGCACGTCCCAGCACGTCGTTGGCGGGGGCCATGGACTGGCTGCGCCGGTTGCACGCGGCCTGACCTTGCAGTCGGTCCGGCCCCGGCCCAGCAGTGTGACCCCGGCCTAGCCGCGCGACCCCAGATATGCGTCAAGCATCTGGCGAAAATGCGGGATCGCGTCGTCGCGTTCCAGATATATATCGGGGGCCATCAACCCCCACCCCCGTCCCTCGCCGCCAAACACAACGCGACTTGCCGCTTCGGATGGCAAGTGCGCCGCGAAGAACCAGCTTGGCCCGTGCTGTTGACGCCATGCAAGCGCGGTTTCGGGAAGATCCAGCCCGGTTTCCTCGCGCGTCTCGCGCAGGGCACATTCCTCGGGGCGCTCGGTGCCCTCGCGCCCGCCGCCCGGAAAATCCAGGCAGTTGGGCCAAGGGATTCCCGGCGTGTCGTCGCGGCGGATAACCAGCAGGTCGGACCCGAGAAACAGCATCAGTTTTGCGCCGGCATAGCTCATGTCGTGGCGAAAGCCTCGTGTATCCTGTATATTCGGAAGGTAAGCCTTCTGCCCGGATTTTCCAGACATGCCCGCGCTCTGCCGTGACTGCCTTGCCGTCTTCGATCATGGTACCCGCTGCCCCGCCTGCGGGCGGCCCCGAATCGCGCACCACGACGAATTGTGGGACCTGTCCATCGCTCATATGGATTGCGATGCCTTTTATGCCAGCGTCGAAAAGCGCGACAATCCCGATCTTGCCGACAAGCCGGTGATTATTGGCGGCGGCCGGCGCGGTGTGGTGTCCACTGCCTGCTATGTGGCGCGCATCCGGGGTGTCCGGTCGGCCATGCCGATGTTCAAGGCGCTGGCCCTGTGCCCTGACGCGGTGATCGTCAAACCGCGCATGCAGACCTATGTCGATGTATCGCGCCAGATTCGGGCCCTCATGGAGGATCTGACCCCCGCGATCGAGCCGCTGTCGCTTGACGAAGCCTTTCTGGATCTGACCGGCACCGCGCGCCTGCACGGCGCCCCGCCGGCGGTCGTGCTGGCGCGGCTGGTCAAACGGATGCGCGACGAACTGGGGATCACCGGGTCCATCGGGCTGTCCCATAACAAGTTTCTGGCCAAGATCGCATCGGATCTCGACAAGCCGCACGGGTTTTCGGTGATCGGGCGCGCCGAGACCCAGGATTTCCTGCGCCCCCGCCCGGTGCGGATGATCTGGGGCGTCGGGCAAACCACCCAGGACGCGCTGGAGCGCGCCGGCATCCGTACGTTCGCGGACCTGTTGCGCTGGGATCGCCGCGATCTGTCCGCGCGGTTCGGCGGGATGGGCGACCGGCTCTGGCATCTTGCGCGCGGCGAGGACATGCGCAAGGTGACGCGGGATTCGCCGGTGAAATCCATCTCGAACGAAACCACCTTTCACGAAGACACCGCGGATGCCGATATTCTGGACGGGCATCTGTGGCGACTGGCGGAAAAGGTCTCGGATCGCGCCAAGGCCAAGGGGCTGGCGGGGCGTGTGGTCACCCTCAGGGTCAAACGCGCGGATTTCAAACTGATCACCCGGCGTCACGCGCTTGGCGACGCGACGCAGGTCGCCGACCGGATCTATCGCACCGCGCGCGGGTTGCTGGATCAGGTCGGCGCGCAGGGGCCGTATCGCCTGATCGGCACCGGAATTTCGGAACTGGTGCCCGCTGGTCAGGCGGACCGGGTCGGCGATCTGCTTGATCCGGGCGCATCCCGCCGCGCCGACGCCGAGCGTGCAACCGATGCGATCCGCGCCCGGTTTGGCGACAGCGCCATCATCAAGGGGCGCGCGCTGCGCTGAGCGGCACATCCATAAAACGTTTTAAGTCAGCGGCAAGAAATCGGGTCCAGGGCCAACCGGAACGGGACCGGAACTCCGAGGAAAAACGATTCATTCGCCCGACCGGTCCAAGACATCGCGCTGTGAACGCTGTGCCTTCGGTCGCTGGTTGCACTGTGACGATTTCGGCGCATTACTGCGCGCGGGCAAACCGTGGCAGGTGACCACGCGCCTGCACGCGGAATTTCATGAGACCGCGGGCGAGGTGGCGCGACTGGCCGTCAAGCAGCAAATCGACGCCGCGCGCAGCCGGCTGGACACCACCTGTCACAAACGGCTGGAAAAGCTGGTAAGCACGCTGGCCCCCTGGCGATCCGAATTGCGCGACGCCGCGACCGTTGCGAAAAGCGCGCCGCCTGAGCGGTCGCGACCCAAGACGTGCCGCAAGCTGTGCGGCCCGCCGGTTCAGGCGCCGCGACGCAACAGTTCGTCTTCTTCGTCCTGCACATCATAGCCAAGCGCCTCCAGCCCCGATTCGAGGTGGTCGGCCAGATGCGGCGTTCCGATCAGGTAGTCCGCCGTCGGCGTGGACGCTTCGGTCAGGGCGGTGCCGTAAGCTTCGTCCCATTCCCCCGCGTCGAACGCATCGCGCCCGATCCACATGATCGCGACAAGTGCTGCCTGCTCTTCTTCGGTCATGTGCTCGATGAGGCCGCGCATTTCGCCCTCGCCCCGGCGAGTCTCGCGGGCCATCAGGATAACATGCGCGACCTTTCTGACACTGATCTGTTCCATGATCCCCGTCTCCTTTCAGTGATCACGCAGCTTGAGACGAAGCCGTAGCGCGCGTCCTTGATCCTGCTCAAGCATACGGCATGAACGCGCGGACATAAAATGCCCCCATATATTAATGTGAAATGTATTTTATGTTCCGAAAGAACGAGTTGCACGCTTAATCCCGAGGCGGCCTGTCTGGCTCCCCGCCTTGGGCAAAATCGAAATTATCCAGTCTGCGCGCGCGATTCCCCGCCTTTTCAGCGGAAATTCGAATCTCGGCGACGTCGCGCGCCGCCTGCCCGAAATGCCGGTCAAGGTTTTCGACCCGCGTGCCCATCCGGTCGACATCGGCGGCCAACAGCCCCAGTTCGCGCCGGATCGCGCCCGCCTGTTCGCGCATCCGCGCATCCTTGAGCACACCGCGCAATGTGTTGAGCACCGCCATGCAGGTGGTGGGCGACACGATCCAGACGCGCAGGGCGAATCCTTCGCGCACCACCTGCGCGTGATTGGCGTGCAATTCCGCGTAAACCGCTTCGGAGGGCAGGAACATCAGCGCCGAGTCCGAGGTTTCGCCATCAACGATGTAGCGCGCCGCGATGTCGCGCAGATGTTTGCGCACCGACAGGCGAAAAGCCTGCGCAGCGCGGGTTTTCTGATCGCCCATCTCGGCGCGCATCAGCACCTCATAGGCTTCCAGGGGGAATTTCGCGTCGATGACGATGGGGCCGGGCGGCGCGGGCATGTGGATCAGGCAATCGGCGCGCCGCCCGTTTCCCAGCGTCGCCTGCAACGTATAGGCATCCGGCGGCAGCGCCTTGCCCACGATGTCGTTCAGCTGGATTTCCCCGAAGGCCCCGCGCGTCTGCTTGTTCGACAGGATGTCCTGAAGCGACAGCACATCGCCCGAAAGGCGGGTGATCTTGTCCTGCGCCTTGTCGATGACCTTAAGCCGTTCCTGCAATTCACCCAGCGAATGGGCGGTACGACGCGCGCTGCCATACAGGCTTTCGCTCATCTTGCCCTGCACGTCCGCAAGCCTGCGTTCCATCAGGTCCAGCATCGCGCTCTGGCTTTGCATCTGCGCCTCGGTAACGTGATGCAGCCCTCCGGCAAGCCGTTCCTGCCCCTCGCCCAGCGCCTCGACCCGGCGGGCAAGCTGCATCAGCGGGCCGGACAGGCGCGCCGCGCGGTTGGCGGCGCGAATCGACAGCACCATGGCCACCAGGATGACGCCGAGCACGCCTGCCACCAGCAGGCGCGGATCGTCCAGCGCGAACGGCAGGGTCTGGGTCATGTGCGGCCGAACAGCCTCTCGATATCCGAAAGCTTGAGTTCCACATAGGTGGGCCGGCCGTGATTGCACTGGCCGGAATGGGGCGTGGATTCCATCTCGCGCAGCAGGGCGTTCATTTCCTCGCCCCGCATCCGCCGGCCGGACCGGATCGAGCCATGGCAGGCGACCCGCGACAGGATCGCCTCGATCTTTTCCTGCACCAGCTGGCTTTGGCCGAAATCGGCCAGTTCATCCAGGATGTCCGTCAGCAGCGCCTTGCTGTCGACCTCACCCAGAATCGCGGGCGTCTCGCGTACGCAGACCGCGTTGCCGCCAAAGGGTTCCAGCGTCAGCCCCATGCGGGACAGATCGTCGGACACGGACATCAGCCGTGCGAGATCATCGGCGGAAAATTCGACGATGTCGGGAATCAGCAGCGCCTGCGCGGCCACGCCACGTTCCGCCATCTGGCGTTTGAGCTTTTCATAGACAAGCCGTTCATGCGCGGCGTGCTGGTCGACGATGACGATGCCATCCTCGGTTTGCGCGATGATGTAGTTTTCGTGCACTTGCCCGCGGGCGGCGCCCAGCGGCAGCGATTCGGACGGCGTGGCGGGCGTGTCTTCGATCCGGCCCGAATAATCCTGCGAGAACTCCGCAAAGCCCGCCGGTTCGGGCGCGCGCGCCGGGGCCTGCGCCCGAAACGCCGCGCCCAGCGCGCCCTGGCCGGGCCGATCCATCTGGTAGACGCGTGGCGCCATCGGTTCGGGCCGCATTGCCCCCAGCGTCGCCCCCGCCACGGTAGAGGACGCGCGGTGCCCCGCCTCGGCCAACGCGTGGCGCAGGGCCGACACGATCAGTCCGCGCACCACGCCGGGTTCACGAAACCGCACCTCGGACTTTGCGGGATGGACGTTGACATCCACCAGATGCGGGTCGCAATCGACGAACAGCGCCACCGCCGGATGCCGGTCCCGGCCGAGAAAATCCGCATAGGCCCCTCGCAGCGCCCCGACCAGAAGCTTGTCCTGCACCGGGCGCCCGTTGACGAACAGGTGCTGCGCCACGGACGAGCCGCGCGAATAGGTCGGCAACGCGGCAAGCCCCGTCAGGCGAAACCCGTCACGCTCGGCGTCGATGCTCAGCGCGTTGTCGGTGAATTCGCCGCCCATCACCTGCGTCAATCGCGCGCGCAGCGCATCGAACAGATCGCCCGAGCAGGCATCGGCGCGAAAGGTCGTGCGGTCCTTGCCCTGTGACACGTCGCGCAGGGTAAACCCCACCGACGGCTCGGCCATGGCCAGCCGCTTGATGACCTCGGAAATAGCCTGCATTTCGGCGCGGTCGCTGCGCAGAAATTTCAGCCGCGCGGGTGTGGCGTAAAACAGATCGCGCAGCGTCACCACGGTGCCGCCATTCAGCGCGCAGGGCCTGACCTCGGCCGCCTTGCCCCCGGCAACGGCGATTTCGGCAGCCTCCAGCCCCGAAACCCGGCTTTGGATCGTCAGCCGTCCGACCGCTCCGAGCGACGGCAGCGCCTCGCCCCGGAAGCCGAAGCTGTGGATGTTCAACAGATCGCTGCCGTCGATCTTTGACGTCGCATGGCGGCACAGCGCCAGCGGCAGCTCGGGTCCGGAGATACCACAGCCATCGTCCGTGACGCGGATCAGCGTCTTGCCGCCATCCGAGATTTCGATCGAAACGCGCCGCGCGCCCGAGTCGATGGCGTTTTCGACCAGCTCCTTGACCGCCGAGGCGGGCCGTTCCACCACTTCGCCAGCCGCGATGCGATTGACGGCGGCCTCGTCAAGCTGCCGGATGACCGGACGGCCATCGGCGCTGATATTGGGGGCATTGCTGTTCATGCCACAAGACCTAGCAGGCCGCGCGCGATTCTGAAACGGGGGACGCCGTCATTCGCGCACGGAACGCTAGCTGTCGTTCGCGGCCTCGAACCAGCGGCGGATGGCCAGACGCTCGGCGTCGTCCATGAACGTCAGATTCGCCGGAGGCATGGCCCGGCTCAGCCCGGCCTGCAGATAAATCGCCCGCGCGTTTTCAGCGATGCCCCTGGCGCTGTCCAGGTGCACGCCCCTGGGGGCCCAGGCCAGCCCCTCCCAGCCCGGCTCGGCGCTGTGGCACATGGAACAGCGGCCCGACACGATGTCCCGGACATCGTCGAACCCGGCGGCCTGCGCGTATTTCGCCGTTGGGCCAGTCGCTTGCGCCTCCCAATCGGACTCGCCTGGCAGGTTTGCGGTCGACAGCCACATGATCGCAAGAAAGATCAGCGTGGTGGCCAGCCAGGTCCAGTGCGGGTTGCCCTTTCGTGCGTGCATCGAGTTGAAATAATGCCGGATGGTGACCCCCATCAGGAACACGAGGCTGGCGATGATCCAGTTGTAGTCAGACGCAAACGCCAGCGGGTAGTGGTTGGACAGCATCAGGAACAGAACCGGCAGCGTCAGGTAGTTGTTATGCGTGCTGCGCTGCTTGGCGATCCTGCCGTATTTCGGATCGGGTTTGCGCCCCGCCTTCAGATCCGCCACCACGATGCGCTGGTTCGGCATGATGATAAAGAACACGTTCGCCGTCATGATGCTTGCGGTAAACGCCCCCAGATGCAGCAGCGCCGCGCGCCCGGAAAAGACCTGCGTGTACCCCCATGCCACTGCCACGAGAACGACGAACAGGAACAGCATCAGGCGCGTGTTATCGTCGCCGAATGTCGATTTGCACAAGGCATCATAGGTCAGCCAGCCGATGCTGAGCGACAGCAGCGAGATCAGAATCGCCGCCCAGACCGGGATGTCCAGCACCGACGGATCGACCAGATAGAACTCTGCCCCCAGATAATAGACAAGAATCAGCATCGCGAACCCCGACAGCCAGGTCGCGTAGCTTTCCCATTTGAACCAGACCAGATCGCCGGGCATCTGCGCTGGCGCGACAAGGTATTTCTGGATGTGGTAGAATCCACCCCCATGCACCTGCCACTCTTCGCCGTCCGCCCCCGAAGCCAGATCGCGGTCGCGGTGCAGCCCAAGATCCAGCGCGATGAAATAGAACGACGACCCGATCCAGGCGATGCCGGTGATGACATGCACCCAGCGCACCGCAAATTCGATCCAGGCTTCCATTGCGATGAAATTTATCATGTCCTGACTCCGCTGATTGCGATGGCTGCCGGTGGGGCATCTCGGCCAGACAAGCCCAAGTTTCGGGCGGTTGCACCCGGAAACTGCCCCCGGGCGTCCCCGCCCGCGCGTTATCGGCGCCCATCGCCCCCGGCTTGGTCACTGCCGTGACGCCATGCTACGCAGGAAGGGCCTTGATCCGGGGAAACCGCATATCACATCCCGCATAAGACATCAGCCATGAGGAGACGCAAGATGAAGACCGAAGAAGTGGGCGCCAGCATTCTTGAGACCTGGACCGCCGATGAGGTGGCCGAGGCATTTTCCCGCGACGAGATCGTGCTGATCGACGTGCGCACCCCTCAGGAGTACATGTTCGAACATATCGAAGGCGCGCTGTTGATGCCAATGGCGTTCTTCAAGGCGTCAAAGCTGCCCGGCCAGACCGACAAGCGGATCGTGTTCCATTGCGGTTCGGGCGCGAGGTCGGAAAAGGTGGCGCGCGCCGCGATTGACGCCGGGACAGCGCGGATCGCCCATATGGAGGGTGGTTTCGGCGCCTGGAAGGGGACTCACAAGCCATATATCGGCACGAACATGGCGACCGGCGCGCCCCAGCTCGTCAACTGAGTGCCGCGGCCGGTCGTCGGTCGCAAAACCAACGGGCGCCCCGGCGACGCGGAGCGCCCGTTGCCATCAGCCGTGCGACGCCGCGACCATCAGACCCTCGGCCTTGAGACGCGCGTGGCATTCATCAAGCGATTTCACCGCACGTTCGATCAGGGTGTCGATTTCATCAAACGACAGCACCAGCGGCGGTGAGATGATCATCCGGTCCCCGACATGGCGCATCACCAGATTGTTGGCGAAACACCGCTCCCGGCAGATGTAGCCCACCGTGCCCGCATCCGACGCAAACGCCGCGCGGGCCGATTTGTCGGGGGTCAGCGCGATAGAGCCCATGAACCCTTCGATCTGCGCTTCGCCCACCAGCGGATGGTCCGCCAGCGCCTGCCATTTTTCCCTGAGATAGGGGCCGGTTTCCTGGGCGACGCGGGCAACGATGCCTTCTTCGTCGAGGATTCGCAGGTTTTCCAGCGCCACGGCGCAGGCCACGGGATGGCCGGAATAGGTATAGCCGTGGTTGAATTCGGTCCCCGAGATCACGTTTGCCACCTCGTCCGACAACAGCGACCCGCCGATGGGCTGGTACCCCGACGACAGCCCCTTGGCGATGGTCATGATGTCGGGCGTGATGCCCATGGTCTGGCTGCCGAACCAGTTGCCGGTCCGGCCAAAGCCGCAGATCACCTCATCCGCGATCAGCAGGATGCCGTATTTCTTCACGATGCGCTGGATTTCCGGCCAGTAGGTGGCGGGCGGAACAATGACGCCACCGGCGCCCTGGATGGGTTCCGCGATAAAGGCGCCGACCTTTTCGGGCCCGATCTCCTCGATGGCCTGCTCAAGCTGGCGGGCGCGTTCCAGACCGAATTCCTCGGGGGACATGTCGCCGCCTTCGGCCCACCAGTGGGGCTGGTCGATGTGGTGGATGCCCGGCACGGCGCCGCCCTGCGCATGCATGCCCTTCATGCCGCCCAGCGACATCGAGCCAAGCGACGAGCCGTGATAGCCGTTCCAGCGCGAGATGATGGTCTGGCGTTCCGGCTGGCCCTTTTCGGCCCAGTAGGTGCGCACGAGGCGGATGTTGGTGTCGTTCGCCTCGGACCCGGACGAGGCATAGAACACATGGTTCAGATCTCCCGGCGCCAGTTCGGCAAGGCGCGCCGAAAGCTGGATCGCGGGCACATGCGTGGTCTGAAAGAAGGTATTGTAGTACGGCAGCTCTTCCATCTGGCGCGCGGCGGCGGCGGCCAGTTCCTTGCGCCCGTAACCGATGTTGACGCACCAAAGCCCGGCCATGCCGTCAAGGATACGCTCGCCTTCGCTGTCGGTCAGCCAGACGCCCGAAGCCCGGGTGATGACGCGCGCGCCCTTTTGCGCAAGATCGGCCCCGTGGGTAAACGGGTGCATGTGGTGGGCCGCGTCCAGCGCCTGAAGTTCGGCGGTGGGGGCATTGGGCGAAATAAGGCTCATGGCCGCGTCTCCTGTGGATGTCGGGGAGTTGGCCGGCAGAATATGATCAAATTATCCGGCGGTCAATCCGCGCTGCGTCGAATCACGCCAAACCTTCGGTGATCTGGGTCATGCCCTGCTCGACATCCGCGCGCATCGCGCGGGCGGCCCCGTCCGCATCGCCCGCCGCAAGCGCGCTCAGGATCGCCTTGTGCTGATCGGGCAGGTTGCGCGTGCCGAACTGCCCGCACACCACCCGCAGCGACGGACCAAAGCGCAGCCACAGCCCTTCGACCAGGTCCGTCAGGATCGGCGCGCGCGCGATGGCGTTCAGCTCGGCGTGAAACTGGTGATTCTCGACCAGATAGCCACGCACGTCGCCGCGCGCGATGGCACCATCCAGCCGGATATCGGTCGCGCGCAGCCGCGCGATTTCCCCCGCATCGCAGCGCACCGCGGCACGGGCCGCAAGTGTCGGTTCCAGCGCGATCCGCGCAAGGGTCAGCTGCTCGATCGCGGGGGCATGCAGTACCGGCACGATGATTCTGCGGTTGCCTTGAAAATCCAGCGCCCCGGCGGCGGTCAGGCGGCGCAGCGCCTCCCGCACCGGGGTCATGCCGACCTGCATCTGTTCGGTCAGTCCCTGGATGGTCACCGGCTGGCCCGGTTCCAGTTCGCCGAACAGGATCTTGTCTCGTAACCGGCGATACACCAGCTCATGCGCCGGAAGCCCTGTTCCCTCTGCCTGCAAATTCACCGCCTGCCTTTCTTTTGACCGCCTGCCCCAATGTGCCATCTTGCGCGACATAACGCACCGTGAAAACATCGCGCATGTTGCCTTGTGTGACAAGATTTGATCAAATCCAAAGGGCGCGGGGCATCAAGACCCCAAAGTCTGACACGGACCTCACGTCCAACGGGAGCACATCATGACCAACCCCCTTCTGAGCTTCACCGCGACCCTCGCCCTTGTCGCTGGCATGGCCCATGCGGACGAGGTCCGCGTCTACAACTGGTCCGATTACATCGACGAAGACCTGCTGACCAAATTCGAAGAGGAAACCGGGATCGACCTGATCTACGACGTGTTCGACAGCAACGAAGTGCTCGAAACCAAGATGCTCGCGGGCGGGTCCGGCTATGACGTGGTGGTGCCCACCGGCACCTTCCTGCAACGACAGATCATGGCGGGCGCGTTCCAGAAGCTAGACAAATCCAAGCTGCCCAACATCGACAACATGTGGGACGTGATTTCCGACCGGACGTCGAAATACGACCCCGGCAACGAATACGCCATCAACTACATGTGGGGCACCACCGGCCTGGGCGTGAACCTTCCCAAGGTCAAGGAGATCCTTGGCGATGACGCCCCCGTTACGTCGTGGGATCTGGTGTTCAAGCCCGAGAACATGGAAAAGCTGGCCGACTGCGGCGTGATGTTCCTGGACGCGCCGGCGGAAATGATCCCGGCCGCGCTGAATTATATCGGCGAAGACCCCGACAGCCACGATCCCGACGTGATCGCCAAGGCCGAAGCGGTCTACATGCCGATCCGTGACCACATCCAGAAATTCAACAGTTCCGAATACGTCAACGCGCTGGCCAACGGCGACATCTGCGTCGCCGTTGGCTGGTCGGGCGACGTCCTGCAAGCTCGCGACCGCGCGGCCGAGGCCGGCAATGGCGTCGAAATCGCCTATTACGCCCCCGACGAGGGCGCGCAGATGTGGTTTGATGAAATGGCGATCCCGGTCGATGCGCCCAACCCCGAAGCGGCGCACAAATTCCTGAACTTTATCATGGACCCGCAGAACATGGCGGCGGCGTCGAACTACGTCTTTTATGCCAACGGCAACCTCGCGAGCCAGAAATTCCTGGTCGAGGATGTGATCGGCGATCCGGCGATCTATCCGTCCGCCGACGCGATGGAAAACACCTACACCACCACGCCTTACGACCCCAAGGTGCAGCGGACCGTCACCCGCCTGTGGACCAGGATCAAATCCGGCACCTGAGCCGCGCCTGATCCCGGCCCGCGCCCCCACCGCGCGGGCCCCCTTGACTGACAGGAAGCACCCCGCGCATGGCCCAGACCGTTTTCGCCCCCTGGACGGATCCCGTTCAGAAGCCACTGATCGAATTTCGCAACGTATCCAAACGCTTTGGCGATTTTACCGCGATCGACAACCTGTCGTTGACGATCTACGAAAAGGAATTCTTTGCGCTGCTCGGCCCCTCGGGCTGCGGCAAGACAACGATGATGCGAATGCTCGCCGGGTTCGAGACGATCTCGGGCGGGCACATCCTGTTGGACGGACAGGAAATCAGCGCGGTGCCGCCCAACAAGCGCCCGGTGAACATGATGTTCCAAAGCTACGCGCTGTTTCCGCACCTGTCGATCTGGGACAACATCGCCTTTGGTCTGAAACGCGAAGGCCGCGACGCGGCGTTCATCGACGAACGTGTCGACGAGATGCTGCGCCTGACCCGGATGAGCCGCTTTGCAAGGCGCAAGCCGCACCAGATTTCCGGCGGCCAGCGCCAGCGCGTCGCGCTGGCCCGCAGCCTTGCCAAGGCGCCCAAGCTGCTGTTGCTGGACGAACCGCTGGGTGCGCTCGACCGCAAGCTGCGCGAGGAAACGCAGTTCGAACTGATGGACATCCAGGAAAAGACCGGCACCACCTTCGTGATCGTCACCCACGACCAGGAAGAAGCAATGACCGTCGCCTCGCGCATCGCGGTGATGGACGAAGGCCGCATCGTGCAGGTCGACACCCCGGACCAGATCTACGAGGCGCCCAATTCCGTCTATGTCGCGGATTTCATCGGCGACGTGAACCTGTTTTCCGGCACCGCCACCGCCCGCCCGGTCGACATGGCCGCCGCCCCCGAACCCACTGTCGCGCTGGATGCCGAGGCCACCGCCCCGCGCCATGACGCCGCGCTGCGCGATACGGTCGAGGCGAACACCGCGACGGCACAGCGACTGCCCGCGCCCGACCGCAAAGGCGACTGGCTGTACGACAAGCTTTTCCGCCGCTTCATGGGCAGTCGCGAAACGGCCCCCCGACGCCTTCCGCCGCCCTCGCCCGCGGAAGTCGCCGCCGCGCGGGCGCGCGAGGCCCCCGCGCGGCCCGCCGATTCTGCGCCCGCGATCAAACCCGGCGGCATCCTTGTCGACTGGGCCGACGGGCAGCCGCCGATCATCGCCGCCAATGGCGACACGGCGGTCGCGGGCGAAAAGGTGACCTTTTCGATCCGCCCTGAAAAGGTGACCATCGACGCGGAGCAACCCGACCGCCCCAATGCCTACAAGGGCAAGGTCATCGACATCGCCTATCTCGGCAACATCTCGACCTTTCATGTCGAACTGGCGAACGGCACCATGGTCAAGGCGCAAATGGTCAACGCCCGCCGCCTCGCCAATCGCCATATCACCTGGGAAGACGAGGTCTGGATCGGCTTTTCCGAAACCGCCGGCGTCGTGCTGAAGGACTGAGTCATGCGCAAGGCAGTCCTCATCGCCATCCCCTACCTCTGGCTGGTCGCCCTGTTCCTGGTGCCCTTTCTGATCGTTCTGAAGATCTCGCTTTCGGACATCGCGCTGGCGCGGCCGCCCTACATGCCACAACTGGATCTGACGCAGGGCTGGGCAGGGCTGACCGCGTTCTTCTCAGAGCTCGATCTCGACAATTTCGCCTTTCTCGCCACCGACGACCTGTATTGGAAAAGCTACCTCAGCTCGCTTCGGATCGCGGCGCTGTCGACGCTCATCACCCTCGCGGTGGGTTACCCGATTGCCTACGGCATGGCCCGCGCCGATCACGCCTGGCGCCCGACGCTGCTGATGCTGGTGATCCTGCCGTTCTGGACCAGCTTCCTGATCCGGGTCTATTCGTGGATGGGAATCCTGTCGAACGAAGGCACGCTGAACACCGTACTGCAATGGCTCGGCGTCATAAACGAACCGCTTCAGATCATGAACACCCCCACGGCGGTCTATATCGGCATCGTCTACACCTATCTGCCGTTCATGGTATTGCCGATCTATTCCGCGCTGGAAAAGCTCGATGACTCGCTGCTGGAAGCCGCCGAAGACCTTGGCTGTTCACGCTTCACCGCATTCTGGCTGGTCACCTGGCCGCTGTCGCGCAGCGGCATCGTCGCGGGCTGCTTCCTTGTCTTCATTCCGGCGCTGGGTGAATTCGTCATCCCGTCGCTGTTGGGCGGGTCCAGCACGCTGATGATCGGCAAGGTGTTGTGGGAAGAGTTCTTCAACAACCGCGACTGGCCCGTGGCCTCGGCGGTGGCGGTCATCCTGTTGCTGATCCTGATCATCCCCATCGTGCTGTTCCAGCGCAACGAACAAAAGGCACGGGAGGCCGAAGGATGAAACGATTCAGCTGGTTCAATGCGACATCGCTTAGCCTCGGATTTGCGTTTCTCTACCTGCCGATGATCCTGCTGGTTGTCTACAGTTTCAACGAAAGCCGCCTGGTGACCGTCTGGGCAGGCTTTTCGACGAAATGGTATGGCGAGCTGTTCCGCGATCAGGAATTTCTCGACGCGGCCTGGGTCACGCTCAAGGTCGGGGTGTTCTCATCCACACTGGCGACGGTGCTGGGCACGATGGCGGCCTATGTGCTGGTGCGCGCCGGACGTTTTCACGGGCGTACGCTGTTTTCCGGCATGATCTATGCCCCGCTGGTGATGCCCGAAGTCATCACCGGCCTGTCGCTGCTGCTGCTGTTCATCGGCATCGGGCTGGACCGGGGCGTGCTGACCATCGTGCTGGCGCATACCACATTCAGCATGTGCTATGTGTCGGTCGTGGTGTCGTCGCGGCTGACCAGCTTTGACCGGTCGCTTGAAGAGGCCGCGCTTGACCTGGGCTGTTCGGCATTCGCAGCGTTCCGGCTCGTGACGCTGCCGATCATCGCCCCGGCGGTGATTTCGGGCTGGCTGCTGGCCTTTACCCTGTCGCTGGACGATCTGGTGATCGCCAGCTTCACCACCGGCCCGTCGGCCACCACCCTGCCGATCAAGATCTTTTCGGCAGTGCGTCTTGGCGTCAGCCCGCAGATCAACGCTCTGTCCACCCTGCTGATCGGCATCGTGACCATCGGGGTCATTACAGCGTCGGTCCTGACCAAACGCGCCGCCGTGGCGCAGGTGCGCGACGAACAGAAAGCGGTACGGGCCGCCTGACGCCGATGAAACGCATATACGAACCCGCCGCCTACGGTCCACAAGGCGCCTGCTGGTGGTCCCAGACCGTCGCGCCGCTCGACTGGCCCGCCCTGCAAGGCGACAAGCCCACCGGGATCGCCATTATCGGCGGCGGCTTCACCGGACTGTCGGCGGCGCTGCACCTTGCGCAGGACGGCGCCGAAGTGACCCTGCTCGAAGCCGAACACCCCGGTTTCGGCGCCTCGGGGCGCAACGGCGGCTTTTGCTGTCTGGGCGGCGCCAAGGCGACAGCGCGGCAGCTGCGACATCAGGTTGGCGCCGAGGGTCTGCGCGACTGGCGTCAGACCGAGAAATCCGCAGTCGCCACAGCGGCGCGTCTGATTGCGGAACATGACATCGACGCCGACACCCATTCGGACGGCGAAACAATGATCGCCCACTCCCCCCGCGCCTTCGCCCGGCTGCGCGCCAGCGCGCCCGGGATCGAACAGGATTACGGCGTCACCCCCCGCCTGATCGAAATGGAGGATATGGCTGCCGAGGGTTTTGGCGGCCCGTTCTTCGGCGCGCTCACCACACCGATCGGCTTTGCGCTCAATCCGCGCAAATACCACGCGGGCCTTGCGCGGGCCGCCCAAAACGCCGGCGCGGCGCTGCATGGCCACAGCCCGGTCACCGCGTTGCATCGAAACGGAAAATGGCGGCTGACCACGCCGCAGGGAACGGTAACGGCGGATCGCGTCGTGCTTGCGACCAACGGCTATTCCTCCGAAGATCTGCCCGACTGGCTGCGCGCGCGGTATCTGCCGGTGCAATCCAGTGTCATCGTGACCGAACCCGTTCCCGACGACCTGCGGCAGGCGCAGGGCTGGACGTCGCACCAGATGGCCTATGACACGCGCGTCCTGCTGCATTATTTCCGGATGATGCCCGACGGACGCTTTCTGTTTGGCATGCGCGGCGGGCTGAGCGCGACACCGGTGGCCCAACGTCGGATCGCGCGCGCGATCCGCGACGATTTCGCCGAGATGTTCCCCCGCTGGCGGAATGTCGGGATCACCCATGAATGGGCCGGCCTCGTGTGCCTCATGGCGAATCTTGTCCCGTTCGTGGGCGAGGTTCCCGACCATCCCGGCCTTTTTGCCGGGCTTGGCTTTCACGGAAACGGGGTTGCGATGGGCAGCCATGCGGGGATGCTGCTTGCGGGTCTGGTCCAGGGCAAACCGGCGCAGCCTGCGATTCCCGCAGCCATGTCATTGATTCCCGGTAGATTTCTGCTTGGCCGGCACCGCCGCAAACTTCTGGTCGCGCCGTATGTTGCCGCCAGTCTGCTTGATCTGTGACATTGGCGCCGCAGTGCGGCGGAAAACGTGCTGGACAATTTGACGCAGGTCATGTTTTCTCCGCCATGCAAGCATTTCGCAAGGTCCGCCGAACGGGAGACGGGAGGAGCCCGCGCGGCCTGGGCCAAGGATGGATGACACCTGGGGAGGACGTTATCCAGTCGCGATCCGGTCGCCTCGCAGAGGAGGCGAGGCGACCGGAATTGTCATCGGAGATATCCAGCCGCGGTCGACCGGCGAAACTCGAACCCGGCGCGACCGCACGGGTTTTCGTGCGTCTGTGAATGCGCCGGAACTGTACCCTGCAAGGCGCGGGACAGTCCCTTATCGCTGATGGTTCGCGTCGCGGCGACCCTCAGGGAGGAGGGAGGGTCGCCGCTGATTTCCGGGGCTCAGGGAGGAGGAGAGAACCCCTGGAAACTGTCTGATGCCAGTTCAGCATCGTTGCGTTCATCTAGACACGGGCACGGGCCAGAGCAATGCACGGATTTGCATTGCCGCCCTGATGCCGCTGCATGTCGCCGCATAAACATGCACCAACCGCGCATAAGGCACAACTTTTTGGCGCAATATTAATTTCCGCAGACATCCGCTGCACAGGCCGCCGGGACAGGCTGCCAGTTGCTGCCGATCCGGGCCGGGCCACAGATCGGGGGAACCTTTCACACCCGCAGCCCCCACGCCATGCCGGCGTGCCGATTGGCCTCGTCTTCGCGCTTTCGGCGCTTGAACGCATGAATCGGCGTGGCGCGGTCGTCGATGGCGGTCCTGACCACCGAAGGCAAAGGCGTCATCCAGCGCGGCGGCGGCACGGAACCTGATCCGACCCCATCTCGGCGGCTTTTCCGCGTCAAAACCGGCCTTTACCGCGTTGATGGGGGCCCAAGTGGTGGCGGGCTCCGGCGATGCGGCGGCTTAGGGCGGTGTCGAGCGCGCAACAACACTCGCGGGTGGGACGTTGGCGGGCGGGTCGTTCGGCCACGGTCGAGCGGATCGAAATCGACGGTGATCGTCGCCTGTTCCGCGCGCGGCAGGCGCCGGTTCATGCCAGTGTACTGGCCGGTCTGGTGCCGCCCCAGATCAGCAGATCCGCCTCTTGCACCAGCAGACAGCGCCGCGAGCGAGGGCACGCAGACCGCCCTTCCGGAGCAGGCCTTGATGAAAAGACGGATGGTCGTAACCCTTCGCCCTGACGCCCTCTTGCCTGGCCGAGCGCCGATCCGGACGCAACTCATCCGATGATGCCAAACACGGGGGTCGACGCATCCAGCGTCTCAAGGCCCCCGGACGCCGCAGGTTGCGCCCCGGCCCGACGGTTGGGTCACTTTGCAAACATCGACCTTGCCGGTGACGCGGGCATAGCCATTGGCCGCTCAAGCCCCGTTTCAGGCCCGGTTGCGCTCGCCGCCCATCAGCATGCAGTTGTTGCGATTCTGCCGCCGCGCGATCCCGCGATGCAGCGTCCCGGTCGGATCACCGGGCTTTGGGGTCTCGGCAAGTCACCCCGGCTTCCCGAGCCGGTGTGTGATGTCGCGGGCGGGCCTGCCGCCCGCGACGCCGGGGTCAGTCGCTCCAGGAGCCGATAAGCTCTTCGTAGGACGCGGTGATCGGTTCCTCGTCCTCGTTTTCAAGCTTCGCCTTTGGGGCGCCGGGCTGGCTCAACCAGTATTCCGGGTCCCGTTCTTCGTTCAGCTTGGGACCGATATCGCCCATGATCCCGGCCCGTTCGAGCCGCGACAACACCTTTTCCTGCTCTTCACAGAGCGAATCGAGCGCCTCTTGCGGGGTCTTTCCGCCCGACAGCGCATCGCCGATGTTCTGCCACCACAACTGTGCCAGCTTGGGGTAATCGGGGATGTTGGTGCCGGTGGGCGACCATGCCAGCCGGGCGGGCGAGCGGTAGAATTCCACCAGGCCGCCCAGCTTTGGGGCGCGGTCGGTGAAATGGTCGCTGTCCACGGTGGATTTGCGGATGAAGGTCAGGCCGACGTCGGATTTCTTGACGTCGACGGTCTTGGACACCACGAATTGCGCGTAAAGCCAGGCGGCCTTGGCGCGGTCATCGGGGGTGGATTTCATCAGTGTCCAGGAGCCGGCATCCTGATAGCCGACCTTCATGCCGTCTTCCCAGTAAACGCCGTGCGGCGACGGTGCCATTTTCCACTTGGGCGTTCCGTCATCGTTCATCACCGCGATGCCCGGCTCGACCATGTTGGCGGTAAAGGCGGTGTACCAGAACATCTGCTGGGCCACGTTGCCTTGCGCCGGAAGCGGGCCGGATTCCGAAAACGTCATGCTGGCGGCTGCGGGGGGCGAGTATTTTTCAAGCCATTCCTTGGACTTGGTGATCGCATAGACCGCTGCGGGCGCGTTGGTCGCGCCGCCCCGTGCCACGCAGGACCCGACAGGCTGCGACTGTTCGTTCACCCGGATGCCCCATTCGTCGACCGGCAGGCCGTTGGGTTCGCCCTTGTCGCCCATGCCCGCCATGGACATCCACGCATCGGTGTAGCGCCAGCCGAGCGACGGGTCTTTCTTGCCGTAATCCATGCTGCCGTAGACGTCGCCGTTCACGTCAAGGTGCGACAGATCGCGGCCAGTGAAAAATTCGGCGATGTCCTCATAGGCGGCCCAGTTCACCGGGATGCCAAGATCGTAGCCAAAGGCGGCCTTGAAGTCCTCCATGTTCTTGGCGTCGGTGAACCAGTCGTGACGATACCAGTAAAGGTTGGCGAATTGCTGATCGGGCAGCTGGTAGAGTTCGCCATCGGGGCCGGTGGTAAAGCCGGTGCCGATGAAATCGTCGAGATCCAGCATCGGGTTGGTGACATCCGCGCCGGTGTTGGCCATCCAGTCGGTCAGGCTGCGCGCCTGCTGATAGCGCCAGTGGGTGCCGATCAGATCGCTGTCGTTGATATAGGCATCATAGATGTTTTCGCCCGACTGCATCTGCGTTTGCAGCCGCTCGACCACGTCGCCTTCGCCGATCAGGTCATGGGTCAGGTTGATGCCGGTGATGTCCGAAAACGCTTTGGCCAGCACCTTGGATTCGTATTCATGCGTCGCGATCGCTTCCGACACGACCTTGATGTCCATGCCCGCAAAGGGCGCGGCGGCGTCGATGAACCACTGCATTTCCTCTTCCTGTTCGGCGCGGCTTAGCGTCGTCACGTCGCCGATTTCGGCGTCGAGAAAGCTTTGGGCTTCCTCCATCCCGGCAAAGGCAGGCAGGCCGAGGCCCAGCGCCAGTGCGGTCGATGTCATCAGAAGTCTTGTCATTCGTTCCTCCCTTGGTTTTCAGACGAGCGGTCCGGTCCCGGCCCCGGGCTCCTCCTGCCGGGGATGGGGTGGTTTTCGGCGGGTCGCGCGGTGCGGGGTCAGACCCAGCGGAACACGCACACCCCGTAGATCGCGCAGACGGCCATCGCCCAGGGCTGTGGCCCCAGCTCCAGCCCGAGCCACGCGAGATTGATGAAGGCCGATCCCAGCAGCGTGATGAACAGGCGATCGCCGCGCGTCGTTTCGATTCCCAGAATGCCGATGCGGGGCACCTCGGGGAAACGGATCGCCAGAATGGTGAACAGCGCCAGGATCGCCGCGATGATCCAGAAGAACAGCGCGACCGGAAAGCTCCATGCCATCCAGCCGTTGCTGACCATCTGTTTGGTCCACAGGATGTCGTCGCCGTCGCGGGGCACCGCCAGCACCAGCAGCGCCAGCGCGACAGCAAGCACGGCGGCGGTTCCAAGATAGACAGCGCCCCAGCGTGCATTGGATGCGTCGGTCATCACACCCTCCCCAGGGCAAAGCCCTTGGCGATGTAGTTGCGGACGAACCAGATCACGAGCGCGCCGGGGATGATGGTTAGCACCCCCGCCGCCGCCAGCGTGCCGTAATCCAGGCCGGTGGCGGATGACGTGCGGGTCATCGCGACCCCGATGGTTTTCACGTTGACCGAGGTCAGCGTGCGCGACAGCAGCAGGTCGACCCAGCTGAACATGAAACAAAAGAACGCGGCGACGCCGATTCCACTGGAAATCAGCGGCATGAAGATGCGGGTGAAGAACCGTCCCCAGCTATAGCCGTCGATGAACGCGGTCTCGTCGATTTCGCGCGGTACGCCCCGCATGAAGCCTTCCAGGATCCAGACCGCCAGCGGCACGTTGAACAGGCAATGCGCCAAGGCCACGGCGATGTGGGTGTCGAACAACCCGATCGAGCTGTAAAGCTGAAAGAACGGCAGCGCAAAGACGGCCGGCGGCGCCATGCGGTTGGTCAGCAGCCAGAAGAACAGGTGCTTGTCGCCGGTAAAGCTGTAGCGCGAAAACGCATAGGCCGCAGGCAGCGCCACCGTGACGCTGATCGCTGTGTTCAGCACCACATACGTCAGCGAATGGACATAACCCATGTACCAGGTCGGGTCGTTGAAGATGTTGGCGTAATTGGCCAGCGTCGGGTTTTGTGGCCACAGCGTCATGGCGCCCAGGATTTCCGGGTTCGGCTTGAAGCTCATGTTCATCAGCCAGTAGATCGGCACCAGCAGGAACAGCAGGTAGAGAATCATGCCGCCGCGGGCCACTGCGGAGCGGGCGCCGTTCCCGTTCGCGGTCTTGCGCCGGGCCCGCGTGCGGGGGGCGGTTGTGTCGCTTAGGGCGCTCATTTCGGCATGTCCTCGCGGTCAAGGTTGACCATCACGGTGTAAAACGCCCAGCTGACCAGCAGGATCACGAGGAAGTACATGATCGAAAACGCCGCGGCGGGGCCAAGGTCGAACTGCCCCAGCGCCATTTTCACCAGATCGATGGACAGGAAGGTGGTGGTCGATCCCGGTCCGCCCCCGGTGACGACAAACGGCTCGGTATAGATCATGAAACTGTCCATGAACCGCAACAGGATGGCGATCAGCAGCACGCCTTTCAGCTTGGGCAATTCGATAAACCGGAACACCGCCCAGCGGCTGGCCTGGTCGATGCGCCCGGCCTGATAATAGGCCTGCGGGATGGATTGCAGCCCGGCATAGGACAGCAGAACGATCAGCGACGTCCAGTGCCAGACATCCATCACCACAACGGTCACCCAGGCTGCGGCGGCGTTCTGGCCAAGGTTGAAATCAATGCCCATCTGGCCCAGCGTGTACCCTAGAAGGCCGATGTCGATGCGCGCGAACACCTGCCAGATGGTGCCCACCACGTTCCACGGGATCAGCAGCGGCAGCGCCACCAGCACAAGGCACAGCGACGCCCAGACCCCCCTTTTCGGCATGCACATGGCGACGGCGATGCCCAGCGGCACCTCGATCGCCAGGATCACCGCGGAAAAGATCAACTGGCGCTTCAGCGCGCCCCACATGCGTTCGGAATGCAGCATGTCATCGAACCATTCGATGCCGACCCAGAAGAACACGTTGCTGCCGAAGGTGTCGTTGAACGCATAGTTCACCACGGTCATCAGCGGCAGCACCGCCGAAAACGCCACCAGCACGAACACCGGCAGCACCATGAACCAGGCGCGGTTGTCGTGTGTCTTGTCCATCAGACAGCCCTTTCCCGCGGCGCGATGCGCCAGTCGTCGACGTAAACGCCCACCTGTTCGGGCACGAAACTGACGCGGGCATCCATCGCCGGCACCGGCAGACCTTCGGGCAGAACCGCGTTAACGGGCGTGCCGTTGTAATCGGACCGCACGATGCGATGGCGCCCTACGTCTTCGACGCGGCGGACCCGCACGGGCAGACCCGCGCCGCTGTCGTCGAATTGTACGAATTCGGGGCGAATGCCGAACTGAACGCGCCCCTTTGGTGCGCCGTAATCGGCGCGCAGCGCCACGCTGTGCCCGCCCAGATCGGCCACCGTCCCCCGCACGGTCGCGTCCAGCAGGTTCATCCCCGGAGAACCGATGAAATAGCCGACAAAGGTGTGCCTGGGCGCCTGAAACAGCTCTTCTGGCGTGCCAAGCTGCACCACCTGCCCGTCGTGCATCACAACCACCTTGTCGGCAAATGTCAGCGCCTCGGTCTGGTCATGGGTGACGTAGATCATCGTGTGCCCGAAATCGCGGTGCAGGGTTTTCAGCTGCGTGCGCAATTCCCATTTCATATGGGGGTCGATCACCGTCAGCGGCTCGTCGAACAGGATCGCGTTCACGTCCTCGCGCACCATGCCGCGCCCAAGGCTGATCTTTTGCTTTTGATCCGCCGTCAGGCCGCGCGCCTTGCGGGGCAGCACGTCCTCCATCCCGATCATCCGCGCGATCTCGGCGACGCGCCGCCTGATATAGGCGGGCTCCATGCCGCGATTGCGCAGCGGAAAGGCCAGGTTCTGGCGCACGGTCATCGTGTCGTAAACCACCGGAAACTGGAACACCTGCGCGATGTTGCGATCCGTGGTGGGGGCCCCGGTCACGTCCTGCCCGTTGAACAGCACCCGCCCGTGGCTGGGCACCAGCAGCCCCGACACGATGTTGAGCAGCGTGGACTTGCCGCAGCCCGACGCGCCCAGCAAGGCGTAGGCGCCGCCGTCGTCCCAGGTCATGTCGATGGATTTCAGCGCGTAGTCGTCTTCGGATTGCGGGTCCGGATGGTAGCTGTGCGCAAGGTTTTCCAGCGTGATACGCGCCATGTCATGCCGCCCTTGCGTATGAGGCGGGCACCGCCAGCGCGCCTTTTTGGTCGAACAGGTAAACATGCGCCGGGTCCAGCCACAGCCCGACCTGTTGTCCGGCATGCAGATGGTGCACCCCGTGGACCAGCGCGACCCAGGGGTCATCGCCATGGTCGAGATGCAAAAAGGTTTCCGATCCGGTGATTTCGGACACGCCTATCATGCAGTGAAATTGTATCGCATCGCCGGAATGGGCGTTCAGGCGCAGGTGATTGGGCCGGAAGCCGGCGCTGTAATCGCCGTCGGGAACGCTGGCAAAGGCGCCTTCGGCGGGCGCCTGAACGCCGGTGCCAAAGATCAGCCGATGGCCTTGCTTGCGGCAGGGCGTGAAATTCATCGGCGGGTCGCTGTAAACCCGCGCGGTCGTCGCGTCGGCAGGGCGGTGATAGACCTGCGCCGCCGGGCCGAACTGGGTGATGCGCCCTTCCCAAAGTGTCGCGGTATTGCCGCCAAGCAACAATGCTTCTTCGGGCTCGGTGGTGGCGTAGACAAAGATCGCGCCGCTGTCCTGAAAGATACGCGGAATCTCGGCGCGCAGCTCTTCGCGCAGCTTGTAGTCAAGGTTGGCCAGAGGTTCGTCCAGCAGCACCAGCCCCGCGCCTTTCACCAGCGCCCGCGCCAGCGCGCAGCGTTGCTGCTGCCCGCCGGACAGCTCCAGCGGTTTCTTGTCCAGCTGAGACGTCAGCCGCAGCATGTCCGCGGTGTCGCGCACCGCCCGGTCGATCTCGGACTCCGGGCGTTTCATCAGACGCAACGGCGAGGCGATGTTGTCATAGACCGTCATTGCCGGGTAGTTGATGAACTGCTGATAGACCATCGCGACCTTGCGGTCCTGCACCCGCGCGCCGGTCACGTCCTTGCCGCCAAAGAACACCCGCCCCGTGCTGGGCCGGTCAAGCCCCGCCATCAGCCGCATCAGCGTGGTCTTGCCCGACAGCGTCGGCCCCAGCAACACGTTCATCGTGCCCTGTTCCAACGTCAGATCAAGGGGGTGAATATGCGTGCGCCCGCGCACCGTCTTGGACACGTTTCGAAACTCAAGCATGGATCACCTCGGGCGCGCTGGCCTTTGCCGTGCCGGGCGGCACGGCGGCAGCGCCCAGCGCCGTGGCATCGCGGGTTGTGGTCTCGCGCGGGTATTGCGCCGGGTGCACGGCGCCCAAATCCGGGGCCGGCCTGAACCGGCGCGACACGCCGCGCCGGCAGGGAAATCGCGGCACCGGCACGGTGTCGCGCCTGCGGGCATCGACGTGCAGCTGTGTCGGGATACCGAAGGCGGAGGCGCATTTATCGACGGCGCCGCGCACCACGGGGGCGCCCGCCAGCAGGCCGGCCTGCTGTGCGGCTTGCACGCTGATGCCGCCGACGATGTCATCGGACGATCCGATTTCGGGCAGCTTGGCGATCCAGTCCTGCGTCCCCGGCAGACGCAGCACGTCATGCGACCTGCGCGCACAGGCCGTTTCCTGCCCGCCGCCAACGAACAGGGCAACCTTCGCCATCGCGCCCCCGGCGTCCATGCCGATCACGTCAGAGCCCATGAATCTCCTCCCTCAGTGGCCTCTCGACATGGGTTCGAGTCGCCAACCTGTCATTACGAGTGAGCGTCACAGACGCCAAACTTTCTGTCAAGAATTTTGCGGCGCCGCTTCTGCACCCGCAAAAGCAAGGAATTGCTTGCGCTATTTACGCGAAAACTCTGTGGTTACGCGTCAGACCGGCCTCGCCGGCAAACAGGTCCCACCGAACAAGAAAGATCTTGTAATTACAAGTATGCTCGTTAATCCTGCCGATCGACCGCCCGAAACGGCCCTTTGGGAGGAAGGCGAAATGCGCACACAGGACATCCTCGTGACCCGGCTTGCCGGCGCAGCGTTACCCGACATCGCCACCGTTGAAGACGGCAGCGCCGGGGTCGGGATGGGCAAGGCGCAGCACGGGCTGCACTGTGTCGGCACGCCCGTTGTGCGCGACCCGCCGGGCCTGACCGCAAAGCCGGGCGGGCGGATGCCGGATCTCGAAACCCGCCATCATCGCGCCTGTCTCGCGCCGCCGCTGGATGACCGGCGCGTCCCGGCGGGCACCACGGATATTCGCGCCGCCGATCCGTCGGACGGCGACGACACCGATTCCGAAAACGGACGTATCTGTAAAACCGGACACGAAGACGTTGTGCTGCGGCGCCCGCTCATGGGCTTGGAGGGTCAGAGCACCGAGGCCCGTCCTGGCCAGATCGCGACCGTGGTCACCAAAACCCCTGGCCGGGGTGGGCCGCCGCGCGCCGCCGCGCCCAAGGGCGGCGCAAACGTCCGGTCCCGGCGCAACCATACGGCGGCGCGCGGAACGGCGGGACAGGGAGACGGGAAACGCGATGGGCGATGACAAGCCGGAGCCGGGCAAGGCAGCCGCCCCCGCCGTCGAACTGGGGCCGACCGACCGCGCCGCGTCGATGCCGCTGTGGTCCCAGGTCAAACGGGCGCTCACCGCGCAGATCCTTGACCGGGAACTGGCGCCCGACACAAGGCTGCCGTCCGAGGCCGACCTGTGCCGCAGCTTCGCCGTGTCGCGCACCGTCGTACGCGAGGCGCTGTCGCAGATGGTCAGCGAAGGGCTGATCTATCGGTTGCAGGGCAAGGGCGCCTTTGTGCGCGGCCGGCGCGGGCAGCAGGATTTCGTTTCGACCTCGGTGGGCTTCAGCGGAGAGCTGGCGGACAAGCATCAGGTCGTCACCCGGCGCGTCCTGCGTCAGCAACTGTGCCCCGCGGCGGCGCGCGCCCGGCGCTACCTTTTGATCGAAGACGACGAGCCGGTGGTGGCCATCGACCGGGTACTGTCGGTCGATGGGGTGGCGCGCGCCATCGTGCGCTGGGCCATGCTGGCGCGGCTGGTGCCGGGGCTGGAGGGCGTGCCGCTTGAAAACCGCTCGCTTTACGACACGATTTCGCGCCAGTACGGCCAGCGCCCCACCAGCGCCGAACGCTGGATCGCAGCCATTTCGCTACCCGAAGACGACGCCGCCCTGCTGGGGGTCGCGCCGGGAACGGCGGCGTTGCAGGTGGAAAGCGTCGCCTCGGACCCCAGTGAAACGCCGATAGAATATTACACCGCGCTGTACCTGACCGATATGGCACGGCTGCATGTCAGCGTCCGGTCATTTTCGCCCCGCTGACCTTGCTACAGCAGCAATCCGGGGTCGGCGCCCAGATCGAGCCCCGGAAACACGTCGCGCTCCAGCGTAGCGACGTCCAGCCCGAACAGCCCGCGCATCAGCCACGCCGCATGGGCGCGCAAATCGCGGGTCGGCATCAGGTCGCGGCGATCATACAACGACGCCTCGTCCAGCCCCGGCCAGTCGGTCACCACCCTGCCCCCGTGCAGCGCGCCGCCGGCAAGCAGCATGGCACCGCCGGTGCCGTGATCGGTGCCCCCGGTGCCGTTGATCCGCACGGTGCGACCGAATTCGGTCATCGCCACCACCGCCGTGCGGCCCCAGACGTCGGCGCCCAGCCCGTCCTTCAGCGCCACGATCGCATCCGACAGCCGCCCCAAGGCCCGTGACAGCGGCTTGTCCTGCGCCGCGTGCGTGTCCCAGCCATTGATCGAAAACGCCGCGATCCGCGCGGGGCCTTGCAGTTGCTGCGCCACGAAGGCGGCAAGCCGGGTCTCGCCCGGGCCGCGCGCGGCGGCCATGTCTTCGGCCATCATCCGGCCCATGTCCTCGGGGCTGAGAGCGGCGGCAAGCGCGTCACCATCGCCATCCGCGATGCGAAAGGCCCTGGCCATGGCGGCGGCAAAGGCGGGATCGTCCTGCATCACCATCTCGGCCAGCCTGATCGCCTGCGGACTTAGCGCCAGATCCGCTTCGGGCGCCCAGCGCGTCACCGGCGCCGCGCCGCCCAGCACGGCAAGCGGGTCGGCGCCGATGGCCCAGGCGGTGTGCGTTCCGCTGCCGGGATAATGCTGCAACAGCCGGTTGAGCCAGCCGTCGCGACGCGCCCCGCTGGCCAGATCCGCCACCCCGGCTTCCAGCAGGTCCTGCCCGTCGAAATGGCTGCGCTTGTCGCGATAGGGGGTCGATACCGCATGGACCACCGACATCTCGCGCGCCCGCCACAACGGCATCAACCCCGCCATGGCCGGGTGCAGCGCGAACCGCCCGTCCAGATCGACAGGCCCGCCCGCTTCGCCGGGCACCGGCCCGGGGCGCACCGCCCGCCAATCCGCATCACCCACCGGCTGCGCCATCGCCAGCCCGTCCATCGCACCGCGCAGGATGATGACCACCAGCCGGTTGTCGCCAGGCGCTGCGGCAAAGGTCACCGGGGTCACCACCGGGCTGGCCGCAAGCGAACAGCCGATCAGGGCAGAGCGGGTCAGAAAGGCGCGTCGTGACAGGGTCATGGCCTCAGGTCCTCTGGAAAGCGGGCGAGGCCAGAATCAGGCCCACCCCGTCGGCCCGGCTTTCCGCCGCCCGCGCCGCGAACTGCACCGCTGGTGTCGCGCGCGCGCCCAGCGCGGTATCGACGAAATCGCGCGGATCCGGCAGCGCCCCGGCCAGAATCTGCGGCACCGACACAGACCATTGCAACCGCGCCGCCAACCCTTGCGGCGAGATCCATGCCGAATCCGCTTCGGGCAGGCCATCGGGGCCAACGGGCTTTTCCCAGATGTGGCCCATCAGGCGCAGCGGGTACTGGATGTGCTGGCGAAACGCCTTTTCCTTCAGCGCGACATAAGCTTCCGGCGACATCGCCAGCGCGCGCAGCGCCGAGGCGATGAAATCGAAGGGCGGTTTCACATTCCCCGGCACCGGGGACCACGCGGCGGGATGACCCAGCATGGCCGCATATCCGGCGCGCAGGTCGGTCCCGCTGTCCAGAAAGGCGGCTTCGATGGCGCCCACCAGACCGGGGTCGGGCGTGTCGGATACGAAATGCACCGCCAGCTTGCGCGCCAGATGCCGCGCCGTCGCCGGGTGGCGGGCAAGGTCGCGCAAGACCGCCTGTATATCGTCAAGCCCCGGCGCCCTGCCGCCGTAGCTGCGGCCCAGCACCGTCTCGCGGCCCGGCTCGGCCATATCCTTGCGAAAAAGACGCCCGACCGTGGGCCGAAAGGTCAGCCCGGTCAGCAGTTCGGCCAGTTCTCGCACATCGGTCTGCGTGTAGGGGCCGCCGACTCCCAGCGTGTGCAGTTCCATGATTTCGCGCGCGAGGTTTTCGTTCAGCCCACCCTTGCCCTTTTTGCCGCGCGGCGAATGCGGCCCCGCCGAGCCGCGCTGGTCAAGATAGATCACCATCACCGGATGCGTCACCGCCGCGATCAGCAGATCCTCGAATCGCCCGGACAGATGCGGACGGATCGCTTCTTCGACATAAGGAGACACGGCGCGGCGCATCAGCGCGGCCTTGCCCGAAGTGGTGAAATGGTCAGCCCAGAACCCGGCAAGCCGTTCGCGCAGCGGCGCCGCCGTCATCCCCCGCCGCGCCAGCGTCTGGCCCAGCCAGGTCATCTGTGCGCGGCGCGCCTGCCGGTTCATCACCTGCATCGCCTTTTTCGCCGCCATTTCGCGGTCGGTTCCACGGTTGGCGCGGCGGATGCGCCCCTGTTCGTTAAAAAGGACAATGCGCTGGCGGAACGTGTCGAACGGCTCGATCGCAAAGCGCTGCGCGGCCAGATCGGGGCCGTTCAGCGTGGCAAGCAACGCTTCGGCGTCCGCCGGGGGAGGGATGAGCGGCGACAATCCGCAGCCAAAACGGATGTCGGCAAGGAGGGGGTCGAACGGGGGCATCGCAACCTCATTGTCGCTGCGTTGCAATCTACGCCGGATTGCGCCCGCGCGCACCCCGCCCCGCGCGGATGTGATGTCAGATCAGCGCAAGACCGCCCAGCAGCAGGGCACATAGCAGCACCGTGCGCCGATACAGCGCCAGCCCGCGCCCCATCGCCGCCGCGTCCGGGTCGGGCGCCCCGTCGTTGACCCAGGGTTCATCGGCGATGGTGCCGCCGTAAACCCGCGGTCCCGACAGCCGCACACGCAGGGCCGCAGCCAGCGCCGCCTCGGGCCAGCCGGCATTGGGCGAGCGGTGCCTGGCCGCGTCACGCCGCATGCCCGCGATGGCCGTTGCCGGGCGCCCCGAGGCCAGCGCCAGCAACCCCGCGGTCAGACGCGCGGGGATCAGGTTCGCCAGATCGTCAAGCCGGGCCGCCGCCTTGCCGAAATCCTCATAACGGTCGTTGCGGTGGCCAATCATCGAATCCATCGTGTTAATGGCCTTGTAGGCGGCGATGCCCGGAAGCCCCGCGACAGCCCCCCAGACCAGCGGGGCCACCACCCCGTCGGATGCGTTTTCGGCCAGGCTTTCCAATGCCGCGCGTCCCACGCCCGCGGTGTCCAGCGTCGTCGGGTCGCGCCCCACGATACGCGCGACGGCGCCGCGCGCCCCGGCAAGATCGCCGGCCGCAAGCGGGCGCGCGACGGCGGCGACGTGATCGTTCAGCGATCGCGCCGCGATCAGCGGCCAGGAAAGCACCCCGGTCAGAACCACGCCAAGGGCGCCATCCGGCAGCGCCCATTGCACCAGCGCGGCGGGCAGGACGGTCGCGATCAGCACTGCGGCGACCGTCAATGCCCCGGCGCGGCGGCGGCGCATCGGGGGGCCGTCGTTCCAGTGCCGGTCCAGCGCGGACACCAACGCGCCGATCCAGACCACCGGATGGGACAGGCTGCGAAACAGCCGGTCCGGCCAGCCGACCAGCGTGTCCACCATCAACCCCAGCGCCATGGCTGCGCAATACATCATGCCACTCCTGCATTTGTCGAAATTATCGCGAAACCGTCCGGCACCCGGCGCAGGCGCGTCACCGACAGCGGCGCGATGTCGAACGCAAGGCCCTGCGACGCGTCTTCCAGCGCCAACCCCAGCGCGGCACGGATCGTGCCGGCATGGGCGACGATCGCCACCGGCCCCGGCCTGCGCGCGGCGCGCGTCAGCGCCGGGGCCACCCGGTTACAGAGATCGCGGAAGCTCTCGCCGTCGGGGCTGGCAAGCCGGGCCAGCGCGGCACGCGTCATCGGGCCCAGATCGGGCAGATCGCTGAACGCGACCCCTTCAAGCGCGCCGAAATCCTGTTCCCACAACGCCGCGTCGCATTCGCGCACACGCCCGGGAAACAGCGCCGCGGCGGTCTGACGACAGCGCAGCGCGGGGCTGGTGATGACAGTGCACGGGGCCAGCCAGCGCCGCAACGGCGCCAGAACCGCGCCGGGGGGCAGGATCGCAGGCACATCGGTGCGCCCGCACAAGCGCCCGCCATGGTCCGCAGGGGCGTGCCGGATCAGGATCAGATCGGTCGGGTCGGGAGGTGTCATCCAGGCTTTCCAAATCGCGCGGAACCTGATTTGTCACGGCGCCATGGGAAAGTCGATCCTGATCACCGGGGGCGTGCGCTCTGGCAAGAGCCGCCTCGCCGAAGATATGACGCTGGGCCTTGGGCGCCGCGCCATCTACATCGCCACGGCGCAGGCGCATGACGCCGAAATGGCCGACCGCATCGCGCGTCACCAGGCGCGGCGCGGGCCGGAATGGCGCACCGTGGCCGAACCGTTGCAGCTTGCCCGGACGCTGCGCGACACCGATGGCGACGCCCCGCGCCTTGTCGATTGCCTGACCCTGTGGCTGAGTAATCTCATGCTGTCGGGCGCCGACTGGGACGGCGCCTGCGCCGAGCTGTGTGCGCTGATTCCCCGGCAAAGCGCGCCGGTGGTGTTCGTGACCAACGAGGTCGGCGCCGGGATTGTACCCGAAAACGCCCTTGCCCGCGCCTTTCGCGACGCGGCGGGGCTTGTGAACCAGTCCATCTCCCGCAGCTGCGACGAGCTTTGGCTTTGCGTCGCGGGCCATCCGATCAAGGTGAAATGACCATGCTGCCGATCACGCATATCGACGAAATTGCGACACTCGCCCTGCCCGCGCAGGACGCGGGCGCCGCCCAAATGGCGCGCGCGCGGCAGGGCACCCTGACCAAGCCGCCCGGCTCGTTGGGGCGGCTTGAAGACCTGGCCGAATTTCTTGCGGGGTGGCAGGGGCACGCCATGCCGGCGCTGGACAAGGTTCAGGCGCTTGTGTTCGCAGGCAATCACGGCGTGTGTGCGCAAGGCATAAACCCGTTTCCGCAAGAGGTCACCGCCCAGATGGTCGCCAATTTCGAAACAGGCGGCGCCGCGATCAACCAGTTGTGCCGGCTGAACGGCGCGGACCTGACCGTGGTTGCGCTGGACCTGGACCGCCCGACAGCGGATTTCACCAGCCGCGCGGCGATGGACGATGCCGAAACGCTGGAGGCGTTGCAACGCGGTGCGACCGCCGTTCAGCAGGCCGACGCGTTGATCCTGGGCGAGATGGGCATCGGCAATTCCACCGTCGCGGCGGCGCTCGCACATGCCATCCTTGGCGGGGACGCACAGCTGTGGGTCGGGCGCGGCACCGGATCGGACGCCACGGCGCGCGCCCACAAGGCCGAGGTCGTCGCGCGGGGTGTGGCGCTGCACGCGGCGCGCACCCCGATGGGAAAGCTGGCAGCCCTTGGCGGGCGTGAACAGGCCGCGATCTGCGGCGCCGTCATCGCCGCCCGCCTGGCGCGCATCCCGGTGCTACTGGACGGGTTCATCTGCACCGCCTCGGTCGCGCCGCTCTGGGCGGCGAACCCGGCGCTGCTGGATCATTGCCTGATCGGCCATGCCAGCGCCGAACCGGGCCACAACGGCCTGTGCGCGGCGATGGGCAAGCGCCCGCTGCTGGATCTTGGCATGGCGCTTGGCGAAGGAACGGGGGCCGCGCTGGCGCTGGGCGTGCTGCGCGGCGCGCTGGCCTGCCACCGCGGCATGGCCACCTTTGCCGAGGCTGGAGTGTCTGACGCATGACCGTGCCTGCGCGCATTCGCGAGGCGCGCGTCGCCCTGATGCTGCTGACCCGCCTGCCCGCCGGGCGGTTCGATGGCGATGTGCCGGGGCTGGATGCCGCCCGCTGGGCCTTTGCCCTTGCGGGGGTTCCCGTCGCGGTGATCGGCTGGGCCGTGCTGGCCGGGGCGCAGGCGCTGGGGCTGGCCCCACACGTTGCGGGGGTCGCCGCGGTGGCGATGATGGCGCTGACGACGGGCGGATTGCATCACGACGGATTCGCCGACATGGCCGACGCCGCCGGAGGCCGCGACCGCGCCCACCGGCTGGACATCATGCGCGACAGCCGGGTCGGCAGCTTTGGCGTGCTCGCACTGGTGCTGGCCTGCGGGCTTGGCGCGGCCGCGCTGGCGGCCCTGCCGGCGGATGGGTACGGATTGGCGGCGATGGCGCTGGCGGCAATGGCCAGCCGCCTGGCGATGGTGCTGGTGCTGGCGCTGGTGCCCCCGGCGCGCAGCGACGGGCTGGGCCAGGCGGCCCGCGGCAACACCACCGCATGGGTGCCGGGCGCGATTCCATGTGCGGGGCTGGCGCTGGTGCTGGGGCCGCCGGGCTGGGTCGCGCTGGTCGTCATGGCCGCAACGGCCACGCTGCTGGCCCGCCGGGCCAGAACCACGCTTGGCGGCCAGACCGGCGACGTGCTGGGCGCGGTGCAGCTGTGCGCGGAAACCGCCGGCTGGGTGGCGCTTTCCGCGACGATGTAACGGCATTCGTCTTTGCTCGCTGGCGTGACGCACGCGATGCGTTTACCAATGTCAGGGACAGCACGAAGGACGCCTCTCGCATGAACGACGAACGCCACTCGATTTTCCGCGACGCCGGTCGCGACCGCAAGACCGCCGAACAGATCCCCGACACGCCGCAAACCCGCGCGCCGTCCTACCGGCTGGCCTTTGCCGACGAATCGTTTCTGTGCCGGGATGAACTGCGCCCCGTGCGTCTTCAGCTTGAACTGCTGAAACCGCAGATGGTGCTGGACGAACATCAGGTGGAATCGACCATCGTGCTGTTCGGCGGCGCGCGCATCCCCTCGCCCGCCGAAAAGGATTCGGCCCGCACCCGAACACTGGGCGACCTGTCGCATTTCTACGAAGAGGCACGGCTTTTCGCCCAGAAGATGACCGCGAAATCCATCGCGACGGGCAACCGCGAATACATTGTCGCGACGGGCGGCGGGCCGGGCGTGATGGAGGCGGGCAACCTTGGCGCGATGCAGGCCGGCGGCGTGTCCATCGGCCTGAACATCGTGCTGCCGCACGAACAGGCCCCGAACGAATATGTGACGCCGGACCTATGTTTCAACTTCCACTATTTCGCGATCCGCAAGATGCATTTCCTGATGCGCGCCCGCGCGATCTGTGTCTTTCCGGGCGGGTTCGGCACGCTTGACGAGATGTTCGAGGCCCTGACCCTGATCCAGACCGGTCGCATGAACCGCGTGCCGTTCCTGTTGTTCGGGCGTGCCTTCTGGGAAAAGATCATCAACTGGGGGGCGCTTGAGGAGGCGGGCACCATCAGCCCCGAGGACCTAGACCTGTTCCGCTTCGTCGAAACCGCCGACGAGGCGACCGCGGTCATCGAAGAATGGGGCCCCGCGCCCGCCCGCAGCGACATTCCCGGCCGGTAAACCCGACGCTTAGTCTGCGGGCCGCCGGGCAGCAATCGCGGCGACCGTGCCGAATGACGACAGAAGATCGCCCGCGCCAAACGGGCGACGGCGTCAGCCGCGCTGGACCTCGCCGGTAGCGGATGCGTCTTCGCCATGTTCGACCCAGCGCGCGATGACGTCGCGGGCCTGCGTTTCGTCCAGCCCGGCGATGGCGGTGCGCAGATCCTTGAGAGCGGTCGCGATTTCGAATTCGGACAGAAAGCCTTCTTGCGCGCGCAGGATCTTGTGGTGCGGCGTGGTCAGCATATCCTGCGAGATCAGCAGCTCCTCGTGCAGCTTTTCGCCCTTACGCAGGCCGGTGACCTCGATTTCGATGTCGCCATCGGGGGTCTTGTCGTCGCGCACGGTGTAGCCCGCGCCTTCGATCATCTGGCGGGCCAGCTTCTTGATCGGCACCGGCTCGCCCATGTCGAGCACGAAGACATCGCCGCCGCGTGCGAACGACCCCGCCAGCAGTACCAGCCGCGCCGCTTCGGAGATGGTCATGAAATAGCGCGTAACCTTGGGATCGGTCAGCGTGACCGGGCCTCCACGGGCGATCTGTTCCTCGAACAGCGGGATGACGGATCCCGACGAGCCAAGCACGTTGCCAAAGCGCACCATGGAAAACCGCGTGCCGGTGCTGCGCGTGGCAAGATCCTGCACCACCAGTTCGGCCAGGCGTTTCGACGCGCCCATGACATTGGTCGGGCGCACCGCCTTGTCCGACGACACCAGGATAAAGCGTTCGACGCCGGCCTCACGCGCGACATCCGCCAGCACCTTGGTGCCGATGACGTTGTTGTTCATCCCCGACAGCACATTGCATTCGACCAGCGGAAGGTGCTTGTAGGCGGCGGCGTGCAGCACGGCCTCGATCCGGTGATCGCGCATGATGCGCGCCATCAGCGTGGCGTCCAGCACCGACCCGAGGATCGGCACGATGGACATGCCCGCCTCAAGTTCCCGAAGTTCCTTTTCGATGCTGTACAGCCCAAGTTCGGAATGATCGACCAGCACCACGCATTCCGGCTTGCAGGCGATCAGCTGGCGGCACAGTTCGGACCCGATGGACCCACCCGCGCCGGTCACCATGATGCGCCGCCCCGAATAGGCATGGCTGACGCCCGGCAGTTCGGATTCAAGCCGGTTGCGGCCAAGCAGATCGTTCAGCGACACCGGCGTGACGCTTTTACGCAGCTCGCGCTCGCCGACCAGCTCGGCGAACGACGGCAGCGCGTGCACCTCGCAGCCGATGGTGCGCAGCTTGTGGGCGATGCGCGCGATCTGAGGCTGGCTGATCGACGGCATGGCCAGCACGACGCGGTCGATGGACCGGCGCTGGATGATCTCGGGGATGGCCGAGGGCGCATGCACCCGAAGCCCCGCCACGACCTGGCTTTGCAGCGTCGGATTGTCATCGACAAAACAGATCGGGTCGATCTTGTTGTCATGACTCAGCGCCACGGCAAGTTGCTGGCCGGTTTGCCCCGCGCCATAGATCAGCACCCGCATGCGGTTCAGGCCGCGACGGTAGATCTCCAGCGTGAGGTAGCGCGCAATAAGACGCCAGCTTGTGCCCAGAACCACCAGGATCAGCGCGAAATTGAAGAACAGCGGCAGCGCAAGCGCGGGCGACAGGACCCTGTTCAGCGCCACCGCCGCGATGGCGCAGACGGCGGCAAAGCCCGCGGTGCGGGTGATGCCGCGCGTGTCATAGGCGTTCAGGGTGAATTTCGGCAGCCCGAAGTACCAGCTTGCCGCGGCACCGACCAGCGTGGTGGCGGCGATCAGCGGAACAAGCTGCCAAAGGCCAGGCAGGTCCGGATTGACGGCGGCGTTCAACGCGAGGGCGGAGACAAGCGCGACCCCCACCATCGCCATGTCAGTCAGCAGAAAGAGGACCTGTTTCTGCGCTCGTGTCAGAGATGTAACGAGCCAATAGAGCATTCCGGCCTTCCTTCCACTTGCGTGGTTTAGTCAAAAGCATGGTCGAATATGGCGTGCGCCCGGTCGTCCAGCGTTCTGCGACGGGCGATGCCTAACCAGTAATCAAAACTAACATTCCTGTACGCGATTGCCCATTACATGGACAAGTAAGGAATTGCTGCACTTGCACAGATGGGCGGAATTTCACCGAAACACGCGACGTTGGCCCGAAACCCCTCCTTTTCGCGGCACTCTGCTGCCGGTTTGCGCGATTATTGGGCGAATGCCGGATCGCGAGGCGCCAGCCATGCGCCCGACAGATTCGCGGCGCCGGGCTGCGTCCACAGACCCCTTTCACCGCCCCATGGCATGAGGTATGACCCGCGCCAAGCCGCCTTGGCGCCATGGGGCACCGGGGTGTGACGTGTGAAGGAGACCCCGATGGGCTATAAGGTCGTCGTCGTGGGCGCCACGGGCAACGTGGGCCGCGAAATGCTGAACATCCTTGCCGAGCGCGAGTTCCCGGTGGACGAACTGGCCGCGCTTGCCTCGCGCCGTTCGCTGGGCACCGAGGTCAGCTTCGGAGACAAGACGCTCAAGACCAAGGATCTTGCCGCGTTCGATTTCACCGGCTGGGACATCGCCCTGTTCGCCGTCGGGTCCGAAGCCACGAAGGAATACGCCCCCAAGGCCGCCAGGACGGGCTGCGTGGTGATCGACAATTCGTCTCTCTATCGCTACGATCCGGACGTGCCGCTGGTGGTGCCCGAAGTCAACGCCGACGCCGTGATGGGCTATACGAAAAAGAACATCATCGCGAATCCCAACTGTTCGACCGCCCAGATGGTTGTCGCGCTCAAGCCGCTGCACGACCGCGCGACGATCAAGCGTGTCGTGGTGTCGACCTACCAGTCGGTGTCCGGCTCGGGCAAGGAAGGCATGGACGAGCTCTGGGACCAGACCAAGTCGATCTACAACCCGGTGACCGAGGTTCCGCCCAAGAAATATCCCAAGCAGATCGCCTTCAACGTGATTCCCCACATCGACGTCTTCCTCGACGACGGCTCGACCAAGGAAGAATGGAAGATGGTGGCCGAAACCAAAAAGATCGTCGACCCCAAGATCAAGGTCACCGCGACCTGTGTGCGCGTTCCGGTCTTTGTCGGCCACGCGGAATCGATCAACATCGAGTTCGAGGAATTTCTTGACGAAGACGAAGCCCGCGACATCCTGCGCGAGGCTCCCGGCATCATGGTCGTCGACAAGCGCGAGGACGGTGGCTACATCACCCCCGTCGAATGCGTCGGCGATTTCGCCACCTTCATCAGTCGCATCCGTCAGGATTCGACCATCGACAACGGTCTGAACCTGTGGTGCGTGTCGGACAACCTGCGCAAGGGAGCGGCGCTGAACGCGGTGCAGATCGCCGAGGTTCTGGGCCAGAAGGCGCTGAAAAAGGGCTGATCCGCTCTGGCCTTGAAAGTTCGACGCAATTTCGCGGCGGCGCCCCCTCGGGGCACCGCCGTTTTTCATTCAAATGTGCCCTGTTCCGAAGGACAGGAATGTGCGCCCTCTGCGATGCCACCTGTTCCCGGGCGCCGTGGCGCGACGATGCATACCGGCGTACACAGGGGGCGCCGGCAAAGCAGAAAGGCACCGTGTCCCAATCAGAAGACGCCTTCCATATATCTTGTCGGAGTATGCAAACATGGGAACCGATTTCTTTCGCTCGCCCGTGGCCGCTGCCTCTTGGCTCTGACGACCCGCAGCCTGCTGCTGTGCGACCGGCACCAACGCCCCGGCCCCTGCCGACCCACATGCTGCGCCGCCTCGGGCTTTGAGATCCGCGGCCTGCCCGGGCCGCGCGGGCGTGGCGTGGCCCCAGCGCCGGCCGGTCGGCTGAAGACGCTCCGCCTCTCTCTTGTCCCTTTCTGCGGGCCGTTGCCATCGACCGCCACCCCAGCCCGGTCCCCGCGCGCGCAGGCTCAGTCCGCGCGGCGTTAGACCGGAATTTTACGCAACGCCCGCTGCGTCAGGACGCAGGTAACCCGCCCGCCTCAGGCTGACCCACACAAGCGCTGCCGTCTTGCGCCCACTGGCCGAACAATAGGGAACCGACCATGACCCCCCATCTTCATCGTCCGCTCGACAGCGAAACCGCCACCATGCTGCGCATCGTGCTGCGCCCGATCATCGACGGCGCGACCCACTGGTCCGGCCTGACAGGGGACCTGGACCGCAAGGGTTATCGTCTTGGGTTTCGCGACGGGCGGATGCTGATCGTCGACGACTATTCGGGCGAAGCCATCAGCACCGGCTCCGCCATCGGCGCGCCGCTGAGCGCGCTGTCGCAACGGATCGGACGCCCACCGCTACGGATGTCCGGCGACGGGCGCTCAGCGGTTCTGCGCTGCCAGGCCTAGACCTGGACGAACCCGTCCACTGCGGGGTCGAACACTTCCAGCTTGCCGGTGCCGATTTCATGCCAGACGCCGTGCAAGGTCATGTCCTCGGAGTCGACCGCCTCACGGACAAAGGGAAAGCTCAGCAGATTGCCGATCGACGTCATCACCGCCTCTTGCTCCAGCGCCTTGGAAATGCGCTCGGGGGGCAGATCCTTCACCTTTTCATATCCGGGACGCAGAATATCCATCCAGCGGCCCACAAAGCTGGTCTTTTCCTCAAGCTGAGGCGCGCGGCCTTCGCACATGTCCAGACAGCCCTGAACGCCGCCACAGCTGGAATGCCCCATCACGATCACATGCGCGACCTTGAGCGCCGTCACCGCGTATTCTACCGCCGCCGACGTGCCGTGATGATCGCCATCCGGCTCGTAGGGCGGTACGAGGTTGGCGATATTGCGGTGAATAAAGAACTCGCCAGTGTCCGCCCCGAAGAGCGATGTCACATGCACGCGGCTGTCGCAGCATGAGATAATCATCGCCCGCGGATGCTGGCCTTCGGACGCAAGGCGTCGAAACCAGGCGTGGTTCTCCGCATAACTCGTCGCTTTCCAGCCGTTGTACCGCTGGACGAGATACTGCGGAAGAGGTCGCGCTCTGTGCATCAAATCCTCCTGATCGCACCATGATACCCCTGCCATTACGCGCAATTCACATGGAATTCGAGACAAGAAATGGATCGGGTCTAACCTTTTGGGAACTAAGGAGGCGTATCTCCCTGACCGGTGGGGGCACGATGAAGGAATGGACGCGGTGGTGGAACAGGTTGCAGTGCTTTCGCCGAACGAGAAGGCCGGGCTGGATCCCGAAAGGCTGGAAGGCCTGTATGAACGGCTTGGCGCGCAAGAGGGCGAAGATGTCCTTTGCCGCGCCATGGAAGAGCTGGCCTATCGCCTCGGTCAGGCAGACCGCCTTTACGAAAAGGCGGATTTTGCCGGAATGCGTCAATGCACGCGGGCTTTGGGGGCAATCGCCGAACAGATCGGGATGAGCGCGCTCGCCCGCATTTCCGGCGATGTGGTGCAATGCATCGACGACAGCGATCCGGTCGGGCTGGCCGCGACGCTGGCGCGGATGGCGAGGGTGGGCGAACGCTCGCTTTATGCGGTATGGGATCTGCAGGACCTCACGGTCTAGCGCAGGCCCCTTGCGGGCGCCGTGCGGGGCGCTAGGCTGGCGCGGATATTATCCCTGCCAAGGACCCTTGCCATGCCCTTTCGTTTCGCCGCCCCGTCGGACGATGCCCTGCCGCTTCATGTCATCGAACAGGATGCGCTGTCGGGCTGGCTGACCACGCAGGACGACCCGACCCGCGCCTGGATCGGTGCCAGCGGGTTTTCCGGTGCCCTTGGCGAAACGCTGTTGCTGCCCGGCAGGGACGGGCGTCCGGTTGGCGCGCTGGCGGGCTACGGCAGCGCCAAGACCCGTCAGCGGCTGCGCTTTGCCCTTGCAACAGCGGCGGCCGCGTTGCCTGCCGCGATCTATCGCGTCGCGTCCGGCCTGCCCCCGGAAAAGGCCGCAGAGGAATCGCTGGGCTGGCTGCTGTCGTCCTATACGTTCACGCGCTACGCCGGGGCGGCGCGCGATTCCGCCCGGCTGGTCGCCCCCGGCGCCGTCGATGCCCCCCGGATCGAGACGCTGGCCGAGGCCGAGGCCCTGACCCGCGATCTCGTGAACACGCCCGCCTCTGACATGGGGCCGGCAGAGCTTGAATCCGCCGCGCGCGCGCTGGCCGACCGTTTCGGCGCCGTCACCGAAGTCACGGGCGGCGACACCCTGCGCGACGGCTTTCCGATGATCCATGCGGTGGGGCGCGCCAGCCCCCGCGCACCCCGGTTGATCGACCTGCGCTGGGGCACGGCGGGCCCGCGGCTGACGCTGGTCGGAAAGGGGGTGTGTTTCGACACCGGCGGGCTGAACCTCAAGCCTGGAAGCTCGATGGGGCTGATGAAAAAGGACATGGGCGGCGCGGCAAACGTTCTGGGCCTTGCGCAGGCGATCATGGCGCTGGATTTGCCGCTGCAGCTGCGGGTGCTGATCCCCGCGGTGGAAAATTCCGTCGCGGGCGATGCGTTCCGCCCGCAGGACATCCTGACCTCGCGCAAGGGCCTGACGGTCGAGATCAACAACACCGACGCCGAAGGCCGGCTGGTCCTGGCCGACGCGCTGGCGCTGGCGGACGAGGAACAGCCCGACCTGATCGTCTCTATGGCAACGCTGACCGGCGCCGCGCGGGTTGCGGTCGGCCCGGATCTTGCGCCGTTCTACTGCGACGACGACCGCATCGCATCGGCGCTTATAGCCGCGGGGAGCGACGCAGCGGACCCGCTGTGGCGCATGCCGTTCTGGGACCCCTACGAGGCAAGGCTCGAACCGGGCATCGCCGACCTTGACAACGCGCCGTCCGGCGGCATGGCCGGGTCGATCACCGCCGCGCTGTTCCTGCGGCGCTTCGTCACCGCAACGCCCCGCTATGTGCATTTCGACATCTACGGTTGGAACCCGACGCCGGCGCCCGCGCGGCCCAAGGGCGGCGCCGGGCAAGGGCCGCGCGCGATCCTTGCGGCGCTGCCCGCATTGCTGGACCTGTGACCGTGCCCGCGGCAGACCCTCGCCAGCAGCCCGCCAACGACCGGGTGGTCGCGCGCGCGCAGGCGCAGGCGTTCCCCGACCTGCGGCCGGTTGATCCGCAGCCATCCTATGTCGCGACCCCGGTGGTCGATCTGCTGGCCACCGCTGGCGGCAGGCGCGAACGGCAACTGCGCTACGGCGATGCTTTCGACCTGCTCGAAGTCCGCGACGGCGCGCTGTTCGGCTACGCGCCCCAGATGGGATACGCTGGGTGGCTCCCCGCCGGATCGCTCGCCCGCGCAACGCAACGCGGCACGCCGTCCCATCGTGTCGGTGTGCGACAGACCCATGCCTATACTGTCCCCGATATGAAAACCCCCGAACGGTGCGCGCTGTCACACCTGTCTCGCGTTGTCGCGACCGGGCATATCCAGGGGCGGTTCTGCGAAACCGAAATTGGCTGGGTTCCGACCGTCCATCTGACGACGGAGCTTCGTGCGGACCCGGTCGCGGTGGCGGCGATGTACCTTGGTACGCCCTATCTTTGGGGCGGAAACAGCGGATTCGGCATCGACTGTTCCGGGTTGGTGCAGGCCGCGCTGGCGGCTTGCGGCATTCCCTGCCCTGGTGACAGCGACCTGCAAGAGGCGGCGCTCGGCGCGACCCTGCCTGCCCACAGCGCCCCTGAACGTGGCGACCTGCTGTTCTGGAAGGGCCATGTCGCGCTGGTCAGCGGGCCGGATGAAATCCTGCACGCCAACGCCTTTCACATGGCCGTCGCTGTCGAGGGCCTGGCCGAAGCGGTTGCCCGCATCGACGCTCAAGGCGACGGGCCGGTGACGCGCCACGCCCGGATTCGCCGGCCCTGATTGTCCTGCCTGCGCTATCGCCGTCCCTCGCGCAGCCAGGCCCCGATGATGAAGGCCGACGCCAGCAACAGCGTCAGCCACGCCGGAAGCAGCGGGATCTGGCGCACGTCCATCGTCTGGTATGCCTCGCGCGGGGTGATCCCGATCCAGCCGCGTCCGGCGGCCGGACGGCCCGCTGCCACCGCACGAATGCTGGGCACGCCCTCCTGAAGCCGCAGAACCCCGCCGCGCATGGCAGCAATGGCCGGTTTCAGCGCCGTACCGCTCGCGATGGTCTGCTCGAATTCCTTCGGCGCCGCCGGACCAAGACCGATCACCGCGTCCTGCGCGCCCTCGCTGAGGCGATAAAGACCGATCTCGGGGCCCTCGTAAATCGCCTCGAACCGCCCCGGAGAGATTTCCGTCAGTGTGACATCCTCGGTTTCGCCATCCGGGCGCGTGATCGTGACGGCCCCCACCCGTTCGTCCAGCGTCCGTCGGATGATGCGCATGGACTGGCCGGTTGCCTCGGCCCAAAGCGCCTCTTCTTCCAGCTCGGGTTCCTTCATCATCCAGTGCGCCAGACGGCGCAGCAGTTCGAGCTGCGGGCCACCGCCTTCGAAACCGCGCGACCAGAGCCACGCCTGGTCCGACGCAAGCAGCGCCACGCGCCCCTCGCCCACCCGGTCGAGAATCAGCAGTGGCCTGTCCTCTGCACCCGACATCACCACCTCGCCCTCCAGCGGATCGACTTCGATCTGGCGCAGCCAGCGACCCCAGCTGTCGGCCCCGTCAAGTCCGGCCGTCACCGGGTGGCGTTCGCCCAGTTCGGTCACGGCGGGGCGATAGCCTTCGTCGATCACCCGCGCGGTCGGTTCGGCGGGCATGATGTCCGCCAGCGGCGAGCGATAGATCGAATCGGCGCTGGCGAAATCCGGCCCGGCAGCGACCAGCACCGCGCCGCCGTTTTCGACGTAGTTGCGCACGTTATCCAGATAGATCGACGGCAGGATGCCGCGCCGCTTGTAGCGATCGAAAATGATCAGGTCGAAATCGTCGATCTTTTCCAGAAACAGCTCGCGCGTGGGAAAGGCGATCAGCGACAGTTCCGTCACCGGCACCCCGTCCTGTTTTTCGGGCGGGCGCAGAATGGTGAAATGCACAAGATCGACCGAACTGTCCGATTTCAGCAGGTTGCGCCAGGTGCGCCCGCCCGCGTGCGGCTCGCCCGAGACAAGCAGCACGCGCAGGCGGTCGCGCACGCCGTTGATCTGAACAAGCGCCGCGTTGTTGCGGTCGGTCAGCTCGCCGTCCGCAGGGGGGGTCGAGAACCGGATCACGTTCAGCCCGCCGTGGGGCAGCTCGATCGGCAGCTCGACATCCTCGCCCACCGGCACGGTAAAGCCCTGCGGCTCCCCGCCACCGACTTCGATGTTCAGCGGCACCTGGGTCGCGCCCGGCGCGGCGCCGTCGTCTTCGATGCGCAGGCTCAGCGTGACCGGTTCGCCCAGGATGGCAAAGGCGGGGGCGTTGCGCACCACAAGCCGCCGGTCCCAATCGTCTTCGTGTCCGGTCAGCAGCAGTTGCATCGGCGCGGGCAGCGTCGGCGCCCGTTCCAGATCGTGCAGACGGCCATCGGACAGCAGGAACACCCCGGCGATGCGCCCGCGCGGCTCTTCGGCCAGGGCCGAGGACAGCGCGGTCATCAGCTGAGTGCCGGAATCGCCGCTGCCGTCGCCGACCTCGATCCGACGAACCTCGGTGCCGGGGCGCGCCTCCAGCCGGGCTTGCAGCGTTTCCGCGGCGTCTTCGGTCACCGATAGGCGGTCGGCGAGTCGTTGCGAGGCGCTTTGATCGACCACCATCAGCACGATGTCCGAAAGGGGCGCGCGATCTTCTTCCTGAAACGACGGCTGCGCCAGCGCGGCCACCAGAACGAACGCGGCGAAAAAGCGCAGCGGCCAGCCGCGCAAGCCCCGCCAGAGCGCAAGCGCCACGCCCAGCGCGGCCAGCAGCCCCAGCGCAGCGATCGCGGGCCAGGGCAGAAGCGGGTCGAAAACGAGTTGTCCGGTCATTGGCCAAGCCTGTCCAGAAGTGCTGGTACATGAACCTGGTCCGACTTGTAGTTGCCGGTCAGGACATACATCACAAGATTTACCCCAAAGCGATACGCGATCTCGCGCTGCCTTTCGCCGGCAAAGCCCGAGCCCATGCGCACCAGCGGTGTGCCGCGCGCGCCGGTGGCCCAGGCGGCGGCCCAGTCATTACCGCCGATCACCACGGGGGTCACGTTGTCATTGAGGTTGCGAAACGGCATGCCCTCGATCATCTCGGCATCGGGCGCGGCGGCCTCGACCCAGACGTCGCGGCCGGCGTAACGTCCGGGAAAATCCTGAAGCAGGTAAAAGGTCCGGGTCAGCACATGGTCCTGCGGAATCGGTTCCAGCGGAGGGATATCGAGCGGCGCCGCCAGCGCCTGCAGCTTGCGCCCTTCGGGGCTGGCGGCGCCAAAGCTTGCGACATCCGCATCGCGGGTGTCGAACAGGATCATCCCGCCAGAGCGCAGGTAGTCGTTCAGCTTGGCGTAGGCCGCGGCCGAAGGAGCGGGCTGCGTCGCCGTCACCGGCCAGTAGATCAACGGAAAGAACGCCAGCTCATCGGTTTCCAGATCCACGCCCATCGGGTCTGCGGGTTCAACCGAGGTGCGGAAGAACAGCACGTCCGACAGCCCGCGCAGGCCCGCCAACGCCATGTCGTCGATCTGCGCGTCGCCGGTGATGACATGGGCCAGCGTCACCTCGGATGCGGCCAGAATCGCGGCATCGTCGGTAAGGCCGGGTTCCTGCGCCCGCGCCTGCGGGACGGCGAGCAACAGCGCGATCCCGACGACAGCCGCGCGGGCGGCACGCGCGCCGGTCAGCCGCCCCGACAGCGCCAGCGAAGCGATCACATCGGCCATCAGCAACAGCACCGCCAGCCCGAGGACCCACCCGGCAAGCGGGGTTTCCTGGGGGCGCGACAGCCCTTCGACAGCGATCCGGTCGGGCCATGCAGCGGGGTCGAACGCCATGTCGGGGCCGGCCACGTTGCGCGCAAGGCTGCGGTCTTCGCCCTGATAAAGGCCGGGGCGAAGGTCGGGCCCGAGCGAATCGCCCATCACTGCCTCGCCCGCGACACCGGGCAGGATGCCCGCGTCGGCGACCCGACCGAAGGCATCAAGCACGCGGATTGGCTGCCAGATCGTGCCCGCCAGATCCTCTGGCGTCGGGGCGGCGGGCATGGAGGACACCGCGAGTCGTTCCAGCATCGACACGAACAATCCCGACAGCGGCAGCGACGACCATTCCGCATTCGCCGTCACATGGAACAGGACCACCTGCCCCTGCCCGACCCGCTTGCGCGTGACCAGCGGCGTCCCGTCGGTCAACTGGGCAATCGACCGGGTGGCAAGCGTGGGGTCCGGCTGCGCCATCACCTGACTGCTGACGGTGACGTCCGGGGGGATGTCGAGCCCGGCAAAGGGACTGTCTTCGGGGAAGGGCGCCAGCGATTTGGGTTCTCCCCAGCTCATCGCGCCGCCGACGCTCCGGCCCCCGACGCGCAGGCGGACGGGCATAAGCGGGTCTTCTTCCGAGCGGCTGACATCGCTGGCCGCAAGGCGCGGCCCGGCAAAGCGCAGCAGTGTGCCGCCCTGTTCGACCCAGTCGAGCACGCCCTGCGCCTCGCCCGGAGCAAGGGTTGCGACGTCGGCAAGCACGATGACGTCGGGATTGGCCGGCAGCACCTCTTGGAGCGATCCGTCCAGCAGATCGGCGGACGGCTCCAGCGCCTTGTGAAGAAAGTGCAGCGGAGCGAGCAGTTCCAGCCCTTCGCGGTTTTCGTTGCCGGCCATCAGCGCGACCTCGCGGCGGCGCAGGCTATCATCGGGCAGCGCCACGGCCCCGGCACTGCGGGCGCCTTCGATTTCGAACCGGGTGATGCGGGCGCGCAGTTCGGCGGGAAGCGCCAGCGCCAGTTCGGTTTCGCTCGCTCCCTGTTCGAATAGCGCCGGGGCGCGCACCAGCACCGCCGGGTTTCCGGCAGGATCAAGGCCATGCGCTGCGACCGACAGCTCCGCCTCGGGGCCCGGACGCAGGCGCCGCAGAGTCAGCAAGACGTTGCCATCCGCGTAAGTCGCGGGCAGCAGGGCGTAATGCGCGCGCGGGCTTTCGAAAACCGTGACCTCTCCGCGCGCCTCAAGCGCCGCAAGCAGCGGCGCGCGGCTGGCGCGCGCCAGCCCGTCGGACATCCAGTAGCTGTCGAAATCGCCATCAGGCAGCACCGCGATGGCACGCACGACGGCGGCATCGTCGGGCTGCCATGGCTCGGGCAGTATCCCCTGAAGGCGGCTGCGCAACACGCCCGCCGCCTGGAATTCCGCCCGTTCGGGCGCGGTCAGGCGCATCAACGCCACCGGGCGCGACTGGCGTTCGGCGCGGGTCAGCAAGGTGTCAAGCGCCTGCCGCCGCTGCGTCCAGTCCGAGGCCGAGGACCAGCTGGCATCCATCACCACCAGTAGCGGCCCGCTTCCCGTCTGTTCAGCGCCGCCACCGCGCGGATTGAGCACCGGACCGGCCAGGCCAAGGATCACCGCGGCCATCGCCAGCATCCGCATCAGCAGCAGCCACCACGGCGTGCGGTCCGTGACCTGATCGTCGTCGGTCAGCCCCAGCAGCAATGCCACACCGGGAAATCGGCGGCGGATCGGCGCGGGCGGCACCGCGCGCAGGATCAGCCACAGGATCGGCAGCGCCAGAAAACCCAGCAACAGCCATGGCGCGGTAAATCCAAGCGGGCCAAGCATGGTCATCCGTGGCCTCCGTCCATCGCGCGCCAGACCCACAAAAGCGCGCTCTGGGCGCTGTCGCCGGTATGATGGCACAGATATTGCCACCCGGTCAGCCGCGACAGATCGGCCAGGCGGGCCTTTCGTTCAGCGAGCCGGTCAAGGTAGCGCGCGCGCAGATCCCCTGCCTTGAGCGTCTCATGCACAAGGGCGCCGCCGATGCTTTCGAAAATCGTGCGCCCCTTGAAAGGAAAACTCTCCTCGCTGGGGTCCAGCACTTGCAGCAGGGCGCCGCGCACCCCCCGGTCGGCCGCCTTGGTCAGCGCCAGTTCGACGGTACCTATGTCTCCCAGGAAATCGGACACGAACAGCGCCCGCGAATGCGGAATGATGCCGCGATGTTCGGGGGCGGAATAATCCTCGGGAGCATCCTGAGACAGCGCTTCGGCCAGCCGCAGGACCTGAATATCGCTGTTGCGCGGCGGCAGGGACCAGCCGGTGAAACCCACGCGCTCGCCACCGCGAATCAGCAGGATAGACACGGCGAGCGCGATCAAACGCGCGCGGTCGCCCTTGTACGGCAGATCCTTGGATGAGGAAAACCGCATCGACGCTCCGCTATCCACCCACATCTGCACCGATTGCGCGATCTGCCATTCGCGTTCGCGCACGAATTGCTCGTCACCCCGCGCCGAGCGGCGCCAGTCGATGCTGCGCAGCGTGTCGCCGGACCGCAGCGGGCGATACTGCCAGAAATCATCGCCCATGCCCGCGCGGCGACGCCCGTGTTCACCCAGAAGCACGGTGCCCGCCAGCTGTTCGGCCCGCGCCAGAAGCGCGGGAAAACGCGCGGCTTCGATCTGCGCGTCGCGGCGCAGCGAGGTGACGGTGTCGTTCAAGCCGCGGCCTCGGTGCGGAGGATGCCGCCCGCGACCTCGTCGATGAGCGCGCCAAGGTCTTCGCCCCGCGCGCGTGCCGAAAACGTCAGCGCCATCCGGTGCACCAGCACCGGGCGCGCCATGTTGATGACATCCGCCGGAGACGGCGCCAGACGCCCTTCGAGCAGGGCGCGCGCCCGCACGGTCAGCATCAGCGCCTGCGCGGCGCGCGGCCCCGGCCCCCATGCCACGGTATCCCTGACCCGCTGCGAGGCGGCGGGTTCGCCGGGCCGGAAGGCGCGCACCAGATCAAGGATCATCTCGACCACCGCATCCCCGACCGGCATCCGGCGCAGCAACGTCTGCGCCGCCATCAGCGAGTCCGCATCGAACACCTGATGGGCCTGCGCGTCTTCGGTGCCGGTGGTCGCCAGCAGAATGTCCTTTTCGGTCTTGCGATCCGGATACTGGACGTCGATCTGCACCAGAAAGCGGTCAAGCTGCGCCTCGGGCAGCGGATAGGTGCCTTCCTGTTCGATCGGGTTCTGGGTGGCCAGAACGTGGAACGGCGCGGCAAGCGGCCTGGTTTCGCCCGCGACGGTCACCACCTTTTCCTGCATCGCCTGAAGCAGCGCCGATTGCGTGCGTGGCGAGGCCCGGTTGATTTCATCCGCCATCAGAAGCTGGCAGAAGATCGGGCCCTGGATGAACTTGAAGGCCCGGCCACCGTCGTTGCCGGTTTCCAGCACCTCGGATCCCAGAATATCTGCGGGCATCAGATCGGGGGTGAACTGGATGCGGTTGCCGTGCAGGCCCATGACAGTCGACAGCGTGTCCACCAGCCGGGTCTTGCCCAGGCCCGGCAGGCCGATCAGCAGCCCGTGGCCGCCGCACAGCAGCGCCGCAAGCGTCAGTTCGACCACGCGTTCCTGCCCGATGAAGCGGGCGTTGATCGCACGCTTGGCTTCGGCCAGCTTGTTTTCCAGTGCCTCGATCCCGGCGACCAGATCCTCGGCCATGATGCGACTCCTTGCTTTTCCTGCCCGTTGAGACAGACTCTATTACGCGGTTGAGAAAGTACCAAAGAAATGAAGACACAAAATTCCGTTACAGCCGGGCTGGCCCATGTGGTTGCCTCTGCAAACGCCACCAAGGGGCGCGGTTTGCCCCCCGTCGATCAATGGACCCCCGCCCTGAGCGGTGAGATGGACATGGTCATCCGGCGCGACGGCAGCTGGTGGCACGAAGGCGCCCCGATCCGGCGCGAAAGGCTTGTGCGGCTGTTTTCGACGATCCTGAGAAAAGATGGTAAAGATTTCGTGCTCGTCACCCCGGTCGAAAAATGGATCATCACAGTCGAGGACGCCCCGTTTATCGCGGTCGATCTGGATGTCACCGGCGCCGGACGGGACCAGAGCCTGCGGTTCACCACCAATCTGGGCGACACCTGCACCGCCGGCCGCGATTGCCCGATCCGGGTGACCGAGGATGCGCAGACCGGCGAACCCTCGCCCTATGTCATGGTGCGTGGCGGGCTTGAGGCGCTGATCGACCGCAAGACATTTTACCGGCTCGCGGATCTGGGCGTGCAACACGATGGCCGCTTCGGGGTCTGGTCGCAAGGCGAGTTCTTCGCGCTGTCCGGCACCCTGCCGGGCTAGACGCCGGGTCACGGCCACGCCGTTCGGGATCAATCGCCCAGCTTGGCATGAACCTCGTCAAGGTCGATGTCGCCGATGGGCATCTTGTTGGCCGGGTTCGCGAAATCATAGCGGAACAGGTCAAAGTCGCGCTTGTAGATCTCGTAGACCAGATGCATCGACAGGTCGTCGAAGTAATCCTCGACCGGATGCAGACGCTTTGGCCCGTGGCCTTCGGATTCGTTGAACCGGGGGATCTGCGCCAGATCGACCGGGTGCGGCATCTGGATGTTGTCCAGCACGCCCTGCATGCCGTCTTCGAACCTTTCGGTCCAGACGATCCGATCGTACCGGCCACCGTTGACGATGAAAGTCGACACATGTCCCGACACCGACGACCAGTGAATATCGGGGTCCATCGGGCGACGCCAGCGGACGGTATCGCGCACGAACAGCAGAAACCGGCGGAAACTGCGGATCTGGTCGAAATCGCCCTGCCCGTCGTCGCCGCCGACCTCGATGCCGTATTTCTGGATCAGCAACGGCACAAGGTTGCCGCGATAACGATTACCGTTGCGCTGAATGCCGCAGATCTTGTCGAAGAACGACGACAGCACCCGTGTATAAGGGTTGCGCACGCAGGTGAACGCATAGGCCCCGCGGGTCTCGGCGTTGGCCCGGATCGCGGCCCGGCTGTCTTCGCGCGCCCATTTGTGCAGGCCGGTCGTCGCGTCGTGGATGTCGCCGTCGTAAAATGTGCCATGGTCCGAGTAATACATGATCTGCCCGATGGTCGAGCAGGCACATTTGGGCACCACGCGGTACACCATGCTTTCGCTTTCGGTCATCCAGGTTCCCGGAAAACCCATACGCTCGTTCCTCTTCGTAAGGCCGCCGTCTTGCCTGTTGCCCCGTGCGATGAAAGAAAGCAGAACAATACCGTTTCTTCAACGCCCGTTCAGCCTTATCATGGAAACACTTGCCCGGAACGGAACAGACCCCGAGGCACATGGCCAAGATCGCCTTCATCCTGCTGTGTCACAAAGACCCAGACGCAGTCATCAACCAGGCGCAGAGCCTGACGGCCGTGGGCGACTGCATGTCGATCCATTTCGATGCGCGCGCGCCGCGGGCACAGTTCGACACGATCCGCGACGCCCTGAAAACCAATCCCAACGTCACCTTCGCCACCCGGCGGGTCAAATGCGGCTGGGGGGAATGGTCGCTGGTGCAGGCCACGCTGCACGCCCTGCACGCGGCGGTCGCGCAATTCCCCGACGCCACCCATTTCTACATGCTTTCGGGCGATTGCATGGCGATCAAACCGGCGCAATACGTCCATGATTTCCTGGACCGGCGCGATGTCGACCACATCGAAAGCTTCGACTATCTCACATCGGACTGGATCAAGACCGGCTGGCGCGAGGAACGGCTGGTCTATCGCCACTGGTTCAATGAACGCACCCAGAAGAAACGCTTCTACGCCATGTTCGAACTGCAAAAGCGGCTCGGCCTGACGCGCGCGATCCCCGGCGACATCACGGTGATGATCGGGTCGCAATGGTGGTGCCTGCGGCGGCAGACGGTCGAATCCATCCTAGAATTCCGCAAGCAGCGCCCGGATGTGATGCGGTTTTTCCGCACCACCTGGATTCCGGACGAGACGTTCTTTCAGACGCTCGTGCGCCATCTTGTGCCCGAACGGGACATCGACAGCCGCACGCTGACGTTTCTGATGTTCACCGACTACGGCATGCCCGTGACGTTTCACAACGACCATTACGACCTCCTGCTGTCGCAGGATTTCCTGTTCGCCCGCAAGATCTCGGCTGAAGCGCACGATCTGCGCCGCCGACTTGGCGTGCTCTATGCCTGCGAAGGGGCGCGGTTCCGGATCTCGAACGAGGGGCGGTCGCTGTTCACCTTTCTGACCGGCAAGGGCCGCACCGGCCATCGGTTTGCGCCGCGTTTCTGGGAAACCGAAAGCACGCTGGGGCGCGAACGCGACCTTCTGATCGTGCTGTGCCGGAAATGGCATGTGGCCAGACGGCTGGTCGATTGCATCCGCACGTCGACCGGCCTGCCCTGCATCGGCTACCTGTTCAACGACGAAAGCTGCGCGTTGCCCGACCTGGGCGGCATCCAGGACAGCATGGACAAACGCCACCGCCACCGGCGCGCCCTGCTGCGCATGCTGTACGAGCATTACGACAGCGATCGCTTGCTGATCTGTCTCGACCCGTCCAACCTGGACCTGATCGAGGATTTCTGCCGCGACAGGTCCGTCACCCGCCTGCTTGAGATCGACTGCGATTTCTCGGATCGCGACCTGATCGAGCACGCCATGCGCGTCGGACTTGCCGGCGACGGCACCCCGCCTGAAACCCTGGCGCGTCTGCTGCCGACGATCCGCAACGACATGGCGCTGGAAACCGATACCCTTCGCGACAGAAACTTCGCACATCACAGCCGCTTGCGCGAAGCCGACCCGCCAGCCAGAAACGCCCGCGCCATCGCTGCCTTTCTCGATTGTTCCGAACCCATCGCCGGCGCGCTTGCCACCACCGATCAACTCTTTGCCGAATGAGGACAAAAATGGCCTACACCTATGACGACCAGAACATCTTTGCGAAAATCCTGCGCGGAGAGATTCCCAACGACACCGTGCTGGAAACCGACCACAGCCTTGCGTTCAACGACATCCGCCCGCAGGCGCCGATCCATGTGCTGGTGATCCCCAAGGGCAAATACGTCAGCTACGACGATTTCGCCCGCAACGCTCCGGATGCCGAAATCCTCGATTTCACCCGTACGGTGGGCAAGGTCTGCGAGATGAAAGGCGTCGAGGCCGACGGCTTTCGCGCCATCATGAACGCGGGCGCGCACGGCGTGCAGGAAGTGCCGCACCTGCACATCCATATCCTGGGCGGCCGCCCGCTGGGCCGCATGCTCGACTAGACCGGGCTCGACCAGGCCGGGCCGGGGGGCAACCTGCCCCCCTGTTGCGATTCGGGCGTGCGGCATAGACAGCCGCTGGTCAGGCAACGCTGCGCGTGCGCGTCAGCTCCAGAAACACATCCTCAAGATCCGCCTGCTCGGTGCGCACATCGCGGATGACGATGCCTGCGTGATGCACCAGCGCCAGCACGTCGCCCGCCGAAATCTGCGACGAGCGGTAGCTGAGCGCGATCAACCCGCCGCCGCGCCGCTCGGCGCTGATCCCCGGCGCCGAGGGCAGGGTGCCGGGCATGGTTTCGGGCTCGATCACCAACGTCTTGGCATCCAGCTGGCCCAACAGGTTGCGGGTGCTGTCGCGCGCCACCACCGCGCCCTGGTTGATGATGGCGATCTCGTCGCACATCTCTTCGGCCTCTTCCAGGTAGTGGGTGGTCAGGATGATGGTCATCCCGCGTTCGCGGTTCAACCGGCGCACGTTGCGCCACAGCATCTGGCGCAGCTCGATGTCCACGCCGGCGGTGGGTTCGTCCAGCACCAGCACCCGCGGGTGATGCACCAGCGCCTTGCCCAACAACAGGCGGCGGCGCATGCCCCCCGACAACGTCCGGGCATAGGCATCGGCCTTGTCTTCCAGCCCGATCATTTCAAGAATCTCGTCGCTGCGCCTGTCGCGTTTGGGCACGCCGTACAGCCCCGCCTGCACCTCAAGCGCGTCGCGCGGCGAAAAGAAAGGGTCCAGGTTCAGTTCCTGCGGCATCACGCCGATGGCGGCGCGCGACTGGCGCGGATTGCGATCCTGGTCCCAACCCCAGATGTCGACCTTGCCCGATGTCTTGTTCACCAGCCCCGCAAGGATGTTGATGAGGGTCGACTTTCCCGCCCCGTTCGGCCCCAGCAGGCCAAAGATCGACCCCGTGGGGATGGTCAGGTCGATGCCTTTCAGGGCCTCTTTTCCGCCCGCATACGTCTTGCGCAGCGCCTCGATCCGGATCGCGTCTCCAGTCATCCGAGCCTTGCTCCTACAGGTTTTTCCGCTCATAACGCAGGTAGTGCAGCTGTGACGAAAAGGAAACCTCGGCCATGACGACCCAAGCCCCCGAAACCAAGGTTGTCGACAGCTGGCGCGTTGCCTGCGATGGCGGCGAAGGCGCGCTGGGGCACCCCCGGGTCTGGTTGCTGATCCCGCAAACGGACGGCTACGTCGAATGCCCCTATTGCGATGCGAAATATGTGCACCGCGAGTTCGAGGGCAAGGTCTAGGCCGGTGATCCCGGCCGCGCGGCCCCCGAACGACCGCCCGGCACGGCCCATGGCCTGACATGCTGGCGATCTTTGTCAAGACTGTCCCGTTTTTTGCGCTGATCGGGCTAGGGTACGGTGCCGGGCGGCGCGGCTTTTTCCCCGAGGCCGCCACCGCCGCGCTGACCAAATTCGTGTTTTACTTTGCGCTGTCCGCGATGCTGTTCCGGTTTTCCGCATCGCTGTCGATTGGCCAGATCTTTGACGCGCGCCTTGCTGCCGCTTACCTGTGGGGCACCATGGCGGTCTATGGCATCGCCACCGCCGTGGCCTTTGCCCGCCGTCAGGATCTGCAAACCGCCGCGATCGAAGCGCAGACCGCCAGCATCGGCAACACCGGATTCCTTGGCCTGCCCATGCTGTCGCTGCTGCTGGGCGAGGCCGCCGTGGCACCGATCATCCTGATGCTGACCATCGACCTTGTGGTGTTCGCCACGCTGCTGGTGGTGCTTGTCGCGGGTGCGCGCGAAGGCAAGATCACCGCCTCGATCTTTCGCTCCGTCGGGCTGGGCCTGCTGACGAACCCGATGATCGTGTCGATCTGCGCGGGGCTGGCGGTGTCGGCGTCGGGGCTGGCGCTGCCCGGCGTCGTGCTGGACTTCGTCACCATGCTGGGCAACGCCGCCACCCCCTGCGCGCTGTTCGCCATCGGTGCGTCGCTGGCCAGCAAATCCGCCGAACGGCTGGCGGTGTCGGGCTGGCTGAGCTTTGCCAAGCTGGTGCTGCACCCGCTGTTCGTGGCGGCCGGCGTGTACCTGTTCTTTCCCGTCACGCCGTTTCAGGCTGCCGTCGCCGTCAGCACCGCCGCGATGCCGGTGGCGGGCACCGTGTTCATGCTGGCGCAGCACTACGGCATCGCGCCGCAGCGGGTGTCGGCGGCAATCCTTATTTCCACCGCGTTCAGCATCGTGACGCTCAGCACCGTGATCGGACTGGTGACCCCATGAAGCTGTACATCGACGCCGACGCCTGCCCCGTCAAGGATGAGGCCGAGCGTGTCGCCACCCGCCACAAATGCCCCATGTTCGTCGTGTCCAACGGCGGACTGCGTCCGTCGCGCAACCCGCTGGTGGAAACGGTGATCGTGCCCGACGGCCCTGATGTGGCCGATATGTGGATCGCGGATCGCTGCGGGCCGGGCGACGTGGTGGTGACCGGCGACATCCCCCTGGCGGCGAAATGTATCGAGGCTGGCGCCCAGGTGCTGCGCCACAACGGCGAGCGGTTCACCCCCGCCAACATCGGCCAGCAGCTTGCCATGCGCGACCTGATGGCCGACCTGCGCGCCGCCAACCCGCTGGGCGCGGGCGGCAGCGGCAAGGGGTTCACCAAGGCAGACCGCTCGCGTTTTCTCAATGCGCTGGAACAGGCGCTGCGGCTGGCAAAAGGATAAGGCATGACCATCGACGCTGTAATTTTCGACATCGGCAATGTGCTGATCCGCTGGCAGCCCGAGCTGTATTTCGACGCGCTCATCGGCCCCGATCGTCGCCGCGAGATGTTCGCCAGCGTAGATCTGCACGCCATGAACGAAGGCATCGACGCAGGCGAACCGTTTCGCAAACAGGTTTATGATTGCGCCGACGCCAACCCCGCCTATGCAGAGCACATACGCCACTGGCACGACAACTGGGTCAAGCTGGCGTCGCCCGCCATCGACGGGTCGGTGACGATCCTGCGCGCGCTGCGCGCCCAGGGCACTCCGGTGTTTTTCCTGAGCAACATCGGCCTGGGCCCGTTCGAACAGGGGCAAGAGGTCTATCCGTTCCTGCGCGAGTACGACCGCGCCTACATCTCGGGCGAGATGCGGGCGACCAAACCCCACGCGCCGATCTACGAAATGGTTGAATCCGACTGCGGGCTGGCCCCCGAAACGCTGCTGTTCGCCGATGACCGGACCGACAATATCGCCACCGCGGCGGCGCGCGGTTGGCAGACGCATCTGTTCACCGACCCCGAGGGCTGGCAGGACTGCCTGATCTCGCGCAAGGTCCTGCCCGGCCCGGTCTTGTAACGCTCAGGCGGGGGCCAGTTTCGGCCCCCGCGCTTCCTTGACGGGCAGGTGAACCACCGCGCTCAGCGCTCCGACACCGACACCGATCCACCACACCAGCGTGTAATCGCCGTGGAGGTCGTACATCCGCCCCCCCAGCCAGACGCCCAGAAACCCGCCCAGCTGGTGGGACAGGAACACGATGCCGTACAGCGTGCCCATGTAGCGCAGCCCGTACATATGCGCGATCAGCCCAGAGGTCAGCGGCACTGTCGCCAGCCAGAGCGACCCCATCGCCGCAGAAAACAGCAACACCGTGGTCGGCGTGATCGGCAGAAGAATGAACGCCGCCGCCACGATCGTGCGCGCCACATAAATCCCGGCCAGCAGGTATTTCTTGGTGAACCGCTTGCCCGCCCAGCCCGCCGTCAGCGTTCCTACGATGTTGCACAACCCGATCACGCCGATGCTGACGGCCCCCAGAGCCGAGGTCGTGGTGATCCCCAGGCCGTGCAGAATGCCCCCCGGCGTGATCGGTCCGCACATCTCGGTCACGAAAGCCGGGAAATGCGCGGTGATAAACGCAAGCTGGTAGCCGCAGCTGAAAAACCCGATGAAGATCAGCGAAAAGCTGGGGTCCTTGGCGGCGCGCAGCAGGATCGCGCCCAGCGACTCCTCCAGTTCGGCGCGGCTGGCGGGGCGGGTGGGCGCGCGCATGAAGGGCAGCAACATCAGCATGGCGATGATGACAACGGCAAACAGCATGAACACCACCTGCCAGGAATACGCCCCGAGCAACGCCTCGGCGACGGGTGCGCCGATCACCTGCCCCGCCGATCCGGCAGCGGTGGTGATGGCCAGCGACATCGACCGGTTGTCATCCGACGACGCCCGCCCGACCACGGCCAGAATCACGCCAAAGCCCGTGCCCGCGATACCGAAACCCACCAGCACTTCGGACATCTGCATCCCCCCCGGTGTCACCGATTGCGACGACAGCAACAGCCCGGCCGCATAGGCGATGGCCCCAAGGATGATTGCCTTTCGGTCGCCGACCTTTTCCGCCATGGCACCGAAGAGCGGCTGACCGATGCCCCAGAACAGGTTCTGCAACGCGATGGCCATGGAAAATTCGGTGCGCGCCCAACCGAATTCCTCGGCAATCGGAATCTGGAACACGCCGAAACTGGCCCGGATCGCGAACGACACCAGAATAATTGAGCATCCCGTGATCAGCACGGGGGTAAAAAGACGGGTCTGGTTGTCCATGACGAGGCTCCTTTGGACGGCAGGCTTAGCCGGGTGTGTCGCCGCGTCAACGAAAGAAATGTTACCGATACAATCGCGATTTCCGCAATGCGGCGCGCTGGCTCTACACAAACGAGGCTGGGCGCGCTAATTCCACGTCATGAACACGCTTGCCTCGCTTTACGATGCCCGCGTCGCCGAAGGGCGACTGATCCGTGACGACGCCCAGGAGGCGACGCTGTCTGCGCTGGAACGCATCCGGGCCGAACTGGCCGCCGCGCCCGAGCTGCCGAAAAAGCGCGGTCTGTTCCGCCGCGCGCCCGAGGTGCCCAAGGTGCGCGGCCTGTATCTTTGGGGGGGCGTGGGGCGCGGCAAGTCCATGCTGATGGATCTGTTCGTCGACAGCCTGAACGTGCCGGTACGCCGGGTGCATTTCCACGCCTTCATGCAGGAAATGCAGGCCGATCTGCACCGCCTGCGCGGTGAAGGTGTCGAAGACCCGGTGAACCCCATGGCCAAGGCTGTCAGCGACTCTGTACGCGTGCTGGCCTTTGACGAGATGCAGATCACCGATATTGCCGATGCGATGCTGGTGGGGCGGCTGTTCGAACAGCTGTTCGAGGCGGGAACGGTCGTGGTCACCACATCGAACCGCAAGCCGGACGATCTGTACAAGGACGGGCTGAACCGGCAATTGTTCCTGCCCTTCATCGCGCTGATAAAGGACCGGCTCGAAGTGCGCGAACTGGCGTCGGAACGCGACCACCGGCAGAACCGGCTGCGCGGGGCGCGCAGCTATTTCACCCCCGTCGACGCCGCCGCCCGCGCCGAGATCGACGCGCTCTGGGCCGACCTGACCCATGGCGAAGAAGAACAGCTGGTGCTGACCGTCAAGGGCCGCAAGATCGCGCTGCCCCGCTATCGCAACGGCATGGCGCGGGTCAGTTTCTACGACATGTGCGGGCAGATGCTGGGGCCGGGCGACTATCTTGCCATCGCCGATGCGCTGCGGCTTCTGGTGCTGGAAAACGTCCCCCGGCTTGGGCGCAGCAATTTCAACGAGGCCAAGCGGTTCGCCACCCTGATCGACACGCTTTACGAAGCCAGGGTCAAACTGATCGTCAGCGCGCGGGACACCCCCGAAAGCCTGTACATCGAAGGCCCCGGCGCGTTCGAATTCGAACGCACGGCGTCGCGACTGAACGAAATGCAGGCCGAAGACTGGGCTGAAGACTGGACCGACGACGGGGGCAGCGACGACGGGGGCGAAACATCGTGATCCGAAAACCGAAGCCCCAACGAAAAATGGGGCTGGTCGTTGCCAGCCCCAGTTGCTCGATCTTCAGCCTGTATTATTTGGTCAGAGCACCGGAATTTTCAGCGTCTGACCGACCTTGATGTCGTCGCGCGTGGCCAGCCTGTCGCGGTTGGCCTCGTAGATGGCGAGATACAGATAGGTGTGTCCGTCGTCGCGACAGGCGATGGTGGCCAGGCTGTCGCCGCGCTGCACGCGGCGGGCCTGTGCGTCGTTGGGCTTGCTCGGTTCGGGCGGCGCGGCGACCGCCTTTTGCACGTTCTTGAATTGCGCGGGCACACCGCAGCTGGCAATCGTACGCTTGCCCACAGAGGCCATCCGCGTCGAAGTCTCGCCCCGTTTTCCGAGGTCACAGGCTCTTGGGGAATGACCAGATCGCCGTCCCGATGGGCGATAGCGCCGGTGGCGCACAGACAAAGCCCCGGCCCTGTCCCAAGCGTCAGCGCGCGGTACATCTTGCGCGGCATGGCTGTCGGTCCCCCAGATACGGCGGGAACGACATGGCAGCGTGTCCCACAATCAGATTTGACACCAAATATAGTCAGCTCTGGGCGAATCAGTCAAGGTAAAGTGATTCGTCATGCGCGATTCGTGTAGAACGGGAAAACGCGAGTCAGATCAGGCGGATCATGGCCTGCGGCGGGTCATCCGCCTTGCTGCCGCAGCACCTCGCCCGCCAGATACAGCGAGCCGCAGATCAGAATACGCGCGTCGGGCACATCCGAGCCAATGCGCCTCAACGCGTCTTCGACGCTGTCGGCGGTGTCGGATCGCAGCCCCACCGTCGCGGCGACGCGCGCGGTTTCGGTTGCGGGAAGCGTGTTTGCCTCGCCGGGGATAGACAGGGCGATCAGCCGGTCCGCCTGGCCCGCCAGCGGACGCAGGTATCCCGCGATGTCCTTGGTGTTCAGCATGCCGCAGATCAGGTGCAGCGGACGGTGGGACAAGCCGGACAGATGCCGGGCAAGCGCCGCGCCCGCTGCCGGGTTGTGGCCCCCGTCAAGCCACAGCTCGGCCCGGGGCACCAAGGCGGGCAGCGGCCCGGTTTTCAGGCGCTGCATGCGGGCGGGCCAGTCGGCGCCGGTGACGGCGGCTTCGCAGGCGTCCGCACTCAACCCGAGATGACGCAGCGCCGCCAGCGCGGCGCCCGCGTTTTCGATCTGATGCGCCCCCGGCAGATTCGGCAAGGCCAGATCAAGCAACCCGGTTTCATCCTGAAACACCAGCCGCCCGCGTTCCTGCCACACCTGCCAGTGCTGCCCATGCGCCAGCAGCGGCGCGCCAAGACGCGCGGCGCGGGCTTCGATCACGGCCATCACCTCATCCGGTTGCGGGCCGACAACGCAGGGCACGCCGCGCTTTAGAATGCCCGCCTTTTCCCCGGCGATCTCGGCCAGCGTGTCGCCAAGATATTGCTGGTGGTCCAGCGAAATGGGCGTGATGACGGTCAGCGCGGGGGCATCGAACACATTGGTCGCGTCCAGCCGTCCGCCCAGCCCCGTCTCGATCAACGCCACGTCCGCGCGCGCCCGGGCAAAGGCCAGGTAGGCGGCGCAGGTGGTGATTTCGAAATAAGTGATGGCATCGCCGCCGTTGCGATCCCAGCATTCGTCCAGAACGGCGGACAGCGCGTCTTCGGAAATCAGATGGCCCGCGACCCGGATGCGTTCGTGAAACCGCGCCAGATGCGGCGAGGTATAGGCATGGACCGTTTTCCCCGCCCCCTCGTACCCGGCGCGGATCATGGCAAGGGTCGACCCCTTGCCATTGGTGCCGGCGGCGTGAACGACCGGAGGCATCCGCCGTTCGGGGTGATCCAGCGCGGCCAACAACCGCCACACCCGGTCCAGCGTCAGGTCGATGACCTTGGGGTGCAGCGACATCATCCGCTGCAGGATGGCATCGGACCCGCGAGTCATTTTTCGGCGGGATCGGGGGCGTCTTCGGGATCGGGTGCCGACAGATCGCCCGGCGGCGGCAGTTCGCCATGCACGGCGGGCGGCATCTGCATCAGCATCCGCAGGATGGTCATCAGCTCGGTCCGCATCCCGCGGCGGTCGATGACGCGATCCAGCATGCCGTGTTCCAGCAGATATTCGGCGCGCTGAAACCCTTCGGGCAGCTTTTCACGGATGGTTTGTTCGATGACGCGCGGTCCGGCGAAACAGATCAGCGCGTTGGGCTCGGCGATCTGCACGTCGCCCAGCATGGCGTAGGATGCGGTGACCCCGCCCGTGGTGGGGTGGGTCAGCACGACGATATAGGGCAACCCCGCCTCGCGCAGCATCTGGATGGCGACCGTGGTGCGTGGCATCTGCATCAGCGACAGGATGCCTTCTTGCATCCGCGCACCCCCGGCGGCCGAGAACAGCACCAGCGGGCGTTTCAGCCGCCTGGCTTCCTGCGCGGCCTTGATGATGGCGTTGCCGACATACATCCCCATGGACCCGCCCATAAAGCTGAAATCCTGCGCGGCGCAGACCACGGGCGTGCGCCCGATCTCGCCGGCGGCGACCAGCATCGCCTCCTTTTCGCCGGTGGCGCGCTGGGCCGCCTTCATCCGGTCAGGGTATTTCTTCTGATCGCGAAAGTGCAGCGGATCGCTGATCGGCTCGGGCACCGCGATGTCGTTGAATACGCCCCCGTCGAACAGCGCCTGAAAGCGCGCACGCGGCGTGATGTGCATGTGATGGCCGCAGGTGGTGCAGACGCCAAGGTTGTCCGTCACCTCGCGGTGGAACAGCATCGTGCCGCAGCCGTCGCATTTCATCCACAGATGTTCGGGCATCTCGCGGCGCGAGAAGATCGAGTTGATGCGGGGACGGACGTAGTTGGTGATCCAGTTCATCTCTGGGTCCTTCGCGGCTTGCTGTCGCGGGTGATCTATGCGGCCCGGACGCGGAATGCAATCCGGGCGTCAGACCCGAAGCGCCAGCCGCGCGGCAAGCCACGACAGCCCCAGCACCCCAAGGTCCACCGGAAGCGCCGCCCGCACCGCCCCGGCATCCGCCACGTCCAGCGGCAGCACATACAGGGCAAGACCCGTCATCGGGCCCTGCGGTGCGGCAATGGCAACGGCGCTCAGGTTGTTGAGCAGGTGCAGCGCCAGCGCCGGGCCAAGCGTGCCGCTGCGCGCCGTCAGATCCGCCGCCGCGAGGCCGAAGAGAAACGCCCAGAACACGACGAACACCGCATTTTCCCCGTAGATTCCCGGCGCCCAGTGGCCCAGCGCGAACAACCCCGAGGGCACCACCAGCCAGACGGCGGGCGCGGCGATCCGCGCGCCCAGCTGCGATTGCAGGTAGCCGCGAAACAGCAGCTCTTCGCTGCCCGTCTGGACCCCAAGCGCCAGCAGCGTCAGAGGCAGCAGCGCCACCCAGCGCCCCGGAGCCATGGCCGGCAGCATGTCCATCGCCATCGACCAGGGCGGCGCCAGAAAAATGACCGCCTGCAGCGCCGCAAGCGCCACGACGACACGGGCAAACTGGCGCAACGCCAGCGGCAGCGGGCCCAGCAGGCTGCGCGCCGCGCGGCCATGCACCAACCGGGCGGCAAGCAGCACCGCAAGCCCCATGGCACCCGCCCCCAGCAGCAGCGCGTAAACCCCGATCGCGGTATCCCCGCGCTGCATCGCGCCCAGCAACGCGTCGAACCGGTCGGGACCAAGCAGCAGCCGCGCCACCGCCATGATCGCCTGCCCCAGCCCGAACGTCAGCGCCACCACGACGCCCAGCCCCAACGCAAGGCGCGACAGTTCGGGGCGGACGGCAGCGTCGGTCAACTGCTTGAAGGGGGCATAGGACATGGTCGCGATCCCTGCACGGCCCGTGCGCCTTGGCAAGGGCTGACACGCTTGTCCCCCGCCCCTTGCTTGGCTATTCCCCTCGGGAACAACAAGTTGCGAGGGCACAAGACCATGACACGACTGCGCAAAGCCGTGCTTTGCAGCGCCGCCGTCGTGGTGGCGGGCGCGCTTGCGGGATGCCTGTCCGCGCCGCCGGACGGGGCGCCGGACACCGCGCGGCTGGCGGGCGGGGACGTGGTGATCGGCGGCCCTCGGGGGTATTGCGTCGATCCAGGCACCTTTGCGCGCGGACCCGCCCGGACCTTTGCGGTGATCGCGTCATGCCGCAAGATCGCCGGGGGCAATGACGGCCCCGTCGTCGCGCCGATGCTCGTCACCGTCACCGTCGGGGCGCCCGATACCGGCGCGGCCCTGCCCGAAGCCCCGGCGCTGGCGGCGGAAATGGGGCAGCGGATGATCGGCGGCCTGCACCGGAACGGGCTGACGCTGACGCATCTGGCGGGCGGCGGCACCGACGTGCTGGATGACGGCGACCCGAGGTACTGGCGAGGCACCTTCGTGCAGGGGGGCCGGATGGTGGGGCTGGCGCTGTACGCGCCGCGTGACAGCCCGCTTGCCGGCAGCGACGGGGCCGCCATGCTGCACGCCATCCGCGACCGGATTGCCACGCTCAGCCCGCAGGGAGGATAGATCGTTTATTCCATTCAGGGATTTTGCGATAAGACCCGAACAGCCCGGCACCGCAAGGAGCGTTCATGGCACGGATCGGCAAAGGATGGATGGGCCGCGCGCTTGCGGCGGCCTCGCTCAGGCGGTGGACCGCCGCCGCGCGTGACGCGGGCAGCACCGACCTGCGCGTGCTGCGCCGCCAGCGTGCCGCTGCCCGCAAGCTGAAGGCACGGCTCGACACGCTGTTGTTCATCGCCGACAGTCGGCTGTCGCTGCCGCTGCCCGGCACTCAGGCCTTTCCCCGCCCGCAGGATGCCGACTGGGCCTGGCGCCCCGAGCTTTGGCGCGGCCCCCTGCCGGAACGCGGCCTGTCTTCGGTGCCCGACAAGGCGACGCTGGGCACCGACGCGACGCTGTTTCACGATTGCACCCGGTCGGAAATCACCCTGCGTCAGACACGCAACCTGCGCGCGGCGGATCTGGCCGCCTATGGGCTGCGGCTGGATGTGTTCAGCTTTGACGGCTCGTACCTGTCGCTGGTCATCGACCTGCCCCCCGAGGCCGCACAAGGTCTGAAACGCACGCATCTGATCCGCATCGACACCGTCGTCGAGATGGAACAGCCGCTGGAAATCCTTGCCCGCCTCAACATCCGCCATGGCCCCAACACCGAACAGATCGTGCGGGAACTGCCCCTGCACGATCAGGAAATCCGCGTCGAATTCGACCTAGCCTATACGCGGCTGAACGAAAAACGCGCCGACCGGATGTGGCTGGACCTGATCTTTGAACGGCCGCAGATGAACAAGGTGACCCTGCGCGACCTGACCTTTGCCCGCCGTCCGCGCGCCGACCTGTAGCCGACCCTCAAGAGGATGCCGCCATGCCTGCCTATTCGCTGACCAAAACCCGCTTTGTCGAAGGTCTCTGGCAAGGGCTTCTGGTTGCCGAAAGCGCCGGTGCGTCCCCCCCCCACATCACGGTGACGGTGCAGGACGCACCGGTGCGCGGCGTCACGGTGACCGCCACCCCCGACCCCGGTCGCTGGGCGGTCGACGTGCCGGTGCCGGTTCAGGCCGTGGGCGACGGGGTGCACACCTTTCTGATCCTCGACGGGGCCAGCGGGGAAAAGCTGGACAGCTTCACGCTGATCGCGGGCGAGGCTGCGGGCGAGGACATGCGCACCGAAATGGCGCTTCTGCGGGCCGAGCTCGACATGCTCAAGCGCGCCTTCCGGCGTCATTGCAAGGAAACCGGCTGACCCGGCGCGCCGGATCGGCACGGATGTTTGCAGACGAGCGATTGCACCTTGCGCCGCGCGCCGCCATGCTGTCGCCGTTGGTATACCAGATCCCGAGGCCCCCATGACCCCGCTCGGCGGCATCGCGCTGAAACTCGCCTCCGTGGTGCTGTTCGTCATCATGTCGGCCCTTATCAAGGCCGCGCCGGTGCCGACCGGCGAGGCGGTGTTCTTTCGGTCGTTTTTTGCTCTGCCGGTCATCATCGCCTGGCTGATCTGGCGCGGAGACCTTGCGACCGGATTGCGCGCCAACCGGCTGTCGCTGCACGTCCTGAGGGGAATTGTGGGCGTGTCGGCGATGGGGTTCAACTTTGCGGCGCTGGGAATGCTCCCCCTGCCCGAGGTGACGGCGCTGGGATACGCGGCGCCGCTGATGACGGTGGTCTTTGCCGCGCTGCTGCTCGGTGAAAAGGTGCGGCTGTTCCGGCTTTCGGCGGTGGTGACGGGGTTGATCGGGGTGGGCATCGTGATGTGGCCATTGCTGACCGTCTCGGACCCCACACCCACGGTGCTGTGGGGCGTGGCATTCGTCATGGCGTCGGCGGTGCTGAGATCACTGGTGCAGATCCACATCCGGCGGATGGTGGCGACCGAGCAGACCTCGGCCATCGTTTTCTATTTCACCATGACCTCGACCGTGCTGTCCCTTGTCACCCTGCCCTTCGGCTGGGTCCTGCCGCCGTGGGAACACACCGCGATGCTGATCGCCGCGGGCATGCTGGGGGGAATTGCGCAAATTTGCCTGACCTCGGCCTATCGCGGTGCCGAAGCGGCGCTGCTGGCACCCTTCGATTATGCCTCGATCCTGTTTGCCATCGTCATCGGCTATGCGGTCTTTGCCGAAGTGCCGACGCCGTTGATGCTGCTGGGGTCGGCGGTGGTGGTCGCCTCCGGCGTGTCGATCATCTTGCGCGAGCGGTATCTTGGGCTGCGCCGGAACCGGGCAAGGCCCGGCATGACACCGCAAGGCTGACGTCGTTCCCGCCCTGCCGGCGGTTGACGGACCATGATCGCGACCCGCCGCGCCTGGGTAAGCGTCGCGACAACACGGAGACGGAACCGCGCATGCGCCACCGGCTATTTTCCACTCGCCTAACTGCTGCGGCTTTGTTAGGACAACGGCCAGACTGGCGGGTGTGGCGGAATTGGTAGACGCACCAGATTTAGGTTCTGGCGCCTTTGGCGTGGGGGTTCGAGTCCCTTCACCCGCACCATTCTGATTTTGAACAAGAAAATGCTGAACTGGAAACACTGCGCCTCGATCGAGCGATCGAGTTTGGCACTTTGTTAGCACTTTCCTGTTTCGTTTCTGCTCTGTTCCCGTGCCGTCTGCGCCCTTCTGGGAGCTGCTTTCTGGTTCGCCTGAGCGGTATATTTCTGAACCATTGAGAGCGTCTTGTGGCCGGTCACGGCCTGGATGTCGCGCATATCGACGCCCGCGTCGGCCAGCTGTGTTGCGGCGGTGTACCGCCAACCGTGCGGAACGAGACGGTTTGTCCCAGACAGGACTCCTATGGCTTCCCGGATGGCCTCAACCTTCTTCTGCACCTGACGTTTGCCCATATGCTGTGTGCGGTTCAGGGCGGCGATCCAGGCCAGCGATGAACCAGCCTGGGTTCTCGCGGAACGCCACGGGACGACGTGACCTGCCCCCTGCCGGTCCCTCATTCATGACGAGAGTCTGCAGGTTAGATCTGGGTATTCGGCTTCCCCGTCTGGCGCACGCGCGCCGGGCGCGGAGCCCTCAGATTGCTCAAGCACTCGGCGCGCTTGCAGCGGTGTCTGGTTCTCCAGCGAGGAATGCGGCCTGACCGTGTTGTCGTCGTAGCGCCAGAGGGCCAGCTTACGCCGCGCGTCATCCAGGCTGTCGAAGATCTCCTCGTTCAGAAGTTCGTCCCTGAGGCTGCCGTT